>CALBRZ010000065.1 GCA_937927735.1 uncultured Planctomycetales bacterium
TTCACCTTATGGCTCGGCGACTAAGCAACTCCTAGCTTTTTGGACGCGCTCTAAACCCCAGCTTTAACTGGCGCGGCCCGAATGCTCACATCCAGAACTAACCGTACGCTTTCCTCTACGAGCGCACCGTAACGCTATCCCCATTCACCGGATTCAAGCATCCAGGCTACGGATTGAATGCACTCGCGTGATCGTTATTCCTTGTTCTCGGCAAACTGGATCGAGTACAGGTCGGCGTTGTTCAGCACGAACCGCACGCGGATCGGTTTGCCGGCCAAGGTAGTCAGGTCGCCGCTGCCTTTCCACGATACCGTATGAGCAATCTGGTCGCCCTGGAAGGCCTGGCAGTCTTGAGCCGCAAAGCCGGGCAGCGGCTTGCCGTCGGCATCCTGGAGCTCGACCAGCAGCTTGCCGCCTTCCTGCGTTGCCGCGTTGATCACCAGACGGTCGCCGGAGAAGACCAGCGGTTTGGTCAGCAGTTCGCCGCCGGCAGCCCCAGCACGACTCGACACAAAGCCGTCGATGCGATACATGAACCGCCGCAGCCGGCTGTCGGGACCTTCGTAATAGGCTTCGGTGCCGTACACGGCCAGTTCGCGGTCGTTGCCAGGCAGCGGCACCAGGCCGTGGGCCATGTAGTTGCTGCGGTTGCCGTCGCGGTCCTGGGGAGCCGTGCGGGGAATGATCGGCTTGTCGAACCGGTTGAACGTCACGCCGTCGCGGCTGGCCATGAAGATCGGTTCCACCGCCTGGGTGTCGGGAATGAACCGCGTGGGGAAGCCGATGCGGATGTGCGGTGCCCGATAGTACGGCTGGATGGCGTTGGTATACAGGTGCACGTCGGGCTTGCCGGGATACTTGAGCAGTTGGCCCTTGGACCAGTTGATGTAATCGTCAGAAATGCACGTCATGATTGCCCGCACGCGGTTGACGAATACCCGGTGATAATCCACGTACTTGCCGGTGACCGGGTCCCAGAAGGCCAGGTTCTGCGAATCGAACGCGCCCTCGGTGATCACCGGCCGGTCGACGATCAGCTTCCAGTGGATGCCGTCGGACGATTGGTAAACAAACAGGCCGCGACCGTTTTCGTTGCGGCCACGTGAGATGCCTTTGTATCGGGCTTCGGCGGGGCAATCGGGCCGGTCATCGCGGAAGGCCACAAAGCAGTGCGCACCCGGCCCCGTGAGGATGATGTTATTGTCCTTGGAGCCGTTCCACGCGTGGATGCCCAACTTGGGCCGCATCCAGTGGATACCGTCCTTGCTTTCGGCGTAGCAGGTGACTTCGGGGTGGGCCGACTTGCGGGTTTTCTCGTCGAAGTGCGAACCCCGGTAATACATGCGGTACAGGTCGCCATCCTTGAAGATGGTGTAGTACGCGCAGGTGTTGCCTTCCCAGGGCTGATCGGTGGTCAGCACCACGCCTTCGGGCCGCGGCTCGTGCACGTAGAAGTCGGCCTCGCCGCCGAGGCGGTCGACCAGGAACGCATCGACAAACAGTTCCAGCCGCGAGCCGATATCAAGCGGCTCGGCGGCCGTGGCCACTTGGGCAGCGAGGGTGGCCAGAATCACCCCAACAGAAACCATCGCCCTGACGACCAATCGACGCATGATGCTCTCCTGACGCTTTTGATGGTTGCGTTCAGAATGTCCGCTGATGCGCCCCCAAAGGCTTATGAAGACAGGCTCCCCCTGGTCGCCTGGAGTCCTTGGTGACGCAACAGTCAATCAATCGCCTGCTAGCAGAGAGGAGAATGCGAACGCCTAACCGCCCCCCGATGGTAGCAGGCGATACCGGCGCCCGCCACGAACTGTCGCAGCACAAGCGGCCGATGGGGGCGGCCTGATCTTGACGCTGTGGGCAGCGGGGAATAACGTCTGGGCCGCTTTGCGGCCGGAGTGTGCCGCGAGGCAGGCGGCAATAGCTCCCCTTTCACAAAGACACCTACTTCGGGCGAACGCAGCGCTATGGATGCTCCTCACCAGGATGGTGCCAGCCCTGTCCCTCTGATTGATGTCTCCCGGGAAAACGGACCGCTCAAGGAGGAGATCCTGGCGGCCATCGCGCAAGTGTGCGAGTCGGGCCGGTTCATTCTGGGCCCCGACTGCCAACAGCTTGAGCGCGAGATGGCCGACTACTGCGGCGCCAAGCACGGAATCGGCTGTGCCTCGGGCAGCGACGCCTTGCTGCTAGCATTGATGGCACTGGACATCGGCCCCGGCGACGAAGTGATCTGCCCCAGTTACACGTTCTTTGCCACGGCCAGCGCCGTGTGGCGGCTGGGCGCCAAGCCGGTGTTTGTGGATATCGATCCGGGCACGTTCAACATCAACCCCGCGGCGGTCGAGGCCGCCATCACGCCGGCCACCAAGGCGATCATTCCCGTCCACTTGTTCGGCCAGTGCGCCGACATGGACCCGCTCGAAGCCATCGCCGCCAGGCACAACCTGCAGATCATCACCGACGCCTGCCAGGCGATCGGCTCCCAGTACCGCGGACGCCGGGCCGGCTCGCTGGGTGCGGTGGCCTGCTTCAGCTTCTACCCGACCAAGAACCTCGGCGGCTTCGGCGATGGTGGCATGATGACCACCAGCGATGATGCCCTGGCCGACCGCCTGGAACTGCTGCGCGGCCACGGCATGCGGCCCCGGTATTACCACCGCGAGGTCGGCATCAACAGCCGGTTGGACTCGATCCAGGCCGCCGTGCTGCGGATCAAGCTGCGGCACCTGGAAACCTGGACCGAGAAGCGCCGCAACAACGCCGTGCGGTACCGCCAGTTGTTCGCCGAACGTGGGCTCGATGGCATCATCGGCCTGCCGGTCGAGTCGCCCAACGGCCGCCACGTGTGGAACCAGTTTGTGATCCGCGTGCCGGACGGCCGCCGCGACGAACTGCGGGCGTACCTGACCGAGCGCAAGATCGGCACCGAGATCTACTACCCGGTGCCGCTGCACGAGCAGGAATGCTTCCGCCCGCTGGGGTACGCCCCCGAGTCGCTGCCGGAAACCTACCGCGCTGCCCGCGAAAGCCTGGCGCTGCCCTGCTTCCCCGAACTGACGCTGGACGAGCAGGCCACGGTGGTGGGCGCGATTGGCGACTTCTTCGGCCTGCCGCTGCGGAAGGTACACGGCGGCGTCCACAGCCCCAAGCATCTGCACGCCGGCAGCCAGCAGCGGGCGAGCGAATCGTGCGGCCAGTAACTCGCCGTAGCGAACGCTAACCGCGAACCGCTAACACGACAGGCAAGCCTGGCGGGGATTGAAGCCTCGCCAGGCTTGCGGCGTTTAGAGCAGGTCGATTCGCTGCCGCAACTGAGCAACCGCCTGAGCTAAGCCGTGTCGCTCAAGGATTCCCAGGAGGTCTTCCGCGCTCAGCGGCGGATTCTTGAGAGCCTCGCGCTGCCGTTTGACCGCTGCGCATACTGCTAGCGGGTCGTCCTCAATGAGCGATTCTATGAAGGCATCTGGATGCACGGCCTGAATGTTATGGCCGGCCAGCGTGTCTGCCGGAAAGTCCTTCAAGTTGAAGGTGATCATGACTTCTGCGCCGCCGTGGATGGCCGCTGCAAGCACATGACGGTCGTCGGCGTCGGGCAGTACTAACGATTCGATCAGCGCTTCGTATCCCGTCACCAGGCAGTCGCGAACAGCCTCATTGATGAGCGACCGGGTTCGTTGCAGCCGCTCGGCGGATAGGTTGGGGTTCTGCTTCAGAAGATTGCGAATCCATTCGTCATGGATTGCGTCGGTCCGCCGTGCCCGTACCAATCCTGCTTGCGCCAACCGAATGAACAGGTCGCGCACCGGCGCCGGGTACAAGATGTTGGCGTCGTAGACCGCCGTGACGGGATGGCGCATCAATAACCCATGCCGAGACCCTGGGCTTCAGCCGTCAACAGATCGAGAATTTTGGCTCGCGTCTCGTCGTCCCGCCGCTTGTAAGCCAGCAGGTCATCCAAACGCACGCGGCGGTACTTGCCCACCGTACGCGAGGGAATCTTGCCGTCGTCGAGCAGCTTCACAACATAAGGCCGGGACACGTTGAGCAGATCGGCTGCTTGCTGGGTGGTCAGTTCCGCGTGCGTGGGCACGAGCGTGACCGCGTTACCTGCCGACATTTCCTGAAGCAAACGCACGAACAAGCGCATGGCCGAAGCAGGCACCGTAATTGCCTCCCCCTGGTCGCCGTCCTCCACGCGCAGCCGCACGCTCGGCCGCTTGCCGAGTTTGCGCGCGGCTAGCTTCCGGCTCGACTCCTGGGCCAGGCGGGTATCGGCTTCGCTGGGAGTTACTGTTTCAAAGCTGTCGGGAATTGACGTTGCCATGAAAGGCTCCTCCGCACTATCTCGCCTACTAGAAGCATAGGCACCACTCGAAACAGTCGCAACGCTCGAAACACTCGAAACACCCATTCACGCTGCTGCGGCAGCCCCCTGCCCAATGAGCAGGGCCGGCGATACCGTAGTGCCGTTGCTCCAATCGCCCGCCTTGCGCTATGCTTCCACGCCGGCACGCCAGCCAGCCTGGCGAGCCTCGATGTTCTGCTTGTCGGCGGCCAGTTGCCCTGTGATCAGGCTGGCAGCCGCCCCACCTGCTTTTTGCTGATCCGCAGTCATGGTGTACCACGATACCGAAATCCGCGTGCGATACCCGGAAACCGATCCCGGCGGATTCGTCCACCATTCGCAGTACTTTGTGTACTTCGAGATCGGCCGTACCGAGCTGCTGCGTGCCCGCGGCTACACCTACAAGCAGATGGAAGCCGATGGGCTGTTCTTTGTGGTGGTGAAAGCCGAGGTGCGTTACATCCGGCCGGCGGTTTATGACGATCTGCTGCGGCTGCGGACCACAGTCACGAACATCACCGCCGCGCGGATCGAGCACGAGTACCACCTCTATCGCGGCACCGAGCTTCTGACCGAAGCCAAGATCACGCTCTGCTGCGTGGACGAGAAGGGCGTGCCGCAGCGCATTCCCGAGTGGCTCAAAGACCTGAAGTAAACCAGCGGCCGTCAGCTAGCTAGCCGCCTTGGTTAAGCTGCCAAGAACTGCTGCGGCTGGGCTAAGCGACGGCGCGGCCCGTCGTTACCCGCCAAATTGTCGTGCCTGGTTCGTAGGGGATGTCCTGGCGACTTTGCGACCTCGCGCCATGGCCACCGACCAACACCAACTGGACAGACAAAAATCGTTCTGCTGGGATTTATCCCCACCATGAGCCAGCGCGGTAATGCCGATACAACCACTAGCCCAACGCAGGCTCACGAAAGCCCCGGGTTGCCCGCCGACAGCCCTGCCCCCGTCGGCTGGGCAGCCCACGCGGCCGTGTGGTTCGATGGCGCCGTCGAACCTGCGGCCGCAGATACCCTCAGCGAGCGGCGGCGTAGAATGAAGCGTGGGACACGCCGCCTGCTCGCTTTTTTTCTATAGGGCTCTTAGCGCGTTTGTGCCGATTGCTGGCCGTCCACCAGCCTGCTTGGCGTCATCGTTTGGCCGCTTGGCGCTGTTCTCTGGCGACGTCGCCTGTTGGCAAATCATCGCCACGTGTCTGAGGGCTGAACGCTTTTCGCCCCGTGGCTGTGTAGAGCCAACGTCTTTGGGCGTAACTTCTTACGCTGTACGAAATCCGCTTCGCCAGTTAGGCAGCCGCACACATCCATCAATGTGGCTTCATAGAAAAACTGCCAACTGGCATCGCGGCGGCATGCGATCTGCCTCTGCTACTGCAGCGGAGGCCTATTGATGTCTGTGAAGCCGGAAGCACTGGTCCAACTTTTGACCCAAGCGGTAGAAGAGGCCCGGGCACACGACACCGAGCTGACGACGCAGGTATCCCAGCAGTCGGAGACCGAGAACGAAACGGTTTGTATGGAAATTCGTTTCGAGCGCAGCACGTCGGTGCCCAGCCTGGTGCTGAGCCAACTGGTGAACCGGTTGAACCAAGAAAGCACGCTTGGCGCGGTCGAAGTCTTCGGGCCGCCCAGCCGCCAAGTCACGCTGGCCGGAGCGGTCGGCTCTCGGAACTACCGGATCATCATCCATCTGGAGCCAGAACTGTCCGGACACCGTGACGGCTAGGCTACCGGCTAGCTGCTGAATCGCAAGCCGGACCGGCAGCAGTCGCACGATGGCCCTGCGGCAAACCGGGCCGCGTGAGCGCGGCATGAGAAACGCCAGCCACGCTCGGCCTGCCCCCCCAGGTTAGCTGCGGGGCCGGCAGTCGGCATGAACGCCCCCTAAGGGCAACTGCCAGCATTGGCCGCACGGCGAGGCCGTTGCATCACGACAACTCGGGGCGGCGGAATCTGCGCCATCACCCTCAGGTCTTCAGGCTGCGTCCAGCGGGGTCGCACGCTTCCCAGCCGGCCTTCCCAAGCAGGTCCGCAGGGAACCGCTGCCGCTGCGCGCCGGGGGGATTGCAAGGGCTCCCCCAACTGGCCCAAGCACCCCACCACAGAGGGTGGCAGGCACCCGAAAAACCGAGGTGACCAGTAAGTCGGCAAAAAATTTTTGAGAAATGCGATGAATCTTCCTGGCAAAATGACGACACAAATGATTGCCCTACAAATACTTGCGGAATCAGCCCCAAGAGAGCCGTGTCCAAGTCGGGGGGGCTTGAAAAAATTAGCCACGCTAACGAACTTTTATTCCAGCCCAGGCGTACTATGCTGTAGAGCGAACCCCAGCCAGGTTGGCTCTCAGCCGCGTCATGCGGCGCCGAAGCTGGCTGCCGAGTCGCAATGGGCGGCTCGATTCGCCGTCGGCGTAAAGCCGGCGATCTTTGTCTTGAGGCCGCGGCACGAGTATCGCGGCCGCCGTGGCTGGCTCCCTAACCAGGGGCAATTCCCGCAGGAGCCTCGCGCGGCATCTCGCGTTCGATCACAGGACTCGCATGGTGCGAGCCGCCTGTGCACCGTCCCTTCCAGGACATGCGCCGCAGCGTGCCGCGCATCTCCCGGCAGCGATTGCGTGGAAGCCCGATGCTTCACCGTACGCGCAGGGTTGCTTTGGCGGGGTGACGTGCCGCCCGCCGTTTTGGCACGCCATACCACCACGCCCGCCCTGGCATGTATCCGGCAGAGGAACGCCGTATCCCGGCAACATCCCTCGTGCCCCACGGTTGCGGACCAAGGGGAACGGCCACCCAGTTGGCGTTTCTGCCATGTGGCCGATGCGCCCCCTGAATAGCGGCCGCGCCGTGCGAAGCACGTATCTTCCAACTTGGGAACTTCTGACAACCAGGATTCTTCAATCACACCACAGGTTCTCTGGAACCCAACACACTCTTTAGTCACGAATCAAGATGAATACGGAACTGAAATCTCCCGCCCGCCGCACGCGCAAACGGACTCGCAAGACTCCGGTGGGGCAAGAACGCACTCGCCGCGGTCAGAAGTCGGGGGCCCCGCAGCGCGCCCAAGGCGAGCGTTCCCAAACCAAGCGTCCGCAGCAGCAGCAAAACGGCCAGGCCGCTCCGGACCGTCCGCTGGTGCCCGTGGAAGGCATCCTGGAATTCCATCCCGACGGTTACGGGTTCTTGCGGGCCGTGGCCAACGACTGCCGGCCGACGCCGAGCGATCCCTACGTGCCGGCCCAGCTCATCTCGCAGCTTGGGCTGCGGGTGGGCGACGCCGTCGTGGGTGAAGCCCGCGACCTGGGCAAGCAAGGCCCGCGGGTTGAAAAGGTGATCAGCGTCGATGGCGACGACCCGGCCCAGCGGGCCTCGGGCCGCCGGTTCGACCAGCTCACGCCGATCAACCCCGAGCAGATTCTGCGGCTGGAAACCGGTCGCGAGCCGCTGTCCACGCGGGTGATCGACCTGCTCACGCCTATCGGCCGCGGCCAGCGTGGTCTGATCGTGGCTCCGCCGCGCAGCGGCAAGACCGTGCTGCTGCAGCAGATCGGCCAGGCCATCGGCACCAACTATCCGGAGGTCGAACTGATCGTGCTGCTCATCGACGAGCGCCCCGAGGAAGTGACCGACATGCGTCGCAAGATCCCCGGCCAGGTGTTCGCCAGCAGCCTGGACCACGAGGTCGAGAACCACGTCCGGCTGAGCCGGTTGGTGATCGAACGCTGCCAGCGGTTGGTCGAGCGGGGCAAGGACGTGTTCCTGCTGATCGACTCGCTCACCCGCATGGCGCGGGCGTTCAACAAGTGGGTCGGCAACACCGGCCGCACCATGACCGGCGGTCTGGACGTGAAGGCCCTGGACATCCCCAAGAAGTTGTTCGCCACCGCCCGGGCTTTCGAGGAAGGCGGTTCGCTGACGGTGCTGGCCACCGTGCTGGTGGAAACCGGCAGCCGCATGGACGACGCCATCTTCGAGGAGTTCAAGGGCACCGGCAACCTGGAGATCGTCCTCGATCGCCAGTTGGCCGACCGCCGTATCTGGCCGGCCATCGACATCAACGCGTCGGGTACCCGCCGCGAAGAGAAGCTGTTCAACCCGGTTGAACTGGAAACGGTCACCGCACTGCGTCGCACGCTGAGCACCATGCACCCGGCCGACGCGATGCAGCAACTGACCGCCCAGTTGGCCAAGTACGAATCCAACCAGGAGTTTGCGAACAAAATCCGGCTGCACTCCGCGGCCGCTCGCTAACCACAGTTGGCGATTCGTCCCGGCAGTTGCAGGCGGCCAAGCGGTAGGGAGCGAGGTTTTCGCTCCCACCGCCTGCCCCGGTAGCTGCTGGCTGCCAGAAGGCAAAGGGAATGGCAGCTCCGGTCCGGGGCCGGGCAAGGACGCCCAACATTGTCCGTTCATTTTCCAGAAGACTGTCTCTGTTTGGTCCCGTTTCCCGTCCCAGTTAAAGCGAAAGACCTGCGAAATATTCCAACCCGGCGCTTAGGAGAGCGTTGAACAAATTTTCACCAACTGCGTAGAAAGAATGCACGCAATGGTGAAACAAAAGACGAAAGCGCCTCGATGAAAACGTATCAGTATCCGCTGTTTGAAACGCTCCAGAATCAGCTCGTTGACCGGACCGCTCCTGAGCGCCGGCTCGACGTGACCCGGCACGTGGAGAACCTGCTGGCTCAGATCGAGACCGGCAAGAAGTATCCGGCCGCGTACTTCTGCGACGCTTTGTTTGGCGAAGGCAGCGGTGCAGCCCTCCGTGGTCCCGCGGCCCGGCAGGAGATCACCGCGGCCAGCGCCCGGCAGGAACTGGTACGCCTGATTGAGGAACTGACCGCTTCGGTGGCGATTCCCGCCGAGTCGGTCGGTGAGCCGGTCTACACGCTGGAGCAAGTCAGCGAGCAACTGGGCATTTCAACCAAGACCGTCACTCGCTGGCGCAAGCGCGGCCTGGTGGCCCGCTGGCTGGTGATCGACGGCCGCAAGCGGCTGGGCATTTTGCAGAGCTCGCTCGATCGGTTCCTGCATCGGAACCGGCGGCTGGTGAGCCGGGGCACCCGGTTCAGCCGCCTGACCGACATGCAGCGCCGCGAGATCATCGAGCTGGCGCGCCGCTTTGCGGAAGAAGGCAGTGAACCGGGACGCGTGATTCGCCGCGTTGCTGAATTGGTGGGGCGCTCCGTGGAAACGGTCCGCTACACGATCCGCGACTACAACGAGACACACCCAGAGGAGGCAGTTTTCATGGATTCGCACAATCTTTCCGCGGAGCGGAAACAACATATTCTCAAGGAACACCAGGCCGGCGCCACGTTTGAGGAGCTGAGCGCGCGCTACGGCAGTTCGGTGAGCCAGATTCGCCGCATCGTGCTCCAGAAACGGTACGAGCGCATCGCGCAACTACCGCTGGAGTACATGCCCAACGACGCGTTCGACACCGCGAACGAAGCCGAGATCCTGGCCGACGCACCCGAGCCGGAACGCGAGCCCCGCAAGGCCCGCAAGCCGGCCGGTCTGCCGACGTACCTGGCCAGCCTGTACGACGTGCCGCTGCTGACCCGCGAGCAGGAAGCACACCTGTTCCGCAAGTACAACTACCTAAAGTACAAGGCCAGCAAGCTGCGCGACGAGCTGGATCCCAAGCAGCCGTCCAGCCGCAAAATGGACGAGATCGAGCGGCTATACGAGCAGGCAGTGGACACCAAGAACCAGATCATCCGTGCCAACCTGCGGCTGGTGGTGTCGATCGCCAAGAAGTACGTCAGCGAACAGGATGGCCTGTTCGACCTGATCAGCGAGGGTAACGTCTCGCTGATGCGGGCGGTGGAGAAGTTCGACTTCGCCCTGGGCAACAAGTTCAGCACGTATGCCACCTGGGCCATCAAGAAGAACTTCATCCGCTCGTACAAGAACCGCGTGCGGACGATGGATCGGTTCCGCAACAGCTACGACGAGCTGCTGGACAAGACGCCTGAGTACCGCAGCGACGCCTACGTGCAGGAAAGCGATCAACGCCGCCGCGAAGCGGAGGTCGCCCGCATCCTGGACGTGCTCACCGAGCGTGAGCGCGACGTGGTGGCCAAGCGGTTCGGCCTGGCCGGTCGGCAGAGTGCCCAGACGCTCAAGGAGGTCGGCATCGACCTGGGCGTCAGCAAGGAACGGATTCGCCAGATCGAGAAGCGGGCGTTGGACAAGCTCCGCGAGGCCGCCGAGAAGGAAAGCCTGGAATCGACCGCCGCATAACGTAAGCGGGTGGTCACTCCACAACCAGGATGAGACGGCAGGCGTGGGAGGTGCTAACGGGAACACAACGTTGGCACACCCACGCCTGTTTTTTTGCGCGCCCGTTTCTTGTGCGTCAGCGCTTAGTTGTCGCGTTTGCGGCCATCAGCCCCCCGTCATCTGGCAGCCGTCGCGGGCGAAGCCGAGGGCGTTTTATCTCTGGCCCCCCACCACCTCGCGACCTATACTCCGAAGGTAAGGTTGAACCTGGCGGCGGCCCGCTGCGGCAACGTGTTCGCAGCTTTCGCCCGCCGCCTCCTCGATCATTTGCACGGTATCTCCCACCCAGGCCCGAGCGCCGCGCATCATGGGCCAGCGGGTTGGCCGGTTTGGGCCAGGTCCCGCAAACCGCGGCACAGCATGTCTGCTCCAAAGCTCCGCAAGCAAATCGCTTGGGAAGCCGCCCGGCTGATGTACATCCGCCAGGAGTCGGAGTACTACCGGGCCAAGATGAAAGCCGCCCGCCGCATATGCCGCGGGTGGGTCAAACCGGAGGATCTGCCCTCCAACGCCGAGATCCGCGACGAGATCCAGGTCTTTGCCCGCATCCACGAAGGCGAAGCCCGCGCCAACAACCTCCAGGAAATGCGGCTGGAAGGTCTGCGGTACATGCGGCTGCTGGCACGCTTTCGCCCCAAGATCATCGGCAGCACGCTGACCGGGCATGTCCGGCAAGGCTCGGACATTGATCTGCACGTGTTCAGCGACAGCATCGAAGCCGTGTGCCACGTGCTTGAGCAGGAAGGCATCCGCTTCGAGGTCGAACGCAAACGGGTCCGCAAGCAGGGCGAGGAACGCATCTACACGCACATCCACGTGCAGGACCGCTTCCCGGTCGAGCTGACCGTCTACGCCGCCGACCAGGCCCACTACGTCTTCAAGAGCTCGATCACCGGCAAGCCGATCGAGCGGGCGACCATCGCCGAGTTCGAGCAGTTCCTCAAGCAGGAGTATCCCGGCCTGGACCTGGAACAAAAGCTCGACGAAGCCAACAACAAGATCGACCGCTTCCAGATCTACGAGATGTTGCTGCTACCGCTGGAGAACGTGAAGCAGTCGCCGCGGTACCATCCCGAGGGCGACGCGCTGTACCACAGCCTCCAGGTGTTCGATCTGGCCAGCCGCGAACTGCCCTACGACGAGGAGTTTCTGCTGGCGGCTCTGCTGCACGACGTGGGCAAGGCGATCGATCCGGCCGATCACGTGCGCGCCGGGCTTGAGGCCCTCGACGGCTACATCACCGACCGCACCGCCTGGCTGATCGAGCACCATATGGACGCGCACGCGTACCGCGATGGCACGCTCGGCCAGCGCAAACGCAAGCGGCTCGAAGCCGAGGAAGACTTCGAAACGCTGATGCTGCTGGCCCAATGCGATCGGGCAGGTCGGGAGCCGGGCGTGGAAGCCCCCGAGCTGGACGAAGCGCTTCAGTACCTCCGCGAACTGGCCCAGGACGGCGAAACCTGGTAACCGCCCGGGCCTTCGCCGGCGTTCGCGTTTTGTAGACGCATGCGATTTCACCCGCCCGGCGGTCAGCCATGGCCGCTACCGCCGGGCAATTGTTACCGCTTGCGCGCACGCGCCGCCCGAGGCAAGGGTGTCGGACGCATGGCGACACTCTGACGTGCGTGCGCTGTTGCCCCGCAGGCATGCGCGGCCATCTCGCTGACGTTTTACGCGGTATCTCGCCGTTGAACGTCGCCTATCTTGTCGTCTGGCGCGTGCTTTGTGTCTAGCCGGGCAGGTGAATCGTCCGCGCAGGTCTGGCCGCCCGCTCCGTGGCACCGGCTTTGCAACCGTGGCCCATCTGCGGAGCGACGCCACCGGGGCGTCTCCCTACCGTCGTCCCTCGCTCAATGAACGGATACTCCCATGCATACCGGCACGATCACCACTTGGGCAGGCATCATCACCTCCCTGACGTTATTCGTGGCCCAGAACACGCGCGACACCGCCGCGCAAACGCAGCAAGGCCAGCAGCAAGACAGCAATGTGCAATCGCTTGCCGCCTGGCTGGCCCTGGGTAACCACGCCGAAGTGGAGTTGGGCAAACTGGCCGCCGAACGCTCCACCAATCCCGAGGTGAAGAAGTTTGCCAATCAGATGGTCGAGGACCACACGGCCTTCCTAGCCAAGTTGCGGCAGTTCATGCCCACCCTGGATGAGCTGCGGGGCGAAGCTGAACGACGCCTGCAGCCTGGCGCTCAGCCGGCGGCCCCCGACCAGCCGCGCACGCTACCGGCCCCGCAGCAAGGCGCTGCCCCGCGGCCCGGCGCCCTGCCGGCTCAGCAGGAGCAGGCCCAACAGGCCCGCGAACATCACGGCCAGATGCTCCAAATTGCCAACCGCGCCGCCCAGATCGAACTGGCCCTGACGCGGCAGTTGCTTGAGAGGTACACGGGCCCCGATTTCGACATGGCTTACCTGGGTCAGCAGATCGTGGCCCACACCCACATGCTGGCCGTGCTCGAAGCCATGAAGAACGAAGGCCCGCGTGAGTTCCAGCAACAGGTCGCCCAGGGCATCGAGGTCACCAAGCATCACATGGGCGAAGCCCAGCGTTTGGCCAGAAGCCTGGCCGATCAGGAAGGCCCGCGCCAGGAAGTGAAGACGCCGGTACGCGAGAAGGCCACCAGCCCGAACGAGCAATAACAGCCTTCGCGGCCGGCCGCCCTGCGGCAACAATCCGCATCGCGTGAGGCCGTCGAGTGGCCACACATGCAACAAAAATCGCTCCCGCCGGCTAAGCCAACAGGAGCGATTCCAGAAGGGAATGGTGCCGGGCCGCAGGTTACTGCGGCCCGGCACTTTGTTTGTTGCGCGAGGTTTGCCCGCCTGCCCGACGCCGAACGAATTAAGCCTCGGCTTCGACCTCGCGGGCGGTGCGTGCCGCGTGCTTCTCGATGGCCGCGGCGATGAAGCCGGTAAACAGCGGGTGAGCGGCCGTCGGCTTGGACTTGAACTCCGGATGGAACTGCACGGCCACGAACCAGGGATGGTCGGCCAGTTCGACGATCTCAACTAGCGGCCCCTGTGGGTTGCTGCCGGTGATCTTGAGGCCGTGCGCTTCGAACTGCTGCCGGTAATGATTGTTGAACTCGTAGCGGTGACGGTGCCGCTCGTAAATACGTTCCTGCTGGTAGCACTCGTACGCCTTGCTGCCCGGCACGAGGTCGCAAGCCTGGCTGCCCAACCGCATGGTGCCGCCCTTGTCGGTGATGTTCTTCTGCTCGTCGAGCAGGCAGATCACCGGGTGCGGCGTGTCCTTGTCGAACTCGGTGGAGTGGGCGCCGGCCAGGCCCGCCACGTTGCGGGCAAACTCGATCACCGCGCACTGCATGCCCAGGCAGATGCCGAAGAACGGAATGTTCCGCTCCCGGGCAAAGCGAATCGCCTCCACCTTGCCTTCGATACCCCGTTCGCCGAATCCGCCGGGCACCAGCAGGCCATCGAAGCCAGAGAGCAGCCGCTCCGGCCCTTCCTGCTCGATGAGCTCGCTCTGGATGCGCTGGGTGCGCACCTGGGCCAGGTTGGCGATCCCGGCGTGGTCGAGCGCCTCGTAGATCGACTTGTACGCGTCGCGGTGCTCGGCGTACTTGCCCACTACGGCGATGCTGATTTCGTGCTCCGGATTGCGGAGCTTGTGCAGCAGCTCGCGCCAGTCGTCGACGTTGGGGGCGGGCGTCGTCAGCCCCAGCTTGCGGACAATCAGCTCATCGAGCTTGTGATCGACCAGGCTCAGCGGCACCTCGTAGATGGAGAAGTCCTTGTCCTTCTCCTCGATCACGGCGTCGATCGGCACGTTGCAGAACAGCGCAATCTTCTGCCGGTCCTCGTGGCTGAGCGAACGCTCGGTACGGCAGATCAAGATATCGGGCTGAATACCGATCTGCCGCAGATCGCCCACCGAGTGCTGGGTGGGCTTGGTCTTGAGCTCGCCGGCCGCCTTCAGGTAGGGCACCAGCGTCAGGTGGATGTACAGGCAGTTCTCCTTGCCTACGTCGAGCGAGAACTGACGGATGGCTTCGAGGAACGGCTGGCTTTCGATGTCGCCGACAGTGCCGCCGATCTCGGTGATCACCACGTCGACGTCGTCCTTGGCCAGCTCGTGGATGACGCTCTTGATTTCGTTGGTGATGTGCGGGATCACCTGAACCGTTTTGCCCAGGAACTCCCCACGGCGCTCCTTGTTAATCACCGACAGGTAGATCTGGCCGGTGGTGTAGTTGCTGTGCCGGGTGAGGGGGCCGCTGGTGAACCGCTCGTAGTGGCCCAGGTCGAGGTCGGTTTCGCTGCCGTCGTCCAGCACGTAGACCTCGCCGTGCTGGTAGGGGCTCATGGTGCCGGGATCGACGTTGATGTACGGATCGAGCTTCTGCATCCGCACTTTGAGGCCGCGACGCTCCAGCAGCATGCCGATCGAGGCGCTGGTGAGTCCCTTGCCTAACGAGCTGACAACGCCTCCCGTTACAAAAATATGCTTGGTCATGACGTCCCTGGGGGTTCCACGTTGGCGGTTGAGGGGGAGGCCCGGCAGCACTCCACCAGAGCCATTCTAGCGTTTCGCCCGCCAAAGCCGGAGGGGGGGCAGGCACAACGGAAGCCGCTCGGGGCGCCAATGCAGGTCTTTTTTGCCCGAAAAAGCCGCGCAAACCGTTTCGCCACTTGTGCCATTGCAGCTTCCGCCGCCTCTTTTGGCCGGTAACACCGCCCCGGCATATCCGCCTGGATGAACAGCGGGCAGCAGCCCGGCGGACGTTCTGCCCGGCCACTGCTCGAGCAAGGGACCTCCCCGGGGGGCGTCCTTGCCGCGGCCGCCGGCCTGATGCTGGCCCCCAACCGCGACGCCCCTGGCTGCCTTTTAACCTACCCCGCCTCAGGCGGCCGCACCCCGCCCCCCAAGAAACGAGGAAGAACATGCTTTGCCGTTTGTCGTACACCGCCGCCGGGACGTTGTTGGCTGCCCTGGCGCTGGGCAGCCAGATTGCTCCGGCCCAGGCCAAGTCGCCACCCAGTGGCGAAAAGCCCGCCGGCACCCAGCAGCTCAAGATCGTGCCGATCGTGCCCCACCTGCCGGTCCCGGTCGTGCGTGATCATCGCACCCCGCGGCCGCGCCCCGTGGTGCGTGACCATCGTGACGCCTCCGGTGGCGTGATCGTGCGTGATCATCGCACGCCCAAGCCTGCTCCGGTGATCCGCGATCACCGCGACGCGCCCGGCGGCGTGGTCGTCACCCAGCATCCGCGTCCACCGATCAAGGTGGCGCCGGTGGTGCGCGACCATCGCACGCCCAAGCCGGTGCCGATCACAACCGGTCCCGTGATTCGCGATCATCGTACGCCCCAACCGGTCACGGTGATCCGCGACCACCGTGATGCCCCCGGCGGCGTGATCGTGCGCGATCATCGCCAGCCCAGCCCTCGGCCGACCGTCCGCGACCACCGTACCTGGTGACGCGCTGCCTGGCTGATCGCTCGCTTTGCAACACACGCTTGCACGCCCGCAGCCCGACGTTTGCAGGAGGCAGACGCCGGGCTGCGGTTTGTTTTGCGCCGACGTTTGGCCGTAGGCCGGGTGCTCATCACCCGGCAATTGCGCGCGTCATCACGCCGACGGTTGCGCACGTGCAAGAACGGCGCAACCGTGTACGCCGGGCGTTTGCCGCCGACCATTAAGGGCGTCACCACGCCGGTCGGTATGTGCCTGCGGCCCCCACGCGTACCGCCTGGTCCACGGATCGGCGCCAGCTTCTTCCGAACCGGCCCCACAAAAACAAAAAACCATCCCGAGCCAACGATCGGCCCGGGATGGTTTCTCTGGGGAGGGCGGGGCCTCTCGCGTCCGCCGTTTCAGGCGGGCGTCTGTTCCGGCCCCGTTGCTGCAACTACCGGCTCAGCCACAAACCGAAGCCCGGCGTCACGATGCTGAAGCCCGGCCGCGGGTAGTACGGGTAGTAGCTCGGCACGTAATGGCCGTGCCCGTGGTGACGATGCACGACGTGGTGGCCGTGGCCATGATGACCATGACCATGTCCGTGGCCATGCCCGTGACCGACGTGGTGCGAATGGCCGTGACCATGGCCATGCCCGTGACCGTGCCCGTGCGGACCGGCGTAAGCATGCGATGCGGCGAAGGTCAGACCGACGACGGCGACGGCAGCCAGCAGGAAACGCTTCATGTGTCTCTCCTCGCTTCATTTCTATCTTGGGTCGGGGGGCCCGGCGTCTTGCCGCCAGGAACGTCAGGCCTTAAAGGCACCGACCGTGCCAAGTCGTCGTATTCGGCCGCGAGGAAATTCTTATCTCATTTAAAAATAAACACTTACAAATAATCTCGCCGTCTGAACATCGCCTCCATAGCATCAAACGCATGTCGTCATTTTGATGGCGCGCGTGGCGCTGGCGATGACAACAACCTGCGACACTGCGGGGGGCCGCCCGGCCGTCAACGCGGCAACTTAGCCTTTTGCCTTGCCGGCCCGGCGGGGCTTGAGCTGCTCGTGCCGGAAGCAATCGACCAGGTGGTCGTTCACCATGCCCACCGCCTGCATGAACGCATAACAGATGGTGCTGCCCACGAACCGGAAGCCCCGCCGCTTGAGCTCCTTGCTCATGGCGTCGGACTGTTCGGTCCGGGCGGGCACCTCGGCCAGCGAGCGCCAGGCGTTCTGCACGGGTTTGCCGTCGACAAAGCCCCAGATGAATCGGTCGAACGAACCGAACTCCTCCTGCACGGCCAGGAACGCTTTGGCGTTGTCGATTGCCGCCGCAATCTTCAGCCGGTTGCGGACGATGCCCTCGTCGGCCAGGAGCCGCTCTTGTTTGCGGCGGTCGTACCGGGCAACCGCGGCCGGATTGAAGCCATCGAACGCCCGGCGGTAGTTCTCACGCTTCTTGAGGATCGTCGCCCAACTCAAGCCCGCCTGGGCCCCTTCAAGGATGAGAAACTCGAACAGCAGGCGGTCGTCGTGAACGGGCACGCCCCACTCGGTGTCGTGGTAGGCGATGTTTTCCTCGTCTTTCGCCCAGGGACAACGAACCACGGCGGCCGACGCGCGTTTGGCCATAAGCGTTCGGGATGGAAGAAGCAAACAAACAGGACAAGCAACCCGCGGCCTGCCCTAGCGAAGCACCACCAAGTGCTTGCCATGATGGCGACTGCGGCCGCCCGTTAGCAAGCGGGGCACGGGCCCGGCGATGGTCTTGAGCCAGCCGCGTCGTGTCCATTAAGCAGGAACCAACGCCCCTCGGACACCAGAACCCAACCGTGCGAGCAATCAGCAGACTCATAATCTGTTGGTCCCAGGTTCATAACCTGGCGGCTCCTCCCGCAGGCTTGCCGTAGCGGCCATCCTGCCCCGAATCGGCCGTGCTCCGTTACAATGGCGCTGGTAGTTGCCCCGCAGTTGGAGAAGGACCGGCGATGAAGTCGTACCGCGAGTATCTCACGTTCAACGTCCCCGCCCGGATGGACTTTGTGAACATCACGCCGCAGGTGGAAGAGATCGTCCGCAAGAGCGGCGTGAAGGAAGGCCTGGTGCTGGTCAACGCCATGCACATCACGGCCAGCGTGTTCATCAACGACGACGAACCGGGCTTGCACCAGGATTACAAGCGGTGGTTGGAGGAGCTGGCCCCCTTTGACGCGTCGCCGCAGCGCTACGCCCATAACCGCACCGGCGAGGACAAC
This sequence comes from uncultured Planctomycetales bacterium, assembly GCA_937927735.1. Taxonomy (GTDB): domain Bacteria; phylum Planctomycetota; class Planctomycetia; order Pirellulales; family S012-138; genus CALBRZ01. The sequence continues at coordinate 18,334 of CALBRZ010000065.1, forward strand.
GCCGACGCCCACATGAAGCGGCAGATCATGGGCCGCGAAGTGGTGGTGGCCATCACCGAAGGCAAGCTGGACTTTGGCCCCTGGGAACAGATCTTTTACGGCGAGTTCGACGGCCGTCGGCCCAAACGCGTGCTGGTCAAGGTCATCGGGGAGTAAGTAGCGGCCGCTGTGCGGACCAAAGATCGGGCACCGACGTTACCGCTTTCAACGCGAGCGACGCCCCATAAACACGACTCACAAAGCCGTGGCACGCGTTCAACCGGCCGCTCCCAACGCGCAATCAAGGAATCCGTTCAAGTTGCCGGGTGCAAGCCCCCGGCCTACGGCTGAATAAGTTCACAGCCTCACAGCGGCCCCTACTTTGCAGCGTTGACGGTTCGGCGCCGCGGGTAGAAGATTGAGTGCCGCTGCTGCCCGCGGATCTTTGTTCTTTTTTTGCCCTCGCAGTGATTGGCCCATGGCAACTGAAGTGCACGCGCTCGACCAGCAAGGCCTTGAACCGTTCATCATGCCGGATCGGTTCCGGCATGAGATCGCGTACTTCATGGCCGCGCCCGATGAAGAAGGCGTGCCCAAGCTGGGCCCAGGCGAATACTGGATTCACCGGCACCAAGCCCAAGAGTGGCTCGAAGACGGCTGCTTTTACCTCGTCAGCCCGCTCGACAGCGAGCACCCCACCGAGATCGAGTTGAGCGAGGAGCAGGAAGCCTGGCTGCAGTGGATGGTCGATCACCACGTGCAGCACGTGAAGGTGGTGGCCAAGTAGCGAAGCCGCCGCGTGTTACGGGGTACCGCCGCCCAGGCTGGCTTCGGGCAGCAGCCACAGGGCGATTTGCATGTAGATCAGCACCGACATCAGATCGCTCAGACAAGCCACGAACGGGTTGCTCATCATGGCCGGATCGAGCCCCAGCCGGTGGAACAACAGCGGCAGCATGGAGCCGGTGACGGCTCCACACATCACCACAATCAATAAGGTGATTCCCAGTACGGCCGCTCCCTGGATCGATGGTGTCATCGCCAGCGCGACCAGAAAGCCGATCATCCCCAGGATGCTGCCGAGCATCAGGCCCATCACCAGCTCGCGCCGGACCACGCGCAGCCAGTCGGTAATGGTGATGTCGCCGGTGCGCAGGGCCGTAATCACCAGCGTGGCCGACTGGTTGCCCGAGTTGCCGCCGCTGGAGTTCACCAGCGGGATGAAGAACACCAGCCAGGCGACGGTTGCCAGGGTGTCTTCGTGGCCGCGGAGGGCAAAGGCCGTGATCAGCGCCCCAAAGAAGAAGATCATCAGCCAGATGCCGCGTTTCCAGGCCAGCCGCGCCAGGGCTTCCTCCAGGTAGCCCATCTCCAGCGGATTCATACCACCCTGGCGATGCGCGTCCTCGGTGGCGGCTTCGCGGATGGCATCCAGAGCGTCGTCGTGGGTGATGATGCCCAGCATGCGGTGTTCGTGATCGACCACCGGCAGGGCCAACAGGTCGAAGTCGGCGAAGCGGTGGCCGACGGTTTCGCGGTCGTCGTCGACTTCGACGCTGACCACGTCGCGCTCCATCAAGTCGCCCACGGTGACGTTGCCCTTGCCCATGGCCGAAAGCAACTGCCGGGCAGAAACGATCCCCCGCAGGTGGTCCTCGTCGTCCACCACGTACACGTAGTAGATGGTTTCGAGCTTTTCGGCCTGCTTGACCACGGCATCGAGGGCCTCGCGGGCGGTGGCCGTTTCGTGGATGCGGGCGAACTCGGTGGTCATCAAGGCGCCCGCGGTGTCTTCGTCGAACTCGCGCAGGCGGAGAATGTCGCGCCGCTGGGCGGTGGGAATCAGCCGCAGCAGCTCGCTCACCAATGCCGGGTCGACGTGGTTGAGCAGGTCGACGCACTCGTCGGTGGGCATCGCGGTGAGCAGTTCGGCCACCTGGCTGCGGTCGGCCGTGCTGATGATCTCGATCTGCTTCTCGCGGGCGACGTACTCAAAGATCTCTACCCGCGTGTTCAGATCGGCGTTGAGCAGCACCTGCCAGGTTTCTTCGGCGGTGAGCCCCTCCATGAACTCGGCGGTACGAGCCGGATGCAGCGCCGTGCAGAACTCCTTCAGCTCGGCCGTGTTGTTTTCGGCCAGCATTTCGCGGAGCTCGGGCAGGTAGAGGGTATTGGTCATGGCTGCTGCAATCGGAAGCAACGGAAACCGGAGGGACCAGCGACTGTACCGACGCGCGTACCAGGAGGGAAAAAGACGGCGAGCGCCGCCGGGAGCAAGCCGCCACGGCAGGAAGCACTCTGCCCGCAATCCAGATGCCCAAAACGCCGCCGCACGTTTCCATTGTACGCCGCGTGGGCGGGCCGGGCGTGGGCAATGTGGCGAACCGTGCCGCGGCACGGGACGACCGAGCCTATCGCAAGGTGGCCGCGCTGACAACCGCCGCAGCGGCTCTACCCGCCCCAGGCGAACCGCAGCAGCGATTCATCGACGGTGATCACCCGCAGCGGGAAACACAGCACGGGGATCAACAGCGAAGCATAGCCCAGGATCTTCCGCCCTAGCCCCAAGGGGACGCGGTCGTTGCGCGTCGGGGGGTGCGAAACGCCGATCAGCAGGACCAACAGCAGCATCACCACCCAGCCGTAGTTGCCGGTCACCACCACATAGATCGCGGCCGCCGCCACCAGCAGTTTGGCGACGACGTGAGCCCGCCGGCCGAGCAAGGCATAGGCCACGTGTCCTCCATCCAGTTGGCTCACCGGCAGCATGTTGAGGCCCGTGACCAGCAGCCCCACCCAGCCGGCCATCAAGAGCGGCGTCATCTGCACGCCGTAGGGCCCAACGCCCGGCCGGAGCCATGCGATCAGCAGTTCCATGCCCAGCGGGTTGTGATAGGTGACCACCGTGGGAGCCAGCTTGGCCGGGGCCTGGAGAATGCCGATCACCACCACCGGGATGGCGACCACCAGCCCGGCCAATGGCCCGGCAATGCCGATATCGAACAACTGCTTGCGGTCGGCCTGCGAGCCTTGCATGGCGATCACCGCTCCCATGGTGCCGATCGGTGTGAGCGGCATGGGAATGAACAGCGGGTAGCTGGCGGGAATGCCGTACCGCAGCGTGAGCAGGAAGTGGCCCATCTCATGCGCCAGCAGAATCGCCAGCACCGTGATCATGTAGATGAGCCCATCCTGCCAGTGGACGGCCAGCACCCGGGCAATGGTCGGCAAACCGCCAAAGATGGCCAGGACGTACTCGCCGGCCGCGCCTGCCCAAAACGTGCTCAAACAGGTCAGCAGGAACAAGGCGACCGGCAGCTTCCAGCCCCGGCGACGTGGCCGCACAGGGCGGGCAACTTGAGGATAACCGTCGGAAGCGTGTACGCCTTCAGGGCGAGCAGCCTGGGGCCGCGCATCCTGGTGAGGTGCCTGGCCCCAGTCGCCCGGCACCGTCCACGAGTGCGACGGCGGCGGTTGCGGCTCCCGAGGCGAGCCGACATGCGCCGGCTCGTAATACGCGCCGTCGTAATGAATCGCGGGCCGCGTGGCGGGCGGCGGGCTTAACGCCGGCGGGGCAGAGGCCGGCTCCGCAGGCTTGGGAGCATCCGCCGATGGTGGTTCGGCCGGCTCCGCAGCAGCTGACGAAGGCTCGGATGACGCGGCGGGTGGTTCCGCTGCAACGTGATGGCTTGGCGACGGAGCCGTGGTGCCTTCGCAGGCTTTCCTGCCCAGGTCATTGTGCGGAGCACAGGTACTGCTGTGAGGCGAGGCCGCGCGGGCGTTGGCTGCCTCAAGGTCAGGCTGCTGGTTCGCTAACTGCCGCGGCGGCTGGTTGTCCGGCGTGTGCGGCGACGAAGTCCCCTCCGCGCCGCCCGGGGCCTCCCGGGGCTGATCGTCGGCTTCGGCGGGTCGCTGCATGTCGTCTCCAGCAAACGGCGGCAAACATCAACGCAGACCAGGGGGCCATCCGTCTTGCACGACCCCGGCCACCAGCGGCGCGCGGGGACCGCACTGTCCCGTCAGAATAGCACACCAGGGCAAATCCGGCCCAGGTCTGCGGCTATCTCCGGAGGCCCTGCGATTGCGATGCCGGTTTGCGAAGCGCGGCGCGCCGACCGTGAAGAAGTGTGCCGAGGATCGTCAACCGCCGCAGCCGAATCAGGGGCAACCAAGAAAGCACGGCTCGCGGCGCCGTGG
>CALBRZ010000066.1 GCA_937927735.1 uncultured Planctomycetales bacterium
GCTGGATGCCGTGGAGGCGGCCAACGGCTTCGCGACCGAGCGGCTACACCTGGATTGGGGCGTGCAGCGGTGGGAACGCACCGGCGACGTAGCCCCGCCCGACATGCTCGATATCCTCCGCGACCAGGACGCGATCCTGCTGGGCGCCGTCGGCTGGCCCGCCAAGTTGCCCGACCACGTTACGCTGCGTCCGCTGGTCACGATCCGGCAGAAGTTTGAGCAATACACCTGCATTCGCCCCACGCGGCTGTTACCCGGCGTCCGCAGTGTGCTAGCCGACAAAGGCCCCGAACATATCGACTTTGTGGTGATCCGCGAGAACTCCGAGGGCGAATACGTCGACTCGGGCAGCCGATTCCAAGTGGGTGAGCCGGGCGAGATCGCCCTGCAGACAGCCATCCATACTCGGCGGGGCATCGATCGGATTTTGCGTTTTGGCTTTGAGATGGCGCGCAAGCGGCGTCGTCAGCTCACCATGGTGACTAAGTCCAACGCCTTGAAGTACGGCTACGTGCTGTGGGATGAATGTCTGGAGCGGATTGCCCCGGAATATCCCGACGTAAAGGCCGATAAAATGCACGCCGACGCGGCCGCGATGAACATGGTGCGCTGGCCCGAGCGATTCGACGTGATTGTCGCCTCGAACCTGTTCGGCGATCTGCTCACCGACCTGGCCGGCATCATCGGCGGCGGCCTGGGACTGGCCCCCAGCACCAACACCAATCCGGAGCGGACCTATCCCTCGATGTTCGAGCCGGTACACGGCTCGGCGCCCGACATCGCAGGGCAGGGCATCGCTAACCCGGTCGCCATGTTCCTGAGCACGGCCATGATGCTTGACTGGCTGGGCGAGTCGACCGCGGCGGCTCAAATCAATCGGGCGATCGAGAAGGCCCTAGCCGACGGCTGCCGCACGCCCGACCTGGGTGGCGACCTGAGCACCTCGGCCATGACCGATGCGGTGCTCGATCGGCTCCAGTAGCGGCATGAGTGCTTCGTCAATCGGCCGTGGCTTCACGTACGCGGTCCTGCCAGAACCGCCGGGCGGATTGCAGCTCGGCTTTGATTTCCGGGTCGCCGTTTGCCTTTTCGACGGCCTTCAGGCGGGCTTCAACCCAATCGAGGAAGAACTGCGCCGCACGGCGGCTGATGCGCGGCTTGTCGCCGATTTCGACATAGAACGGCGCCGTCGAACCAAACCGGTACGTGGCGTTGTTCTCGGTCACGGCACGAATGAGGAACCAGCCGCTCTCGGTGAACGTGAGCGGCGGCAACTTGCCGTTGTCGTGCACCAGGTCGGTCAACCGCACCACGTGCACCACGCGACCATTCTGCACAATTTCCAGGTATTGGATCGGCTCGCGCGTCGTCAGGTTAAGCGCAGCCCGCAGTTCCACGGTCTCGCCCTGGGGGGCGGTGAAGACATAGCCCGGGTATTGCCCTTCGACCACCGGCCGCAACAGGGGTCCATTGGTGACCAGCACCCGGCCAGCCCGAAAGCCTTCCCACCAGGCTTCCCAGGTGAGCGGTCCGTCGAGTTGCACGTACATCCGGTTGTAGCCCACCGGGTTTTCGTTCACGCCTGAGCCGCTTCCGGCCGATGGCGGGATACGGAAGCCGGCTTCCAACAGATAGTAATAGATCCGCTGGGCCCACTCGCCGGCGGCTAGTTGCCCGGGCCGATCCTCCTTGCCTTGCAGGAACTTGACCGCGTCGGTGTTCACGGTTTTCTCGCGCTGCAAGTCACCGTGGACAAGCTGGAACGAATCGACCAGCCCTTGGGCCAGCAGTACCGGCAGATCGGGAGAAAATGGATTTTCAACATCCACCCAGCCGCCTTCGCGGCGCACGGCTGCCGCCAACTCGGCCGCCGTGGGCCGAGCGGCACCAGCGGCAGGCATGGTCATCCAGGCAGGGCCACGGGCAGCCTGGGTTCCCACCGGGCCGGCTTCCACACGAGGTGGCTGCTTCAATTGAAAGAACAGCAGCGTGGCCCCGGCGCGCTCGTCGCGGCCGGCCAGCAGTTCGCAAAAGCGATCGTTGTCGAACCTTACGATTGTCGCATCCGGCAGGTCGCGACGGTTCCACAAGCTTTCTTTGTTCGTCCAGGTGACATCGGCGGCGATGTGCAAGTCTTCGGCCTCCATCAAGGCCTGAAGTTCCTCCACGGGCCGCTGCAAATGCAGATCGCCCGACCACCAGCCTTCGCGTTTCATATCGACGATGCGTTTCAAATCCACGGTCTTGGCATCGTCGGAGAACTTCTGAAGCGTGAAGTGACCGGTGCGCAGCACGTACTCGGGCCCGCGTTCGATGGCAAAGCCGTAGCTTCCCACCGGCAGTTGGAACGTGACCTGCCCACCGCAGGCAAAGTGATCGCCCAGCGACGGAAAGCGTCCCACCCGTCGCGGCTTGCCGCGGTTGTCGCGCAGATGAATGCGGCAGGGGATCACCTGGCCGGTTTCGGCATCGACCACCGTAAGATCCAGCTTCTCGTTCGCCGCGAGGACCGGCCCGGTATCGCCCAGGGCTATCATCAATGCCAGGGCTACCACGGCGCAGCCCACAACGTACGTACGCCGGGTTATAACGCTCATCCCGAATATGCCGGCCATGTGCATCCTGGATCCGCCTTTCAACATGCAACTGGGCTGTTCGTTCGCCAGGCGCGAACGGCTCGCTACTCGAAAGATAGCTTTCCATCCGGCGGGGGTGCTGGCGTAGCGGCGGTTCGGGAAATGCGTGCTCGACGTGGCAGCGGGGCAGGCCGTGATCACCGCGCCGGGGGAATGAGTGCGCTACAGCACGCCAGAGTCGGGCGGCGCACAGTACATCGTCATCTGCTTGCCGGCCTTCTCGCCCGATACTGTTCATCGCCATGCCTGATGCGCCCCATGCCGCGGCCCACGCGCGCAATCGCACACATCCGGCGCTGAGCCGGGCAAACGCATCAAGCAGGAAAGGTCGACAGGTCAGCTAGCGATCCGCACTACCGAGACGAGCAACGCGTGCGGGCGGGCCGACGTTTGAAAAGCGGCGCGAACGGCCGGGCCAAAATAAGACAGGATTCGCGAAGGGCTTACTTGGTATCGGCAGCCGCCGCGGCCCGTTCGGCAGCTTGCCGCATCTTCTCGCGCGACCGGCTGAGCAGCGAACCGACGCTGTTTTCCGGAATGTTCAGCGTGGCGCTGATCTCGCGGTAGCTTTTGGCTTCCAGGTGGTAAAGCCGTACCACCTGTTGCTCCTGTTCGTTCAACTCGCCGATGAGCCGCTCGACCTCTTCGCGGTCGGCGATCCGTTCGATCGTCTCCGCGGGGGCTGAGTCGTGGGCCGCTTGGGCGGCGCCATTGGCGGCCTCCTGCTGGGCACGGCGGCGCAAGAGTTCGCGGATCACCACACGGCGAGCAATCACCGCCAGATAGGTAGCCAGACTGGCTTGGCGACGGAAGTGGCGCAGGACGGCGAAATCGTCCTTAATGATTTCCAACAGTACTTGGGCGCACAGATCCTCGCGGTCTTCGGCTGAAATTCTCAGCGAACGGCTCCGAGCCGAGTGGTTCACCACGTGAACCACCAACCCCAGGTAACGGTCGACGAAATCCTCCCACGCCCGCGGCTTACGTGCGATACACCGCTCTAACAGATCGCGATCGATGTCTGACAGGGCCACGGAGTTGTCCCCCTTTTACCGGCAGGAACCAGGGCAGATTCCATACAGCTATCGGTGCCCCCCAGATGTGTTGGCCTCCGATGTCCCCGGTAGGCGGTTCGACGTTCCCCTCGATTTACCGATTCTAGGGACGAAAGGTAGGCGAGGCAAGGTTTTAACGGCGATGCGCTCGCCACGGCCCATCCGTGCTATCGGCCAAATCGCCCGCCGCCGGCCACCCAAGCGCAAGCAATGCACGCATTTGTCGGCAGTTTGCCCGCCGGGCCGAACGGTTTGGATGGGTGAACCGCGGGCGCCGACGGCAACTCTCTGGTAAGCTGGCCGGACAACCGTTAAAAAACGAAAGATTCTCACTCGGCCAACGAACCTAAGACATGAACCGTTGGCTGGCGGCGCAAGCCACGGACGGTTAGGCGCAACGCACCCCGCCCGTCCTCCACGGCGCATGCCAGTCTTCTCCGCCGTTCACCAATCCAGCGAGCTTGGGCACCCTCCATGGCTAACGACACGACCTCCTCTCCCGCCAAGAACGCGTCCGCGACCGAATCGGGGGCCAAGAAGAAACCCGAAGAACGCGTCTTCCTGGTGTCCTACCCAAAGGTCATATTCCTGTATCCGTCGTTCCTTGTGGCGGTGTTCGCAGGCATTTACCTCAGCTTTGTGATGGGGGAGCAGCCCGACCCCAATAGCACCAAGGAAACAGCGGTTTCGCTTATTTTCTTGATTGTGCTTGGCGTCAATCTGGTGGTGCTGGGCTTCGACTTCCCCCGAACCACGTCGCTGACGTTATTCTTTGTCGCAGCGACACTTGTGCTAGGGATCACGCTGCTGCTGACCTTCAATCCGGAACTGTTAGGCTCGCTCCAAAGCGTGCTTGAAGCACTGCGGCCCGTGGCCAACCCCACGTTTTACTTCTTCTTTGCCGGGATCTTGGGCCTGATTTACATCGCGGTGCTGATCTCGGTGAACTTCGACTACTGGGAAGTGCGGCCCAACGAATTGCTGCATCACCATGGCTTCTTGAGCAACCTGGAACGGTTCTCCGCGCCCAACCTGCGGATCGAGAAGGAGATCTGCGACGTCTTTGAGTACCTACTCCTGGGCTCCGGCCGCCTGATCCTCACGCCGCGTGAAGCCCCGCGGCCGATCGTGCTGGATAACGTGCTGTTCATCAGCAAGAAGGAAAAGGCCCTCACGCGGATGCTCAGCGCGCTGCAAGTGCAGGTACGCCATCACACCGACGACTAAGCCGCGCCGATCGCACGGCGTTCTTGGACCGCTGAGCGGCACCTGTGCGCTTGGCGTATGCGCCCGCGCAATCGTAGGCCTGGCCCCGTAAGCCCTTTTGGCAGCAGCTCCAGATAAAAGCATTGACAAATATTGATGCTTCCGGCACGCTGCTACGCTAGTGGGGGGATCACTCCCCACTCCGCCAGCCATCCCCCGCCGGTTCTGACGTCCCGGGAGCCCGCCATGCCAGCCCCGCGCCAGTCTGCCGCCACCTCGCTTACGCATCCCACCTTCAGTCGCCGTACCGCTTTGCAAGCCGGAGCCATCAGCATCCTGGGGCTCGGTATGAATCACCTGGCGGCGCTGCGGGCAGCGGGCGGTGGGTACGCCCCGGCCAAGAACGTCATTTACATCTTCCTCTCCGGGGGGCTGTCGCAACTGGACAGCTTCGACCTCAAGCCCGACGCCCCCGATACCATCCGCGGCGAGTTCCAGCCGATCGACACGGCCACGCCGGGCATCCGCATCTGCGAGCATTTGCCGATGCTGGCCCAGCGGAGCCAGAAGTGGGCGTTGGTCCGCTCGCTGACGCACCCGTACAACGAGCACTCGCAAGGGCACATGGTCATGCTCTCGGGCCGCACGCCGCTGCCGCCCAGCTTCAGCCCCGCGAGGCCCGGTACTCGCGACTGGCCTTCAATCGCCGCCATAGCCGGCGATGCCCTTGCCCCGCGGCACAATCTGCCGCCGGCCGTCGTGCTTCCCGAGGTGCTCATCCACCGCACCGGCCGGGTGATCCCAGGCCAGTTCGCAGGGCAGATGGGTAGCTACCGCGATCCCTGGTTCATCAAGGCTTCGGCCTTTCGCTCCACCGTGTACGGAGCGTACCCCGAGTACGGTTTCCACCACGCCCGGGGCACCGAGAATCCTTCCGATTACGTGTTCCAGGCGCCGCACCTGGCATTGCCGCAAGGGCTCAACCAGCGTCGGCTGGGTAGCCGCCTGGCCCTGCTGGAACATGTCGAACTCCAGCGGGCACAACTGGAGCGCTTTGCCGAGGTCGAGAACTTCGATCGCCACCGGCAGCAAGCCGTGTCGCTGCTCGCAGATCCCAAGACGCAGCGGGCGTTCGACGTGCACCAGGTCGACGACGCCGTGCAGGAACGCTATGGCAAAAACGTCTTTGGCTGGTCGCTGTTGATGGCGCGACAACTGATCGAAGCCGGCGTCAGCCTGGTACAAGTCAACCTGGGCAATAACGAAACCTGGGATACCCACGGCAACGCCTTCCCGCACCTGAAGGATTACCTGTTCCCGCCGACGGATCGCGCCGTCTCGGCGCTGCTCGATGACCTGGAAGCCACCGGCCTGTTGGCCGAAACCTTGATCGTGATGGCCAGTGAGTTTGGCCGGACGCCGAGGATCTCGCACCTGGTCAAGCATTACGCCAAGCCGGGCCGCGATCACTGGGGAGCTGTGCAAACCGTGTGGTTTGCCGGCGGCGGCGTGCGCGGCGGCACGGTGATTGGTTCATCCGATCGTCAGGGTGGCCGCCCGGCCAGCAATCCCCAGCAGCCGGAAAACATGGCCGCCACGATCTACCAGGCGCTGGGCATTCCGGCCACTGCGGCTTGGAAAGACGACGTCAATCGTCCGCACCACATCTACCATGGGCAGCCCATCCCCGGCTTGATGGGCTAACTTGCGCGACGATCCTCATCGCTCCTTTGCCCTCGTGGCGCAAGCTCGATACCATGAAACGCCGACTGCCGGTGCTTCGCGCTGCGTCGTGAGTCTGTGAGTTCGTGCGCAGTGCTCGGCATGATCCGTCCGCCGACGAGCGCAGCACCGGCGCCCCCGCGAAGTTGTTCCCATTGCCTCAGGAAGTCAGTACCGCCGCATGTTGCGTAGTGCTTTTCCCTATCTCGCCCTGCTGATCCTGCTGGGAGCGGTCGCTTGGTCACTGTCGTTTGGCACGCTGCCTCCGGCCGACTTCACCTTCTGCAACGGCACGGAAATTCAATCGGTCGATCCGGCCATCGTCACCGGCCAGCCAGAAGGGCGGATCATCCAGGCCATCTTTGAAGGGCTGGTCAACTGGGATCCCAGGACGCTGGAGCCCTCGCCCGGCGTGGCCGATAACTTCCGCCGGGTCACCGTACGCGACGAGCGAGGCAACGAGACGACGAAGTGGGAGTTCGAAGGCCTGTCCGACGATCAGCTCACGTACACCTTCCACATCCGCGAAAACGCCAAGTGGTCCGACGGCACGCCGGTGACGGCACACGATTTCGTGTATAGCTTCCGGCGGTTCCTCGATCCGATGACGCCCAACCGGTACGTCTTTCAGCTCACCAGCTATGTCCACAATGCCGACCGGTATTATTCGCCCAGCATGTTGCAGCCAGGCGATCCGGTCGAGATCGAGCTGTATCCGGAGCGTGACCTGATCGGTATCCGGGGCAAGGTGCTGCGGGGTTACACCTTTGTCGAAAGGGTATTGCAGGGCGAGGCCCCCGATCCCGAGGACGAAGACGCTCCGCCGCGACAGTATCTCTATATCCTGGAAAAAGACGGCAATCAGCACCGCTTTCTGGCCGGCGGCGAGCCCGGCAGCGTCCCATCCGACGTGACCGTGTGCCGGCAGGTGCTGCTGGACTTCAGCGAAGTAGGCATCAAGGCCCCGGATGACCATACCTTTGTCGTTACGCTGAAGAATCCGACGCCGTACTTCCTCACCCTGATGGGCTTTTACCCGCTGTTCCCGGTGAACGAGCGGTGCATCGAAACGTACGGCTCGCCGGCCTGGACGCGGCCGGAGAACATCGTCAGCAACGGTGCCTTCATCTTGAAAGAGCGGCGGCTGCGCGACCGCATCCGCCTGGTCAAAAACCCGCACTATTGGGACCGCGACAACGTGCGGCTCAACACGGTGGACGCCCTGGCCGTGGAATCGTACGTGACGATGCTCAACCTGTACGAGTCGGGCGTGGCCGACTGGATCAGCACCGTGCCGGCGACCAGCGTCAAGACACTGCTCGCGGAAAAACGTCAGGATTTCCAGCCCAGCCCGATGATGACGGTGTACTTCTACCGCATCAACGTGACCAAGCCGGCGTTGAACAACAAACTGGTGCGGCAGGCGATTTCGCTAGCGATCAACCGTCAGGAGATTCTGGATACGGTGACCGGGGCCGGCGAAGTCGCGGCCTACAGCATCGTGCCGCCGGGCATCCCCGGATATACGCCCGCCACCACGGCCCCTTACAATCCTGAGCGGGCTCGGCAACTGCTGGCCGAAGCCGGCTACCCCGGCGGCGAGGGCATGCCCACGCTTGAAATTCTTTTCAATACCTCGGAGGATCACGCGGCCATCGCCGAAATGATCCAGCAGCAATTGCGCAAGACGCTGAACCTGGACGTCCGCCTGCGCAACGAGGAGTGGAACTCGTACCAGATCAGCCAGCAGCAGTTGCAGTACGACATTTCGCGGTCCGGCTGGATCGGCGACTACCTGGCCCCGAACACGTTTCTGGACATGTTCGTGACGGATGGCCCCAACAATCAAACCGGCTGGAAGAACGCCGAGTACACCCGGCTAATCGAGGAAGCCGCCGCCGGCTTGTCCGACATCCAGCGCGACACGCTGAGCATCGCCGTCGGGGTCGCCGGCCCGGTGTCCATCCCCACGCGGATGGACTTGCTGCACCAGGCGGAAGTGATCCTGATGGACGAGCTGCCCGTCATTCCGCTGTACTTCTACGTCTCGAAGAACATGGTGCGTCCTTACGTCCACGGCTTTTACAACAACCTGCAGGATGTCCATCCGCTGCGTGCAATTTGGGTCGACGAAGAAGCCAAGCGGAAGTTCTGGGAGGAGCACGGACGCTGATGGGCTGGTTCATCATCAAACGCCTGGGCTGGATGCTGCTCACACTTTGGGTGGTCTACAGCGTATCGTTCGTGCTGATGAGGAGCGTGCCGGGCAGCCCTCTCTCCGCCGAACGGAAGGTTTCGCCCGAGATTGAGCAGAACCTCAAACGCCGCTACCGGCTCGACCAGCCGCTCGGCGTGCAGTATTGGGACGACCTGCGACGGATCGTGCCGCACGGCGATCTGGGCGCGAGCCTCAAGATCCAGGACTTCAGCGTCAACGAGATCATCGCGCAGGGCTTTCCCGTCTCGGCATCGCTGGGCATCCTGGCGTTGGCTTTTGCCCTGACGCTGGGGCTCACTGCCGGCATCATCTCGGCCGTTCGGCGCGGATCCCTGGCCGATTTTTCGATGATGACGATCGCCACCATTGGCATTGCGCTGCCCAACTTTGTGATCGCCGGCATCGTCATCATTCTGTTTGTGTTCTTGTGGCCGCTGTTTCCGCCGGGCGGGTGGGGCCGCATCTCGAATATCATCCTGCCGGCCTTCTGCCTGGGGGCGCCGTACGCGGCGTATATCGCCCGGCTCACGCGCACCGGCATGCTCGACGTGCTGAGCCAGGACTACATCCGCACGGCGTTTGCCAAGGGGCTTTCGGAACGAACCGTCATCCTGCGGCACGCGCTGCGGGGAGCCTTGCTGCCGGTGGTCTCGTTCCTGGGACCGGCCATTGCCGGCGTGCTCACCGGATCACTGGTGGTGGAAAAGATCTTTGGCATCCCCGGCCTGGGCGTGCACTTTGTGAACGCGGCCCTCCAACTGGATTACCCGCTGGCGATGGGCCTGGTGCTGCTGTATACGACGCTGCTGTACGTGATGAACCTGCTGGTCGACCTTTCGTACGCCATTCTCGACCCGCGTGTGAAGCTGCACTAAGCACCAACGGCAACGGTTGAACGCCGCCTGGTCCCCCAGGCCCGGCGAGCTTGGAAAAGTGATCGCAACGCATGACTGAAACAGAACAACCACCGGCGCTGCCCTCCACGCAGTCGGCAGAACTCCAGCGTTACGAACGCCTGCTGGCCGAGGCCGAGCAGATCCAGGGCATCTCGCTGTGGCGTGACGCCTGGCGGCGGCTGCGCAAGAACCGCGTGGCAATGATCTCGCTGGGCTACCTGATCGTGCTGTCGCTGTTGGCCGTGTTGACACCGCTGCTGCCGCTGCAACCACCGCGGCAGCAGATCACCAAGCTCGCTTTCCAGGCGCCCACGGCCTCGCCGCTGTTTATCAGAGAGTACAAGATCGCCGAGAACGAGCCGGCCGAAAATCCGGACGAACCGCTGCCTACCCAAGCCAAGATCGACGCCGACGGCTTTGGCCCGCTCAACTGGTTCGATCGCAGCCTGTTGGCCGCCCGTCGTGCCATCTTTGGCGAGTGGTGCTTCAACTCCATCTGCGGTCGTGACCGCCTCGGCCGTGACCTGTTCGCCCGGCTGTTCTGGGGCGCCCGGGTATCGCTACTGGTGGGCCTGGTCGCCACCCTCGTGGCCCTGGTAATTGGCGTATCGTACGGCGCAATTGCCGGGTACCTCGGTGGTCGCGTCGATAACGTGATGATGCGGATCGTCGACGTGATGTACTCCATTCCGTTCATCTTCGTCGTGATCTTCATCATCAGCATCCTCAATACCGAAGACGTCAAAGCCCTGATGGCCAAGTGGGGCATCGACCGCCTGACCGTGTTCTTCCTGGTGGTGGGGGCCATCTTCTGGTTGACGATGGCCCGCGTGGTGCGAGGGCAGGTGGTCTCACTCCGCAACGAGCAGTTTGTGGAGGCCGCCCGGGTCATTGGTGCCAGCCGGCGGCGAATCATCTTTCGCCACGTGGTGCCCAACCTGCTGAGCGTGGTGATCGTGTACCTCACGCTGACCATTCCGCAAGTGATGCTGTTCGAGGCGTTCCTGTCGTTCCTGGGCCTCGGCGTGGAACGGCCCGACGTCTCGTGGGGCCTGCTCGCCAACGAGGGCGTTGAAGTGATAACCCCGGTCCGCACCGTGTGGTGGATGGTGGTTTACCCGGGCTTGGCCTTAGCCATGACGCTGTTTGCCCTGAACTTCCTGGGCGATGGCCTGCGCGATGCCCTCGACCCCCGGATGAAGAACCGTTAGCACAGCTTGCCACGCCGCAGTACGGCCGCCGGCAGGCCGATCCCATGACGCCGGGCAATGACGCCGGATGCCCGGCTGACTGCACCTGGAATACTCCATGCTGCTGGAAGTAGAAGATCTGCGAGTCTCGTTTCAGACCGATCATGGCCTCGTGCGCGCGGTCGACGGCATCAGCTTCAGCCTCGACCGGGGCGAAACGCTGGGCATCGTCGGTGAGTCGGGCTCGGGCAAGAGCGTGACCAACCTGGCCATCCTGGGGCTGATCCCGCAGCCGCCGGGCCGCATCGAGTCGGGCCGGGCCAATTTTCGCGGCCAGAACTTACTGACGCTCCCTCGGCGTGAGTTGCAGAAGATCCGCGGCAATCGCATCGCGATGATCTTCCAGGATCCGATGACCTCGCTGAACCCGTTTCTGACCATCGCCCAGCAGCTCACCGAAGTGACCATGCTGCACCGGGGCTGGAAGTACAAGCAGGCCCTGGATCACGCCGTGGAGATGCTCGAGCGGGTAGGCATCCCCGCCGCCAGCCGCCGCGTGAACGATTATCCTTACCAGTTTTCCGGCGGGATGCGGCAGCGGGTGATGATTGCCATGGCGCTCTCGTGCCAGCCCGATTTGCTGATCGCCGACGAGCCGACCACCGCCCTGGATGTCACCATCCAGGCGCAAATCCTGGAACTGATCCAGCAGCTTCAGAAAGAGGAGGGCACCGCGGTTATCCTCATCACGCACGACCTGGGCGTGGTGGCCAACGTGTGCCGACGGGTGAACGTGATGTATGCAGGGCGGTTCGTGGAAGAAGCCGACGTCGACGCGCTGTTCGCGCAGCCGCGGCACCCGTACACGCTGGGGCTGCTCAACAGTTTGCCCCGGCTGGACGAGCAGCGTGGCGCTCGGCTCGATCCCATCGCAGGACAGCCGCCCGATCTGACGAACATTCCGCCGGGCTGCGTGTTCCATCCCCGCTGCCCATTCCGTATTGACCGCTGCCCCCAGGAAGTACCGGCGCTGACCGAGCGAATCGACCACCGTCGTTACGCCTGCTTTGTCGACGTGCAGCACCAGGCACGCGTTGCGGTGAAGGAGAACGGATGAACGCAGCTTCCCCGCCCTCGGCCGAAGTTTCCCACCGCCCCCAGGCAGCCGGCGAGCGGCCGCCGCAGCCGCTGCTCAAGGTCGAGAACCTCAAGGTGCATTTCCCGTTTGCGCGCGGGCCTATCTGGAACCGCCACCGGGGCGTCGTACGCGCCGTCGATGGCGTATCGTTCGAGGTTTTCCCGGGCGAAACCTTGGGCCTGGTTGGCGAGTCGGGCTGCGGCAAGTCGACCACTGCCAGGGCGATTCTCAATCTGGTGCACCCCACCGCCGGGCACGTCTACCTCAACGGCCAGCGGATCGACGGCCTGAACGACCAAGCCATGCTGCCGTACCGCCGCCAGATCCAGATGATCTTTCAGGACCCGTTCGCCTCACTCAATCCGCGCATGACGGTGGGGGCGATCATCAGCGAACCGATGAAGATCTTCAACCTGGGCACCGAGCACGACCGGCGGCTGGAGGTGCTGCGTCTGATGGAGTTGGTGGGGCTCAATCCGCGGTTCTTGAACCGCTACCCCCACGAGTTCTCCGGCGGGCAGCGGCAGCGGATCGGGATCGCCCGGGCGTTGGCCGTGCAGCCCAAGCTGATTTTGTGCGACGAGCCGGTATCGGCCCTGGACGTGTCGATCCAGGCCCAGGTAATCAACCTGTTGATGGAGTTGCAGCAACGCCTGGGGCTCGCCTACGTGTTCATCGCCCACGACCTGTCGGTGGTGCGGCACATCTCGCACCGGGTGGGCGTGATGTACCTGGGCCGCATCGTGGAACTGGCCACGGCGGACGAACTGTACGCCCGGCCGCGGCATCCGTACACGCAAGCCCTACTGTCGGCGGTGCCGATTCCCGACCCGGCGAAGGAGCGCAAGCGGCAGCGGCAAGTGCTGCGGGGCGATGTGCCTTCGCCTGACCGCGAGTATCCCGGCTGCTCGTTCGCTGATCGCTGTCCTTGGGCGGAACCGCGCTGCACGCAGTCGCCACCGCCGCTGGAGGGTCAGCCACACCCGGCCGCCTGCTTTGTGGCCAACGATCCACGGTCGCCGCGACGCCAGTAATGGGGGGACCGGCCTCTCTCATCGCCTGCGGACCGTGCGCTCTGGGGTGCCGATGCGCACGGCAACAACGATCATGCAGATTGCTCCGGCAAATGGCCGATATACACCTGCTGCAATACGGCCATGCCCCCCAAGGGGCGGATGGCCGCTGCCGGAACCGATGCCTAGGATTGCATATGTGGTTGCCACCTGCAGAGGGTTCTAGCGGCGGTCCGGCCGCGGCGTTTTGTTAGCCAGTACTCCTCCAGGCAGCACCCAACCGCCCCGTTCGTGTGGCATTGGCCCCCAAGAGCCATCGGTGGGGGTAAGAGTAAGTGGCCTTTTCGGTTCCGGCGCGAACCTGATCGGGGCCTTTGCTCTCAACGTGTTTGCTAGCTTACTGTTTTGTCGATCAAAGTCGAAAAACATGAGGGATGGTTCTTTCATGGAAAGGGCCATCTGGCTAAAATATGACTGATTCCAATTGAAAAGGTGGCCCCACGCGCGGGTTACCCTCATTTGGGACACACACGTCTGCAATGCCGGAACAAGGGGCGCATGTCTCCTACGGAATGGATCAAGCGCATGTAGACACCCGTACAACGACCTTGGCGGGTGAACGGATTCGTGTCTAGGTGTGCAGAGTCCGCAGATTGCCTGTAGACGACGGTCGCGCTGCGCGCCTTCGATGACGAAGACGCTCAAGCTTAGGGTCGCCGTCTATCCTCACCGAGCTCGCCGAACCCGCTAAGCGATCGGTGCCGAGATACCCAAGGAACATTTCACGATGATTACGCAAGTGCCTTCGAAGGCAGACCTTATGACCGGTAACGGTTCAATGCCCGAAGTTTCTGACAGCTCCGTCAAAGACTTGGTCCAGGTTTTCAAGCTGCTCTCGGACGAGACCCGCCTGCGCATCCTGTTCTACCTTTCGCGGCAGGATGAGCTGCACGTGCGGGCCTTGTGCGAGTTGCTCGAGCAGAGCCAGCCCGCGGTCAGCCACCATCTGGCCCTGTTGCGTGTCGCTGGCTTGATCGAGCCGCGGCGTGAAGGCAAGCACAACTTCTACCGCCTGGTGCGCGGCCGGATCGAGAAGGTGCTTGAGATGCTGTTCGCCGTCATGGCCAACGGCAATCACCAGATCCGGTTCGAAGATTACGTGCTGACCTACGAGCCGACCGATCCGGAAGCCGAGGCCGCCTACTAAACGCCCGCTGTCTGGCCAGGCCGGCGCTGCCAACGTGCGCTGTTGGCGGCTCGCCCGCCATAACGCAGCATCTTTGTAAGCGAACCATTCCAGAGCGAGCAGTCGCGACGTCAACCATCGCGGCTGGCTCGCTCTTTTTGTTTTGTCGCCTTGCTGACGTGCTCTGGCCATCGGCGCCGGCATCGCCGCGGCAAAAATGCGGCTGGCATCCCGGCAAACCGGCCTGGAACGCCCCCCGACCATCTGCTATGGTCCGGCCCGTTTCGTCGGCCTGCTGGCTGCGGGCATGCCCCCAGCGCACGTGGCGACTGCCGCCGCGCCTGTCTGACGTGCTGGGGCAGGCCGGGCCGACCTTGTCTGTGCCGCGCTGGCTCTGCTTGCACCGACTCTGGCTCAATCCCAAGAACCAGGGCAGGGGAGAGCCGGCGTAGCGGCGACACCTGTGGTTCGCTTCCGGGACGCTGAACGAGGGAATGGATATGCGCCGACTTGGGATTGCGTCGCTGCTCGTCGCCACCGTGTGGGCCACTTGGGCCGCGCCGCCGGTAGCCGCCCAGGGGCCGTTGCAACGCATGAACTTGTTCAAGCGGGTATCGGCCGACCCCGAGGCCGATTACTCCCTCAACGAATCGCACGGCCCGTGGCTGATCATGGCTGCCACCTTCTCCGGCGACGGCGCCGAGCAACAGGCCCGCGAACTCATCCTGGAAATCCGCAATACGCTGAAGCTAGAAGCCTACCTGCACCGGATTGTCTTCGATCACAGCTCCGAGCAACTGGTCGGCCTGGGCGTGGATCCCTACGGCAAGCCCAAGCGGATGCGCTATCTGAACGACTACAACGAGCAGAGCCAGCAATACGCCGTGCTGGTGGGCAACTACCCCAGCCTGGAAGATCCGACCGCGCAGCGCGATCTCGAACGGATCAAGCTGGCCGATCCCAAGGCCCTGAACATCGTCGAACTGGCCAAGCAGAACCGCAAAACCTATCAACAGCTGATTGGCCTGCGGCTCACGCAGAAGGTCACCGATACCCAGAAGCTCCAGGACAAGCTGTCGCAAATGTACAAGGGCGACGGCAAGATCATGATCCGCAATACCACGCGGAACTACGGTCCGATGGGCAGCGCCTTCTTGACGCGTAACCCGCTGCTGCCCGACGATGAACTGCCGGCCCACCTGGTCGACAGCTTCGTGTACGAGATGAACCGGCCGGTCAAGCACAGCCTGCTGGAGTGCAAAGGCAAGTACTCCGTCAAGGTTGCCACGTTCACCGGCACGGTGATCGTCAACCAGAAGCAGATCCGCGAGATCGAAAAGCAGGGCAAGTTCAGCAGCCGGCTGGCCGAGGCCGCCTTGCGAGCCCACGAACTGTGCGAGGCCCTGCGGCTCAAGGGCTATGAAGCCTACGAGTTCCACGATCGCTGCGCGAGCATCGTGACGGTGGGCTCGTTCGACGAGTTGGGCAAGCAACTGCCCGACGGCCGGATCGACCTGAACCCCAAGATCTACGAAGTGATTAAGGAGTTCAGCGTGGACCCGATCAAGGGCGGCCCGCCCAAGAGCCTGATCGGCATCCCCTTCGACGTGCAGGCGGTGCCGGTGGTGGTGCCGCGGCGAAGCCTGGCGGCCGACTACGCCCGCAACTGATCGCTGTTGGCGGGCCTGCGCGGCGAACAATCACGGCGGCTCCGGTTCCGTTCGTCGCGCTGTTTGCGGCTAGATGCCGCGCGGCAGGCCATTGTCAAAGCGGCGGGGGCTTTGCGAGAATGGGCAGCTACTTGCTTCCCATTCCGATTGCTGCCCTCCCTGCCGGAAACTGCGCCGTGAACGAACTGACGCCGGGCCGCGCCCTCCGCGAAGCCGTTGAAGAAAACACGATCCAGGTGCCCGGCGCGTTCAACGCGCTGACGGCCCGGCTGATCGAAGAGTACGATTTCGACGCCGCCTATTTCTCCGGAGCGGCCTTCTCGACCGGTACGCTGGCTCTGCCCGACGTGGGCCTGTTCACCCTCACCGAGCTGGTGCAGCAGGTGAGCTACATCACGCGCAGCGTCAGCCTGCCGATTATTGTCGATGCCGACACCGGCTTCGGCGGCCCGCTCAACGTGCAGCGCACCGTGCTGGAGCTCGAGCTGGCCGGGGCCGCGGCGATCCAGCTCGAGGACCAGCAGCTCCCCAAGCGGTGCGGCCATCTTTCGGGCAAGGCCCTAGTTGAAGTCGAGGAGATGTGCGCCAAGCTGAAGGCGGCCTCCGAAGTCAAGCAGGACAGCGACCTGGTCATCATTGCCCGCACCGACGCCCGCGGCGTCACCGACCTGGAAGACGCCATCTATCGGGCGAACCGCTACCTGGAAGCCGGTGCCGACTGGATCTTCCCCGAGGCCCTGGAAACGCCCGAAGAGTTCGAACAATTTGCCCGGGCGGTGGAAGCCCCGCTGGTGGCCAACATGACCGAGTTTGGCCGCAGCCCGCTGTTGAGCCTGGAAGACCTGGCCGACCTGGGCTACGCCGCCGTGCTGTACCCGGTGACGCTGATGCGGGTGGCGATGAAAGCCGTGGAAGCGGCGCTGAGCACGCTGGCCGAGGAAGGCACCCAGGAAAGCCTGCTCGATCTGATGCTTACCCGGCAGGAACTGTACGACCTGATCGACTACACCGACTACGAAGATCGCGACCGGGCGTACTTTGAGCAGGCCAAACGCTCCGGCAAGAAAGAGTAGGGCGGTTGTTTACAACCACCAGCTAACCGTCAATACGCTCGACGGCTGCGATGATTCGCCTGGCTACGGGCGTAGCGTCACACCGCCTGCGATTCACCTGCGTCTTTAATGGCTCGGGGCGATCGAAAGTAGGGCGAGCGGGACGTCGCGTCGAACGAGAAGCGCGTCTGGTGCTGAACCATTAGCCACGCTGGTTGATTGCTTACAATCACCCTTGAAGTGTGATTGAGGCATTGTCTTGTCCGCTACAGCGCTATCAGACGGCGCAATCTCATCGGCAGGCGAAGGGACAACAGGATCGGCGGGTACAGACGGTGCTGGGCCAAGCCATACCGCAATTGCCAGGAATACTAAAGCGATCACGAACGTAATGCACGGCAGAATCAGCCGCTTCGAGTACCATTCAGCCCAATGCTCCATATATCGGGCAGCGAACTCTTCTTGAATGTAAAGCCTTGCCTTAAGTGATACCCCCTGCCCATTCAAACGTTGCTCCCACCTCAAGTCGCGGCCCGGCTGTTGCAATTGAATTAGCGCTATAACCACCGTAATAATCAGCGTGACAATTGCGACACCTAATATTGACTATTGCGCAGCCAAAGGCCGGTAATTTGGCGTGAAGTTCGCGGTTCTGCTGCTCTGAACTAGTCTACCCAGTTTAGCAGCGAGAGCCCATCATGCGTCCCAACGGAAGTGCTCACGACCTGGAGATACGCAGCCGGCACGCAGTCCAACTCATGGAAGAACTAGGCTTTTCGGCCGCCGAGGTCGCCGAGATGGTGGGGTCAGCGAACGCACGGTGCGACACTGGCGGCAGCAGGCCCGCGAAGGCGGTGAGGAGGCGCGATCTGGCGAACCATGCCCCGAGAGCATCGATACCTTGCGGGACGACGTGCTCAATTCCTATGGCCTGCTCCCCAAAAGCTGGTCCAGCTGCTATGAGAGTCCTTTGGCCCC
>CALBRZ010000067.1 GCA_937927735.1 uncultured Planctomycetales bacterium
GTAACAAGGTAGCCGTAGGGGAACCTGCGGCTGGATCACCTCCTTTCTAAGGATTACCTTCTGGTTCTTCGGCAACGGAAACCAGATCAAAACGGTGACCGCAACCTTGCGTCAAAAGGGAATCCGATCCCTTGGCTTCGGCCAAGGAATCAACTACCAAACTTGAAAAGATAAACCCGCCCGGGATTCGAGCCGATCCCGCGGCGGGTTTTTTTGTGCGCAAAGCCATACCACGGCGGCGTCTTGAACCTGGCGTGGTACCAGGCCAACCAGACGCCCTGTGGCCGCTAGTGATCAACGCCGCCTGGAGCTGGGCACGAGCTGGGCACCCGCGTCGGCGTCGTCCAGGACCAACGCAGGTCGTGGAGCCAGAGGTCCCCTCCCCTGACTTCGTGGCCGGTACCGCGGGAAGGCATTCTGAGACGCCGTTTTTCTTGGCGGCCGGTAGAAGGCGATTCGGTTTGGCCGATCGTTGCCCCCCCATCTGGATCACGGCTACCAACACGCTGTCCGTCCGCACCACCGCTGTTTGGGCGGGGGACAATTCTCGCACTGCCTTCTGCATGCACGATCGAGGCAATGCTTGCTCGACCGGCGGTGTCCGCCGAATGGGCGGAATGCGCAAGGTTTTCGGGATATGTGCATTTTGCTTCTGATTGCGCTTGGGGTGGTCGAAAAAACTATTGGGGTGCCGCAGATCTTTGCGGCACACGTCGCGCCGCGAGGCGCCGGCCGCAAACGAGCTGGGCTGGCCGAGGCCCGCAGGGCAAGAGCCGGCCGCGGGGCGGCCGCGCATCGGCCCCGGCGCGACGCCACAACAGCAAGCTAGGGACTCAAGACGCCGATGAACCTTCGTCTGCTGATTTGCGTTGCGGTTCTACTGGGCGGCACCATCACCGGCAGCAGCATGCCCGGCCAGGCCGCCGAATGCCCCGATTGTCGCCCGATCGTGGCCGACGAGAACTTTGTCGGGCATTTCGCGCCGTCGGGGTCGCGCTCACCGCTGAACTGTCCGCGTTGCGCCGGCATCGGCGGCGACGGCGTGGGGGGCAAGGCTGGCTGCTACAGCTCAGAGCAGGAGTTGCTTGAGTTCGGGCCGGACTGCAATGCCTGTTGCCACATCAACTGGGCCTCGTCGCCGGAGTACACCGAAGTCGATGCCCTCACGCAGCGGTTCGCCCCGGCGTTGTATGCGGCGGCCGACGGCGTGTTTCTGATGCAAGAAGTCAGCGATCCGCGCACCTTCGTTCGGGACCCGCTGGGCAACGGCGTGATCCGCAGCAACGATCTCGATTTTGAGTTCGAAGGCGGCTTCCGGGTGCTGCTGTCGTACGCCTTCACCGACGATTTTCTGATCGAGGCCGTCTACCTCGGGGCGCCGCGCTGGGACGATCGCTACGCCGTTCGCGATGGTTCGCCCAATGCACTTGGCGGGACCGGCAATCTCCGCTCGCTGCTGGGCGAGTTCACGGCTCCGCCGACGGTGGGCCTGGCCAACTTTGCCGAGCTGTCGATCCAGTCGCAGATGGACAGCGTCGAGCTGAACTATCGCCGCCGGGTGGGCTTGATCTGCGGCCCGCTGGAGACATCGTTCATGGCGGGTGTGCGGTACGTGAACCTGCGGGAAAACCTCGGCTTTGTCACCTTCTCCGACACCATCGTGCCGACGATCAACGACCTGCGCGTCCGCACCCAGAACCACCTGATCGGCATGCAGATCGGCGGCCTGGCGGCCTATCGGATCAGCGACAAATCGTGGTTCGAGGCCGACGTCAAGGCCGGCTTGTACCAGAACTCGGCCCGGATGAACTCCCAGTACGCGGTCGCCACGCCGCTTGGTTTGAGCGTGTTTGAGCACTCCGACCACCGGGGCGAGGTGGCCGTAATCGGCGACTTTGACTTCCGCTCACACGTGCGGCTCACGCGGAACTTTTCAATGCACATCGGCTACCAGCTCATCATCATCGATGGTCTGGCCCAGGCCCAGAACAACGTCGAGGAGAACCTGCCCCTGCTGATTCAGGGGCCCGCTCGGGCGGACCTGAACGGCCTGTCGTTCTTCCACGGCCCACATCTGGGCGGGGTGTTGTCCTGGTGAGGGGGGCGGCTGGGGCTAGGAGCGGCCGCGCAAGTAATTGTGGCTGCTAGAGTTTACGATATTGGTAAGGTTGGCCCCGGGCGGCAGGCTCGGGGTCTTTTTGTGCGCGCGGCGGCAGTAGAACTTCGCTGACCGTTCCGGGCGGCTGCTGGCGGTGCCATCTTGGGGGGAATAAACGGCTTACGGCGCTGCGAATCACTGGTTGCGCCCGGTGCGGCGGAATGCCGCAATCTGTCGGCAAATAGTTGAATCGTGCCGCCGCAAAGCATACAACGGAGTTGTTGTGAACGGGTCTGTTCCGACGTCACAATGGACGGGGCGACTTGTCGTGTTGCGCGCACGGTGTCTTTTCAGCGCATAGCCGTGGTTGCCACTTCCATGCCAGGCATCTCCCTGCCTTTGTTGTGGCGTTACGGCGCGTGGCCATTCACAATCCGTCGGCAAATCACCGCGTCGCCGAGCTGGGCTTGATGCGGTAACGCCTGCGGCACGAGCGGCATCGGGCTGTCTTTCAGCGAACTAAGACGAACATAATCGGCGTTGCAGTCGAGGAGACGTTCCTATGAGCGATGCTACGGACACCCGCCCGGCTGGCGAGGGTTCCGCGATCCGCCGGCGACCAGGTCCGGAGAAGCCCGCTGTGAACAAGCCCGGTGCTGAAAGCGCCGGGGCCGAGAAGCGTCCTGCCGCGCCGGCTGGTGCCGCTCCACGTCGTGGCGCTGCCGCAGTGGGGGCCGCGCCCGGTGCCGTGCCGGGTAAGGCGCCCAACGGCAAGCCCGCTGCCGCCAAGGCTGCCGCGGCTCCTGGGGCCGTGGTGTCGGGTGCCAAGGCTGCTGCCGCTCCCGCGGCTCCGCCCGTTCCGCCCATTCAAGAAGTGGAAGCCCGCAGCTACCGCAACGTGTTCATCATGGCCGGTGCGGTGTTCACGTCGTTGATCGTGCACCTGGGCGTGATCATCATGCTCGGTCTGATCTTCGTCGTGGCGGCGGTGGTTGCCGATCCGCCGGAGTTTGAGGCGATCACCGAGCGCGAGCAGGAGGTGATCACCCAGATCGTGGACAACTCGGCGGTCGCTTCGACCAACATGTCGGCGCCCAGCCAGAGCGTGGCCGCGGTGCAGGCGGGCCACAGCAGCGCCATTGCGTCGCCGGTTTCCACGCCGACCCTGGAAACCGAGGTTGCCGCCGAGAGCGAGATCTCCGTCGCCGTGGGCCCGCTGGCCCTGGTGGAAGGCGTGCCCGCCGCCACCATGAGCATGGAGCTGCCCGATGGTACCCCCGGCGATCCGCAGTCGGTCGTCGACAGCGTTGATGAGGCCATGGACCGCATCACGCAAGAGATCCTGGGCATGATGGCCAAGAACAAGGTGCTGGTCGTCTGGCTGTTCGACGAGTCCGAAAGTATGAAGGACGACCAGCAGGAGATTAAGACCAAGATCGAGCGGGTGTACCAGGAACTGGGCCTGCTGGGTAAGACCAAGGGCGATGTGCTGCTCACCGGTGTCGCCAGCTACGGCAAGGACCTGCACATCCACAGCCAGCAGCCGACGGGCGATCCGGAAACGGTTCGCAAGTACATCGACCAGATCCCGATCGACGAGTCCGGCGAAGAGCAGATGTGCTTTGCCGTCGGCAAGACGATCAACTACTTCAGCAAGTTTGCTCGCGGCCGCCAGATGGCCGTGATCCTGGTGACCGACGAGTCGGGCGATCAGGCCACCAACTACCAGTTGCTCGAGGCCACCATCGCCGAAGCCAAGAAGGCCCGCAGCCGCATCTACGTGCTGGGCCGCGAAGCCGTGTTCGGTTACCCGTACGCTTACATGCGGTGGGTCGACCCCAAGACGCAGATCCCGTACTGGCTGCGGATCGACCGCGGTCCGGAAACGGCGTTTGTCGAACAGCTCCAGACCGAAGGTTTCTGGCGGCGGTTTGACGCTCACGCCAGCGGCTTTGGTCCCTACGAGCAGTCGCGTATGGCGCGTGAGACCGGCGGCGTGTTCTTCATGCTGCCCAGCCCCGAAACCAACCTGGTGCGGCGCGACGACCGCAAGTACGCCCTGGCCAAGTTGCGGCCGTACATGCCCGACCTGGAGGACCGCGAGAGCTACGCGCGTGACCGCGACCGCTCCGAGTTGCGGCGCACGCTCTGGAAGGTCATCAACGACCTGAACCCGTGGCAGAACAATCAGATCAACTTGCGGGAACACTACTCGATGGACGAGGCGGAGTTCCGCAAGCAGGCCGCTCAGGAGATGGAAAAGGCGCGCAAGTACGTGCTCTATCTCGATGCGGCCGAGAAGGCCCTGGAGAAGCTGGCCAACGAGCGGCGGAAGGAAACTTATCCGCGCTGGCAGGCCAACTACGATCTGATCTATGCCCAGGTGCTGGCCTACAAGGTGCGGGTCTACCAGTACGGTGCCTACCTGCAATGGTGGATCGACAACCCGGACAAGCGGCCCAAGAAGAGCATCAAGCCGCCCAAGCCGCAGTCGACCGATACCTACTGGGACATTCGTACCCGGAAGGAAGTCATCCCCACGCCGAACTTCCCCAAGGAAGAGATCGACAAGTACATCGCCAAGAGCACCGAGCTCTTCAAGAAGGTGATTGCCGATCACGAAGGCACGCCTTGGGAAAGCCGGGCCAAGTGGGAACTGTCTCGTGGCTTCGGCGTGCATCTGGTGCAAGAGTGGGACGACCCGCGCCGCGGCCGGAACGTCAACCTGCCCAAGTTCTAAACCAGGTGTGCTGACAACCGCCTGAAACGCTCCTAACCCTCGCGGCCCAGCAGGTGCTAACACATGCTGGGCCGCTGGTCATTTGGGCCGGCCGCGGCTCCGCCCTCCCCCGCTGACATTGACCCTCGCTGCACCGTAGGGCTATGTTCGCCCTTCCGTCCCCGAAGCGTTCGGGGGATGCGCCGGCTTTTCCCAAGCAGGCTTCAGCGTGCCGTCCCGCTGGCCAGGCAACCTCCGTCCGGAAACGAATCATGCAGGTGCTGTTCGCGGCCGGTCTTGCATCGCTTGCCTGCCCGACTGCCTGCGGGACGCCGAAGCCACGCGTGGTGGGGCGGATGGTTCACCTGGCTGGAACGCGTGACTCGCGGCGAGCATCGAGCGCCGCCCTGCCCTGTGGCTTTTGATGCTGATGGTAGCTGCCGCCGTGCCGCGGATGGTGCAGGCCAGCCGCATCGAGGTGCTGTGTCCCGACGGCGCGTTTTACATCACCCTGGCCCAGCAGCTTGAGGAAGGCCGGCTCAGCGTCCAAGACAGCGCGTACGGTTTCAACGTCTACACGCTCACGTCGGCTCTGCTGCACCGCGCCGGTCTGGCTTGGGAAACTGCGGCCAAGATCTGGGGCGTGCTTTGTGCTACGCTGGTCGTGCTGCCGCTCTTTGGCTGGGTGCGGCGGCAGTTCCATCCCACGCTCGCCGTGGTGGCCTGCTGCCTGTACGCCTTTTATCCCAAGATGATCGAGTGGTCGGGCGAGGTCGTCCGCGAATCCACGTTCTGGCTGTTGTTCACATCCACGCTGTACTTTGCCTGGCGGGCGGCGAGCGAAGGTCGCCTGCTGTTCTTCGCCGCTGCCGGCGGCGCTGCGGCAAATGCCCACGCTCACCGAGGCGGCCACGTTGCTCAAGCGCGATCGCCAGTGCACGCTATTTGAACTCGCCGGCATGTATCTGCACACGCTGCTTCGCGGCTTTACTCCGCTCTTTACCGTGCTGCTGGTCATCGGCGTGATCTGTAGTTGGCCGCTTTGCCTCCGCGGCGATGTACTCGCACTGCTGCTGAACGGTGGTCTGACGCTGGGCGGCATGTGGATTCACCTGTGGGTAGCCGAGTTGCTACCCGCTGTCGGTGGCGATCGCCTGCAGTCCGCTGGCTGCGGTCGGAGCGGTGGTGCTTGGGCAGCGCATCGCCGCGTGGAACGCGCGGCTGCTCCGGCGGACCCTGCAATGGCAACTGGGCGTGGCCACGGTCCTGGCCGTGGTGGCGGTGGTCGGCGTTGCCGATGCGCTCGATACCCGTTACGGCAGCCGCGTTGCCAAGGCCGAACTGGGACGGTTCTTACTGAGGAAGCTGGGAGCCGACGCGCAGATCGCCGGCTCGCCGCAATGGCACATGGCCGGCTTTTGCGCCCAGGCCAACTATCAGCCGCTGCCCGAGAACGACGTTTTCTGCCGCACGATGCTGGCCGACTTTTCAGCCGAGTATCAGGCCGACGCCGTGCTGATCAGCCGCGATCATTTTCCCCGCGAGCACGAGCCCACGCTGTTGGCCATACGCGACCGGTTGGGCTTACGGCTGGTCGATGAGCAACAGCTTCCGCCGGGCTGTCGCGGCGAAGAGATGGTGCTATTACGTGAAGGGCCGGCCGCCATCGATGCCCGAGTGATCCGCGACCGCTAATCCAGGGAGGCCAAGGCACGGCGAGCCGCGGCGACAAACGCTTCCACCCGGCCGGGATCTTTCACGCCGGGGCTGCTTTCCACGCCGCTGGCCGTATCTACCGCCGCCGGTTTCACCGCGGCCACCGCGTCGGCCACGTTCTCGGGCCCCAAGCCCCCGGCCAACACCAGCGGCGGGCCGCCTTCGGCCTGGTACTGCACGGCAAGGTGCCAATCGGCCTTGGTACCGGTGCCGCCATATTGGCCGGCCTGGTAGCCGTCCAGCAGCACCATGTGCGGCAGCGTGCCGAATTGCCGGCATTGGGCGAGGAACGCCCGGCACGGTTCCAAGCCTTGCGGGCCGCAGCGGAACGCTTTGATGATCCGCAGCGTGGGGAAGGCGGCGGCCACTTCGGCCAGCAGTTCCGGCGGCTCGTCGCCGTGGAACTGAAGCCACTCCAGCGGTACCGCGTCGAGGGTTTGCCGCAGCAGCTCGTGCGACGGATTGACGAATAGGCCCACCCGGGCACAGCGGCCCGCAGCGACCGCTTCGTCCAGTGCGTGGGCCACGGCCGGGGCAACTTCGGGCGCCAGGTAGCGAGGGCTGGGCGGATAGAAGTTCAGCCCTACGGCGTCGGCCCCGCAGGCGGCGGCCAGCGCGGCGTCATCCGCCGAGGTAACGCCGCAGATCTTGATGCGAAACATGCCGGGCCGCCAATGGCTTATGCGAGAAATCGGTTCCGTCGTTGACTGACCAAAGTAGGTTTGCCTACCGGTGTTTGCCGCGGGCGTCGTCTGGTCCCGCCCCAAGCGCTTAACGCAGGGCGGCGGCGAACACCTCGCTGCCCGGCAGTGGCGCCGGCAGGCTCGCTACCCAGTTTTCGGCCGGTGCCTGATCCAGCCAGGCGACCGACGCCAGGTGACTGGCCGGCAACGGATTTTCGCCAAGTTCTTGCTGAACCTTCACATACTGCTCAAGGCACGATTTGCAGCGATCGAGATGCGCTTGGACCTGCGCCTCCTGCTCAGGGGCGAGCGTGTGGCTGGCGTAGGCGTGCATCAGTTCGCGGCACTGGGTGCAGTTGAGCGCATGTTGGGGCGCGGCCTGCGGTACGGCCTGCCATATGCCCAGACCCAGGGCCAGCAGCAGGGCGGCAGCCGAGCTGACCCAAATGGCGATTTGCCGCTGATGCCGGGCGTCGAGCGACCGGCGGAGTTCGTTCAACGTGCCCGGCGGAACCGGCTGCCACGCGCCGGCATCGTGCGGCTTCGCGCCGGCGGCCAGCGAGCCGAAGGCGTCCGGCTCTCGTTGGGGTTGATTGGTCATCACTGCTACCTCAATCGGTGCGGCGAATCTTTGGCTTCGCCTCTAATGTGCATTCTCGTCACGGCAAGTGGGCGACTCTGTGAACCGTGACACAATCTTCTTGGTCAAAGTTCCTGGTTGGACGGGTTTCTGTTACCTAACCGCTATGCGTGGTACTCTTTGCCAGCGGCTGCTTGCGCGGCCAACCACGCGGGCGGCACGAACCCATTGATCCTTGTTGATGATGCCCAGCCATGGGCTCGATTCATCGATGGACGCCCGCTTATGTGCTAGCAGGCAATTGGCTCGGTGTGGGGGCCGGCATGGGTGGCGGGGTCGTGTTAACGCTTTCGGCCAGCCCCCGCACGTTCTGGATCACAATTCGTTTGCGGCCGAGCGAAACCAGCCCTTCCTGCTGCAGTTCGCCCAACAGCACGGTCACGGTTTCGCGCGTGCTGCCGATGATGTTGGCCAGGTCCTGGTGACTGAGCCGCACCCGCAGGCCGACGCCGCCTTCCTCGGGCATGCCGTATTGTTCGGCCAGTTCCAGCAGCAGGTGCACCAGCCGGTCGCGGTTGGAGCGGAACAGCAGGTATTTGAGCCGCCGTTCGATCCGCTGCCGCCGCAGGCCGATCAGCTTGGTGATGCCCAGCGAGAGGCCCGGGTGCCGCTCCATCAGCCGCTCGATCTCTTGCCGCGGGATCAGGATCACCAGCGAGGGATCGACGGCCTCGGCATATTCCTCGCGCTCGTTGGGCTGGAGCAGCGCCAGTTCGCCGAACAGTTCGCCCGGCTCGATAAACGCCAGAATGGCCTGTTTGCCGTCGGGCGTCAGGTGGCAGATCTTGACCTTACCCCGGGCCAGCAGCAGCACGGCGTCGGCTTCGTCGGCGGGCAGGTAGATCGGGCTTTTGCGCGGAAAGTTGCGCGAGCGGCAGCGCAGTTCTAATTCGGCCAGCTCGTGCGAGGCGAGCTGGCGGAACAAGTCGCTGCGTTTCAGGTACCAGATCTTTTCCGACATTTTGCCTGCCGCACGTGCGCAAAAGGAGTTTGGTGAAGAATATCGGTCTGCCGCTGGGGTGTCCAGTTTTCGCCGGTTACCGCGCCCTATCGGCTGCCGCCCCTGCCCCCTGCCTTTTCTTTGCAAATCGCGTTGTGGCACAAGATAATGCGCACCGTTTCGCCCGCGCGAGGGGAGACGGCCACGCCGTGCCGCCGGTCTTGGTTCTCGCGCACGCATGGGAACACGTGTCCGGCTCGCTTGAGTACTGCACCGGGAGTTCACAGGTGATGAATTTGCGTTTGTCGATGGTGATTGCGTGCCTGGCTGGCGCTGCCACGGTGGCGCTGCCGGCAGTCAGCGCGGCCGAACACAACCAGCCGCCCAAGGGATTCACCGCGTTGTTCAACGGCCGCGACCTGGAAGGCTGGCACGGTCAGCCGCACTTTGACCCGCGCAAGCTCGCGGCGATGAGCGAAGAAGAACGCGCCAAGCAAATCGCCACCTGGACCGAGGACGCCAAGAAACACTGGTGGGTGGAGAGCGGCGAACTGGTCAACGACGGCAAGGGGGCCTACCTGACCACCGATCGCGAGTTCGGCGATATCGAACTGCTGATCGATTACAAGACCGTGCCCAAGGCCGACAGCGGCATCTACCTCCGCGGCACGCCGCAGGTGCAGATCTGGGATACCACCAAGGAAGGCGGCAAGTGGGACCGCAACGCCGACAAAGGTTCCGGCGGTCTGTTCAACAACAACAAGGGCCAGCCTGGCCAGTTGCCGCTGGTGCATGCCGACAAGCCGTTTGGCGAGTGGAACCACTTCCGCATCGTTCAGGTGGGGGCCCGCACTTGGGTTTGGCTGAACGACAAGCTGGTGGTCGATGGCGCCATCATGGAGAACTACTGGGACCGCAAGAGCCCGCTGTTCGTCAAGGGCCCCATCCAGTTGCAAACCCACGGCGGCGAGATCCGCTGGCGGAACATCTTTGTGCGCGAGATCGGTCCCGAGGAGTCCAGCCAGTGGCTGGCCAAGATCGATGACGAAGGCTTCCAGCCCATCTTCAACGGCCGCGATCTGACCGGCTGGCAAGGCGACACCGATGCTTATGAAGTGGTCGATGGCGCCATCGTGTGCAAGCCGGGGGCGGGCGGCAACCTGTTCACCAAGGACGTCTACGACGACTTCGTGGTGCGGCTGGAGTTCAAGTTGCCCGAGGCCGGCAACAACGGCCTGGCGATCCGCTATCCCGGTCACGGTCAGCCGCACCTGGACGGCATGTGCGAGCTGCAAGTGATCGACTCGGAGCATCCCAAGTACGCCAGGCTCGATCCGCGGCAGTATCACGGCAGTGCCTACGGCATCGCGCCGGCGCACCGCGGCTATCTCCGTCCGGCCGGCACCTGGAACTACCAGGAAGTGACCGTGCAGGGCTCGAAGATCCGCGTCGAACTCAACGGCACCGTGATCCTCGATGCCGATCTGTCGCAGGTGAAGGAGTTCATGGGCAACCACAAGCACCCGGGCCTGAACCGCACCAGCGGCCATTTCGGCTTTGCGGGGCACAACGACCCGGTGGCGTTCCGCAACATCCGCATCAAGAAGCTGGGCGGCGATAAGAACGCGGCCGCCGCGCCGGTCTGGCCGCAGTTTCGCGGGCCCGGCGGCAATGCCGTGGCCACCGACAATCACAGCTACCCGGCCGAGATCGGCCCGGACAAGAACGTGATCTGGAAGGTGCCTTTGCCGGCCGGTCATGGTTCGCCGGTGATCGATGGCCCGCGGATCTACCTGCCGGCCCATCGCGACGGCAAGCTGTTCACCATCTGTCTGGACCGTGAGACGGGCAAGACGTTGTGGGAGCAGGAAGCCCCGCATCGCGGCCTGGAAGAAATCCACCGCATCGGCAGCCACGCGCAGAGCACGCCCGTCACCGATGGCGAGCGGGTGGTCGCGTTCTTCGGTTCGTGCGGCATGTTCTGCTACGACACGGACGGCAAGCTGCTGTGGCACGTGCCGATGGGGCCGTTTGCGAACGACTTTGGCGCGGCATCGAGCCCCATCATCGTGGGCGATCGCGTGATCTTGTGCCAGGATCACGACGTCGATTCGTTCCTGGCCGCTTACGACAAGCACACCGGCAAGCTGCTCTGGAAGACCGATCGGGCCGAGTTCCCCCGCAACTACTGCACGCCGTTTCTGTATGAAGTGGACGGCAAGCAGCAGATCGTGGTGGCCGCCACGCTGCGGGCGATCGGTTACGACCTGAACGATGGCCGCGAGCTCTGGACCGTCCGCGGCCTGGCCCGCGTGGTATGCAGCACACCGGTGGTCGGCCCCGATGGCACGCTGTACATCTCCTGCTGGGCAGCCGGCGGCGACGCGGGCGACCGCGTGAGGCTGGAACCGTATGCCGATGCGCTGGCCAAGTTCGACAAGAACAACAACGGCACCCTGGAGCAGGACGAACTGGTCAAGGGCGACAACGTCGAGCGGCGTTTTACCCAGATCGACCGCGACAAGTCCGGTTCGATCACCCAGGAGGAATACGAGTTTTACCGCAACCTGTTTGACCAGTCGCGCAACGTCACCCTCGCCCTGCGTCCGCAGGGGAGCGGCGACGTGACCGAGCGCAGTGTGCAGTGGCAATACGACCGCTATGTGCCGTTTGTGGCTTCGCCGGTGCTCGTCAATGGGCTGCTGTTCACCATCAAGGATGGCGGCATTCTGACGTGCCTGGACGCCAAGACCGGCAAGCTGCAAAAGACGGGACGCGTGCCGGGCACGGGCAGCTACTACGCCTCGCCGGTGGCTGCCGATGGCAAGGTGTACCTGTGCAACCAGGGCGGCGAGGTGACCGTGGTCGAGGCCATCGGCAAGTGGACGGTGCTGGCCGAAGCCGACTTTGGCGAGGAGATTTACGCTACGCCTGCCCTGGCCGACGGCCGCATCTACCTGCGGACGGCAGGGCATCTGTATTGCTTTGGCAAGTAGATTGCGCAAAACGCGCTCGCCGAAGCTGGTGGCCTGCCCCAGGTTCCTGTACCAGGGCTTATGAGAGTTTCGGGTAAATC
>CALBRZ010000068.1 GCA_937927735.1 uncultured Planctomycetales bacterium
TCTGAGGTACGACTGCAATCCTTGCGCCACAAGGCGCCAGGGAAAACGCGCATTGAGCCATTTCTTGCCGGCTTTTGTCGCGCGCCATGTAGCAAAGCCCCATGTGGCGCAAATCGTCGCCTGAGAGCCCCTTCAACGATGCCCATCTGTGGCGTGAAGCCTCAGATTTGCCGCCGGTACCGCAGAACTCTGTGCGGGATCGCCGAACTCATGCCGCGAGATTCCACCAACGACTCCTCTTGGCGGACACTTTCTTTGAGCTCACTTGCACATGTCTGGGAACTCCCCTCAGGGCGGGCATGTGTGGCGCCGGCGATGCGGCACCATCATGCCTTGGGCTATCATCATCACGCGACCTTTCGGGGCGGCGAAACTGCCCAGGCAGGACGCCATATTGGCGGGATACCGCCATATTGAAACAGCCACCGAATTCGTTACGGCGCGTGGATATGCCAGTTGTCTTGACAAATCCCGACGTGCCATCTTCTGCGGCCTGGGCCCTTATGAACCGGGCTAGAAACACCGGAAATGCGCTGACTTCACAGCGAATCGGCCGGGAATCACGGCATTCATCGCCGAGAATCATAAACGCCATAGCGGTCCATCATAGTGTGGCCGCAGATGTGAGCCCCATACGCCAACGGGAACATGCGTTCACCCCTCGACCGCGATGCGCGCGTACGGTCGTTCTGCTCTCAAATCGAGCGCCGGTCTTCAAAGCAGCCACAGGAAGGCTCTTGGCTACGCCATGTGCATAGAACCGCAGCCGGCTTGAGCTGGCCCTTTACGTTAACGGCGCGACGGCGTTAAATGACAACTCGCTCCGCTGCAAATCTCATCGCTCGTTGTGCGAGTCTCTGCTATGGCGCCCACGTTCGTCGAACTTGCCCGCGATACCAACCAGGCCCTGGGAATCGGCCAGTATGCCATCGACTTCATGCGGGAGGGCCAGCCCGGCGAAGCGGCCTTGCGGCAGGTTGAGCGATTCCACCTCGACAGCATCGCCTGTGCCGTTTCAGCGATCGCCTGCGGTACCAACGCGCCCAACGTACTTCGGGCAGAAGCCTTGGAGTATG
Source organism: uncultured Planctomycetales bacterium (assembly GCA_937927735.1). Classification (GTDB taxonomy): domain Bacteria; phylum Planctomycetota; class Planctomycetia; order Pirellulales; family S012-138; genus CALBRZ01. Next base: position 1,077 of record CALBRZ010000068.1, read on the forward strand.
CCGTTACCGATCCGGCGCGCGGCGTACCGCTGCTGGCTTCCAATGTGCTGGTGCAGCCCGAGAAAGCGGTGGCGGCGAACTCCTCGGCCGCGCGCGAGTGGGACGCCAACGGCACCAACTTCGGCTATAACCCGGCCCGCGGCGCCACCGCCGGCGAGTTTGGCCACAACGACTTTTATCCGGTCGCCGTGGCTGCCGCGCAACTGGCCGGCTTGAACGGCCGCGACACGCTCAAGGCGATGCTGCTGCTGGACGAGATTCGCGGCCGGCTGGCGGAAGTGTTCTCGCTCAAGGACCACAAGATTGACCATGTGGTCCACGGAGCCATCGCCTCGGCCGCCGTGTACGGGGCCGTGCTGGGTGCCACCGCCCAGCAGATCGAAAGCGCCATCGGCATGGTGGTGGCGCATTACATCCCGTTCCGCGCGATCCGGGCAGGCAAGCAGCTCTCCGACTCCAAGGGCGCCTCGGCGGCCATCAGTGCCGAAGTCGCCGTACTGGCCATGCGGCGGGCAATGCGAGGCTTTGTCGGCCCGGCCGACATCTTCCGTAACCCCGAGGCGATCTTCTGCCTGTTTGAGCCGCCGGGCCAGCCGGGCGTCAGCCCCTTCGACCTAGCCCTGGCCATGCAAGGCGACGACTTCGCCGTGCAGGGCATGCACTTCAAGCTGGGGCTCTATGAACACCAGTCGGCCGGCGCCATTCAGGGGCTGATCGATCTGCTGACGGGCAATCCCGCGTTGCTCAACGATCCCGATCAACTGCGCCGCGTGCGGATCACCATCTATCAGCCGGCCTACGGCATCATTGGCGACCCGGCCAAGCGCGACCCGCGCACCCGGCAAAGCGCCGACCACTCGATGGTCTACATCATCGCCACGCTGCTGCGCAAGGCGTATGAGCGGAAAGCCGCCGGGTGGAAGGAACTGATGCTGGTGCCCGCCGATTACGACGACCAGGCGCTGTTCCACCCGGTAACCCGGGCAATCATGGACAAGATCGAATTCGAGCACGGCGGCCCGGAATACGACCGCCGGTATCCCGACGGCATCCCCACGACCATCGAGATCGAGCATGGGCAGCTGGGCGAACTATCCAGCGGCCTGGTGATGTACCCGGCAGGGCACGCGCGAAACACCACGGCCGACCTGGATGACCTCTTGGCCCACAAGTTTGAACTGCTGGCGGGCTTGGGCGTGGACGACCCGGGGGCGCTGTACCGGCGGTTTACCGGCCTGGCCGAGCGTTCCCCGGAACAGATCCGCGAGCTGTTCAACTTCACCCTCAAAGGGTAACAAACGTGCTCAGCCGCCCCGCGTGCGGCAGAACGCACGTTTTTTGTCGTCGCGACGGATTCACGCCGACCAGGTTATTCGCTGCTGTCTTCTTCGGCTTCGTGTTCAGTGGTGGCGGCCCCGGCACGCCGTCGCTCGATGCGGTTGTCGAGAATGTAGCTTAACCCACCCACGCCCATCAGGATCACCAGCGAAAACGCGACGGTGAACAGGGCCACGATGTAGTACCCGATGCCGCAGGCAATGCCCACCGAGCCGACCACCCAGATCGTGGCCGCGGTCGTGAGGCCTCGCACCGATCCACCGCCGCGCACAATGCTGCCGGCTCCCAAGAAGCCGATTCCACCAATCACGCCGCTGACCACGCGCAAGGGGTCGCCCGCCGACCGCATCCCACCGGCCGACTCCAGCGCCGCTTGATAGATATACATGGTGAGCAGGGTGAATGAAGCAGACCCCAGCGCCACCATCATGTGCGTTCGCAGCCCGGCCGGCTTGGCTTGGAACTCCCGCTCGAAACCGACCACCGCGCCGCACGCCACAGCGGCCGCCATCCGAATGAGGATATCCAGCCAATCGTCAGGATACATTCTCGTCAGGTCTCCAATGCAGCACGAATCCGGTTCACCAGGGCGTTATCGCGTTCATCGGCGCCGTGCAGGTTGTAAACACTAGCAGCCATGAACCGGTCACGCCAGGCAGGCGACACGTAGTAGCAATCTTCCAGCACGGCCGAGCTGAACTTGTAGTCGTGCGCGTCGTCGCCTTTGAGGAAGACTAGCACACGTCCGGCTTCCACGAGTGCCTCGGGCGGCTGATGCTTGAGCACGCTCAAGGTCTTGCGGGCGGCAGCCATCCGATCGCCCGCCAGGCCGGCAAACAACTGCGTGACGGCTTCGGGGCCCTCGCCCGGGGCATCCTCCGGTTCCAGGGCGGTGATATCCAGCTGCTGCACACGTCCGCGCTGGGTCATCGCATCGCGGAACAAGGGCAAGAACGATGCCGCCTGCAGCAACATCAGCTTGCGGGTATTGTCATCCTTGGCCCACAGGTACGCGTAGTGCAGGGCGTTGGCCGTCGTCATGGCATGCAGCGCTACGATGCCGCGTTGCCGCAACAACAGCTCGCCGGCTCCCAGGAACACGGCGTCCCACAGCACCTGCGGGTGATAGCCTTCGTTGCTGATCCGCACGATCTCGTCGCACACTTCGGCGTAATCGCCGGTGCGCAGCGAGGCCAACAGGTCGCGGGTGGCTTGCGGATCGGTCTTGCCTGCCGTCCAGTCGGGCCGGAACTTGCCCACCAGTTGCTGATTCCGCCGCCAGGGCCGATCGGCCAGCAGGTCGTTCTCGGCCGGGTTGCGATCGCCGCCGCGGTTTTGCAGCGCGTACGCCAGGCTGCGGAGGATCGGTTCGGAGTGCTCCCAACCGATCGTCTGCAACGTGCGGAAGGCGTTGGCGACAAAGATCGCCTTGTGGCCAATGGAGCGGAAATCGCGAGCACCGTACCGATAGAACAGCTCGCAGATCTCGTTAGCACCCGCCGAGCGAGCCAGCCCGGCCACGGCCGTATCGGCCGCTTCTTCATCCCAGCTATCCATGGCGTGCGTAAACGCCTTGATGGCTTCGGTAGGCGTGGGCACCTTCGACTCATCGACCGGCCGCATGTGCCAGTCGCCTTCTTGCACGTCGCGTGCCTGCGTTGCCTTGAAGTAATCGAGCGTCCAGAAGATCGGCAGCCAGCGGTGCTCGTCGGGCGAGCTGATGCTGGCAAGGTGAGCCGAGTTGACCACCAGCACGCCGTGGAACTTGAAGCCCACCGCGGGCCGCGGCTGAATGTTGCGCACGCCGGCCAGGAACAAAGCCGCCAGCAGTTCGCGGTAACTGACGCCCGAGCGGATGCGGTTGGCAACCACCTCGATCACTTTGTCCCGAGGTGATTCCTCAATCAGCCGCACCAGCGGCTCGATCTCCGGCCGCAGAGGAACCATGTCCGAGCCGTTGGCTTCGGCGGCAGACACCTTGGGCAACCGGCCCAGAAATCCCAAATCGCCCAGGCTGGCTGCGGCGCCCCCTAACAAACCGGCACCCGTGGTGGCCAGAAAGCGACGACGATCGGTGGGGAACATGGGAACCTCCGCGGTTGGAGTGCGACGGGCTAAACGATACGTAGCGGTGATGTGCTTACCCCAAGGGTTCATTATAGGGCAATGTTCAAGTTCAAACGCATGAGAAACCTACGCACGCAAGCATTTACCGCTTGAGAGCTACTTTGGCTCACCAAGATTCCGCCTACGCTAGCGAATCAGCTCCTTAGACACCCATGAGTCAGCCTGGGCTAAGCAGAACGCGGCGCGAAGTTTCTTGACGCAGTGCGCGCGGACCGGTTGAATCGGAGCCAACGCCTGCGTTTGCTCAGGTGTTTGAACGTTTGCGCCCCATGTGGTCTGCCACGGCGCCGCGTGGCGTTACTCACCGGCTTGAGTCCCTGCCTAATCTGGTTGCCTATGTCCGATCTGCTGGACAAGTGCGAGATCTGCGGCGCTCTGCTGGATGAAGAAGACCTGTTCTGCGGCAACTGCGGGGCCGAAGCCCCTGAACGGACTCCATCGGCCGAGCAGCATGCGGCCGTCGCCACGCACAGCTTCCAGTGCAATAACTGCGGCGCATCGATGAGCTACAGCGCCACGGCCGGCGCGCTGCAATGCCCGTTCTGCGGATCCGAAGAACTACTCGAAAAACCGCCCCAGCGCGTACTCCAGCCCGAGCGCGTGGTCCCGCTGGCCGTCACGCGCGAACAGGCCAACAACCTGCTGCGGCGGTGGCTGGGCTCAGGATTCTGGCGGCCCGGCGACCTGGCCATGCGCGCCAAGGTCGTGGCGATGACTCCGGTCTACGTGCCGTACTGGGTGTTCTCGGCCGATACGCACACCTATTGGACCGCCGACACCAACCGCACGCCGCCTGGCGCAAGGTCCAACTGGTATCCCATCTCGGGCGAGCACCGCGGACACCACGAAGGGCTGCTGATCGGCGCCAGCAGCGTGCTTACGGCCAAAGAAACATACGACTTGTGCCCGTTCGATCTGTCGCGCGCGGTGCCGCCGGAGCAGGTGGATCTGCACTCGGTGACCGTCGAACAGTTCACGGTGCCGCGCAAGTACGCGCGGCCGCTGGCCCGGCAGGGGCTGGAATCCCTGGAACGCGATGAGTGCATCGCCCGATACATCGGGCCGGGTCACCGCAACGTGAAGGTCAATGTTCGGATCGCAAACCTGCGCGGCGAGCCGGTGCTGCTGCCGGTCTGGATCATGGCGTACCATTACGGCGAGCAGACTTTCCGGTTCTTGATCAACGGGCAGACCGGCAAGGTGACGGGCCGGGCTCCGGTTTCCAAGGCCAAGATCTTCGGAGCGGTGCTGCCGGCGCTCCTGCTGCTGGTGCTGATCGCGCTGGTGATGTCCGTGTCGGGCAGGTTTTGACGGCTGGCCCGGCATGGCCGAGGTGCCCGGCAGAAGGTAACCTTTAGGAGCCGGCGGCCGGGCAGAAAACGTGCTTTCCCTTAAGCACCCCCAGCGGCTGCGGACGATTGATGGCGCAAAGTGACGGTATGGAATCACACGAGCTTGCCCACCTGGAACTGCTGGCCGACGTCGATGCGCTGTTGGCCGATCTTCAGAAATGGTCGGACAGCGCGCCGGCGTGGCCGCCTGCGCGCATCTGCCAGGCCCTGGTGCGGAGGCTCACCGAGCGAACCCAATCGCTGCGGATCCGGCTCGATGCGCCGCTGGTGGTCGCCACGCTGGGCGGCACCGGCAGCGGCAAGAGCTCACTGGTCAACGCGTTGGTCGGCGAGGAAGTGACCCAAACCGGCCGTACCCGCCCCACCACCGTCGACCCGGTGATGATCTGCCGCAGCGACGTGTCGCCGGCCATGATCGGGCTGGAACCGAACCTGGTCCGCACCGTCCATCGCGATATCCCGGGGCTGGCGCATCTGGTCATCATCGACTGCCCCGACCCCGATACCACCGAGGACGAAGCGGCCGCGGCCACCAACCTGTCGCGGCTGCGGGCGATCCTCCCGCACTGCGACGTGCTGCTGGTGGTTTCGACGCAGCAGAAATACCTGAACGCGCGGCTGGCCAGCGAACTGCGGACTGCCTCGGAAGGCGCGCAACTGGTGTTCGTCCAAACGCACGCCGATCGCGACTCCGACATTCGCGACGACTGGCGCGACCATCTGCGGCGGCAGGGGATTGAACCGCGGGCAATGTTCTTCGTCGATTCGCTGGCGGCCTTGCGGGCGGCGCAAAGCGGCTTCACCCCGCCGGGCGAGTTCGCCAAACTGCTCGATCTGCTCAGCCGCGAGCTGGCCGGCAGCGCCGCCAACCGCATTCGCCGGGCCAACTTTCTCGACCTGCTCGCGCAAACGCTCGAACGCTGCGGCGAACTGATCGCCGACGGCATGCCGGCCGTGGAAGAGCTCAAACAGGCTATCGCCGAGAAACGCCAGGCGCTGGGTGAAAAGCTGGCCCAGCACATGCAAGAAGAACTGCTGGCCAATCACCGCGTGTGGGAAAGCCGGCTGCTGGGCGAGATCGCCTCGCGGTGGGGCGTCAGCCCGTTCTCGATGGTGCTGCGCACCTTCCAAGGTCTGGGCGGTTTGGTCTCGGGCGCGGCCCTGGTGCGGATGCGCACGCCCGCCCAACTGGCGATCTGGGGCGTGCTGGAAGGCGGCCGCCGGCTCCGCACCAAGGTGCTGGAACGCAAGGCCGAAGCCTGGCAGGAAACGCCCAACTGGGCCTGGACCGACGCCGAACTCGGCAGTGCCCGCTACGTGCTCGACGGCTACGCCTACAAAGCCGGCCTGCCCCGCGAATCGCTCGCGGCGGAGGTTATCCAGGAAGAGGCGGCCGCGGCAGGGCGCGAGTTTGTGGCGATGGCCGGCAACGAACTCCAGCAGATCATCAACGAACAAGCCAAACGCCGCACCGGCTGGTTCAAACGCTGCTTCTACGAAGGGATGCTGCTGATCGTGGTGGTGGCGATCCTGGTCCGGCTCGGCAAGAACTTCTTCTACGACGCCTGGCTGGCGCCCGAGCTGGGGCTGACCGCGCATCCGGCCCCGGTGCTAGGCTTCGACTTCTTCTTGCAGGCCCTGTTCTGGCTGCTGCTGTGGTGTTCGTTCTTGCTGTGGCTCTTCACGCTGGGCTTGCAGCGAGGCCTGGCCGGCCGGGTGGCCGAAATGGCTCGATCGTGGTCGCGGGCCGAGTCGCTCAAACAACTCTTCGCCGGCATTGAGCGGCAGGTGGAAGCCATCGAGCGGTTCGAACGCGAACGCCAACGGCTGGAAGGCAAGGTCGAGACGCTGCGGGCCAATTTGGCCGATCCCAGCCCCATGCTGGGCCGCCGCTCCGCCTAAGCAGGCAAGGGGAGAGCGCTGCCGCGCCTCGGCACGCGCACGACGTACGCGCGGCTGCGGCGCGCGAGGCTGCGACCGTCGGTGGAAAGCCTGCCGACAAAAACAAAAAGGCGGGCGCATGCGCCCGCCTCGATGTTCAACTTTGAAGAACCGCACCTGTTGCGGTGGCTTACTCCTCGCCCTTGACGCGGCGTTCCTTGAGGCGGGTAGCCTTGCCGACGCGATCGCGGAGGTAGTACAGCTTGGCCCGGCGGACCACACCGTGCCGCTTCACTTCGATCTTGGCGATACGGGGCGAGTGCAGCGGGAACTTGCGTTCCACGCCTTCGCCCTGCACGATCCGGCGGACGGTGAACATCTCGCGGGTGCCCGAGCCGCTGCGGGCGATCACCACGCCGGTGAAGATCTGGATACGCTCTTTGTCGCCTTCCAGAATCCGGGTGTGGACGTCGACGGTATCGCCGATCTCGAACTCCGGCTTCTCCGCCTTGAGGTATTTCTCTTCAACCTTGGCGATGATTTGTTGGCTCATGGGAGGCGACTCCTCAGGGATTCTCTCTGCTGTTTCGTAGGGAATGGATTTCGTGGCGACACTGCCGCGCCCGGTTGGGGGGCAGGCACGGCAGGCAGCCTGGCGTTTAACGGGATTGGCCGCGCTGTGGTTCGCCGGGTTCGGGCGGTTGGTTCTCGAGCAAGTCGCGCCGCCGCTGCCGCGTCCGCTCCAGGCTTTGTTGTTTTCGCCAGCGGGCAATCTCCGGATGATTGCCGCTGAGCAGGATGTCGGGCACGGCATGGCCGCGGAACACCCTGGGGCGCGTGTACTGGGCGAACTCCAGCAGCCGGTTGCCGCTGGAGAACGAATCGTCCTGGCTGCTGCGTTCATCGCCCAGCACGCCCGGCACCAGCCGCACCACGGCGTCGATCACCACCATGGCGGCGACTTCGCCCCCGTTGAGGATGTAGTCGCCGATGGAAATCTCGCGGGGCTGGAGGATCTCGCGGACGCGCTCGTCGAACCCCTCGTACCGGCCGCAGAGGATGATCAGCCGCGGCTGGGCGGCCAATTCCTCCACCACGCGCTGGTTGAGCGGCTCGCCCTGCGGCGTGAGCAGGATCACTTGCCCAGGCTGCTCGGGCACCATCGCCTGCACGGCCTCGACGCACTCGACCACGGGCTGGACCATGATCACCATGCCGGGGCCGCCGCCAAAGGGGCGGTCATCCACCTGGCGATGCTTGCCGTGGGCCCAATCGCGCAAGTTATGCAGTTGCACGTTGACCAGGCCGGCGTCGATGGCTTTTCGAAGCAGACTCTGGCCCAGGTAACCCTGGAATATATCGGGAAACAGGGTCACCACGTCGAACCGCATGGGGCGTCAGCCCTCGCCTTACTCCGCCTGGGCCGGCTTGGCCTTCTGCTGCACCGGCGGCTGACCGTAACCGCGCTGCCGGAGACGCTCCAGCGCTTCTTCCTGCTGCTTCAGGTGCGTGCCGTTGGTCCCGTACTTCTTGATCAGGATCTTGACCTTTTCGGTGGGCTGAGCACCGACCGACAGCCAATAATCCACCCGCTCGCGGTTCAGGACCACGCGGGCATCGGTTTCCGGCACCAACGGGTCGTAGGTGCCCAACTCTTCCAGGGCACGGCCGTCGCGAGGGGCGCGGCTGTCCATGGCGCAAATGCGATAGAAGGGACGATGCGTCCGCCCCAACTTCTTCATCCGAATCCGGACTGCCAACGTAACCTCCTACAGTCAAAGCTTTTGTGTATATGAATCCCCCTCGCCACCCCAATCGGGTTGCACGGGCGGCCTGAGGGTGCGCTCGCCAAGCGGGCATACCGCCAGCCACAAAAGACCAGCGGAAACAAGAAAATATCGCAAACGCACGGGGGCGCTGTCAACGGCCTTCTTGAGCCAAAGCGGTCGACAACAACAATAAAACCGCTAACGCCATAAAATCTCACGCGGGCGAACAAATCAACATACTAGAACACGGCTTGAATGGCGCCAAAGCTTTATGGCATGATCCCTTTGCCAGCGCAGCCAACCAAAAGGCCGCAAGCCCACAAAGCCCCGCGATCCACAAAACCGCCAGGGCCGACCAAGCTGGCGAACTAAAGGCCGCTGGCAGCGTAGTACCCTCCGACGGGGTGTCGCAGCCCGCCGCCGCAAGCTTCGCCGGCAACCACGCGGCCTCAAGTGCGCGCCGAGCCCCCCCGCCGGAGCGGCAGGCGGTCGCAGGCGGCTTTGCGATGCCATTTCCGGCCAGGGCCAGGGCGAACCCTTCCCCATACAATGCGGCAGCGACGCCGCGCGGCCATGCGCAGCCAGCCCGATTCACCATCCCACGACTCTCCCGCCCAGGAAGCGGTGGTTGCTCATGCTTGACCTGATTCAAGTCTCCAAGAGCTATAGCCAGCCCAACGGCGAGCGGCTGCCGATTCTCAATATCCCCCGCTACCACGTAGAAGCCGGCGAACAGGTGGTGCTGATGGGCCGCAGCGGCTCCGGCAAGACCACGCTGCTGCACATCATCGCCGGCATCAGCCAGCCCGACCGCGGCAACGTCAACGTGGCCGGCGTCAATATCGCCGCGCTGCCCGAGGCCCAACGCGACCGTTTCCGGGCCGATCACATCGGGTACGTGTTTCAGACGTTTAACCTGCTGCCCGGCTTCTCGGCCCTGGAGAACGTGATGCTGGGCATGGCGTTCGCCGGCGGCTCGGTCGATCGCCAGCGGGCCATCAACCTGCTGGAGCGCGTAGGGCTGGGCGGCCGACTCACGCATAAACCCAACCAGCTTTCCGTCGGTGAGCAGCAGCGGGTCTCGGTCGCTCGGGCGTTGGCCAACCGCCCCCGGCTGCTGTTGGCCGATGAACCGACCGCCAATGTCGATCCCGGCAACCAGCAGCAGATCATCGACCTGATCCGCCAGACCTGCGAGGAAGAGCGGGTGGCCCTGATTCTGGTAACGCACACGCCGGAGGTGGCATCGCAGTTTGCCCGCGTCGACCGGCTCGAGGAGATCAACCAGCTATGAGCTTGTTCAAAATCGCGTGGCGGAGCATTCAGCAGCGGGCCCTCTCAAGCTGGCTGACGGCGCTCTCCATGGCCCTGGGCGTGGCGCTGGTGGTGACCGTGCTGGTGATCATGAACACGGTCGAAGAAACGTTCACCCGCAACGCTCAAGGCTTCGATCTGATCGTGGGCGCCAAGGGTGGCGCGCTGCAACTGGTGCTCAACACGGTGTACCACCTCAGCACGCCGGTGGAGAACATCCCTTACGACTTCTACCTGCAGTTCAAGCGGGGCACGCCGCCGCAGGTGATCAACGCGGCCGGCGCGCTGGGCGGTGCCGCGGGCGCTACGGCCACGCCGCGTCAGCCACGAGGGCGATTTGCCTCGGCGGTGGAGGTCGCCATCCCGTACTGCCTGGGCGACAGCTACCAGGATTTCCGCGTGGTCGGCACTGAGCCTACGCTGTTTGAAATCGACTATGCGCCCGGCCGGTACTACCGGTTTGCCGAAGGCCGCAACTTCAAGACCGAGAACTTCTTTGAAGCCGTGATCGGCGCGCGGGTCGCTCGCGAAACGGGCCTCAAGCTGGGCGACAAGTTCAACTCCACCCACGGTATCGGCCCCGAAGGCCACGTGCACAAGGACACTTCGTTTGAAGTCGTGGGCATCCTGGAACCGACCGGCACGCCCAACGACCGGGCCGTGTTCGTCAATATCGAGGGCTTTTACCTGCTGGATGGGCACGCCTTCGATCCGGAGATTCGCGAGACCGGTAACCTCACCCAGCCGGGGTTGCAGGAAGATCTTTCGAGCTACCTGCCGCAGGGCGGGGAGGTCGCTCCGCTGCCGATCGACAAACGCGAAGTGACGGCCGTCCTCATTCGCACCGATCCCAGCAACCCCATCGCGGCCATCTCGCTGCACAAGTACATCAACAAGAACCCCACGGCCCAGGCCGTGGCGCCCACGCGGGTGATCTTTCAATTGTTCGAAAGCATCGTGGGCAACCTGCGGGCCCTGCTGCTGCTGCTCACCTGCTTGATCGTGGTGGTGGCCGGCATCGGCATCATGGTCAGCATCTATAACTCGATGAGCGACCGCCGCCGCGACATCGCCGTGATGCGTGCCTTGGGGGCCCGCCGCAGCACCGTGATGACGGTGATTCTGCTCGAATCGATCGGGCTGTCGCTGGGTGGCGGCCTGGCCGGCTTTGTGCTGGGGCACGCGGCGATCGGCCTGCTCAGCGGCCTCATGGTGCAGTACACGGGCGTGTACCTGGGCTTCTTCAGCTTCGTGCCCTGGGAAGCGCTGCTGCTGCCGGGCCTGGTGGTGCTGTCGACCCTGGCCGGATACTTGCCTGCCATGTCGGCCTACAAGACCGACGTGAGCCGTTCGCTCCAGGCCAATCCGTAAGCGGCTCTATCACAGGCAACCGCTCTGGCGCATCCCGCCGCGTTTCCATGCGCGCGCACGGGCAGCGCATCATCGCCAGGTGGGAAGCCGCGCACACAAGATTCCGGTTACATCACTCCGGCAGGTCAGCTCGCGCGTCGCACACCGACTCATGTGAGCAAGTCGCGATCCATCGCGCGCCGGAGAACCACTGACCGGCGGCTCAAGCGCGCCGAAACGAGCGCGTACCGGTAGCGTAGTCGCAGCGTAACGGGGGCGTGCCAAAGAGGACAGTTAGGACAACCGTCCCTGCTGGGCGAGCTCGGCACAACGGATGCAATGCGCCGTGAAGGGCAATGCGTTCAGACGCATCTTCTTGATCGGTTCACCGCACTCCACGCAGGTGCCGTAGGTGCCGTCCTCGATCCGCTGCAGCGCCTCTTCGATGGCCGCAAGCGTGTCTTCTTCCGACTGCATCAGGCTGAGCGTGAACTCCTGCTCATACGCGTCGGTGCCGAGGTCGGCCATATGGATCGGCATACCGTTGCGGTGATCGGGCGTTTCACGATTATTGTGCAGGGCCGCTTCGGCCATCTGCTGAAAATCGCCACGCAGCCGCGCCCTCAATGCCAGCAGCTTTTCCTTAAAGACCTTCATGTCGGCTTTTTTCATGTTGACGCAGCTCCGGCCAAAAGGTGGACGTAAAGAGGGCTCGTGCGCCGAGCCTTACATGGTACGGGGCCAAATTTCTAAAGTCAAATATTTTGCTAACCGTCCCGCCGAGGGGGATTGATACTTTGCTCTTACCGCGGGCTACTAGCAGGTGGCATGCCGTTGCACATTGCCTGCCGCTGCGCTCTGAATTCGTGCTGTTACGTGCCCCCCCGTTGCCCAAGAAACAAGCCGGCTCTGCCGGTTGCGGCGAATATAGGGCGCATTGAAGCGATCTTTTCGAGTCCATAGCGCACACGCCCGCGCCATCAAGACACAGGGCTGAGAGGCTGTCCAAAAAGCGGTCTTGGATGAATGCCGGTTGAGTGGTTAAAC
>CALBRZ010000069.1 GCA_937927735.1 uncultured Planctomycetales bacterium
TTATGAGCCGGAGCGGCCGGCTGCTGTTCGCAACCGCCAGCAATCAGCAGTACGAAGGCGGCCATCCAACCGGCAAGTCGGGCGTGGGTCATACGTCAGACCTTTCATTCACGACGGGGAGCAGACACTCCCAGGCAATGCAAACTACCGGCCTGCCGGTGACGGCTCAGCATCGACAACTAGAACTGTACTTCAACGATCTCGCGTTGTTCTTCCCGCGGCTGCAGCCCACGCAGGGTTTGCTTCATACCGCGGTCAGGATCGCTGACGTGGACGGTGTACGTGCCTTCCTTGGCGAACACGCGCGGCTGGTATTCTTGTCCCCGGATCCGCAGCGTGTAAAGCACTTCATCATCCTTTCCGGCGCCGCCTTCGCGAACGACCTGAACTACCGGATCCTTGATGCCGTTGATGCGCAGCGTGGGCAGGTGCGCAACGCCGCGGCGGCCATCGTTCTCGGTGTAATGAATGGTGCGTGGCCAGCCGGGGAACTGATCCTCTGGCTTAAGGTTGTTGGCATCGACCTGGAGCCGGTAGCACTCCATGGTGATCGTGCCCTTGGGCTTATTCAGCCGCACGATGCCAAAGCCGCTGGCCTTGTCGTGCAGCGTGGGGATACGCCCGGACCGATTCTCCTTGGCCGGATTACCGACGGCGTACACCGTCATGCGGTTGCCCAGGCCGTCGAAGTAGTCGCCCGTGTCGGGCAGTCCCGGCTCCGGCCGATTGCGCACGGGACGCCCTTCAGCATCGGCCCGCCACGAACGTGGATAGCCCGCCGCAATGCTCGGCACACAGAATGAGAAACCGGCGTCGCGGAACTCGTCAATGCCGTGGTGCACGATCGATGCCAGGTGCTGGTCGCCTGCGTAATGGAACGCCAGACCTCGCCGCATCACATCCAAGGCTTCATTGCGCCCCGACTGCGGCCAGCCGTTGCTGTCCAGATCGGCCACCAGGTATTCCTGCCGCTGGCCGTGATAATTGGCCAGGTTGCAGAAGATGGTCTGCGAAACCACCATCTTCAGGTCGGCGCCCTTCCAGTCGGCCGCCCATGCGCGCAGGAACTTCAGTTGCCGGTCGCCCAACAGTTGCAGGCCCGGCTTGTCGACCGACTTGGGATCGAAGTTCGGATCCTTCACGTGGTCGGGGCGTCCCTCCCAATAGTTGACCTTGCCAGCCGGCCCCGATTTGAACTTGCGATCCTCAATCACCGCAATGCTGATCCGGCCGTACAGCATGTCACAGTAGTACACCCCGATGCCGCGTTCGACCGGCGTCGGATCGTACGGATCGGGCAGGTGCGACGTCTGGGTGCGTTCGATCATGTTGACCCATTCGGGCGGCATGGCGTACCCGCCGCTGTCGTGCCCTTCGATGCCGCCGCAATCGCGGCCGTTCTCGCCCCATAGATTGCCTTGATACACGTCGTGATCATCGGGCAGAACCAGGGTCGGCCGGTCGCGCATCAGGTCGCGGAACGCCCAGCCCCACAGATAAATCTTCCGCAGATAGTTGAGCGTAGCCAGGTCGACCGGTTCGCGGTGGATGCCGTATCCGCCGACACCTTCGTAGATCTGGTCGCCGGAGAAGAACAACAGATCGGGGTTCATGACAGCCACGTTGGTGGCCACCAGCACATTGGGAAAGCCCGCATCGGTGTTGCCCGTGAATCCGGCAACCACAATCTCTTCTTGATCCACCGGGTCTTTGCGTACGATGCCGGTGAAGTAGGTATCGGTGCCATTGCCGCTGCGGTCCAACTGGCGATACACCAGGCGATAGGGCACGTCGCGGCGATCATCCCAGTTCTCGATGCGGAACGTCGCGGTGCGCGCGAGCGGGTCGATGGTGGCCTCCCCCATGGTCTTCCAGTCACCGCCATCGCGATCGCGGATCTGGAGCTGGACGGTTTGATTGTCGCGTTCGCCCAGCGGCGGCATCTGTGCCGTCATCTTCATCACGCCGCGGCTGAGCGTGTACATGGCATATAAGATCGGGCCGAAGCGGAGCGACTCGTCCTCGATCACCTTGTCGCCCGATACCTTCCAATCGGCGAACCAGAACCGGGCAAACCGACCGGGGCCAGGCACATTAGGCCGCCGATTCTCGGCAAAGTTGTTCATCAGGGCGATATTGCCCACCAGCCGGTCGGCCTGCACGCCGCGTTTCTCGATCCGCTTGAGCTGCTTGCCATCGGCGTCGCAGGCCGAGAGTTCCAGCGTATACGTGCCGTCGCCATCGGGCTGAGCGACCAGCCGCAGTTCGATGTCGTTCAGTGGCTGCGTAGCGCCATTCTCCGACACCTCCGGTGGGTTGCCGATAAACAGTTCGCCGGTGGTGGTGATGCCGGCAGGCAAACCGGTGCCGAAGAGCAAGCTGCTTTGCGGGTTCTTGGTTTCTTGATCGAGCACGCCCAGCGCAAAGCCGGCCGTGCCGGGCTTGCGGCCACGGGTCAGATCGCCCAGCCGGACCGTAACGGTGAAGCCGCCGCGCTTCTCGCCCAAGCGATACGTGAGCAGGTGGACATTGCGGTTCGGGCCACCGCGGAGACATTCCAGCCGGCCGTTGGCCAACCGGAAGTCTTCCATGGGATTGGCCCAGTATTCAGGACCGATCCAGACGCGGTCGTTGGCCTGGTCCCACTGGCTTTCAAACGTGGCTGCGGCGGCCGGAGCCACCGCCCCAGCCGTTACCAGCGCAATCACCGAAATCAGAACTCTTGCCTTGGAAATGCAATGCATCGGGATCATTCGCAACTGAAGGTAGAAACCGTTTTGGCAGCGACTCACTGCACCGGTACCGCCTGGGGATATTGTCAAAAAGTTCAGATCATTCGCAATGTTTTGCGGGTTGCTACCAGGAACGTAGCCAACCGCATCGTAATGCGAAACAACTGCCGTCGAACCGGTGATGGGCAACGCCTCAAGCGGACACCAATTGACAGCTTGGGGGCCGGCTCCGATGCTTTTGGGGCAACACCGCACCAGAAACGTAGCTCGTAACCGTGGGAGCCGCCGACCATGAAGACCTATCGAGTTGCCATCTATCCCGGCGACGGGATCGGAATTGAGGTCATGGAGCAAGCT
>CALBRZ010000070.1 GCA_937927735.1 uncultured Planctomycetales bacterium
TTTACCCGAAACTCTCATAAGCCCTGGTACAGGAACCTGGGGCAGGCCACTGGGCTCCCACGTCACTCGCACACCACAGGCCACGTGCCATGAAGATTTACACCAAGACGGGCGATACCGGCCAAACCGGCCTGTTTGCTGGGCCGCGCGTCCTCAAAGATCACGCCCGGATCGAAGCCTACGGCACCGTCGACGAACTCAACGCGGTGCTGGGCGTGGTGCGAACCGAATGCGCCGAGGCCGCCGAACTTCAGACGAACTTGCCGTCGCTCGCTCCGCTGCTGGCCACGCTGCAGAACGAACTCTTCGACCTGGGGGCGGAACTGGCCACGCCCAACCCGGCGGAAACCCGTGTTCCTCGCGTCGGCGAAGCACAGATCGCGGCCTTGGAAGAAGCGATCGATCAGTTCGAGACGCAGCTTCCGCCGCTCAAGACGTTCATCCTGCCGGGCGGAACGCGCGCGGCGGCCGCGCTGCATGTTGCCCGCACCGTCTGCCGCCGGGCAGAACGCGCCGTGGTTCACCTGGCCAACCAGCCCGATGAACATGTCTCGCCGCTGGTAATCGTGTACCTGAACCGGCTGAGCGATCTGCTGTTCGTGCTGGCTCGGGCGGCCAACCAGGCAGTCGGCCAGGGCGACATTCTTTGGCAAAAGCGCGACGGCTAGGCGAGCGTGGCCGTTAGCGGAATCCGCAGTCCGTCGTATGCGAGCGCCATACCAGGCGGCAGTAATCGGTTGGTGGCCTCGTACTCCAGCTCGTGTGAGACGTGGGTGAAGTACGTCTGCTGCGCGCCGATCTTCTGCGCGGTCTCGATCGATTCTTCGAGCGAGAAGTGAGTAGGGTGCCGGCGGGGACGAAGACAATCCAGGATCAACACCCGCAATCCTTCCAGCCGCGGCCAGCTTTCCGGCGGAATGTGGTTGGTATCGGTGCAGTAGGCGATATCGCCGATGCGAAAGCCCAGCACTTCCAGCCGGCCATGCAGCAGCCGAATCGGCGTGATCGTGGCCCCCAGCACCTGAAACGGGTCAAGGCCAATGCGGTGAATCTCCAGTTGCGGCACGGCCCCGGGATGCAGCGGCTCTTTGTATTCGCGGAACGCGTAGTCGTACGACAGCCGGATCCGCTCTTCGACGCGCGGCTCGCAGTAGAGCGGGACCGCCGAACGGAGGAAGTACGGAAAGATCCGCAAGTCATCCAGGCCGTAGAGATGATCCACGTGTTCGTGCGTGTACACCACGGCGTGGATCAGCCCGACCCCTTCACGGAGAAGCTGCGACCGCAAGTCGGGCGGCGTATCGATCAGCAGATTGCCTTCCGGCAGACCTAATACCAAGCCGCAGCGGGTGCGTTTGTTGCGGGGATTATCGCTCCGGCAGACGGAGCAATCGCAGCCCAGAATCGGCACGCCCACCGACGTTCCCGTGCCCAGGAACACCAGTTGCCCGGTGATGTCGATCGTGGCTGCCCGTTCCGGAAGCGGCATAACAAAATCCAGCGGCGAGAAGCACTCCAGGCGGCGCAAGCCAACGGGGATCGCGCCCCACAGCGGCGGCCGACGGCCCTAGGGTAGCCAGCGGGCTGCCAGATTGCCAAGCCGGCCAGGCAACTCGGCCAACCAGCGGGAGCCGCGCTGGCGCGCGGCCCCGCCGGGCTGGTTGTTGGTTTGCGTGATGTCGGCTGCTGGCAGACTTGTTGAGGGCGCGCTTGCGGGGAAGGTAGTTGCGTAGCCGTGAGCGGAACGCCGCTTAGACGGGCGGCTCGAGGTTTTCGCCGCCTTCGCCCAATAGCTGCGAAAGCTGGCTCCGCAGCTCGGTTTCGATCTTGCCCTTGAAGAGCATGGCGGCAAACGGCAGGTCGAGATCGACCGATACGTCCTTGTCGCCCACGTCGACGCCGCCGGCCACCTTGAAGCCCATGGTCTTGAAGGAGAACGTGCCGCGGTTTCCTTCCATGTTTTCTTCAAGGTCTTTGAACTTATCGCCGTGGCGTTCCTTCACCTTTTCCAGGTACGTTTGCAACCGCCGCCTGGCCGCATCAGCGCCCAAGTCGTGCTCAACTTTCACGTTCAGCTTCGGCATGGAAGATTACTCCGAGTATCGAACCGTCCTGTTCGGAATTATTGGAGGTTGCCAGGCAAAGGTCCACCGCAGCCTTGCGGGGGCAAAGCGAAGCGGCGGCTGGCCTTCTCTGCGTGCCCCCGGCCGCCGTGCCCAATTGCCGCTGTTTAGCCCAGGATCTTGGCCTTCAGTTCGTTGAGCAGCTTGATCGCCCCGCCGATTTCAGCCTTCTGCCGCTCGGGCTCCTGCGGAATTTCGCGCTCGATGGTGAGCGGGCCGGTGTAGCCTATCTCGTTGAGCGTGCGGAGGTAGTTCTCCATCCCCACGTCGCCCTGGCCCAGCGGCACCTCGGCGCCCCAGGTCACGCCAGGCTGATCGCTCCACTTGCCGTCCTTGCAGTGCACGCTGCGGACGTACTTGCCGACCTTGCGGAGCGCTTCGATCGGCTCGCCGGTGCCGTACAGGATCATGTTGGCCGGGTCGAAGTTGATGAACAGGTTATCGCGGCCCACGTCGGAGATGAACTGCAGCAGCGCGTCGGCCGTTTCCTGGCCGGTTTCCAGGTGCAGGTTCTGCTTGTTGCCGGCCACGTGATCGCACACTTCTTGCGTCACCGCCAGCACTTCCTTGTAGAGCGGGTCGGAAGCGTCGTGCGGGATGAAGCCCAGGTGCAGGGCCACGACGTCCACGCCCAGCACCTCGCGCGAGAAGTCGGAGATCTCTTTGAACTCCTGGACGCGCGCGGCCCGGGTTTCCGGCGGCACCAGACCAACTGTCTTGGCCACCGTGGGGATGTCGGCGTAGCTTTCGCCGGCGAAGCCGCCGAACACGACCGAAATCCGCACGCCGATCTCCTCAAGCCGGCGGAGGAACTCCTGGCCCTTGGCGATGGTGCGGCTTTCCTTGCTGGGGGCATGCAGGTGAATGGTCGGAACTCCCAATTCCTGAACCACTTCCAGCTTGACGCCCAAACCCGCGTCCAGACTGGCGAACACGCCCAGCGGCCATTTCTCCACGATCGGCTCCTTTCCCCTGCTGCCAACAAACCGCCCAGGCGACTTGCAGCCAACCGTCGGGCTGAAAGGTCGCCAGGCAGAGCCAGATGCAAACGTAATGCACGACGCAGTCCCCCGCAGAAAAACCGGGAGATCACGCCGGGCGGACCAAGGTGCCTCAGATTATCACGTTTGCCGAAGCATCGGAAGTAGCCAATGCCAGGGGGCTGGCAGGGGGCGGCCTGTGCGCCTCCGCTGCCCAAGGGGAACGTTAGCGGCGAGAGCGCCGCGGGCGTTCCAGGTCTTCTTCGATGTCGAGCAGCCCCTGCTCCTGGAACATCCGGCGTATATTGGCCTGGGCGTCGCGCAGGTCGTTCTGCACTTCCTCCACCGAACGGTCCTGGAAGTCGGCGATCTCGGCCAGGTCAAAGCCTTTGACCGCGTAGAGCATGATGACCTGCCGCTGGAGCCGTGTGAGGCGTTCAAAGAGCTCGTCGAGCCGGGCTTGCTTGGTTTCTACGTCGAGTTCGTCCCAGGCCTGGATGCCCGGCTCCTCGGTCGACAGCCGCGACAGCTCGATTGACTCCAGCTCCGTCTCCTGCTCGGTCCACTCGCTGAGCACGGCGTCGCGCGGCGAGCCGTCGTCGATCACTTCGCGGCGTTCCTGGAGCGACTGTTCGGCAATGGGCTGGCAGGCTTCGTCGATCACCTGATCGATCAGTTGGATCAACCACAAGTCCAGCGGCTGATCGGCCGGTCGACGATCAAACCGCTCCCACGCCCGGAGCGTGACCTCATCGAGCACGTCGGTAAGACTGGTGCGGCCCGCCGGCAGTTCGTCCTGGCGTTCGCGGCTGAGCAGCTCGCCCTTGGCATAGCGGGAGAACGTGCGCAAGAGCGGAATGAGCAAGCCCATGAAATCGCGGCTGCGTCCTTCTGCCCGCAGCTTGGCCAGGTGATCGCACAAGTTCCGCAGGTCGCGGCGGCTTTCGGCCGTGGGTGCGGCCTGCTGCTGGCGCTGGGCCATCCGCTGCGAAAGCTCCGCCAGCACGTTATCGAAGACGTCCTCAATGGCGTTGCCCTGCGACTCGGCAAAGTACACGCCATCGGTCAGGTAGACGGCAATCTGGGCCGACCAGGGCGGCGAGGCATCGTCGTGATGCTCGATTGAGATACGGGCTTGGGTGGAACCGGCCGCACCGGCGATGCCGGCCAGGCCTTCCAGTTCGCCCTGGCGGTGTCGCCACAGTTCTTCGATCCGCTCTTGCTGCTGCTTATCGCAGCCGATGAATGTCCACTGAAGCTGCATCTTGCTCCCTCCTGGCCCTGGTGCCGCTCGCCCCGCTCACGTGCCGAGGCTTGATGGGCCGCACGTGCGTGTCGGAGAGAACGCACCGCCGCCGGGGCTGGGACGAGTACTTCGATACTCTTAGGGAGCAAATCATGTGCCGCGCGCTTGGGCGGCAGCCCGCGCGAAGGTCCGCGTGGGCGGTCTCCGGCGGGCAGTGCGATCCTCCATAGCGCGCTACGTCAGGCGGCCGACAACAGTTCATCGCGGTCGAACTCGACCATCGCCGTGTAGGTATCAGCGGCTCCGTAATACATTTGCAGCTGATCGCCGCGCGATACCACGGCCGTGGGAAACACCACGCCGGGCACAAAGCCATCCAGCTCATACGGCTGGTCGGGCTCCCACAGCGGGTCGGGCCGGTAAGATCGGACGACCGCGGGATTCTCCAGGTCCAGCAGCATGATGCCGCCAACGTAGGTCCCCACCTTGCCCGGCTCGGTCGAACGGCGGCTGGCATGGTAGATCTCCAGCCAGCCCCGGTCGGTGCGGATGGGCGGCACACCGGCTCCGACGCGGCCGCTCTCCCAACTGCTGCTGCCGCCGTGCACCACCTGGTGGTCGCCCCAGTGGAGCAAGTCGGGCGATCGGGCAAACCAGATCTCCGGTCGGCAGAACGCGTGCGCGGTTGTCGGCCGATGCAGTGCCGCGTACTGCCCGCCGATCTTCTCAGGGAACAGCACCACGTCTTTATTCTCCGGGCAGAAGATGATGCCGTGCCGCTCGAAGGTTTCAAAATCGGTGGTCGAAGCCAACGCCGTGGCCGCACCGTGCCGCGATACGGCCACGTAGGTGATCCAGTACTTGCCGTCGAGGAACACGATCCGCGGGTCTTCCACGCCGTATTCTTCCCACGGCATGGCCGGGCAGAACGTGGTGCCGTCGAAACGGTCCACCGTGCGGCCATCGCGGCTACGCACCACGCGCAGGTGCGAGGTAAACGTCAGCCGCAATAAACCGTCTTCCTTGCGCTGAACCACGCGCGGATCGAGCAGTTCGACCTGATCCTCAGGCACCCAGTCGACGACCACGCGGCCCTCGCTCCAGCGCGGCAGCCCCACATAACCGGGCCGCTGCTCACGCGGCCGCTCGGCAACCCGCACCAGGATGATGACCTCGTCGCCCAGCTCGGCCGCGCCCGGGTTGAAGGTGCCGATCACTTCCATGCCGTCGCTGCTGGCGGCCACGTCCTGCGGTCGCACGACAAGCTGCTGATGAAGACGCTTGAGCATGACCACTCTCCCCTCCTGCCTCGCGTGGATGCCTGGCAATGCGAACGCAACCGGCGGCACGCGCACATTAACTGGCCGCCTGGGTTGCCAGTTGATCGGCCGCGATGGCCATCGCCAGCGAGTCGCGGCCGTTGCGCTCGGTCAGGCGGCGGGCATGATTGCGATCGCGAATCCACGCCACCTGGTCCGCGAGCATCGCGCGGAGCAATTCGCCATAGCGGTGCATCTTGGGCGTGCTGTAACCGCCGGTCAGTTCGACCATCTGGTAAATGTCCAGATCCTTGTGCCGCCCACGGCAGGCTCGATCTTTAGGACTGTAGACTTGCGATACGTCGAGCCGCGCATCGGGAAACAGTTCGGTCAGCACACGGGTATCGGCTTCGTCGGCAATGGCGTGAATCCGGTAGCGGCTGGGCACCCAGTCGTAGAGCGTGACGTCGCCCCGTTCGAACACTAGCCGCAGCTCCTGGCGATCCATCCGGCCCACCTGGTGGAAGCCGTGATAGAAGTTCATCAGCACGGTCTGACCATACCGCACGGTGCATTGCACCTGTTCTTCAACTCCGTTGGATGGCCGTAACGTGCGCTGGGCGGCGACCACCTGGCCGGCTCCTACCCAGCTCTCCAACAAGTCGAAGAAGTGCACGCCATGCTCGATAAAGATGCCGCCGCTCTTGCTGCGATCCCAGAACCAGTGATCGGGCGATAGCCCTTCGTCCGAAGCATAGTTCTCAAAGTAACCGTGCAGCAGTTCCCCCAGCGGTTTGCGTTCGACCAGTTGCTTCACGGCGTCGGCCAGCGGGTTATACCGCTGCATCAGGTTGGCCACGATCAGCAGGTCGTTGCGGCGGGCCGTTTCGATCATTTCGTCGGCCTGCTCGAGCGTCAGCGCCAGCGGCTTCTCACAGATGACGTGCTTGCCGGCGCGAAGGGCGGCCATGGCCTGCGGGTAGTGCAGAAACGGCGGCGTGGAGATGTACACCAGGTCGAGGTCGGGCCGCCGCACCAGTTCTTCGACGTCCTGGATATCGGGAATGCCAAACCGTTTGGCCGCGGCGATGGCTGCCTCGCGATGCGTGCCGGCCATACCCATCACGGTCACGCCCGGCACCTGCGCAAAGTGTTGCAAGGCAAACAGCCCAAAGCCCCCGCAGCCGATGACTCCCAAACGAATCGGGTGGGATGCGTCCATGGCTGGAGTTTCCTTTCCCTTTTGAGGTCAGCGGGCAGGTTGCAGCAATCCGATCAACGCGTTGAATTCGTCAGCCGCACAAACGCTCCAGCAGCGGCTTCAATTCGATGACGGCAAACCCGGTGCTGGAGTCCGACATCGCGTACGGCATGTACAGGTAGTTGCGGTGTACCAGCGCGCCGCAGGTGTACACCACGTTGGGTACGTAGCCTTCCCGTTCTTCGTCGGTGGGCATCAACAGCGGCTTGTCGAGGTGCCCCAACACTTTGAGCGGGTTCTTCAGGTCCAGCAGCATCGCGCCGATGGAATACGTTCGCATCGGCCCCACGCCGTGCGTGAGCAGAAGCCAGCCGGCCTCGGTTTCGATGGGCGAACCGCAGTTGCCGATCTGCATGAACTCCCACGGCTGCTCCGGCACCTTGAGCAGCGAGGCCGACTCCCAAAACTGCGGAATATCGGAGTACATGATGTGCAGGTTGACGCCATCCACGCGCGAACACATGCAGTAGTGGCCATTGATCCGCCGCGGGAACAAGGCCATGCCCTTGTTCTGGGCGCAGGCGCCGTTGAGCGTGTACACCTGCACGTCGCGGAAGTCGGTGGTTTCCATCAGCTGCGGCAACGCGCGGTAGCCGTTGTACGCGGTGTAGGTGCCGAAGTAGGTGACCGAACCGTCGTCGTCGGTGAACCGCACCATCCGCAGGTCTTCGATACCCCGCTCCTCGTTGTCGCTCTGCGGGAAGATCACGATCTGCGAGATGTCGGCATCGGTCGGTAACCGCAGCCGGTAGTTTTCGCGGGCGAGCCAGCGGATACCTTCGGTGGTTTCTTCCATCCGCACGATGTCGGGCGTGCGTTTGGGCGCCTCGGCGATGGCCTGCTCCAGTTCCAGGATGGTGAACCGGTCGGGCAACCGCTCCATCACCAGGTCGACCGCCTGCTGGTTGAGTGCCATTTCGCGCAGCTTCCGGCGAAAAAGCCCCTTGTGATAGAACTGGTCGGGCGACAGCCGGGCACGCCGCGGAAACGGCTGGGGCGGATCAAACACCACGGTGCGATCGCGTTCGATGACCCCGGTCCGGAACACGATCGACGATACGTGCCCTTCGCCCGTCGCCCGCAGGCTCATCACAAACCGCAGTCCACCGTTGGGCACGCCCTCCTGGTTGGGGTGCGCGACGATCGAGGGGTTGAACAGCGCCGCCGAAGCAATTGCGTACTCCATGGTGAAGTACGAACCCAACAGCAGCCGCCGGGCATCGCTGATCGGCTCGGTGAAGTCGATCATCTTGGCTGCGATGCGGAAATGTTCATCGAACACGGCCTCGATGTTGGAATGCCGGTGAGCGAAGCGGTCCCAAACCTCCTGCAGCAGCTCCTCGACGTGCGGCTCTTTCAGCTTGTTCACGCGGGCGAACACGCTCGCCACACGTGCGGCACCGCCGTGAAAAAACGGCAACGAAATCACCCATTCATCTTGCGATTCAAACCGGATGGGAAGCCGCTCAACGGGAACAGGAGATTCCATATTCGGGAGGCGCTCCGAGTTTGGGGGGCGTCACACGGCAGCCAGCCGCGGCAAACGTGGTTCGTGCCGGAAACCGCCGGTGATGCGCGGGGTAACGTGCTTATCGATAGCTGTTCCTTCTTCGTGCCACGCCAGCAGGCATCGAGCCGCTGCCGCGGCGCGCACGGTCCATGCCGGCGTTAGTCGTTCACATGACGTATGCGTCACTGCGGACTTGGGGGGCCTTTCGGCCCCACACGGGGCACTCCCGCAGAGCCCATACCAGACTCGGCGGGAGCGCATTGGATCCGCCGCATGAGGCGGTGCGCATTGGGTGCGTGCAGCACCGCCTCGCAGAGGCCACGGCCGCTACCGTAACTGGGCCAACACGGCCCGCTTGTCCATGCGATCGGGCCGTACAAAGCCGTCGGTTTCCTGCGACTGCAACGAGCGAATCGCCAACAGCGACAGCAGCCAGGCCAGGGTCGATTCGGCGCCCTGGTTCTCGTTGAGGCCGCTGGGCTGCAGGCCGTCGCGGCAGCCGCCCGTCTCGTAGTCGTACAGCACCCGTTTGAGTTGATTGCGGCCGAGGAACCAGTCGAAACACCGCCGCGCCGTGGTGACCCAGTGCTTTTCGCCCGTCACACGGTACGCCGCGATGCACGCATCGAGCATGGCGTGAATGTCCAGCGGCTGTTGATCGTACACGGCCCTCGGGCCGGAACGGTCGAGCCAGCCGTCGTTGCCCATCGGGCAGATCACGCCGTCGAGCGTCGACTGCTCGATCAACCACTGAAGCGACCGCAACCCCAGCTCCACCATATCGGGCCGGTTGGTCCACTGGCCCGCCAGGATCAACGCATGGGGCAGTTTGCCGTTGGCGTACGTCACTTTGTCTTCGGGCCAGACCCAATCGTCGGTCGCGTTCTGCTGGTAGGCTTCAAAGAGCGACTCGGCCAGCTTCTCGCGGATGCGGCGTGCATCGCTGTCGCCGCTGTACCGCCGCAGGTACGCGTGGATGCCCACGATGGTAAAGGCCCAAGCCCGCGGCGAGGTGAAATGCTCGGTCGCCTGCAAAGCCTGGTCGAACAGGTGCACGGCGGCCGCCCGCATGCCGGTGGTAGGCGCATCGGCGACGGCGCAGCCCAGGCCCCACAAGGCCCGGCCGTGACTGTCTTCCGAGCCCACTTCCTCCATCCACCGCCGGTCGTACGACATGAAGTTGCGGAACCGGCCGGTCTCCGGATTGTAGGCGTGCTGCAAGAAGCTCAAGTAAATGGTCGCCAACCGCAACAGCTCCGGCGAGTGCGAGTGGTGCCAAGCCTGAAGGGCGAAGATCAACGCCCGGGCGTTGTCATCGGTGCAGTAACCGTGGTTGCGGTCGGGGATGGCATATCGGGCGTGCTGCAAGATGCCGACATTGTCGGTCAGGTTGAACAAGTGGTCGAGCTTCAGTTCCGGCAGCGTGTGCAGCGATGCCGATTCATTGCGGCCCAGCACCGTGCGTTGCCGATTGACGCTGGGCCGGGAACGCACGTCATGGAAAACTTCCAGGTACGACCGGGCCACCTCGCGCCACACGAACGGACGCGTATGCAGGTATGCCCGTTTGCGCATTGCCTGCCGCTCGGTTTCATGATCGAGCAGGTCGTTGATCGCTTCGGCGATGGCCTCGTGGTCGCCAAAGGGCACCAGCCGGCCGCGGTCGTCGGCCAGCATCTCGCAGGCGTACCAGTACGGGGTCGAAACCACGGCCTTGCCGGCGCCCAGGGCATAGGCCAGGGTACCGGACACAATCTGTTCCTCGTTCAGGTACGGCGTCACGTACACGTCGGCCGCGCCGAGAAACTCGCACAGCTCATCCAGTTCCACGTAACGATTGAGGAACGAGATGTTCCCCAGCACGCCCAATTCTTCAGCCAGCCGCATCAACTCGTGCCGATATTCCTCGCCCCGCGATCGGCGAATGTGCGGGTGCGTGGCACCCAGCACGATGTAGATCACATCCGGGTGCTTTTCGACGATCATCGGCAGCGCGCGGATGGCGTGCTCGATGCCCTTGCCCGGCGAAAGCAGGCCGAACGTGAGCAGCACCTTGCGGCCTTCGACGCCGAACTGATCCTTGTAGAACGATGGATCAACAAACGGCATGTCAGGGATGCCGTGCGGGATGACCACGATCTTGTCGCGCGGAGCCTCGTAAACGTCCTCAAGGATCTGTACGGCCCGATCGGCCATCACCACGATGCGGTCGGAAAGATCGATCAGTTGGCGCGTGGCCTTACGATATGCCGGCTCGGGATTGCGCAGCACCGTGTGCATGGTGGTCACAATCGGCACCGCGATTTCGCGCAACATGGCGGTCAGGTGGCTGCCCGCGTCGCCGCCAAAGATGCCAAACTCGTGCTGCACCAGGAGCACGTCGGCGGCATGAATGTTCACAAAGTCGGCCGCCAGTCGATAGTCGCTGGGCTCTTCCTGCCGCACTTCAAAACGCACGCGGCTGGGGTACGAATACCCCCCGGGCGTGTCATTCATGGCAATGACCTGGCAGGCGTCGGGACGTTTGGCTTCGGCGCAAATCGCCTCGCACAGGTCATGCGTGAACGTCGCAATTCCACACTGACGGGGAACGTAAGTTCCCACACAAGCAATCTGCAGACCCTTGTGGGTTCGTGGCCGAATCATCCTCTGGTTCTCCCTTACCCCGTGAGCATCGGGGGCAGACAACACAAGCGGAGGGCACGACCGTATCTGCAAGTTGGGGGCCGAAGTTCAAAAGCACGCTCATGACATCGGCAATCGGCCGGATGGCCATGCCTCCGTTCAACGGGCCCGATGCTGTCTTCAGATCACCTCTTGGTCCCACTGGACCCCTGCGAGAAACACGAACTTCAAACGTCGGTTATTTTGCCATTGCGGCGTGGCTCGGGGAAGTAGCGGCGGGCCGCGCCGCCCATACCACAGGGGTAGTTGATGGCGTGCAATGGGTGAGCTTTTCCGCCCCCATCGCCTGGGTGGCGTCGCTCCATGCGTTGAATCGCGGTATGAATCCATGCAACGTTTGAGCCGCGTAATAGGAATGTGGGGCAATGCGGCGTGAATGCAGGCGGGAAATCAGGTGGGCAGACCGCGGGGCTGCGCGCCCCCAGGGCACACGGGGAGCGCAGGCACCCCAATCTTGGTCCAACCGCCCCCTACTACGTTGCTCGCGACGAATGGTTCGCTGGCGCTCGAAGTACCAGCGAGTCCCCGGCCCGCGGGGGCGCCATGCGAGACGGCGGCTATACTGGTAGAGCGTGGCCGATGTTTCCGTGCTCTGCCGTCCGTGAGTTCGATGCCCATGGTTTGCCTCTTGCGCCGCTGCCCGACTGCCCGGCCGGCCGATTCGTGGCCTGCTTCGCTTCTACTGCGCCGCGCTGCGGTAGCTGGCCTGCTGGTGCTGCTGGCCGTGGCGGCCTCCCCTGCCGCGGCACAACAGGAACCCACGTGGCTTACCGGGCCCGCTTTCCATCGAGCACTCGCCGAAGAAACCACGGTTGCCTGGGGGGGTATCCCGTTTGGCGATGCGCTAAGCGGCCTCGCCCGGCGTCACGGCGTGGCCGTCGTGCTGGACCGCCGGGTTGATCCCACGCGGACGCTGGTCCTGGAAGGCAAGTTTCCGCTGCGCGATGCTTTTCTGAACGCCGCCCGCGTCTACAGCGAAAAACATACCGCCGAGGGCGTTTGGCCCCGCCCGGCGCTGCCGCTAGACGTAGCCTTTTTCGGGCCCGTAGTTTACGTCGGTCCAACCGAGGCGGCCCGCCATGTACGCACGGTGGCGGAGCAGCGCCGTGAGGATGTGCGGCAAGTGTCGCCGGCCAAGCGCAACCGGTTGGTCCGTAGCGCGACCAGCCAATGGGACGATGCGGCCGAACCACGCCAACTGGTGGCCGATCTGGCCAAGGAAGCCGGCGTCACCGTTGAGAACGCGGCCGCGATTCCGCACGATCTGTGGCGTGCCAACAGCTTGCCGGCCCTGCCTTGGTGCGACCGGCTCACGCTGATCCTGGTCCAGTTTGATCTGACGTTCGCCATCAGCCCCGATGGCTCGCGGCTGCAACTGCGGCCGATTACCGAGAGCGATCGGACGATTACCCGCACTTATCCCGGCGGGTCTAATCCCGAGTCCGCGGCGGCCGCTTTCCGCGAGAAAGCGCCCGAGGCGCAGGTTCAGACGCGAGGCAACCAGATCGTGATCGCCGGTCGGCTGGAAGACCACGAGGCGGCTAGCGGCAAGGCGCCTTCCCCTGCCCCGTCCTCGCAGACGCTATCATCAAGAGCCGCGGCCTCGCCTGCGTCACCAGGCATCGATCAGTACTCGCTGAAGATCAACGAATTGCCGCTGCGGGCCGTGCTGGACTACTTGGCGCGTAATCTGAAGCTCGAGCTGCAAGTCGACGAAGCAGCGCTGCAAGCCGCAGGACTCTCGCTCGATCGCCGCGTTTCGTTCCAGGTAGAAAACGTGAGTCTGGATCAACTCCTGGAAGCGGCCGTGAAACCGGCCGGGCTAACGGCCAAGCGGCAGGGGCAAACGGTGCAAATCGTACCCGCCAACTGAGCCGTGCGCGAGCAACCTGGGTGCTAAGCCACCAGGGGATCGGCGGCGAGTACCTTCAACACCACTTTGGAAATCCATTTTCCAAAAAGCACCATCCATGGCAGATTCGCCTGCGATCGGTTATGCTGCCACGTAGCGCATCGCCCACAACCGTGTCGCTTGTTCCCTTTTCCCTTGCCGGAAGCCGCCATGAAGATGGTCATTGCCGTGATCCAGCCCACCAAGCTCGATGCGGTGCGCGAAGCGCTCACTCGGCTGGAAGTGAACCGCATGACCGTGTGCGATGCTCAAGGGTTTGCCCGGCAGCGCGGCCAGACGGAGATGTATCGCGGCCACGAGTACACCTCGCACCTGTTGCGCAAGGTGGAGCTGCAAATCGTGGTGAACGACGACTTCTTGGAACGGACGGTCGACGCGATCATGGCCGCCGCGCGGACCGGCACCGAAGGCAACATCGGCGACGGCAAGATTCTGATCCTGCCGGTCGAAGAAACCATCCGCATCAGCGAGAACACCCGCGGCCCCGGCGCCGTGTGAGGCGAGCGGCCGCGTCTCCCTTATCCCTTCTCCGCGGTGAAGCCGCGCGTCGATTACGCCAGCGGCCGGATGTATACATCCAGCTCATCAAATGGCTCAAAACCAAAACGGCGGTAAGCCGCCAGCGCAGGTGTGTTGGCCGCATCGACCGCCAAGGCCACCTGGCGCACGCCCTGCTGACCGGCCAACCATAGCGACTGGGCAACCAGGTCCTGGCCAAGCCCCTGCCCTCGCGCCGTGGGCATCAGGCCCATATAGACCAGTTCCCACAGTTCCGGCGAATGGGCCGCGAGAATCAAGCAGCCTACGTCCTGATCGGCGTGCCGCGCGATGAACCACAGCTTGGGATCGTAACCGGCCTGGCCTCGATAGCTGGCCAGCGTGGCATCCACGCTCAGGATGCGATGCACGTCAGGACAATCGAGCGTGTTCTCGTAGGTGGCTTCCAACAGTTGGCGGAAGCGGTCTTCACCGTCCGCGGCCAATGGCTCAAAGCGCAATCGATCTGGCGGCTGCTGGGGAAACGCCTCCGACGACGTTTGCAGATAAATGAGTCGCGCCAGATGCGTGAAACCCGCAGCCACAAACGGTTGTGGATCTTCGTCAGTCGCCAGCATGGCTTGGGCGAGCGTGACACCGTCGCCGGCTTGCGACAGGAGCGTGGCTTGGATCAGTTCGGCCGCCACCTGCTGCCTCGTGGTATCGGCTTCAGTGGCGACGATTCGCGGAGGCCAGAACAGGCTCAACAGCCCTGGCATCCGCATCGCCGCTACGGCTCCAATCGCCTGTTCGCCGCGGCAAGCCAGAAACACGTCGCGTGGCGTGGTGCTGTTTTCGATCTCCTGCCGCCGCATATCGGCCAGCGGCTGCGTCAGATGCGCAACCAGGATCTCCGCCGCGCGGCCGCGCTGCGCCGCGGTCTCGGCTCGCTCGATGGTCCAGGCCGCACGCTCAGGATGATTCATGGCTTTCCCGCAAGTTGAACGCGGCCCGTTCGCAATACACGTTGAGCGATTTTTACCGTACCTGGTGCCATGCGGCATCGTAACGCGCATTGGGTTGAACCGCACAGCGCCGGCCGCACCGTCTTGCCGGCAACGTCGCCACGCGCCCCTTACTCATCGTCGCCGCATAGCCGTCACTCATCGATCATGGCAACCACGCGAGCTGGTCCGGCCGAACCGCCTTTGACCTTCAGCGGGAAGGCACACACGGTAAAACCGTGCGGCGGCAGGCGGTCGAGATTGGCCAGCCGTTCCATGTGGCAGTATTCCAGTTCGGCTCCCACGTAATGTGCCGCCCAGAAGATGTCGCGGCGGCCGGTGGCCTTGGCCTCGGCGGCTTGCACGCGCAGTGGGCGATCCCAACCCCAGGCGTCGATGCCCATCACGCGAATGCCTTGCTCGATGAGCCAACGCGTGGCCTCGGGGCTGATGCCCGGCCCCAAACCGTAATAAGCACGCTGGCCCCAGGAGCGGTCATTGCCGGTGCGCATGAGCACGATCTCGCCCGGCTGGAGTTTGTGATTGATCTTGGCCAGGGCCGCTTGCACGTCGTCCACCGTGGCCGCGGCCGTGCGGTCCAGATGCGAAATATCAAGCATCACGCCCGGCCCGTAAAACCAGTCCAGGGGCATCTCGTCGATCGTGCGGGCCTTCTTGCCGCCGCAGGTTGGCGAATAGTGCCAGGGCGCATCGACGTGTGTGGTGCCGTGGGTGGAAACCTTGATGATGTCGTTGGCCCAGCCGGTACCGGTAGCCAGGTGGTGCTTCTTCACCCCCATCAACAACCGCACGATGAACTGACCAAAGCGATGGCTCTGGTGCTTCAGTCGCGTCCGTGCCCACCAGGGCGACCAGGCTTTGTCGTCTTCCAGCGGCAAGCTCAAATCAATAAATCGCATGACCAATAACAATCATCCTAAGTTACCAAGCGCGCCGCGGCGCGATTTCGCGGCCCCGCGGCTCAAAGCCCTACTTCCTTGCGAGCATGGGCCGCAATGCTTCGCCGGTGCGGCTGCCCGCGGTAGCGGCGATCTGCTCGGGCGGGCCGGCCGCCACGATGCGGCCACCGGCCTCGCCGCCGTCGGGGCCCAGGTCCACGACCCAATCGGCCCGTTTGATCACGTCCAGGTGATGTTCGATCACCACCACGGTATTGCCGCGCTCGACCAGTCGCTCCAATACCAGAATTAGCCTGCGCACGTCGTCCAGGTGCAAACCGCTGGTCGGCTCATCGAGCAGGTAGAGCGTATTGCCGGTGGCGATGCGTGCCAGTTCCGCGGCCAGCTTCACGCGCTGCGCTTCGCCGCCGGAAAGTGTGCTGGAGGCCTGACCTAACGCCACGTAGCCCAGCCCGACTTCCTGCAAACTGACCAGCGGCCGGTGGATTGGCCCGTGATGGGCGAACAGGTCCACGGCCTCATCGACGGTCAGTTCCAGCACATCGGCAATGGTGTGGCCGCGATACTGCACTTCGAGGGTCTGCCGGTTGAACCGCCGGCCCTGGCAGGTTTCGCAGCGAACGTACAAGTCGGGCAGGAAGTTCATTTCCAGCCGTTTGACGCCGTGGCCGCCGCAATCCTCGCAGCGTCCGCCCGGCACGTTGAAGCTGAACCGGCTGGGCTTGAAGCCGCGAATCCGGGCTTCCTTGGTTTCGGCAAATACCTGGCGGATTTCGTCGAACGCCCCTGTGTACGTCGCCGGGTTGCTGCGCGGCGTACGACCGATGGGCGACTGGTCGATGCGGATCAGCTTGTCGATCTGCTCCACGCCTTCCAACCGGTCAAACGGCGCCGGGCCATCGCCCGTGGCCAACCCCAAAGCCGCGGCCACCGCCGGAGCCAGCGTATCGTTGAGCAGTGTGCTCTTGCCCGATCCGCTCACACCGGTCACGCAAACCAGCAGCCCCAGCGGCAACTCCAGCGTGACGTTTTTGAGGTTGTGTCCTCTTGCTCCCGTCAGGCGAAGCCAACGATCGGACTGCGGCTGGCGGCGCGTGGTGGGCACTTCGATCGCCAGGCGGCCCGATAGATACTGGCCGGTCAGCGACTCAGGCACCCGGGCAACCTCGTCGGGCGTACCCCGCGCGACAATGTGGCCGCCATTCCGGCCCGCCCCCGGTCCCAGGTCAATCAGGTGATCGGCCGCCCGCATGATGGCTTCGTCGTGCTCCACCACCAGCAGCGTGTTGCCAAGCTGCTGGTGCTTGCGAAGCGCGGACAGGAGCCTTGCGGTATCGGTGGGATGCAGGCCCAGCGAAGGTTCATCGAGCACATAGCACACGCCCACCAGGCCCGCCCCAATGCCGGTGGCCAACCGTACCCGCTGGCTTTCACCGCCGGAGAGCGTTTGCATGCCGCGATCGAGCGACAGATAACCCAACCCGACTTGTTCCAGGAATTGGAGCCGCCCCAGGATCTCCGGCAGGATCCGTCGGGCAATCTCCTCGGCCAAGGCTCCGGCGGGGGCCGCAGGCGCCGCTCCACCGGTGGCCAGCTCCGCCTCTGTCGATCCGTCCGACGCCGATGCCTGCCGGCCCGTCCAATTCTGAAGCGCCTGCGCGAAGAACTTCACGGCTTCGGAGATCGGCATGGCCGTGATTTCGTGAATCGCCTTGCCGGCGAACGTGACCGCCCTGGCCTCGGGCCGCAGGCGGCTTCCTTCGCACTCGCTGCACACCAGGTGACGGCGGTAGGCTGCCAGCCGGTTGATCGTTTCATCGTCATCGGCGGCCGCTTGGTATTCTTCTTCGAGCATGGCCAGCAGGCCAGGGAAACCACGGCCATCGCCTTCGATCAGTTGTTCGCGCAACTTGCGCGGAAGCTGATCGATCGGCGTATCGGCCGACGCCCCAGCGGCTTCAATAAAGGCAATCGCCGCATCGCGATGGCTGCGTTCAAGCTTGGGCAGCCGGCCTTGCCGTCGCCACGGTGCTACGGCCCCCGACACCAGCGACCGGCTCGCCTCCGGCAACACCGCCTGGGGATCAAACTGTTCCAACGTTCCCAGGCCCTGGCAGGCAGGGCACGCGCCATAAGGGCTGTTGAAGCTGAATGTGCGTGGCTCCAGCTCCTGGAAGCCGCTGCCGCATTCGGGGCAGGCAAACCGCGTATTGAACAGCCGATCCTCCCACTGCCCCTGGCGGTTCTGGAAGCAGCAGACCAGCAGGCCTTGCCCATGCTTGAGGGCCAGATCGAGCGATTCGGCGACGCGGCCGCGGGCGTCTTCGCGGATCACCACGCGATCGACAACGGCTTCGATCGTGTGGTTCTTCTGCTTCGCCAGCGGCGGTACTTGTTCGATGTCGTACACCTGGCCATCGACGCGTGCCCGCACAAATCCGGCTTTGCGGATTTCGTCGAGCACTTCCTGGTGCTGGCCGCGGCGGCCGCGCACCAGCGGCGCCAGCAGCATGGCCTTGGTGCCTTCGCCCAACCGCAGCAGCTCTTCGAGAATCTGCTCGGGGAACTGCTGGCTAATGGCCGCGCCACAGCCGGGACAGCGGGGCGTGCCCAGCCGGGCCATCAGCAGCCGCAAATGGTCGTAGATCTCGGTGACAGTGCCGACCGTGCTCCGCGGGTTATGGGCGCCGGCGTGCTGGTCGATGGCGATGGTCGGTTCCAGCCCTTCGACCAGGTCGACATCGGGGCGCTCCAACTGGTCGAGGAACTGCCGGGCGTACGTGGACAGGCTTTCGATGTACTGCCGTTGTCCCTCGGCGTAGATCGTATCGAACGCCAGCGAACTCTTGCCCGAACCGCTGGGGCCAGTGATCACCACCAATTGGTTATGGGGAATATCGACATCGACGTTGCGCAGGTTATGTACCCGCACCCCGCGCAGACGCAGGTACTCCTGCCCTGCCGGCTGAGCGGCCGAAACGTCGGTGCTGTAGGCGGTACGTGGCAACGGGACTCTCGTTCGTATAATGGAACCTGGCGGACGTGGCTCTGGCAGCCGAGCCGGACAAAACTCCGGCGAAACTATCACAGGCGGTGGGAAGCGACAACCGCGGTCACGTCGCCCGCCGCGCTAGCACGACACAGCGGCGTGCCTGGCCGCCAGCGAATCATAGGCATCTGTCCTGCGCCCGGCCCGTCGCAGCGCCGCCCCTACGACCAGCACCACCCCCAGGGGGAAACCCTTGAAACCGATCAAACTTCCGTTTCAGGTTGAGCTGACTGCCGCCAGCGAGCGGGTTCTGGCCGCGGCCACCCATTGGAGCCGGCCGGGGCAGCCGATCTCGTTTCCCGAGTTATTGATGGGCATGTTGGCCGAGCCCGAACTGCGGGGAGCCGCTTTGCTGGCCGAACACGGCGTGGACGCCGACGCCATCCGCAAGCATTGGCCCGACTTGCAGCCCCGCGGTTCCAACGGGCAGGACGGCGAGGCGGCATGCAACTGGGCCCGCGAACTGCATATGGCCATGCGCGAGGCGGCCGAGACGTTCGGCGACCTCAAGCCCCCGTTGGCGCTGGCCAGCGAACATTTGCTGCTTGGCATTCTGATCCGGGGCGGCGACGCGGCCGAGTTTCTGACCGCGCACGGGTTCGATCCGCAGGCGATCATCGATGCGACCTGCAAGCAGTACGAGCTGTCGCAAGAACCGATCGAATGGGATGGGTTCGACACGGTCGAGCCTGCCGCCAGTTCGACCGAAACAAGCGGCGGCAAGTCGATTGAGGCCTACCCCGTTGCTTCGGCGACAAGCAACGGCGCCGCGCCGGTTGTGCCCCCAATTAAAGATGCCGCAGCGGCAACCGTCCCGCTGGCCGTATGGCGAGTGCTGGATGCAGCCGCGAATCGGGCACGCGAGGCTGCCCGGGTGCTGGAGGATTACTGCCGCTTTGCCCTGGACGATCGGCATCTGACCGAGGCCTTTAAGACACTGCGACACGAACTGGCCGCGGCCCTGGCCGTGCTGCCGGCAGCGGCTTTGGCCGCCGGACGCGATACGCAGGCCGATGTCGGCACAACGCTAACCGCCGAACGTGAAGCACACCGCGGCAGCCTCGACGATGTGGTTGCCGCCAACAGCAAACGGCTGCAAGAGTCGCTGCGGAGCCTGGAAGAATACGGCAAGCTGGTCGATGCGTCGGTGGCCGCCACGTGCAAAGCCCTGCGATATCGCAGTTACACGCTGGAACGAGCCGTCCAGGCTACGGCCAACAGCCGTCAGCGGCTTGCCACCGCGCAGCTCTATGTGCTGCTCGATGGACGCGAAACGCCGCAGGCATTCGAAGCCTTGACCAGGCAGCTCATCGAAGCCGGCGTCGACGTGATCCAACTGCGCGACAAGCGATTGGACGACCGCACGCTGCTGGAACGAGCCAGGCAGTTACGCGCGCTCACGGCCGGTACCCCGACGCTGTTCATCATGAACGACCGGCCCGACCTGGCCGTGCTGGCCGAGGCTGACGGCGTACACGTCGGCCAGGAAGAATTGCCGGTTGCCCAGGTTCGCCGGATCGTCGGCCCTGAGCCGCTGGTGGGCCTTTCGACACACAACATCGAGCAAGCCCAGGCGGCCGTACTGGATGGGGCCGATTACATCGGTGTGGGGCCGACTTTCCCCTCGGGCACCAAGCAGTTCGAATCGTTTGCCGGCCTGGAGTACGTGCGACAGGTCGCAGCGCAGATTACGCTGCCGGCCTTTGTGATCGGCGGTGTGACGCTCGAGAACCTCGACCAGGTACTGGCTGCCGGAGCACGGCGCGTGGCCGTAGCTGGCGGCATCGTGTCGCAGCCCAGCCCAGGCCAGGCAGCCCGGGCGTTTCTGGACAAGTTACGGGCATACCCACCGGCCTAGCCGAGAAGGGTGGCAAAACACGTCAGACTAGGGGATCGGGCGAGCGGCGTCGGTCTTGCTGCCGTCGATGATGCGGACATCGGGCCGCAGTTCTTCCAACCGCTTGACGCCCCGTTGCGTCGCACGGCTACCCAGCAGCCACACCCGCTTGAGGCGCGGAATCGCCCGAAGCGCATCCACGGCCTGGTCGGTTACGGCCGTCCGCCGCAGATCCAAAGCCTCAAGGCTGGACAAGGATGCCAGGTGCGCCAGGCCATCGTCGGTGACAGCGGTCGCTTCCAGATCGAGATCGACCAGCCTGGTCAGGCCGGCCAGCGCGGCCAGCCCTTGCGAATCGACGGCGGTGTTCTCGAGGTTAAGCTTTTCCAGCGAGGTCAGTTGGCCCAGGGCCGGCATGCCGGCTCCGGTCACGCGCGTGTTGCGCAGGTTCAGCTCGCGGAGGTTCTTCAGCGAGGCCAGCCACTTGAGCCCGGCGTCGTCGACGGCCGTATCGTCGAGCATCAGCTTCTTGAGGTTGGTCAGGCCCCGCAGGTGCTTCAGACCTTCGCCGGTGATCTTGGTGCGCGAGAGCAGCAGGGTTTCCAGGTCGGTCATGCCTTCGATGGCAGCCAACTGCTCATCGGTGGTGACCGTGTCGACCAGGCTCAGTACGGTAACCTTGCCGTTTTGTTCCTTGTAGCGGATCGGAGCCCCCACACCGGCGCGGCCGATGCGGTTCTCGATCTCCACGGCGATCTGCTTCTGCTGCTCCGAAGTAAGCGGCACCACCGGCGGCAACGTACCGGCGGCATCCGCGGCCGCAGCCGGTGAACGAGCCTCGGGGTTCGCCTGGCCGTGGCTTTCGTTCGTGCCGACACCATCCGACGTACCAGGCAACGTGGCCGCAGGCGTGGAAGCGGTGGGGGTAGCGGGCGGTCCTTGTTCGGGCGGCCCCTCGACCAGCGTTTCCGAGCCGCAGCCGCCCAGCACAATCAGGGCAGGCGCGACCACGCGCAAACGCAGCCAGTTTCCGTGGTTGGCCATGGCATTCCTCCAGCAAACCGCTCTCGCAGTCCAATACCCCACACGCGGCGGCAGCGACGCGGGTGCCGCCTCATGTACTTATCGTAGGTTATGGCTTGCGCCCAAGGAAATGGCGGTTGGAAGGAATGCGCCGGTTGTACGGACCAATCAACGATGATTGGTATCAATACGCGGCTTTAGGTGTACGGCCGCAATCTCGATACCAGCGCACGGCCGACACAGCCGTGGCACGCGCGATGGACCAGGGCACGGCTGGACCAGCCGTGGCAGATCAGACGCGCCGTTACTTGGCCAGCAGGGCTTCCGGCTGCTCCAGGAACAGGTAGTGGCCGTGGTCGGCGGTCAGGATCAGGGCCGTGTCGCGCCAGCCGCCGTTGGCTTCGACCCATTGGGTCACGGCACGGAAGGCGTTATCGCCGCTGATCACGGCGCCAATCGAGTTGTCGATGTTGTTGTCGTGGTTGCCCCAGTCCACTTCGCCCGCCTCGATCATTAGCCAGAAACCGTTGGGATTGCGGGCGGCCAGGAAATCGAGCGCCACGGTGGCCATATCGGCCAGGGTGGGATTCTCGACGATGTCGGCCTCGGTGTATTCCTCGGCCTTGCCGCGGCCGACCGTGGGGTTGAACTTGCCATCAGCCGTGCGGAACGGCAGGTGGCCGTACTTCACGCCAAAGAAACCAAACAGCCGGCGATTCTTGGCCTTGGCTTCTGCGGCGGCCTTCAGGATCTCGGCGCCCGGCTTCCCGGCGGTCCGCTGCACCACCTGGTACTTGCCGCCGTGCTCGGCGTTGACCTGGTACAAGTCCTCGGCGGTCAGGTAGCGATTGCCGGGCACAAAGTTACGACCCTGCTTGGCGTCGGCCTTGGCTTCCACGCCCCAGCCGGCGGTGATCAGCACATCGACGCCGGGCAGCGGATCGTTCTTGTGTGCCACCGAAGGCAGCCCCAGCAAATCGCGGCTGATGTCCTGGTAGTCGTCACGCGACACGTTATGCGCGTAAGCGGCGCCCGGCGTGGCATGGCTGATCGGCACGCTGGTCACCACGCCCACCGCCCAACCTTTCTCCTGGAGCTGATGGGCGATGGACGGCACCTGGCGGCCGTCGGGGCCGACGTTGATCGAGTCGTTATAGGTCTTCACGCCGGTGGTCATCGCCGTGGCCGAAGCCGCCGAATCAACGTACGCATGCGATACCTCCGACGACTTGCCGATGAGGTACGCCAGATCCTTGGGACGTCCCCAAGGCGTGACGCCAGCCCGGGTGTAATCGTAGCCGCCCGGCTGGGTCCCGCCGGGATTCAGCAGCACTTGGCCGTCGACGTCAACCTGGGTGCCTTCGTTATGCGGGGCGGTGACCATGTAGCCGTAGTCGGTTTCGGCGCCGCGGTAATCCTGGAAGTGCAGCCCGGTCCCCCGGCCTTCGCGATACGCCACGCGACCGGCGGCGACGGTGGCCGCGGCCCAGGTGGTCTGCCAGTCCATGCCGTCGAAGACCATCAGGATGACGCGCTTCTTGCCGGCCTCTACCGCCTGCTTCTGCAGCCGGTAGATATCGGTCTGGTCGAAGTAATCGGCCGTGGGGTTGAGCGTGTTCTCAGGCACGCGGCCGTAGAGTTCTTTCAGCCGGGCCTCACTGCGGTAGGCGCTGTTCGCGCCGCGGACGCTGTCCAGGTTGATGCCGAACGTATAAACCGGGATCAACCGGTTGGAGTGCGTGCCCCAGGCACGGTAGTTCTCGGGATCGAATCCCCAGTGACCCCACGGTGCCTTGCCGG
Organism: uncultured Planctomycetales bacterium; assembly: GCA_937927735.1. Lineage (GTDB taxonomy): Bacteria > Planctomycetota > Planctomycetia > Pirellulales > S012-138 > CALBRZ01. Next base: position 23,087 of record CALBRZ010000070.1, read on the forward strand.
CGGCGATGGCGTCGCTTTGCAACTTGCGGACATGATCGTAGTCGGACCCCTTGGCGGATTCTTCAGCCGACAGTGAGCCGCCCAACGTCAAAACAGCGGCAAGCCCAACCAGCGAACAAACAATAAGACCGCAGCACTTCATGGCAAGTCACCTGGGACAATGGCAGGGATCGCGGCAGGAAAGCCAGGTAGGGCGCCAGGGGGCGGGCAGACGCCAGGCGTCCGCGAGCGAGTTTGGCGGGCGGCTTCCCTCAGCAGGCCATGATGAATTGCCGCAAGGGGGCCGGTCAAGTCGGCACCCGAGAAACCACAAAATCGTGCTTCGAAATCACCGCCGGCCGCCTTGAGGGGCTTGGCGGCGGCGGGCTTCCGCCTGGCAGGAACGGGCAAGCAGCCCGAGCACCATCACAGGACATGCCGCTCCATCTTCACCCGTTGCAGACCTGGCAGAGCATCCAACTGGCTTAAGAATTGATCCATCGCAGGCTCATTCGGCAGGTAGACTTCGACTTCGAGTCGGGTCTTATTGTTCTTGGCGTGCCGGTCGTAGTTCAGCAGCACCACCTGGGTAGCACCGAACCTGTGTAGCTGATCGGTAACTTCCTGGCGTCCCTGGCTGCCGTTCTCGGTGACGATCACCAGGTGGCGTTTCAGGAGCCGCCAGTTTTTGCCTTCGACACGTCGCATCACCGTCAGGGCGAGCAGCGAGACAATCGTCGCCGTCAGCGCCACGAAATACATGCCACCGCCGGCGGCCAGGCCAAGCGCCGCAACCAGCCAGAGGCTCGCCGCCGTTGTGAGCCCTTGCACGCTGAGGCCCGTTCGCAAGATCGCGCCAGCGCCGAGGAAGCCAACCCCCGACACCACGCTGGCAGCAATGCGCGAGGTATCGACATCAACCAGGTCATCCTTGTCGTAGTGCTGGAAGTAAACAAACTGCGTCGAAACCAGCATGAAGGTTGTTGACGCCAAGGCGACGACCAGATGCGTTCGCAACCCGGCAGGACGTCCGGTAACTTCCCGCTCGTAGCCAACGGCCGCCCCCAACGCGACGCCCGTTGCGATGCGGAGCAGCATTTCAACCGGGGAAATAACCACTCGTTCCTCCTCTCCAGCTCAAAGCGCGACTGGGGCGTGTGGCTTTCCGTCGGCCGCGCGCACGCGGTACCCCCTGGGTCGCGCGAAACGGTGAGCCAATCGAACAGCGTTGACAGAACGAAATGGCCCTGGAGCCCAGAACCACCACCGTGGCAAGGAAAAGGACAAGCCAGCCGGGAATCGAGGGCGGACAGATAACGCGTGCCCGCGGGCGAGGTGTCGGACGGCTAGCCTCACCCCTCTATCATGAGACGCGGATCCAAGACGGGGCAAGTCGGCACCCAAGAAACCAACGTGCCGCTTCTCAAGATCTCATCCCAGAACACCGCCGCTGCGTGATTGGCCGCCAGGAAAGCGGCGACTCACTGTAGCATGTCGGCCAGTCTGGCTCCCAATGCTTGAATCCGCGGATCGGGATCGCTGCGAGCCGTTTCGACCAGGCGCCTCCGCGTGGCCAAATCGTTCGACGTTGCCAGCAGCGAATACGCCGTATGTCGCACGTCGGCATCGCGGTCGGTGGTCAGCCACCACAACCACGGTCGGGGATCGATCGACGCCAGCCGGGGAAGCTGCTCCGCCCATTGCCGCCGCACGGCCGGGTTGGGATCGGCCAGATGCCGGGCAAGCTCCATGTGGCTGGCCTTGAAACCACGCCGGGTAAGTTCCGCCTGCGCGGCCTGGTGGGCCTCGGGCTGAAGCTCCCGGAACAAGCTCAACACTTCGGCCGTATCCATGCCTTGCAGCAGCGATCGATCCTCCCACACGGCCGGCGTAACGTCCGCGGCAGGCTCCTCGGCCACAAACGCTTCGGCAGATCGATTGGCGGCCACCATGCCGGCATCGTCCGGCAGGCGCAGCCGCGTGCCGCCCTCGCCCAGTGCTGAGCCCAACCGGCGGGGTTCGTTCGCGGCCCCATCGGCCGTATCGCCTGAAGCGCCGCCTTGTCCGCCGTCATTGGCAATCGCGCTGGAAGCATCGGCCGGCGAACGACCGTGCGGAGGCCGATCGGTCTGACCAATGGCCACGGCGACCGGCAGTTCACGCCGGGCGGCGGCTTCTTCGCCGCGGCTACGGCGAAAGACTTCTTTACAACTGGCGGCCAGTTTCATCCGGTCGACGTGCTCCGGCACCCGGGCACGTAGCAGCATCTCGGCCAATACGGCCGCTTGTTGCGATGCCCAGCCACGGAACACGGGAGCCGATTCGGCCAACAGATCGGCTAGCCGCTGCCAATCGCCGGCATGATCGGGGTCGGCTTCCCAGGTGCGAATCTGCTCTTTCAGATACGCCAAGGCCCGTTCGCGGACCACCTGGCGACTGGAGCCCAGGCAGGCCACCAAGGACGGCAAGCCGTCGTCCTCAAGCGCGCCCAGGCATTGGATCAACGCCGGCACTTCCTCCTCGGGCGCCGAGTGCAGACATTGCAGCCAATACGCGGCCAGCCAGCGCTGGTGATCCAGTACCGCCCAGCCGACCACGACGGCAACCAGAGCCAGCACCACGCCCACCCACCAGCGCGAGCCTGAGCCGCTGGTGGCATTCCGGGCTGGTCGGATCACGTTCATGGCAAGCATCCGTGCTGCTGTAACTCTGCCGGGCATGTTGCCCACGACAAGCTAGCGCTGCTGGCATCGGCTGTTCAGACCATGGCCCCCGCAGCGCGGCGGCAGAATGTATTGCCTCGCCCAGCGCGCGACAAGAGCGCCGCAGGTGCGGCGCTCTTGCGTGATGCCGATCGTACTGTTGCCCCCTGGTCCGAGCCGCGACCGATCAACTCTCCGGCAAGCGCGTCTTGGCCGGCGTTTCGGCGGCCTGGGTGGTATCGGCTTCCTCGGCCAAACCGATCAGGCGATCGAACTCGCTCGTGGCCGTGGTGCTGCGGGCATACTCCATGAACTCGTTTTCCAGCATCTTGGTATCGGTGCCGGACAATTCGCGGGCGACCTTGGCCCGGGCCTTCTGCTGTTGCCGCATCTCGCGCATCTCTTGCAGTTCGCGCGAGTGGGCCTCCTCGCTGACGCCCGCCAGGATGTTGTTGATTTCTTCTTCTTCGCGAGCCGTGATCATATCGGCCACGGTTGCCGAGGCTTCTTCCTTCAGCTTGTCGATCTCGCGCAGCAGGCTCTGGAGCTGCACCTTGTGCCCGGCGATGGAACGGTTGATTTCCTCAATATCCTCCTCCAGCTCATCAATATGGGCTTCCTTCTCCTTGAGCGACGCGGAGAAGTCGTTGAAGGCGGCCAGGCACTTCATGTAGTCTTCGTTGCTCTTGATCTGCTCCATGGTCGCGCCGCTGGCCTTGAGCCGCTCGACCACGCTCTTGGCCTTAGCCGCCGCGCCGGTTTTGAGCTGCTCCAGCCGGCCCACTTCTTCCGTGAGCTGGGCCAGGCGTGCCCGCTTCTTCTCCTCCTGGGCGATCATGGCCGCCACGGCATCTTTGTACTGATGAATCCGCTGCGTTTTTTCGCGTACGATGTTGTCGTACGTGGCCTGAATGACGTGCGGATTCTTGCGCAAGTCGGCGCTGGCGGCATCCACGCGGCCCGTGACGAGATACCAGAACGACTTGAAGAACTTGCCAATCGCTCGGAACACGATGCAATCTCCGGTTCAGGGGGAAAACAGGATCGAGTTGCCGCGAGGCCGTTAGAACTCTCGCTGCCGCAACGGACCTTGCAGTTCGGTTTCCAGGTCGCGCATCCGTTCTTCCACCCGGCGGGCCACGTCGAGGTTGCGCTGTAACTCCTGGCGAAAGTTGCTCACCGTCTCGGCGGTCGTCGACTTGGCACTCAACGAGTGTACCTCATCCACGGTTTCCGCAAACTGATCGATGCTCTGCTCCACTTCGGCCAGCAGTTGCTCCCGCTGGGCCAACACTTCATTGCGGGCAGCCGGGGCATGAATCCGCTGCGCGGTTTCCCACAACTGCAGCGAACGCTCCAGCGCATCGACGCAGGCCGAAAACAGGTTCTCCACCGAGTTGGCAATGTCCACCGCCGTGTAGCGATCGACGGCCGTGGACCAATGGGCGTTGGCGTGGAACGACTCGTACATTTCGCGCAACCGGCGCAAGTTGCGCGCGCTGCGGCTATCGGCATCCATCCGCAACCGGCGATACAGCCGGCTGAGCCGCCGCTCCTTTTCGCGGGCGACCTGCTGCTGCATCTCCTGAAAGACTTCTTCGCGGAGCCGGCTGGAACGAAACAGCAGATTGATTCCGCCCAGGATGGCCGCCACGCCCAGTGCCACGGCGCCGGCCGCCAGCAGCGGCAGATTACCCATGGCCGCGCCGACCAACAGCGCGGCCCCACCCAGCGTGCCTGGGGTCGCCGTCTCGGGAGCCGTGATGGCTTTGTTGAGCACGCGTTTTCGAACTTCGCGGTTGTCCATGCGACCTCAAATCCAGTGGCCCGCCTGCGCTGCTCACCCTTGCCAAGTCCACCAGCGCCGCGCGCCGAAGAGTGGTTCGCTGGTAACCGTGGAATCTTCCCCCAGTTGCGCGCCAGAGGACCGATGAACGGTCCGCAGCAAAATTCGCGCCACGATCAACGGGTTTTGCCGCCGGTACTTAGAAACGGGCGAGTTGCCGGCACCAACCCTTGCCCATTTTTACCAAACCTCCCTGTTGCGATTTCCCCCACAATGGGTACAGTCACAAGCAGGCGGGGTTCCCCCTGATTTGCGGGGCTAGCCAAAGCGCCAGCGTTCACCGCAGTTACACGATGCACAAACTCAGGCTTCCCCGCATCCCACAAGATTGTGGCTTGGTGAGTTGTTGCTCGGATTTTTAGGGGGTGGCGATGAAAACCACGTTGGCAGTCCTCACGGCGGCGGCTTGTTGGATCACGGCGGCTAGCGCCCAGGCCGGCGCCCCCTGCATCACCTATCGCACCGTCTACGAAACGCATTACTAGCCCCAGGAAGTGGTCTGCTATCGCACGGTTTACGACACCCACTACCGCGACGTGGTCGTAACCCGCTACCGGCCGGTTTACGAAACGCACACCGTCCAACAGCCGTACCGTGTCGCTCGGCCGGTGTGGGACACTGTGCAGCAACAGGTCACCAAGGTTCATTACGAACCGGTCTATGACACCATCCAGCAGGTGCAGCACTACACCACGTACCAGCCGGTGACTAACTACCACACCGTGTACGAGGACCACGGCCACTGGGCGGCCCACTGCGTCTCCACATGCTGGGGCTGCTGCTTCACCTCCGTGTGGGTTCCCCATATCGTGGCCAAGCAGGTGCCGTACGTGACTTACGTGCCCCAGACGCATACGCGCACGGTGCCGGTACAGGTGTGCCGATACGTGGCTCGCCCGGTCACCTACACGGTGAACGTGCCGGTGTGCCGCGTCGTGTACGAGGATCACGTGCGTACCGTGCCGGTGACCACCTGCAAGATGGTGCCCTACCAGACCACGGTGCAGGTACCCTACACGGTTCCGCGGCAAGTGCCGTACAAGACCGTGACGTACGTACCGGTAACGGTTCCTCGCCAGGTGCCTGTGGTGACACCGGCCACCTGCGGCCCAACCGGCTGCGGTCCTGTCGGCTGCGGACCGGCCGGCTGTTGGTAATCACCGCAGCGAACAGCTGGTCCAGCCAAATCACGGCATCAATGATCCGCGCGGCACGCGGGCGGCTACCTCGTGTGCCGCGTTCTCTTGCGCACTGCTGGGCATGCGGCTGCTCACGGCGCTTTAGCGTACGCCTCGCGTTCAAAGGGGTTATCGAAGTATGGATCGCGGCCGCGGAGCCACAGCCACAAGCTGGCAGTCAGGTAGGCTGGGATGAACAGCGGGCCCCATCGTTCGTACTGCCGCACGTGAACCAGCTCGTGCTCGCGGCAGGCGTCGAGCGCTTCGGCACTTTGCCCCAGCACCACGTGCCCCAAGGTCATGGCCGCGGCCGCCACCCAAAAGCAGTTCCTGAGCATCCAGGAGACTGCCCCGCCGTAGAACTCCAGGATCGGCCCGGTACGCCGCATGCGTCCGCCGGTGGCCAGCCCCAGCAGTCCCACGGTCAAGCCGAGCAACGAGCCGGGACTGGCCCAAACGATCAGCGTCAGCCGTCCTAGCCCTCGCCCGATCCACAGCACGGCTTTCATTGGCGTCCTCTGGCGGTTCGCGATCGATTCGTGTCTTGCCCCGCCCCACAACCAGCAGGGGAGCACGACAATTTGTCTGTGGCTTCTCAGCTAGCGTAGCAGGCAGCCCCCCGCCCTCGCCTGCTAAACCTTGGCGATTGTTCACTCTACAGCAATCGCCAGGGCGATCGTGCGGTTACATTTGGGGCAAACCGGTGCCGAACGCGCGCATCCGAATCTTGCCCGGCCGATAGTCGCTTGATACGATTGAGGCGTGAACGGTTCGCCGTTCACCCCTCTGCCATGTTCGTGCTGTCGATGTCCATTTTTGGTGAGCCGATACGAGACCTGCTGGGTGCCCGTGTAGCTCCTGGCCGCGTGTACAGCCGCCGACCGGACCAACCGTCCGGAACCATCGGTCGGATCACACAACCCGGGACTCCGATCACCCACTTTAAAACTGCGGGCTCTCAAAACCGCATCGCCACGGCATTGCGGTGGAGTGGCCTTTTAGAGGGCGTGCTTTCTCTTCGGAGAAGGGCGCCCTTTTTTGTGCGCAGCGCACGGTAAGTTTTGTGCGCAAAGGCGCAATGACGATTGCGCGGTGACCATTTCACGGTCGAAACGCCGATGAGCGAGCTTTCTGCAACCCTGGCCCAAAAACGCGACCAACTGCTGGCGACGATCGCCGCCGCCGGTCCGTGCGTGGTTGCGTTTTCGGCCGGCGTGGATAGCACCGTGGTCGCCAAGGCCGCGCAGTTGGCGCTCGGTGATCAGGCGATTGCCGTAACGGCCGTCAGCCCCAGCCTTGCCCAAGGTGAACTGGACGACGCCAAGCGGCTGGCCGCCCAGATCGGCATCCGTCACGAGATTATCGAAACGGCCGAGTTCCAGTCGCCCCAGTACCGTCAGAACGCTCCCGATCGCTGTTACCACTGCAAGACGGAGTTATATACGCGGCTGGAAACGCTGCTGCCGCGTTGGAACGCCAAGGTGCTGCTCAACGGCGCCAATCTCGACGACCGCGGCGACTATCGCCCCGGCATGCGGGCAGCCGCAGAGCACCAGGTCCGCAGCCCACTCTTGGAATGCGGCTTCACCAAGGCCGAGGTCCGCCAGCTTGCCGCTCACTGGGGCTTGGAAGTTTGGGACAAACCGGCCAGCCCTTGCCTGGCCAGCCGCATCGCCTATGGCGAGGAAGTTACGCCCGAGCGCACCGCCATGATCGACCAGGCGGAGCAGTTCCTCCGCAGCCTGGGCTTACGCGAACTGCGGGTACGCTACCACCGCGGTGACCTGGCTCGGATCGAAGTGCCTGGCGAAGCCTTGGCCGCGCTGGCAGCCCCCGAAACCCGCGAGAGAATCGTCGACCGGTTTAAGGAACTGGGCTTCCGCTACGTGACGCTCGACCTGCAAGGTTTCCGCTCCGGCAGCATGAACGCCGTGTTGCCCGTCGAGAGTTTGCTCGCGCCGCGCTAAACTGCCCGCCTGTCTGATGGCGGGGTCGCCGGATTCTCGATGGCGTCGTATCGTGCGCCCCTAACCTGCCCCCCTCGGCGTGATAGAATCTTGCATTGGCTTTCCTGGCCGCGGCTCCATAGTTCTTTCGCGCGCATGGTTCGACCAGGCTGCGGTAAGTGATCGCTGCTGCGTGCCTTTCCTCCCCACGGTCCTTTCCCGCCGCCGCTTTCCATGTCCACCTGGCAAGAACGACTCGACGCCGCCATTGATGCGCTGTTTCCCAGCCTCGTCGAACTCCGCCGCCACCTGCACGCTAATCCTGAACCCAGCGGCGCTGAAGACAAGACCAGCCTGCACATCTACCAGTTGATGGATCGCGTTGGCCTGGCGGTTCGCATGGGCCCCGGCGGACGCGGCGTGCTTGTCGATGCGCCCGCTGATAACGGTCAACCGCGCGTTGCCCTGCGGGCAGACATGGATGCCCTGCTCATCCAGGATCGCAAGACGGTGGACTACCGCAGCCAGGTGCCCGGCGTGATGCACGCCTGCGGCCACGACGGCCACACCGCTACCGTGGTTGGCGCCGTGCTGGGCCTGCAACAACTGGCCGAAGCGGGGCTATTGCCGTGGGAAGTGCCGTTCCGGGCTATCTTTCAGCCGGCCGAGGAAACCAGCGTGGGAGCCTTGGAGATGATCGGGGCCGGGGCGCTGGAGAATGTCGACGGCATCTTTTCGCTGCACATGGATCCCAGCCGGCCCGTCGGCCGGATCGGCGTCCGCGTCGGCGCGCTCACGGCCAGTTGCGACGACATGTTCATCGACATTTTCGGGCGAGGCGGCCATGCCGCGCGGCCGCACGAATCGATCGACCCGATCGCCGCGGCTGCCCAACTGGTCAGCTCCATTTACCTGTTCGTGCCCCGGGCGGTTGATACGCACGATCCGGTGGTCGTTACCATCGGGCAGATCCACGGCGGCGACAATCCCAACGTCATCCCCGAAAGCTGCATCCTGCGGGGCACCCTCCGCAGCTTCGGCAAGGCAATCCGCGAGCGGACCAAAGAGCACATCCGCAAGCTTGCCCGAGGGCTAGCCGAAGTTTCCGGCGCCAAGATCGACGTGCGGTTCGAGGACGGGCCGCCCTCGGTGATGAACGCCGCGGAGCCGGTGGCCGTGATTCGCGCGGCGGCGGCCGAAGTGCTGGGACCGGAGAACGTGGACGAGATTCCCAAGCCCAGCATGGGCGGCGAAGATTTTGCGTACTACCTGACTGACGTGCCGGGCGCGATGTTCCGCCTGGGCTGCTGCTCAGGCGAATCGTCGTGCGCCCCGCTGCACTCGCCGCTGTTCGATATCGACGAACGGGCGCTGGCCATCGGTGCCAAGACGCTCGCCCGAGCCGCCATCGCCTGGAGCAATCCCGCTCGCCGTCAAAACCAAGGCGTCACGTTCAAAGCGGCGGGCGAAGGGATCTAGCAATACCGAAGTGTACCATGGCTGCTTTGCGTGCCACGGTCTTAACATGCATCGACGGTCCGCAGGCGGAGCCTACGTATCATAGCGGCGCCGGCAAGTCACGGCGGCTGAAGATCACAGCCGCGATGCTATAGCACAGGATGCCCAGGCCAAAGAGCAGGCCGCTGTACTGCCAGGCCAGCGTCCAGCCGTCGAACTCGTCCAAGAACCAGCCGGGCTCAAACGCCCCCAGGTACGTGGTGTAGAGCAGCCAGTAGAAGTCGGGCGAGAACCGCGAGATCACCTTCAAAATCAGTTGAATCAGGCAGAACGCCCCGGTAATGCCGATCGTCTTCCATCGGCTCCGCTGCCACGAGCCGACCATGGTGGTGAATGCCGCCAGAAAGAACGTCACCGCGAACAGATTGAGCACTGCCGGCAAATAATCGCGGCTGGGCACATCGGCTAGCTTCATCAGCCACAGCCCCAAACTGGTCCCCAGCCAGCACGCCAGGCATATCGCGGCACTGCCGGCGGTGGTGGCGGCAATCTGCGGCAACAAGATCGCTAACCGGCTCACCGGCTGTGCCGCCAGCAGTTCCATCGTGCCGCGGTCGATCTCGCCGCTGATGGCGTCGGAACCTCGGGCGATCGCCCAAACCGTGACCGTAAACATCACCACCGGGTCCACGTACGCCAGCAGGATCATGCCTCGCTGGGTTGTGACCAGATCCAGCGGCAACGGCAACAGGTTGGGCAGGTTCATGCCCTTGAAGCCGAACTTCAAGAACGTCTCAAACACCGCCAGGTTCATGCGGCTCACCAGCCACACAAATAGCAGGTGTAACAGCATCAATACCGCGGCGCAGCACAGCATCAATAGCCATGCGTCGCGAACGCTTTTGGACCACAGGGCACGATTCATGATCTTACAGCCCAGCCACTTTAGGCGGTTCCAACCGATGCTCGGACTAACGGGTCTTGATCACAACGCTCGGTCTGCACCTGCGCTAGACGCATCTTCTTGAACGCGGTTGGCTGCATGAACGCAGCCAACTGCCGCCTTATCCACACTCCCAATTCAACCTGGCGATTTCACGCCGCCGGCCACGTGAGGATGGAAGCGTTCGTACACGGTTTGCAGGCCCGCCGGACGCACACGCACATCGGTCACCTGCTGCTCGCTGAGCCAGTGCAGCACCGGCAACAAGTCGCCCTCGGTGCGGAAGGCCACCCATTGGTCGCCGTTACGCTGCACTTCCACATTGGCCAACTGCGGCGGCAACGGCGGTAACGTCCCGGCCAATCGAGCTTCGATCCGATGCTGCCGATTCAACTCGGCCAGGGCTTGCAGATGCACCAACTGCCCTCGTCGCAGCACGGCCACGCGATCGCAGATCGCTTCAATCTCCGACAACACATGCGACGAAAAGATCACCGTCTGCCCGGCCTCGCGTGCTTCCTGCACGATGTGCAGCACTTGTGCCCTCGTGGTCGGGTCGAGATTGCTGGTCGGCTCATCTAGAATCAAAAGCGGTGCCTTGATCGCCAGGATCGCCACCAGAGCCAGCTTCTGACGCATGCCGGTGGAACAGCGCGTGACCGGCCGCGACAGATCCAGTTCCAGCCGCTCGGCCAGTTCAAGCGCCCGGGGCAAGTCGCCGTCGGGCCGTGCCGACTGAAAGAACCGTAGCACCTGGTAGCCATCCATCCCACGGAACAGTCGGGCTTCGGCGGGCAGGTAGCTCACACGAGCGTGAACCTGCCGCGCTTGACGGTAACAGTCCAGGCCATCGATCGTGGCCGTGCCGGCCGTGGGCCGCAAAAAACCCATCAAGGTCCGTAGCAGCGTGGTCTTGCCGGAACCGTTAGGCCCCAGGAGGCCAAAGATTTCGCCCCGGGCAACCGTAAGCGTGCAGCCCTCCAAAGCGGTGAAGCTGCCGTAGCTTTTGGTCAGATACTCGGTCGCAACCAGCGGAGACGTCATAGCAGCCGGCAGCGCTCGGTTCCCCAAGGACGGCGGGGAGCGAACGAAATGCACAATAGGGGTGTCTACTCGATGCCAGCCTGGTCCCGACCGGCCAACCGCCCTCGTCGCCGCGGCCGCCCAGCATCGAAGCGCCGCACGCGCTTCCCAGCGCGCAGGCAGAACAACCGTTCATTATGGGGGCCCGCCGCACCCCGGCAAGGCGCAGCGGGAATGCCGAGTCCCCGCCACTTGTGTCATCGGGCCAGGTTGCTGCAACTTCGTATCGCCAACCCTCCAAGACGGTTCGGGCACGAACCGATAGAATGAGCGGTCGAGCAGGAACAACCGCAAACACGAACCCACGGCGACAGGAGCCAACGGCATGCCGGAACCGCGCGATACCGCATTTGAGATGGCCACCTCGAACATCCGATTCGGCAGCGGCGTCACTGCCGAGATCGGCATGGACCTGGCCGATCTGGGTGCGAAGCGCGTGCTGGTGTTCACCGACAAACGGCTGGCCCGGCTCCCGGTGATGGAAACCGTCCTCCAGTCGCTCCGGCAGGAAGGCATTGGCTTTGACGTCTTCGACGCCGTGCGGGTGGAGCCGACCGATACGTCGATGCTGCAAGCAGCCGAAGCGGCCACCAGCGCCCCCTACGACGCCTATGTGGCGGTAGGCGGCGGTTCGGTCATTGATACCGCCAAAGTTGCCAACCTGCTGGCCACCTATCCGGCCGACTTGATGGATTACGTCAACGCGCCCCTGGGCAAGGCCAAGCCGGTGCCGGGGCCGCTCAAGCCGCTAATCGCCGTTCCGACCACGGCCGGCACGGGCAGCGAAACGACCGGCGTGGCGATCTTTGACCTGACCTCGATGCACGCCAAGACCGGCATCGCGCATCGCCGGCTGAAACCGACGCTCGGCCTGGTCGATCCCGAAAACACCCGCACGCTGCCGCCACTGGTGGCCGCCTCCACCGGGCTCGACGTGCTGTGCCATGCCCTGGAGAGCTATACCGCCCTGCCCTTCGATCAGCGTCCCCGCCCTGCCCGGCCGCTGCTGCGTCCGGCGTACCAGGGCGCCAATCCGATCAGCGATATCTGGTCGCTGCGGGCGTTGGAGCTGACCGGCAAGTATCTGCCGCGTGCGTATGCCGACAGCAGCGACGATGAAGCCCGCAGCAACATGCTGCTGGCCGCCACCATGGCGGGCATGGGCTTTGGCAACGCGGGCGTGCACCTGTGCCACGGGATGAGCTACCCGGTGAGCGGCATGGTGCGGGACTATCAGCCGCCCGGCTACCCCAACGATCACCCGCTGGTGCCGCACGGCATTTCCGTGGTGCTGCAAGCTCCGGCGGTGTTTCGCTTCACGGCGCCGGCCTGTCCCGAACGGCATCTCCGCGCGGCCCAGGCCCTGGGCCTTGACGTCTCGTCGGACGATCTGCCGCACATCGGCGACCGCCTCGCTGAAGGCCTGGTCAACTTGATGCGCAGCCTGGACCTGCCCGCAGGCCTGGCCGCCATCGGCTTTACCGAGGATGACATTCCGCAACTGGTTGCGGGCACGCTACCGCAGCACCGGGTCACCAAGCTTTCGCCGCGTCCGGCCAGCGAGGACGACCTGCGGCAACTGTTCGCCGACTCGATGCAGCTTTGGTGAGCGAAACCAACCCGCGGCTGTGCGGCCGGGCAGCGTCCACCGGGGGATATCTTGCGCTGCAGAAGGCCACATGGGTTTCGCCCAGCGTTCGTTCCTAATTCACCTCTTACAGACAAACTATGTCGGCGCGACCGCGCCACGAATCGTATATGACTCGGAACCGGTTGATCGCCGTTGTGGGTATTTCGCTCGCCGTCGTCGCAGCCCTGGTAGTTTTGCTGTGGGGCGGGGCCGTAGTCCGCGCGCTTACGGCGCTCACCGAGCCGGCCCCGCACGTGGGGCGAGAATTGAACCTGGTAGGGCTGGCCACCCTGGGCCTGGGGCTTGGACTGAACCTGGCGATCTATGGCCTGGGCCAGGCGCGGCGGCAGTACCGCATCGAATGGCTTGCCCGGATCGGCCTTGTTCTGGGCGGCCTGCTGGCCGTGGTGGCGAGCACCATGTTGTTTGCCGCTCTGGACTACGTTGCCGACCGCTTCGCGGAACTGGCCGCACAGCCTGAGGCGCTTTCCCCGGAGAACGTCAGCCGATTGATTTCCTCAGGCGTGCAGCGGACAACGCTGGCCGCGTTCACGTTGTTGCTGGCCGTCACCTTGTTGGCAATCGGTATCTGGAAGCTGCTCTGGATCGATCCCGCCGAGCGAGACAGCCGCCGCGCGAACTTCTGGATCAGCACGCTGACGATCGGCATCCTGTCATCCACCATGTTCGCGGTGTTGTACCAGATGGCCGCTGGCGCCAGCCGAGCCGCGCTTGCGATGGCACACGAAGCGGCAGCGCATGATGCACTCGTTCGCCGGATTGCGAACGCGCTAACCTATAGCCAGGCAGCCGCCATTTGCCTGACCGTGGCCAGCCTGGCGGTATTGATCATCGGCCTGGGCTTCCGCGGCGTGATTGAGCCGGAGTAGTACTTGAGAGTTTTTGCGCCGCGTGTTTCGAGGTCGGCGAAACGGCCCCCTACAGGCGACGAACGCGCAGCGATCATCAAGGATTAGGGTTCCGCACCAGGCGGTAGCCGGTTCCACGCACCGAAAGCAGATGGACCGGGCGGGCCGGATCCGGCTCGATCAGCTTGCGCAGCCGCAGCACGAAGTTATCGATCGAACGCGTGGAAATGTCGCTGCGTTCGCCCCATACTTCTTCCAGGATCTCCACCCGCGAAAGCACGCGACCGGGATTCTGGAGGAAGTATCGCAGCAGTTGTGCCTCGAGCGTGGTCAGCACGCTGGTCTGACCGTCGCGCATCACCTGGAAGGTTTCCAGGTTGATGTGCGCGGCCCCCAATTGAAACGCGGCCTGCGGTTCCTGCGCGGCCGGCACAGCCATGGTTCGGGTGCGCCGCCGTCGCTTGAGCAGGTTCCGCACACGGCTTAACAACTCGGCCAACTCAAACGGCTTGGTCAGGTATTGATCGGCCCCGCAGTCAAACGCCTGCGACTTGTCGAAGCTGAGCGTCCGGGCACTGAGCACCAGGACCGGCAGGTCGGGATCGTTGCGGCGCAGCTCCTGGCAAATGTCGTAGCCGCTCATGCCGGGCAGCATCAGATCGAGAATCACCAGGTCGATATCACCCTGGGCCAGCCGCTGCAGGGCCGAAGGGCCATCGCCTACCACGTCGACCTGGTAGCCTTCTTGTTCGAAGTTGAACTTCAAGCCGCCGGCCAGGGCGGCTTCGTCTTCCACAATCAGCAATCGCACGGCGCTGCCCCCGCTGGCAGAACCACTTCAAACACACATCCCTGTTGCCCGTCCTCACGCGGCAGCACACGCACGGTGCCGCGCAACTGCCGGACGAGGGTATGTACAATATACAGTCCCAAGCCGGTGCCCTTTTGCGTGCGTTCCAGTTCCCGGCCACCACGGACGAACAGCCCGAAGATCTGGCCCCGGATTTCTTCCGGTACACCATGGCCGTTATCGATCACGCGGACGCGAACCTTGCCTTTCTCGGTCATGCCCTCGACGATCACCCGTGGCGGGCGGCCACCGTACTTGACCGCGTTATCGAGCAGGTTGCGGAAGATCATCTCCAGCACCATCGGCACCGCCCGAATCGTGGCCGGCTGCAAGCGCAGCTCGAACACCTCGGCCGGGTCGCATCGCTGATGCTCGGCGGCCCAGCGGGCACAGCGTTCCAGCACCGGCTGAATCGGAATATCCTCGGGCGGTGAACCGTGCCCCAGGGCGTCCAGCCGGGCCACCTCCAGCAGTTGGCTGATCAGCTCGTCGAGCCGCTGGAGCTCCGACGCCATGGTGGCGTAGAACTCCTCCTGCTGTTGCCGGGGTAGCGGCCGCAACTGCAAGGTTTCCAGGTACAACCGCAGCGAAGCGATGGGGCTCTTCAGTTCGTGAGTAACGCTGTCGATGAAGTTGGCCTGACGCTGGTTAAGCCGCGTTTCCTTAACGTGCAGGAACGAATAGAACATCAGCCCCAGCAGCGTGAGGGCGAACACCACGGTGCCGATGGCCAGGCCGCTCCAGGCGTCAAAATGCGCCAGCAGCACGATCCAGCAGACCATCAGCGCCACGTTCAGCATCGCCAGCACGGCGCTGAGCGTGATCGGAAAGACCGTCTTGAGCCGCTGGCGAAACGACGTCTTGCGCGACGAAATCAAAGGCCAACCTGTCTGTACATGTCCGGGCGAAATATCGACCACCCAGGCCGCGGGAGCCGGCACACGCCGTGCCGCCTCGTCCGGACATTCTACGCCGCTGGCTCACGCAAGAATATCGTGGATCACGTTCCCGTGAACGTCGGTCAGCCGCATGTCGCGACCGCCAAAGCGGAAGGTCAGCCGGGTATGGTCGATGCCCAGTAGATGCAGCATCGTAGCGTGCAAGTCGTGAATTTGCAGCTTGTTCTCGATCGCGTGGTAGCCGTATTCGTCGGTCGCGCCGTAGATGATGCCGCCCCGGATGCCGCCGCCCGCCAACCAGATCGAAAAACCGAACGGGTTATGGTCGCGGCCGTCGGCCCCTTGGGCAAACGGCGTGCGTCCAAACTCGCCGGCAAACACCACCAGCGTGGAATCGAGCAGGCCGCGTTGCTCAAGGTCGATCAACAGCCCTGCAATCGGCTGGTCGACGGCCAGGGCGTTGCGCTCGTGCCCCTCTTTCAGCTTGCTGTGCTGGTCCCAACGGTCGGCACCGACCGAGGGACACGTCAGCTCCACAAACCGCACGCCGGCTTCGACCAGCCGCCGCGCCAGCAGGCATTGCCGCGCGAAGATGGCGGTTGGCCCATGGTTCGAGTCGGTGCCGTACAGCCGGCGCGTGGCGGCCGTTTCGCGATCCAGGGCGGTCAACTCAGGCACCGCGGCCTGCATCCGGTAGGCCAGCTCGTAGTTGGCAATGGCCGATTCCAGGGCGTCCACCCTGCCCAGGTGCTCCAGCGCCGCCTGGTCCAGCCGTTGGAGCAATTCGAGCTTGCGTTTCTGGAGGGAAGGCGAAGCCTCGGTGCGCTCAATGTTCGCCACCGGCGTCTTGCCCGAGTGAAACATCGATGCCTGATACGTAGCCGGCAGAAAGCCCGAGTTGAAGTTATCCATGCCGCCCGGCGGAATCAGCCCGCCGTTGAGCACCACAAACCCGGGCAGATCGCGGCACTCGCTGCCTAACCCATAGCCCACCCACGCGCCCATGCTGGGCCGCCCCTGCTGGCCGTGGCCGGTATGCAGAAAGTAGTTGGCGTTGGTGTGCTCGGGAAAGGCCGACGTCATCGAACGGACCACGGCCAACTTGTCGACCTGCCGGGCAATGTGCGGGAACAAGTCGCTGACCGGCGTGCCGCACTCGCCGTACTGCCGGAACTTCCACGGACTGGCCAGCGTGTTGCCGATGTTGTTGAACTGGGTAGGCTGAATCCTGGCCCCGAACGGCTTGCCATTCTCGCGCGTCAGCCGCGGCTTGGGGTCGAACGTATCGACCTGGCTCGGCCCGCCATCCATGTACAAGAAGATCACGCTGCGTGCCTTCGCCGGATGATGGCCGGGACGCGGATCAAAGGGGCCGGCCTTTGCGCCAGAAGCCGTCGAGGACGAGGCCGATTCACTGGCCGCGGCGT
Organism: uncultured Planctomycetales bacterium; assembly: GCA_937927735.1. Taxonomy (GTDB): domain Bacteria; phylum Planctomycetota; class Planctomycetia; order Pirellulales; family S012-138; genus CALBRZ01. Next base: position 39,897 of record CALBRZ010000070.1, read on the forward strand.
GGCCCCAATCGCGCAATAGCGTCGCCAGAGCCACTGCCCCGAACCCCAGTGCCCCGCGCGATAATGCCTCGCGCCGCGTCAGGGCAGCAGGCTGCACACGTCCGCACGGATAGCGAGTCATGCCAACTCCGCCCTTCGCCACGCTACTCGGCATTGCCTGCGATTCCTGCATGTCCGTGGCCTCCAGCATGATCGCCGTTCGGGTCACTCACACGTCGCACGATCGCCCACTAGTCTGGCATTACGCCAAGGCCGCGCCAATATTTGGCCGCCGATACCTCGTCGACGGTGGACGTCAGTTCTTTTCAGGTTCTGGCGGTTTGAGGTTTGCGAAGTGATTTCCGTTTTCCCGGGCAACAGCGTCCAGGTATTCCTTAGCCGGTTGGCCGTTAACCCGCTTGAGGGTCTCCATCTTCTGGAGCGTCGGGAGGTTCTTGAACAGGATGCGATCGTCGCATTGCAGTTCCTCCAACGGCAGGAACCGCAGGCAGGAGATGTCCGTGTACGTCATCCCACCCACGATCTCCAAGCGTTTGATTTGGGTGAACGCCATCAGTGGCGTGATATTGATCGATTTTCGATAGATATCGTTACGCAGTTGCAAAGCAGCGGCTGTGACTTCGCCCTCAGGCGATGGTACACGCAAGGTGACCATATCGGCGTCGTTCAAGGCGGCCAGCTTTTCTGTAACAGCTTTGATCTGCTCTGGCGGCGGTAATTGGGCCGTCGCCTTGGCGAAAGCCAAAGCGTCCTGCCGCCGCGTCTCATACAGAGCAAGTACTTTCTTAGAGCGTGTCCAAAAAGCTAGGAGTTGCTTAGTCGCCGAGCCATAAGGTG
>CALBRZ010000071.1 GCA_937927735.1 uncultured Planctomycetales bacterium
CCGTAACTATGACGGTCCTAAGGTAGCGAAATTCCTTGTCGGGTAAGTTCCGACCTGCATGAAAGGCGTAACGACAGGAGCACTGTCTCAACCAGCGACCCGGTGAAATTGTAGTCGTGGTGAAGATGCCACGTACCCGCAGTAAGACGGAAAGACCCCGTGAACCTTTACTGTAGGCTGATATTGGGCTGTGGTCTGTCATGTGTAGAATAGGTGGGAGGCTGTGAGGCCGGGACGCCAGTTTCGGCGGAGCCGCAATGTGAAATACCACTCTTGGCATGCTTTAGTTCTAACCCCGATTCCCGTGAAACCGGGCGGGGGACAGTTTCAGTTTGGCAGTTTGACTGGGGCGGTCTCCTCCCAAAAAGTAACGGAGGAGCCCAAAGGTACCCTCAGCCTGGTTGGCAATCAGGCATCGAGTGCAAAGGCAGAAGGGTGCTTAACTGCGAGACCCATAAGTCGAGCAGATGCGAAAGCAGGGCTTAGTGATCCGGTGATTCCGAATGGAAGGGTCATCGCTCAACAGATAAAAGGTACTCCGGGGATAACAGGCTTATCGCTCCCGAGCGTCCATAGCGGCGGAGCGGTTTGGCACCTCGATGTCGGCTCATCACATCCTGGGGGTGGAGAAGCTCCCAAGGGTTTGGCTGTTCGCCAATGAAAGTGGTACGTGAGCTGGGTTCAGACCGTCGTGAGACAGGTCGGTCCCTATCTGCTGTGGGCGTTCGAAACCTGAGGAGATTCTTCTTTAGTACGAGAGGAGTTAGAAGGACGTAGCTCTGGTGTTCCAGTTGTCACGCTAGTGGCACGGCTGGATAGCTAACTACGGAATGGATAAACGCTGAAAGCATCTAAGCGTGAAGCCGGCTCCAAGATTAGGTTTCGTAGAGCATTGCTCGAGAGTCCCCTGGAAGACGACCAGGTTGATAGGCCGGATGTGTAAGCTCAGCAATGGGCTCAGCTAACCGGTACTAACGGACGAAAGCTTGACCACGGTTATCCATTCCTCTCAGTCCAGAGAGGCTCGATAGCTGGTTCCCAAGAGAACCGCTTTACCACAACCAAGCCAAAGCAAAATACGAGCAGTGATCGGTTCGCAAGGCCGACACTGCTACTTGCCGGTGACCATTCCTGGAAGGCCACACCCGTTCCCATTCCGAACACGGTCGTTAAGCTTCCAGGGCCGATGGTAGTGCCAAAAGCGTGAGAGTAGGTGTCGCCGGCTTCAATACAAAAGCCGCCCTTGAGCCAAAAGCTCGAGGGCGGTTTTTTTGTGCGCGCACCGCACATCAGTCGTACCTGCCCTGCGGCGGTTGGGACCGGAAAGGCCGGCCTGGCAGGCGTAGCCAGGCGACTTCCGGGCCTCGCGGCTCAAGAACGATTGCTGCGCAGAGTCGCCAGGCCTGTTGGCTGCCGGCAGGGGCTCAAGGTGCCGCGCAATGGTGAGCGCAGCAAGGAACGCGTGCGGCGGCGACACGGACAGAGATCGCAAGGAGGCGGGCCCCCGGACGAGGCGGAGAAGGAGATGCGGGGGCGCAGCAACGCGCGGAGCGTGGCATGCAAGAAAGGACGCACGGAAACCACCGGCGGGTGCATCCGCGTTCAGCCCCAGGAAACATCGGCTAGTCGTTCGTTTCAGCCGGGGTCGTTTCCGGCTCAGCCTCGGTTTCGTCCGCGGCGGTTTCCGCCAGCGCGGCGGCAGGTTCTTTGTCAGCGCGCGGGGGTAGCGCCGGGGTTTCAACCGGGGCGGGCATGGCGGTCGCCTTGTTGGCGGCACTCTCTTGCTCTTCGGCCAGGATCGCCATGCTCACCATCTCGATCTGGCCGCCGTCGCCCACCCGCTGCACGCTGAACATCAGCGGGCCGAGTTGGACAGATTCACCGACGGCGGGCGTGAGCGTGCCCAGCTCGTGGTTGAGCAGCTCGGTGAGGGTCGAGTTCGGCGGCGCATTGATGTGGATGCCGTAGAACTCCTCAAGGGTACCCACGGTAGTCGAGCCCCGCAGGGGGAACTCGAACATTTCCGGGATCAGGCTGCGGACGTCGGACCGTTTGGCAAAAACCTGGCTGACCAGCGGTTGGAGTCCCGGCCGCAGCACCAGAATCACATGGTCATTCGGCAAAATCTTGGTTGAGCCTTGCGGGGGCACAATCTGGTCGCCCCGGGCGATCATGGCGATCACCGCCCCTTCCGGCAGAGCCAGGTCGCGGACCCGTTTGCCGGCCGCCCGCGAGTCCTCACCGATGGAGTAATCCACAATCTCGCCGTTCACGTGGCGCAGCGAACTGATTTCGAGCGTGACCGGTGGTTCGGGATCGCGTGGACGCTCCAGTCCGAGCCACCGGGCAACCACGGTCAGGCTGCCGCCCTGGATGGCCGCCGAGATCACCACGATAAAGAACACCACGTTGAAGCACAGCGGGGCCATATCTCGGAGCTGATGGGGCACGTTTTCGCCGCCGAAATACATCAGCGGGAACGTGGCCAGGGTAATCGGCACCGCGCCCTTCAATCCCACCCAGGAAATAAACGCCGATTCCTTCCAAGTGAACCAGAAGGGGACGCCGGAAAGCAGCACGGCTAGGGGGCGGGCAACCAGCACCAGCGCGGCGGTGATCAGCAGGGCGTCGCCGGCTTCGGCCAACAGGCGGCTGGGGAACGACAGCAGGCCCAGCACGACGAACATCACAATTTGCGAGAACCACGCGGTGGCGTCGTGGAACAGCCGGATCCCCCGCTGGAAGACCAGCGGCCGGTTTCCGATCACGATGCCCGCCAGGTACACGGCCAAGAAGCCGCTGCCGCCCAGCCAGGCAGCCGCGCCGAAGATCACCATGCAGCAGGCGCTAACCAGCACGGGGTAGAGCCCTGCCGCAGATAGTTCGATCCGGTTCACCACCCATACGACGGCCATCCCCCCCAGCAGGCCGCAAATGGCGCCAACCAGGAACTGCGAGGCCAACAGGCCCAGCAGGCCGGGGCCCAGGGCCACGTTGCCCAGCAGCACCTCGATGCAGCCCACCGTGAGAAAAATGGCCATCGGGTCGTTGGAGGCACTTTCCACCTCCAGCACCGCGGCGATGCGTTTGGGCAGCCCTACCCCCCCGGAGCGGAGCACACCGAACACCGCGGCCGCGTCGGTCGAGCCCACAATGCTTCCCAGCAGTAAGCCCTGCAGCAGATCCAGGCCCAATACCCAAGAGGCCGCCAGGGCCGTGATGATGGCGGTGATGAACACGCCCCAGGTGGCCAGCAGCACCGCCGGCTTCCAACTGACGCGAACGGCCGACATCGAGGTGCCCAGGCCGCCGTCGAAGAGGATCAAGGCCAGGGCGAGCGTACCGATCGCGTAGGCCAGTTCAAAACTTGTAAATTCAATCCCGCCAATCCCTTCGGAGCCGGCCAGCATCCCCAGCAGGAGGAACAGTACCAGAACGGGGACGCCTAAACGCGCGGAAAGCTTGCTGGACGCTACACCCAGCACCACCAGGATGCCGGCAACCAGAATGATCGCATTGATGGCGTCGATCAACGTCACGCAGTAGCCCTCGGTTGGCGATAGATCACAAACGGTGGTCCTGGGGCGAGGCCACGGCCTCGGCGGGGGGATCGATCAGGCGGTAAGCCCAGTGCTGGGGGCCTTTTTCGGAGCGAATCGTGTACCCCTGATCCTTCAAAAACTCGATATCGCGGTACACCGTCGGCTCCGACACGCCCAGCTCCTCGGCCAGACGCGGGGAGGAGTAGTCACCCGTGCGGATCAACGCCAGCAACCGTGCGTGCCGGCTCGCAATGGCCAATGCCCGTGCGTAACGCATTGCATTCTCTCCGCGTGCCCTCTCAATCGTTGCATGATAGACTTGACGGCTCAGGTGAAACAGACAGATTTTGCCGGGTTTGGCTTGAAAGCAGCTCAGGCAAACGCTTGCCACAGCCGTTCGAACCGCTCGCGGTAAGCCTGGCATAACCGCGGGTCGGAGCTGAGCAGAAAATTTTCTTCGTTGAATCGGGCAGCCCCCCGCGTCCAGTTGTAGCTGCCGGTCAGCAGCAGCGACCCATCGAAGATCGCAAACTTGTGGTGCATGTGGTAAGGGCTGCGATCTGGCCGCACGGCGATGCCGGCCTGTTCCAAGCGGGCAATATCCGAGCCTAAGTCCTCGCTCTTGGTGTCGTCGGTCAGGATCCGCAACTGCACGCCCCGGCGATGGGCCGCCAGGATGGCCTCGGCTATGTCGTCGTCGGTGATCGTGAACACGCACACGTCGGCCTGCCGCTGGGCGCGGTGGAACAGTTGGGCAATCCGTTGCGCACACGGATCGTCGGGGCTGAAGTACACCTCGGACCTGGGGGGCTGCGGTGCCGTGGTCGGCTGAAGCAGCTTCACCACGTCCTCCAGCCAGGCGATCACAGCCTTGGAGGCCGGATCGGCGCACTGTTGCCGCGCCAGTTCAAACGCCCGGCGGCGGGCCAGGGCCAATTGGGCATCGTCGCCGGTCAGTGGTTCCAGCACGGCGGCCAACGCCTGCCGTTCGCTGCGCGACAGCCGCTGGTCTGCGAGCGTTTGCAGCAGCATCGCATCGAGTTGTTCGGGCGAAAGTTTCATGGCAGGCAGCCTGATGCCGAGAAAAGAGAGACGCGTTCCTTGTAGCTCCCGGCGAACGCCGGCAGCACCAACGGTGGGGGGATTATCGCCGTCACGGCAGATTGCCTGCAATGCAGCTTGGTGCGGTGCTGCGTCCCCTGCCCTGCTGGGCCGGCCGGGGCCGGCAACCTCGCCGAAGTCAGTTCGCCGCTACGGCGTCGTTCTTGGCTTTCGACAATGTGATTGGTTAGGCAGCGCGGTCCGCGGTGAACCTCCTCCTCCCGTAACCTACTAAGGATTAAAATCGGCCGGAGACGCGGCGGCAGCAGCCGCGGATATGCCGCCGCGGCGTTCGGCCATCCAACGCTGTTCTTGGGGAACCACAACAAATGACGGTTGCTATCCCGTTGGGCTATCGCATGGCAGGCGTTCACTCTGGCGTGAAACGCAACCCCAACAAGCCCGACCTCTCGCTCATCGTGTCCGACCTGCCGGCCACTGGGGCCGGGGTCTACACCACCAACCTGGTGTTCGGGGCGCCGGTGGGCCGCAACCGGGCATTGACGCCGGGCAGCGATTTCCGCGTGATCGTCACCAACAGCGGCGTGGCCAACGCCTGCACCGGTGAACGCGGCAATCGCGATGCCGATGAGATGGGCCGCCTGGCCGCCGAGGCCATCGGTGCCACGCCCAACCAGGCCCTGGTGATGTCCACCGGCGTGATCGGTACCTTCCTGCCGATGGAGAAAATCGCTGCCGGCATCAAGGCCGCCGCCTCCCAGCTTGGCACCGACGAAAAGTCGCTGGAGCTGGCCGCCCGGGGCATGATGACCACCGACACCTGTCCCAAGATCGCCGGCCGGACTCTCACCATTCGCGGCAAGACGATCCACGTGTGCGGCCTGGCCAAGGGCGCCGCGATGATCGGGCCCAAGATGGCCACCATGCTGGCCGCCATTCTGACCGATGCCGCCCTCACGCCCGACGATGCCCAGAAGCTGCTGTTCCGCGCCGCCGACGACAGCTTCAACTGCATCAGCGTGGAAGGGCACATGAGCACCAGCGACACGGTGCTGCTGCTGGCCAATGGGGCCGCGTGCGCCGACCCGCTGCAAGGCGAGGATCTGGAAGACCTGTACCGTGCCGTTCACGAAGTGTGCCGCGAGCTGGCCATGGCGATCGTGGCCGACGGCGAAGGCGCCACCCACTTGATCACGATCGACGTGACCGGCTGCGTCGATCGCGAATCGGCCCACCGTATCGCCAAGACCGTGGGCGAAAGCGCCTTGGTGAAGACGGCCATCACCGGCGGCGACCCCAACTGGGGCCGCATCGTGTCGGCCGCCGGGTACGCCGGCGTGCCGTTCGATCCCGCCGGCGTGTGGCTCAAGGTCAACGGCTATCTGCTGTACGAGAACGGGGCCCCGGTAACCTTCGACGCCGCGGCCGTCTCCGCCAGCATCAAGGGCAGCCGCGACACGCACATCGAGCTGGGCTTCAAAGAAGGCTCTGCGGGCATCCGCTTCTGGACGACCGACCTTACCGCCGAATACGTGCGTTTGAACGCGGACTATACGACGTAAGAGGCCGCATCAATTGTGGGCATGAAAACAGCGGTGGCCACCCATGCCACCAGGGGCAGGCGAAGTCATGCTAACACAACAGAATGTTGAAGCCGAGCTGAGTTATGCGTACCTGCATGCGGTAGCATCCCGGGCGGGCCTCATTTGTTAGCGTGCTGGGCGGCATGCCGACGATGCGGATGTCGATGCCGTGTTGCGCGTCAAAGGGCGTTTGGCAGCGGATTCGGTGCTAAGGAACTTCACGGTCGACGTTCAGCTCAAGGCGACTGCATCGAACGCTGTCGAGAAAGAGGAACATCTCTCGTACAGCCTGCCCATCAAGAACTACAATGATTTGCGCTCCTTGGCGACGACGGCCCCGCAGTTACTCGTGGTGTTGTTCTTGCCGGCCGACTAGCAATTGTGGCTGTCGCACAGCGAGGAAGCGTTGATCTCGCGGCGATGTGCCTATTGGGTGAGTCTTCGGGGCGCTCCCGAGAGCCAGAATAAGACGCATCAAACGGTGTATCTGCCGAAATCGAACGTGCTTTCCGTCGAGAGTCTGCTTGCACTGCTAACGCGGTTTTCACGGCGGGAGGTGATCGACTATGCGGTATGAACAGCTCCCGGAAGACCTGTTGCAGTTGGTGACGCCCCCGCAGGCGCGCTCGTATCTGTTGGCCAAAGGCTGGCAGCGGGTGCCGGGCGTGAACGGGACGATCGCAGTTTTTGCGCGGCCGGACTCGGACGAGGAACAGGTGATCGTGCCGATGGAGCCGGCGTTCGACGATTACGCCCGCCGCGTGGCCGATGTGGTGCTCGAACTGGCGGAGTACGAGAAACGCCCGACAGGGCAGATCCTGCAAGACTTGCTTGCCCCAGACGCCGATGTGGTTCGCTACAGCGTATCGGGACCTGGAGCAGAGGCGGGAAGCCTTCCACTGCCGCAGGCATCGCGGTTTCTGGAGGGGGCCAAGCGTTCGCTGCTAGCTGCGGCGTGCAGCGTGATCCGGCCCAGTGCCTATCACCCTCGCATGACGCGTTCCGAGGCCACTCAGCTGCTGGATGCTTGCCGGTTGGGGCAGACCGAACGCGGCAGTTTTACCATTGCGATTAGTTGCCCACTCCGTGCCATCGAAGACGAGCAAGACGATACGCCGGATGCGGAACCATTTGTCCGCCGCGTGGTGTCGTTGTTAATGCGCTCCGCGCAGCGGTTGGTTAGTGCGATTGAGGCCGACAACGTGCCAGCGGTTCTGGGAGAAGGACGCGATCAAGAGCCCGTCTTGAGCGCGAACTTCTGTGACGCCCTGTTGCGGATGCAGCCGCCTGAGGAGCGGTCCATGCTGTCGTTGTCGGTCAGTTGGGCCAGCACGCTGTCCGCTCGTGAGGCCGCCGTTCCCAGGCGAGTTACCTTTCGTAGCGAATACTTTCCGATCATTGAAGACATCTATAAGAAGCTGCGCCCAGCACATGAGCCGGTTGCGGCACTATTCGTGGGGCAAGTCGATGCACTCAATGGAAACGTTGGAGAAGATGGTCGCGTGCAAGGAGAAGCCTCGCTTCTGGTTCTCCATGACGATGAGCTGGTCCGGGTCCGCGTCGACTTGAACGCAGATGATTATCAAAAGGCTGTCGAAGCCCATCGCACCGCAGGCTTAGTCAAATGCCGCGGCGTGATCCATCTCGGGCGGCGAACGCACCGGCTGACAAACGTCTCAGAGTTCGAACTGCTCCAGCAGTAGCGACGCACAGAATGTAGAGATTGGCTGCAGTTATTCTGAAACCGGCAGCCGCATCACCGTCGCCGTGCCGTAGGGCGTGGGGAACGCGTTACCGACCGTGTTGCGGCCGCGGCGCACGTACGCCAAGGCCAACGGCGCGCCCAACTTGGGCGAGTGCACGGCCGAGGTAATGCGCGCGGCCAGTTTGCCGTCAATCTGGATCTCGGTGCCGGCGGGCGGTAACTCGGCACCATCGAAACGCAGCCCACACAGGGTTTGATTGACGTGCCCCAGGGCATCGAGGCGAGCGACCGTCTCCTGGCCCAGGTAGCAGCCCTTGTTGAAGCTGATCGCCAGGTCGTTGCGGTCCAACTCCTGCGGCAGGTTGCGGTCGGTCAGGTCCACGCCGTACCACGGCGTGCCGGCTTCCACCCGGGCAACTTCCACCGCCTGATTGCCCACCGGTTTGGCGCCGGCCTCGGTCAACGCTTGCCACACCGTGGGCAGATGCTCGCGAGCCATGCTCAAGAGCCAGGCTCCGCCCTGCACGATGGCCGTATTGCGCAGCGAAACCGCGACGCCCGCCAGTGTTGCTTCGTGATGGGCCAGGTATTCCGCCGGCGGTGTCGTACCTGTCAGTTCGGCCAGCCTGACAGCGGCTTGTGGTCCGGCAACCAGCAGCTCCCCCCAGGTTTCGCTGCGGTCGGTGAGCTCCACGTCTTCGATGATGTGATAGCGGTCCAGGTGCGGCAGCAGGGCGGCGGCTTGGCCCGGCACGGTTTCCAGCACCAGCGCGTCGGGTATGCAGAACACGTACACCAGGCCGAGCGTGCGGCCCTGCACATTGGTGATGAACGCTTCGGCACCCTGCCCTGGCTGTAGCTTCTTGATGTGGGCCGTGCACAAATTGTGGATGAACGAGGTGCGGTCATTGCCGCGGACCTCGATTTGCGTGCGGCGCGAAAAGTCGGCCACGCCCCACGCCTGCGCCAGAGCTTCGTACTCGGCTGCCGGATCCCCAAAGTGCGCGACATGACCGCAGGGTACGGGGACCGACGGCGTCTCCATGTTTTCAAGCGTTGCGCCGGCGAGCGCTGGGGGCCACGGGTTGGTCGCTTGCGATGTCATGGCTGCCTGTCAGGGGCATGTGGGGCGTACGAGGGCGCGCGTAGGCGTGCGAGGAACGTGCAATGGGCTTCCGCGGGGCGTGCGTGCGGCAAGTCCATCAGGCCGGAAGCGGCTCGGCAATCTCAATGCTGGCGTACTGGGCCGAGCTGATCAGGATGCACGAGGAATGTTGCTTGGCCAGCCGGGCAATCTCGGCGGGATCCTTCACGTGAACCAGGCCCAGGTTCTCTACGACCTCGCCAGCTAGCGAACTGAGCAGGCAAATCTGGGCGTGCTCCATTGCCCTGGCGACCTGGGCCGCCGGCACGGCGTCGTACTCGCGCAACTGGCGAATCTGCGACAGCGCGGCCACGTGGTCCTCGGCGCCGCCCAGTTGCCGCATGCATGGGCCGGGCGGATCGCGCAGATCGCAGCAAACGACAATCGAGCCGTCGTCTTCCACGGCACTGGCGGCCAGTTCCACCGCACGGCCGAAGTTCTCCCAGCTCTGTTCGGCCGGGCCGCCGGTGACGGTGGCCACCACCAGGCTCGCCCTGCGTGGGGCCTGTGCCAGCCAGGCGTCGCGGGTGGCTTCGTTGGCGGCAGCGGTGGCGGCTGCCTGGCTTCCGGCGACGATGTGGGTGGCGCCGTCACAGTTCCAAGGCACCACGCGGACCACCAGTTGCACGCCCAGCAGCCAACTGATTTCGGTCGCCTTGGCGTGCGCCTTGCCCCGATACCGCGTGGCCACGGCCGAGGTATGAAACGCCCGAAAATGCTCCTTGGTCTGTTTGTCGGAGAACGTGGGGCAAACCGTGCCGGCCGCGCCGTCATGCCCTGCCGATTTCTCGGGCCGGTGGCAGCCGATCGGCACCACCAGGTCGGCATCGATCAGCAGACGGTTGAGCATGATCGGCATTTGATCCTGCGTGGAGGTCAAAAAGGCCATCTGCTCCACGTTGTCGGGATCGTGAACTTCGAAGCGGATCGCCGAGGCTGCCGATGAAGGAAGGTACTGCGACAGGCGATCGGCGTTGAGCATGGCCGATTCCTGGAGCACGCAAATATCCCACGGCTGCACACCGGCGGCGATAAGCCGTTCGATGGCGGCGGCGACCACGGCGGCATCGCCCGGCACGTGTGCTTCCAGGGCTAGCACCACCTTGTCTCCCGGCACCACAGCCTGGGCAAGCGGCGGAAAATCCAAAGGATGGTCAAAGGCTTCACCGGCGGCACGCTTCAAATCGGTCAGCGGCTCGCGCCCCGGTCCGTTAAACTGGCATACCAGGGCCTCGGGCGCGATCTCCAGCTCGACGGAGCGGCCGGGCTGCCAGGTCAGGGTGCGGAGCATCGATGTAAAACCTTGAGGGGTAGTAGGTTGTGCTTTTAGGGTCGGTTCAGGAAACGCTGCCAGGGTATGAAAGCATCTTAGCGCCGTGTCGCTCTTAGGGTCAAGGAAGTCGAGCTTTACGCGCAGCCGCAGTTTCCGAATAATGCCGCCCGCTACAGCCTGCCGGGCCGAGGCCTATGCGCGGCGGCACGTCAGGCGCCCTGAGGTCGGGCAACATCCATCGAAGCCATCACGTAGAACAAGGACGGTTCGCGGACACAGCCGCCCGGTTGGCGCGTGTCGCCGGTTGGCGGCGCCAGCGGCGGCGGGTGTCCATCCATCAAGTAGGGAAGCACGAGGGAGCTTTCATGCGGCGATCCATGCTACGACCCATTCGACTCGTTAACCGCGGTTTGGCACTGGCGATTGCCGTCCTGCTCCTGCCGGGCGGCTGCTCCGACAAACCGCAGCAAGGGGCCCAGGCCGACAAGGCCGCCGCCAGCCAGTCGGCCGATCAGCCGCGGCAGCCCTCGAACATCGACAACCAGACCAGCCTGGTGTCGGCTCCGCCGCAGGTGGTCGACGATCCGGCCGTGCAGGTGCTGCGCCGGATGGGCCAGGCTTACCTGGACCTGAACACCTACTCGGATCACGCCCGTGGCCTGCTCCGCTACACGATTGACGGCCACGAAACCAAGAACGAATACCCGCTGGAGGTGACCTTCCAGCGGCCCAACAAGCTGCGGCTTACGGCCTACGAAGGCCAGATCGTCTGCGATGGCGAGCATATCTACGCCACGTACGACGAGCTGCCGGGCTACCTGATCCAGACCACGGCCCCGCCGCAGCTTTCGCTAGCCGACGTGTATTCCGATGCGTTCATGCAGTTCATGCTGACGCAGCGCGAGGTCGGCGCGGCGCTGCAACTGTCGCTGCTACTCAACGACGGCGCCGTCGACGAGATCCTGGCCAGCGGCAGCGCGCCGCCCAAGCTGCTGGAGCCGCGGAAGCTCGGCGATCGCATGTGCGACGTGGTCGAGGTTCCCATGGACGATGGGGCGATGTTGCTGTGGGTGGATCAGCAGACCTCGGCGCTGCGCCGCATCGAGTATCCCACCGGCGGCCTCAAACAGTCGCTGGCTCAGCACGGCCAGGTGACCGATGCCGCGGTGCAGGTTGACTTCAACGACGTGTCCATCAACGGCACGGTCGACGCCCAGGCCTTCGCCTTCCAGCCCGGCGACCGCAAGCTGGTCAAGCAGTTCATGCCGCCGCTGCCGCCGCTGCTGGGCAAGGCGATGCCGAGCTTCACGTTCACCTCGCTCGACGGTAAGGAGATCACGCCCGAGAGCCTCAAGGGCAAGATCGTGGTGCTGGACTTCTGGGCCACGTGGTGCCAGCCGTGCCTCCGCAGCATGCCGGTGATGGCCCAGGTGCAGGAGCGGTTCAAGGACAACGACCGCGTGCAGTTTCTGGCCGTGAGCATCGACGAAGCCAGCGTGAAGGACAAGGACATCGCCGAGAAGCTCAAGCCGCTGGCTCCCGAGATGCCGATTGCCCGCGACTTGCAGCAGTTCGCGTTCAGTGCCTTTGAGATCACCGGCATTCCCAACACGGTGCTGATCGACGCCGACGGCGTGGTGCAGGATAACGAGATGGGCCTGAACCCCAACGTCGATCCGGTGGAGTACCTTTCCGGCAAGATCGATGCCCTGCTCAAGGGCGAAAGCCTGTACCAGCGCCGGTTCGAAGAGTTTGAAAAGAGTATGATGCAGGATCCGCCGGCTGCCACGGCCGCCGCGCCGGTCCCGGCGACCGATGCCCAGGCCGCGGCCAAGTCGGAGCCGGCTCATCATCGCCTGACCAAGCTCTGGACGGCCGCCGACATGGTCGATCCGGGCAATATCCTCGTCATCCCCGGCGAGAACGGTGCTTCCAAGATCCTGGCCATCGATGGCTGGCAAGCCGTCGTGGAACTTGATGATCAGGGCCGCATCGCCGCCCGGCACGATCTGGAGCTGCCCAACCAGGGCGTGGCGGCGTTCCTCCGCACGGCCGTCGATGGGCAAGGCAACCGTTACTACCTGGCCTCGGCCATCGGGGTGCAGCAGGTGCACCTGTACGACGCCAACTTCAAACGGCTGCTCAGCTACCCGGAAGTGACCGATCACCCCGGCATCTTCGATGCCCTGCTTGCGGACGTCGATGGCGATGGCCAGCTTGAGATCGTGGTGAGCTACTTCGACGTGGTGGGCGTGCAGCTCGTGAACCTGCAAGGCGAGCGGCAATGGTCCGAGCGGAGCATCCGCGACGTGTTCCGCGTGGCCGTGACCGATCCGGTGAACGGCAAAGCCCGCGACATCCTGGCCGCTCACGCCCAGGGCACGATCGCCCGGCTGAATGCCAAGGGCGAACGCGGCGACGAGATCCGGCTGCCGCAGGCGTTCCGCAGCCTGACCACGGCTCCGCTGGCCCCTGGCGGGCGGCTGGAATACGCCGGCATGGCGTTCACGCCCGAAGGCGGCGAAGCCTTCGTCAGCTTCACGCTGCAAGGCGACGCGAAGTTTGTCTACCCGATGCCCCGCGGCACGCAGCACCCGTCGCTGGAACAGGCCACCTGGGGCAAGCTGGTGGGCGACCAGCCGCACTGGGTGGTGGCCGGTCCTGACGGTTCGGTGCACTTCATCGCGACCGATGGCCAGACGCTCGACCGCTTCAACTACGGCGAGATCGTCAACGGCATCGGTGCGACCACGTTGGGCGACAAGCCGGTGCTGCTGATCAGCAGCAAGAATGGCCTGGAAGCCTGGCAGGTGGAAAAGAAGTAACCAGGCGTTCAAGCGACCGACTACGACTGAGAAAATCAAACGTGCGCGGCGGGCAATCTTTCACCCGCCGCGCACATTTTTCTTGTTGCGATCGTTACTGCGTAAGGTCCATGTGGCCGTTACGGCGTCAGCACGATCTTGCCCGAGAGTGTGTTGGCCATCCGCAGCGTGTTTTCTTCTTGCAGCCGGTGTGCTTCGGCGGCCTGCGAGAGCGGCAGCACCTTGCCGATGCGGGGACGCAGCTTGCCTTCGGCCAGCCACTTGCCGATCTCCTGGCCGCAGGTCCGCTGCTCGTCGGCGCTGGCGCTGAACATGGCAAAGCCGTGGAGGCTGCAGCCCTTCACGTAGAAGGGACCCACGGGGAATGGCGGCCGGGCTTCGCGGCCGGCCATCAGGATCATCCGGCCGCGCGGCGCCAGGCTTTCGACCACCAAGTCGAAGTTTGGCTCGCGCGTCGTTTCCCACCACAGATTGACGTCTTCGGGCGCGGCCGCGCGGATCGCCTCGGCCAGGTTTTCTTCTTTGTAGTTGATGGCTCGATCGGCCCCTAAGTCCAGGCAGGCTTGCACCTTCTCGGGGCTGCCGGCTGAGCAGATCACCTTGGCGCCCACGGCCTTGGCCATTTGCAGCACGGTGGAGCCTACGCCGCCCGAGCCGCCGTTGACGAACACCGTTTCGCCCGGCTTAAGTTTCCCGTCGCGAAAGAGTCCCAAGTGGGCCGTAATACCCACCAGGGCGATGGCTGCCGCCTGTTGATCGTCGACGCCGTCGGGCGTGGGGTACAGCCAGTCTTCGTCGATGGCGGCGTACTCGGCAAACGTGCCTTGCCGGCCGAGAAGGCCTTGGTTGCTGCCCCACACGCGATCGCCCGGCTTGAAACGCGAGGCTTCGGGGCCGACGGCGACGACCGTGCCGGCCACGTCGCAGCCGATGATGTACGGCATCGGCAATTCCATCTTCACCATGCCCGACCGCAGGTAGGTATCGATCGGGTTCACGGCCACCGCCGCTACCTTGACCAGCACCTGTTTTCCCTGGGGCTGCGGATCCGGCAAGTCGCCGTAGATGATGTTTTCCGGGGGACCGGTCTGCTCGATGTATGCGGCTTTCATCTGGGCACCACGCGGTAAGGACGGAACAAAACCAATCGCCGGCCAGTGTATCAGTTTGCCGGCCTGGTGCTCAAAGGGCAGGCCGGGGGGCCACGACTCTTGACCGGAATCCGATCGTGTGGCTGGCGGTACGTTGTGCGGGTTGTGCCGCGACGGGCCGCGTTCCTGCTGGCGCTGGGGACGTTACCGATTTCCGCTTGCTAACGTGCTAATGAACGCTAGCGCCGGGCGAATAAATGCATGAACTTTTGGTCGGAAGGTCGCGAATGACGTATGGTTATGGTGCCTACTCTTTGGGGGTAAGGCCAATCTGTCCGCACAATGCCGGGGGGGGAATCATGTCAATGATGCGAATCGTACCGATCGCTACGGTAGCGGCGGTGTTGGGGTGGTCGGCTCAGGCTTGGGCCCAGTTGCCGCAACTTCAGCCCGGTCAGATCCCTCCCGCCGGCGCCCAGGCCAGGCAAGGCGCGCAACCTGGCGGCAATCCGGAGCTTTCGTCGCAAGCGCTTCAGGCGCTGGTGGCCGGCATCGCCTTGTACCCCGACCCGGTGATCGAGCAGGTGCTGGCCGCGGCCCAATCGCCCGCGGCGATTCACGCCGCCGCGCAAAGCGTGAAAGCCGGGCAGCCGGCCGATAGCTCCTGGCCCGACTCGGTGAAGTTCCTGCTGCAATACCCCGATCTGCTCCAGCAGCTTGACGCGCAGTTGGATTGGACGGTGGTGCTCGGTAAGGCAGCCGTGAGCCAACTGAACGACGTTTGGGCCGCCGTCGACGCGGTGCGTGCCCACGTGCAGGAAGAAACCGCCGCACAGCAAGCCGAAGCCGGCCAGGACGGGCAGGACGCGGCGACTGCGGATAACGCTAACGCCAATGCCAACCAGCCTGCCGCTACCGAACAGGCTCCCACCACGGTGAACAACACGTACTACGCCGGCGGTTATTATCCGGCCGGCTGGGGTACGGCGGCCGCTGCCGTGACCGCCTCGCTATGGACGCCGAACGTGTATCGCGAACTGTATCACTACGATCGCTGGAACGATCGCCAGGACCAGTGGTACGAGAGTTGGCGCAATCTCCACCTGCAGCGTCAGGAATACGCCGACAACCGCGCCGACGAACGGCAAGAGAACGAAGATCAGATCGCTGAGAATCGCCAGAATCGCGAAGACCAGGTGACCCAGAATCGCCAGAACCGCCAGGATCAGGTCAGCGAGAACCGCCAGGACCGTGAGGATCGCCGTGCGGACAATGCCCCCCGTCGCGATCAGCTCGGCCAAGGCTTTGGTCGGCCCGCCCAGCAGCCTGGCGATGCGCGGTTCCGCGATTTGCCGCGGGGCGAGGATCGCGACACGCACCTGCGTGCCGCCAACCAGGCAGCTACCGAGGCCAGCCGCTTCCATCGCGGCGAGTCGCCGTTTCAAGGCTTTGGCCGCAGCAATGGTCCGCAGGGCCCTGGTGCCGGCGGTTTCGACCGGCCCGGCGGAGCAGGTGGCCCCGGCATGCAGCGCCCCGGCGGCGCTCAACCCGGACGCGCCGGTGGCTTGAACCCCGGACCGGGCAGCGGTGGCGCGCGTCCCGGCGGTGCTTCGCCTGGTGGCCAGCGGTTTGACCGCGGCTCGGGGCCACAGCGGCCGCAGGGCGCTCCTGGTGGCCGTGCCGGTGGTCGGCGGGGCCGTTAATCGCTCAGTGAGGCGCGCCGTCCGCCAGCATCACATGCTGGCGGACGGCTGCCCAAAGCGATCGTTCTGCCACTGCTGCCAAAGCTCGTCGTTCTCGCGATTGAGCGCGCGGAGGCTCGCGCGAATCGCGTGCGAGAGCAGTTCGCCCATCCGGGGATCCAGCTTCTCGCGCAGTGGCGCCAGTTCTGTAGCGCGGCGTAAGGCCACTTCGTGCCGCTGTTCGACCGAGTCCAGCACGATCAGGCCCGCCAGGCCAAACGCCCGGAAGTCTTCTTCCACCGATTCCAGGTTGGCGAACTCTTCGAAGATCCGCCGCGCGGCTGTGTAGTTGTTGTTCCGCAGATAGATCAGGGCCAGTTCCTGCTTGGCCTTGCGGACGTAGGCTTCTTCCTGCGGGAAGTACTCCACCACGGCGATCCAGTACGGCTCGGTGCGGAAGATGCTCGCCAGCATGTACTGGGCCCGGGCCGTCGGTTGCCGTTCCACGCTTGACGTCACCGGCGGTGGTCCGTGCAGCAGCGGTTCGGGCCGCGTGGCCAAGGCCACGGCCGCGCCCAGCACGGCGGCGGTGCTCAGGGCCAGCGCCAGCAAGCCGGGCCGCCGGCGCTGCGCCAGCATCGTCTGGGTTTTCATCAGCGTGTCGAGCCGCTGCGTGGCTTCCACCCGCGTGCTCGAAACATCCCCGCCCTCGGCGTCCCACACGCCGGTTTCTTCCAGTTCGTCGATCGCCGGAATGCCCAGCCGCCGCAGGTCCTGGATCAATTCGCGGGCCGAGTTGTAACGGCGGGCTGGATCCTTCTCCAGCATCTTGTGGACGATACGGCACAAGCCCGAGGGCAGGTCCGGCCGAATCGCTTCCAGCCGCTGCGGTTGCGCCTTGAGATGCTGCACGGCGACGCTGAGTGCCGTTTCGCCGCGGAACGGCGGGGCGCCGGCCAGCATGTGATAACAGGTCACACCCAGCGAGTAGATGTCGCTGCGGTGGTCCAGCGGGCGGCCTTCCACCTGCTCGGGGCTCATGTACAGCGGCGTGCCCATCGTCACGCCGACCTGCGTGAGGTTCAGGGCGTCGTGCTCGCGGGCGATTCGCGCCAGGCCAAAGTCGGCGACTTTCACTTCGCCATCGCGGCCCAGCATGATGTTCTCGGGCTTGATGTCGCGGTGGACGATACCCCGCTGCGAAGCCTTTTGCAGGGCGGCGGCCACGCGCAGCATGACGCGCACGGCGGTGCGGACGTCGGGCGGGCCATGCCGCACCAGGTATTCGCGCAGATTCTGCCCCTGCACGTACTCTTGGGCGATGTAGTGAACGCCGTCGGCGCAGCCCACGTCGTAAATCTGGACGATGGCCGAGTGAACCAGGGCGGCGGCAGCCTGGGCTTCGACGTGGAAGCGTTTGATGTACGTTTCGTCGGTGGCGAGGCTGCTGCGGAGAACCTTGAAGGCGACCTGCCGTTTGAGCGAAAGCTGCTCGGCCAGGTAGACCTCGGCCATGCCGCCCCGGCCCAAACGCCGCAGCAGTTGAAAATCGCCAATCTGACGGCCGGTCAGATCGGCGTCGGTGGCCGGGTCGATGGCGGGCCGCGCAGGATCGGACATCGCTGTTAGGACTTCTCCCCCGCCGCAGGCAGCGGTTGACGAAACATCCGCCGCGTGGATGGGCCTCGGCGAGCAAACTGCCCCCTCGGCGCGGCGGACTTCTCCTTTGGTCCATCATATGCCCGCCCTAACTGCGCGTATAGCCGCGGCCTAAAGCTCGCGGGCGGGCCGACGAATCTGCTGGCTCTCCCTCGCTGGGGTGGGCTATAATCGGCCGTTGGCACGACGCGCGATCGAGTCCAGGGGCAATCATGGCCGATTCGGCATCCCGTCCCAACTCTGTGCCGTCCGAAGCTCTGGCTGGCCCCCATGCATCGGCGGCAAACATCCCTCCGCAGGTATCGCATTACCGGCTGATTCGCCGGTTGGGACGCGGCGGCATGGGCGTGGTCTACGAAGGCGTCCATCTGCATCTCAAACGACGCGTGGCGATCAAGCTGCTCTTGGATGCCGCCCAGGCCGGTTCCGGACGCTTGCGGCGTTTCGAACGCGAGATGGAAGCGATCGGCCAACTGCATCACCCGCACATCGTGCAGGCTTACGACGCCGGCTGCGACGGCGACTTGTATTACCTGGTGATGGAGTACATCGACGGCTGCGATCTGCAGGCGGCCGTGCGGACGGTGGGGCCGCTCTCGGTGGCGGCCGCTTGTGCCTGCATCCACCAGGCGGCACAGGGGCTACAGTACGTTCATTCCCATAGCTGCATCCACCGCGACATCAAGCCCTCGAATCTGCTGGTCGACGGCCGGGGCATAGTCCGCGTGGCCGACCTGGGCCTGGCGCGACTTGCGACCGCGCCGACACAGTATGGGATTACCCTGTCGGGCGAGGTGCTGGGAACGGTCGATTACATGTCGCCCGAGCAGGCACGCGGTGAACGCGAGGTCGGTCCGGAAAGCGACATCTACAGCCTGGGCTGCACACTGTATTACCTGCTCGCGGGGCATGCGCCGTTTCACGGCCCCCAGTACGATTCGCTGGCCCGCAAGTTATTCGCCCATGCGGAGGAGCCTCTGCCGCCGCTGACGGACCTTCGCGACGATGTGCCGGCGGAACTGCTCGCGCTGCTTGCGGCGATGACGGCCAAGGAGCCGTCGCAGCGCCCGACGGCCGCAGAAGTTGCCCGACGTGTGGAGCCACTGGCAGACGATGAAGAGCTCCCAACGCTGGTTCATCGCGTTTGCGAGCATCGCCAACGTCGCGAGGCCCAAGACGCGATCACCCGCGAAACGCCCGCCGTGGGCGTAACCGGCAGCACCGATCAGGCGGTCAGCACGGATCAGGCGCGTTCGCTTTCCGTCGATAAGACACCGTGGCGATGGACACGTTGGACCCGCGCGCTCGCGGCGATGACGTTGGGAGCCGCCGTAGCCATAGCGGCGGTGGCGTGGTGGCGGGCCAATGATGAACCCGCGCGGCCGGAGCCGGCGCACCAGCCGGGGCAACGGTGGCCAGCGGCCGCATCCGCGGAGCTTTCTCCGCAGACGCAGCTTCCTCCGCGCGAACCGTACTTTGAGGAACTGACCGCGGACGACTTGCGGCCCGACGTCGTTTATCCGCTGCTCAACGTCCAGCCGCAGACATTATTCTGGGGCAATAATCCACTCGCCCGCGTTTCGTTCGACCCCGGCTTGAAACAGGTCACGGCGACCAACCCGGATGCCGGTTTGTTGGTATTTGGTTCAGCACCGCGCGTCGGGTACACGCTGCAAATGGACATCTTTCAGAATAGATGGCCGGCCGGCGTCGGGGTGTTCTTTGGGTTGCAGCCGCTGGAGGAACCCGGCCCACGCGGCGAGCGCCAATGGAAGGTGCAGGCGTTGTATCTCCAGGAGCGGATCATCGGGCCGAAGCTGGGCGAGTTTCCGCTGGAGATGATTCGCACCCAGTGGACGATTCGCTTGCTGCCCAATGGCGACGCCATCTTCAACGCGATCGATCTACGCAGCGTATGGTTGCCCAGTCCGGGGCCTCGGGCGCAGCAGTTGGAACTGACCGTGGGGGCCAAGGGGCTCAATGCCGTGCGCTGGGGCGGCAATGCAGAGGTGGCACGCGATCTGTGCCACCACGAAGTCAACGCGCGCTTCAGCGAGCAGGATTACTGCGGCGGATTTGGCGCATACCTGTTCAACTCCGAAGGGATCTTTCGCAACGCCCGCATCCAGTTTCATGCCCCGGTGGCCATTCCGCCCTGACGGCGGCTCCGTAGCGACCGTTGCCGCCTGTGCGACCGACGAGAGGGCATTGCTCCAGCGGCACAGCACGGATGTGGTGCGTTCCAGGTTCTGCGCAACTTTCTGAGATGTGTCTTACGAGCCCGCCTCTTTTGCATGTGGGCGGTCGGATCGGCGTGCGCGCCCGCAGCCGATCGGACCTTTTCTATTTCTATTGATAGGTGCCAGTTGCTAGGAGTGGTGTGCGATGGCAAAGAAAGGCCAAGCATCGTCAGGGGGGATCAACATCTTCACGCCGGGGCTGCCCAACTACGCAAACTATGTGCGGACGAGCGGGAAGAATAAGACAGGCTCAGGCAAGATCTGCGTGGTTGGCAGGGCTGTCTTGGGCGATGAACAACTGCAATCGGTGTGGGCGGCCATTTCGCAATCGGCTGACGGGTTGCCCGATATGCTCGAGCCCGACGCGCCGATGTGCCACCACGGCCAGGTGCTGAACGATGGGTACTTTGCGTTCACGGGCGATCAGGAAGTGCCCGGTGCCAAATGCAACGGCGCTGGCACGCAGGTCAACTACCTGAAGGTGTGGGCCAAGTTTCCCAGCGCGACGATCTCGCTGAATCCCGCGCGTCCATTCTTGGGAGAGTGCAACAGCGAGTATTGCGAGTGTGATCGGCCATCAACTGCCGTCAGCAAGGTAGCCAGGAAGAAAGGAGCCACAAAGGGCGCTAAGAAAAAAGTGGCTAAGGCTGCCAAGAAGACGGTCAAGAAAACGTCCAAGCGGGCCTGAAAGCCCCACGAGCGCAAATCAGGGCGGCTAAGCCGGTTGGGGCTGTCGCCGCTGCCCCCGGCCGGGCGGGACAGCGGTTTTACTTGGCATGCGCTGCAGCGGCTTCTCGCGGCGGAAACGGCGGCTACGCGGCACGTGGGGCCTGCCAGGCGTGCTAGCTGCTGCGGCTGGGAACTTTCACCATTCCGCCGGGCAATTGCTTGAAGCGCCAATAGGGGCGCGGATAATGGCAGCCCGGTGGGGGGAAGCCATCTGTCGCCGCGGCGCCACGCGATGCGCGGCCCAGATGCAGTGCGCGCCGGCCTCTTTTCCTTACGGGCACCGCGCCGCGATCGTCGTTGAGTTTGGCATTCCAGGCACTCAAGGAGAAACCCATGAGAAAATTCCAACTGGCGCTAGCCGTCGCAGCACTCGTGCTGACCGCCACCGCCCAGGCCGCCGATGAGCCCCTGGGGCTGAAGCAAGGCACGCCTGACCTGAAGTCGGCTGGCCCGCTCGCCTTCGCCCCGCAGGGCGTGCTCTTGGTGGGCGATCCGCAGGGCGCCGCCGTGTTCGCCATTGCCACCGGCGACAAGGCCAGCGATCCCTCGAAGGCTCAGATCAACGTGTCGGACCTGCAGCAGAAGCTGGCCGACCTGCTTTCGGCCAGCGTGCAGTCGGTCACGGTGAACGACCTGGCCGTGAATCCCGAAAGCGGCAACGTGTACCTGTCGGTAACGGCCGCCGGTAAGCCCGCCCTGGTGCGGATTGACACCACCGGCAAGCTCAGCCGGCTGTCGCTGGACAAGGTGGCCTTCTCCAAGGCCGAGCTGCCCAATGCCCCCGAGGACAAGGTGGTGAATGACGGCCGCCGTGCCCGCAATAACCGCGGCGAATCGATCACCGACCTGGCGTTTGTCGACGGCCAGGTGATCGTGTCGGGCTTGACCAAGGATCAGTCGCCGGCCAACGTGCGTTCGATCCCGTTCCCGTTCAGCTCGGTCGATACCGGCACCAGCATCGAGATTTTCCATGCTGCCCACGGCCGCGTTGAGGACTATGCCCCGGCCCGCACCTTCGTGGCCTTCAACATCGGCGGCGAGCCCAACCTGCTGGCCGGCTTCACCTGCACCCCGCTGGTGAAGTTCCCGCTCAAGGAGCTGGAGCCGGGCAAGAAGGTCCGCGGCACCACCGTGGCCGAACTGGGTAACCGCAACCGGCCGCTCGACATGATCGTGTACGAGCAGGGCGGCAAGCACTACCTGCTGATGGCCAACAGCAGCCGCGGTGTGATGAAGATCAGCACCGACAACATCGAGCGCGGCGAAGGCCTCACCGAGCCGGTTCGCGGCGGCGGCACCGCCGGCCAGCCCTACGAGACGATCGAAGCCCTGCAGGGCGTGGTTCAGCTCGACAAGCTGAACGACAGCTACGCGGTCGTCATCATCCAGAACGAGAACGGCCAGTTGAACCTCAAGACGGTTCCGCTGCCGTAACGTGCAGCGGGGCGATCCGCCCTGCTCCACCCCTACTGAAACTGCCGCGGCTTGGGACGCACCGCAGCGTGTAACCTCAGCCGCCCCGAGCGCTTTGTCCGTCCTTGCCGGCTTGCGGCCATGTTGCTGCAAGCCGGCTGTTTTTTTGCGCTGCCGCGATCGGTCCGCGGCGCGAACGCCACGTCCGGCAAACATCCGATGAGCGGCTGGCCGCCACAAGGATGCGATGGAGCCCTCAGAGCAGAGGCTGCGCAAGATGCGCAAGGCCGCAGGCAAGCGAGGAAAGATGTGCCCGCCGGCAGGGGCAGACTACCGGCGGGCTGTCGGCCAGGACGGGGCAGGACACCTGGGCCGATCTGCCCACCTGTGCACCCCTCGCGGGTGGTGGTGTGCAAGCATTTTGGGGCGAAAGAGCCTTTCCCTACAGCGAGGGGGGGCGGCCGCAGCGGTGGGCGCAAGAGCCGGCTAAGTAGCTGACGTGCGGCTGCCACAACCGCTTACTGCACCCGGCGGTAGGTGCCGAAGTTCTTCTCGGCCAGGGCCTTCAGAAACTCCTCAAACGGCCCCTCCGGCTGGATGCCGATCACGTACAGCGTCACGCGGCGTGTCTGGTTCTGCTCGCTCACGGCCTTGATGATCGCTTCCAGGTGGATCACCTTGCCGGTGGTCGGCACGCCGTCGGTCACCAGGTAGATGGCTTCCAGCTCCGGGTGCGAGAAGGCAGCTTCCAGCGCGTCGTACGTGGCGGTCGCGGCCTGGGGCTGGATCGACGCGATGTACCGCGCCGCGTTCTTGCGGGCCGATTCGGTCGCCTGGATCAATTGCTGCTGCCAGGCGCCCACAGTCTGGTTGTAAACGATGATGTTGAAGTGGTAGTTCTCGTCCAGCTCGTTGATTGACGTGATGAGCTGGGTCTTGGCGTCGTTCATCCGCGTGCCTTGCAGCATGCTGCTGGAGGCATCGAGCACGAAGACCACCTTCCGGGCGTAAACGGGCAGCCCATAGAACTGCGTTTTTCCCCAGCGGACATAGTCGCTTTCGACCAGAGTCTGGCCTTCCACGGTGGCGATGATCGCCGACGGAGGAATGTTGGGGAACTCAAAGTCGGCTTGGACTTTCTGCCACCAGGCTGCCCAGTCCTTGGAGTCGGGGCCGACAAAGTGCCCTGCCAGCGACGACAGGTAACGCATCACGTCGCCGCGGATCTCGCCTTCCAGAAAATCCATCCACTGGATCAACTGACTCACCGAGTCGTTGGTGCGCAGGCTGATGGTGGCCTGCACCACCGCCCGGCGAAAACCAAAATCCTTCTGGAACGGCAGGGTTTCACGCAGCACGCGCAGGGCCTTGAGGGCTTCCTGGCCGGCGCACTGGATGAGTTCGTCCATGGAGACGGTAAGCCGCTGCCACCGCCGGGGATTGGTGCCCAGCGTCATGTCCAGCAGCAGGATCAACTGCTCCTTCACCTGCGGCAGGTCGCTGGCGGCCAGCACCGTAAGCAGCGACAGGTAGCCTGCGTCGATCTGGTTGACGCTCTCCTTGCGGAGCGTTTGCATCAGCAGTGGCACGATTTCCGGCTGATTGCGATAGGAAAGCAGCGTTTCAAAGGCCGCTTTCAACACTTCGGGATTGGAGTCACGTAGCCGGCCCAGGGCCAGTTTGGCCGCCTCGGGGAACGGGTAGCCTTGCAGTTCTTGCAGGGCCTCGATCTGCTGATGGGCCTGCTTGGAGATGATTCTCTGCACCAGTCCTCGCCGCGCATTGCGGAACTCAGAAAGCAGCTCCGGGGTGGGCTGGACGAGTACCTCGGGCTTGTCGGGCTTCGCGGCCTGGTCCGTTGTAGCCTTCTCGGGCGCGGGGTTCTCCGGCGCGGTGTTCTGCTCAGCGGGGGAAGCTGCGGTCGGTGTCGCCGGCGACTGTTCGGGCTTGGGGGCCTGCGCCGCGACCAGGTCGGCCAAGAAGGCCGTCAGGACCAGGCTGGTCAGTAGCTGTCGCATGGATGCCTCCCCTTCCGTACCCCGTGGCGGTACCGGACTGCTTGGGTGAAATGCTGCCCACCGTCCATTCAGCCTAATTGGGCGCCCCCCAGCGCACAAGCAAACGCCGCCACACCCGGTGGGAGGGGACGCTCGCAAAACGTATGGTGAACGGTTGATCGGTCTGCGAGTCGCGTGCTAGGGAGTGGAGAGACCGCCGAAATAGCGGGTGCCTTACGCGTCAGCAGTGTGATACGGGCCTTTCACTTCAAGGCACAGTTCGACTAGTCGGTGTTGCCGTGCCAGCGTTGTGTCATCTTTGCGATTGGCAGCATTGAGGTCGATGATTTCTGCGTGCGAAGGGTCAATGCCGCCGGGCAGTTCTGGTCTGGGTTCAATGTTCATGCCGGCGCGACGTATATCACCGGCCAGCAAGATGGCAACGTAATATGACTTTCCAGGCCGTCCCTGCGCAGCTTGCTCGATCGTCTTGTACTTCGCCCGCGAAACCGAGATTCCAGAAATGTCATCCTTGCGCGGGCCGAACGCTTCGGGTGCCAACTCCTGGGAGTCCGGATCGTACCAGCCTGTGGAGACAGGTATCCGCCGATAAATGATCTCATCATCGGCGATTGGTTCGTATCCGGCTTCCACGCGACTGCCCCATCGCTATGGATCAAAGTTCGAAGCGTTGTATCAGCCTGCCGCCCGAGAACAGCGCATATTCAATGGCGCCGTCATCCCAAAAATGGAATATCTCTCGCGTTCCGTTATGACGGCGTTCGAATACGATGCCGCCGTCGGCGTCTGGGACGATCTTCCCCGGGGGAGGAAAGCCCTCGTCGCGAAACCGTTCGGCGTAATCGATTGCCAGACGCAGAATTGTGGTACTAGGGGGATCGACGCCTTCATCCGCGATGATTTCTGGATCACGTAGCCACGTGGTCAGGTATTGGTCGATCAGCTTTTGCCAATCCGCGCGCCATTGACTCTTGGTGTCACTGGTCACGGGGAGGTCGCGGTCAGCACGCGTTTCTACTGCTGTTTCAACGGGGGGCGATATCAGCGATCGCTGGTTTATGATTTCAGGCATTCTTGATCCCCCAATACTGGTTGGCCGCATCGCTCATCAAAGCACGGAAGGATCGGACAATCGTTTCACGGCCAAGATCCAAGCCGCTCAGGACGGCAGCCGTTGAGTCGTCTTGGGGGTCGGTCGGGCCGCGCGCAGTGAGCGTGAGGCGTATGAATTCATTCGGAGACTCGTGTTCCTCCGCTTCTTCACGTCCGTGTTGCCAGGCAACGTGAAGCCGGCCTCGTTGTGGTGGGATGACGAAATGCCATTCCCCGTCAAAGCTTTCTCCCTCAACAATCCCCTCGATATTCGGTACTCCGCCGAGCGGTCGGAAGAAAGACCAATCGACCGGAGAGGTCCAAACGGTGCCCTTGGGGATATGGTTAACGTAGGTGACTTCCCATTGATTGGGACGCAGCTTAATCGAACAACGTGCCGACACGAACTGGAAGAAGCGGGTCCAGAGATCCGCGAACTCGCTGCGTACGCTTTCATAGCGCGGATATGCCCCGCCGCCTGCGCCCAGCCAGTTGACATGAAACCGGCCGTTCTGCACTTGGATCATGCGGTCGCCGTCCCTGTTCTTCATCTGGACGCGGCAGCCGGGATGTTGCTGCAACGCGCGAAGTTGAACCGCTTGGGCCCACTTGCTTGATTCGTCAAATCGCTCAACTTGGGCCGCTAACAGATTGGCATCAACAACTGTGGGCCATTGTTCGGAATCGAGCGTGGTCCAGAAGGCCGCGATATGAGCGGTACTCAGACCTGGGACACGATCAAATTGCAGCCCAAGAACCGTCTCCACGAGCGGTGGACGCTCATAATCAGGAAGCGGTTGCGGTCCAGTGAGAGCGGTCATTGGCCTTACGTCCGTAGACGTACCGTGTAGGGGGAATTGCACCAAAGCCTAACCGTGTCTGGCCAGCAACTCAATCAGGTGTTTGCCAGGCGATTCGACAGACGAAGCCGAGGTTGTCGCGTTGGCAGTATTAGATTGGCGGCTGAGCGAGTACTGAGGGCGCTTCGCTACAGCCGCAATTGCTTCCGCACAAAGTGCAGGCCTTCAACCAGCGCGTCGGCATCCTCGCGGGTATTGTAGATGCCGAAGCTGGCTCGCACGCTGGCCGGGATGCAGAGCTGGTCGTGCAGCGGCATCGTGCAGTGGTGGCCGTGCCGCACGCACAGGCCACGCAGGTCCAACAGTTGGGCGATGTCCTGCGCCGCGGCGCCTTCCATCACAAAGCTGATGATCGCGCCTTTGTGCTCGGGCGAGGGCCCCAGGATGCGCAGGCCCGGCACTTCGGCCACCCGCTGCTGGGCGTACCGCAGCAGGTGCTGCTCATACTCGTGGATCGCGCACAGGCCAAGGTTTGAGATGTAATCCACGGCCGTGCCCAGGGCGATCGCCTGGGCGATGGGCAGCGTGCCGGCCTCGAACTTGGCCGGCAGCGGGGCATACTCGGCGTGATCGCGGAACACCCGGGCGACCATGTGGCCGCCGGCCAGGAACGGATCCATGGCATCCAGCAGTTCGCGCCGCCCGTAGAGCACGCCTACGCCGCTGGGGCCGTACAGCTTGTGACCCGAGAATGCCAGGAAGTCGATTCCCTGGGCCATCACGTTGGTCGGCAGGTGAGGCACGCTTTGGGCGCCGTCGACCAACAGCAACGCGCCCACTTCCTTCACCTTGCGGCGAATCTCCGCCAGCGGCGGTACCGTGCCCAGCACGTTCGACATGGCCGTGATGGCGGCGATCCGCGTGCGTGGGCTGACCACTTCGTCCAGCCGCGACAGGTCCAACTGCCCGTCGGCCGCCAGCGGGATGAACTTCAGCACGGCGCCGGTTTCGCGGGCCACGATCTGCCAGGGCACCAGGTTGGCATGGTGCTCCATCTCGGTGAGCAGGATCTCGTCGCCTTCGCGGAGGAACTTGCGCCCCCAGGCGTGCGCCACCAGGTTGATCGACATGGTGGTGCCCGAGGTAAAGATGATCTCCTCGGTGTGCTCGGCGCCGATGAACCGCTGGATCTTCTCGCGGCTGAGCTCCAGTTCACGGCTCACGCGATCGCCAAACTGGTACACGCCGCGATAGGCGTTGGCGTAGTAGTGCTGGTAGACCTCGGCCTCGCGGTCGATCACCACCTGAGGCTTCTGCGCCGAGGCCGCCGTATCCAGGAAGATGATGGGCTGTCCCGAGGGCAGCGTCTCATTGAGGATCGGAAAATCGCGCCGCACCGCCTGAACATCCAGCGGCCGGTGACGCGCCGTGGTGTTGTCGCCGGAAACGGGCAGCGACGGAGTACCGTCTTGCACGCGAGGGCTGGTGGCATCGTGGGCCAGCTCGTCGGCGGTTTCCTGGCTGGCGGCCGTGGCCAGGTCGCCGTCGCGGGCATGCTCGGCGATCGAGAGGATCCGGCCGAGCATCGAGAACAGGCCGTTGCGGCGCTGCGGTACCAGGTGCGTTTCCAGACCAAGCTGCTGAAACACGCCGCGGAAGTCGGTCGCCAGGATCTCCTCGGGCGTGCGGCCGTTGCACAGCGATAGCAGCACGCAGATCAAACCATCGACGATGCGGGCATCGCTCTTGGCGCGGATGTAGATCCGCTTCTGCCCTTGCTCCTCTTGCAGCGATGGGATGAACCACACCCGCGACATGCAGCCGTGAACCCGGTTCTCCTCGATCTTTTCACTGGGATCCAGGTCGGGCAGCGACTCACCCAGCTCGATCAAGTACCGGCACTGCTCCTCCCAATCGCCGAGGAACTCGAACTCTTCCAAAATTTCGTCGATGGCGACTGTACTGGACACGTGAAACCTTTGAAGGGTATTGGCGCAGTGATGGTAGCCGGGGCAGGTAGCGGCCGGTTGGCGGGGCGGTGGTATCTCTAGCGGGCGAGGCCGCCGGCCGTGGTGGGGGGGCACTACTGGCTGAGGCCGCCTGCGAGGCGTGCCACACCCTTGCCGAGACGGCCTGGGCCATCGCGCGACGTGGATGCAACTTCGGCCCCAAACGATCGGCGACCAACCACCCCCCATTTAGATTGTACCGGAAAACGCCATTGTTCCAGCCCCGGCTTGGGGAGTAGCGGGCATTTCCTGGCAGGCTGGCGAAGGTTGGCATTGAGGCCCGTTTGGCCTTCACTTGCCGAGTTGCTCCAGGCCGCAGAATTTGCCGTTGCAGGGCTAGACACCGCTGGGGGCGTGCAAGTTCGCCCGGCAGGGGGCAGCCGCCTCGCCCGCGAAAACCGCCCACTCCCCGATTGGGGCCGCTATAATCGGCGGCTCGCTGCTCTTCTTGTCGCTCTCAGGGCGGCTCATTCTGGTCTTTCAGCCCCACATGCGTCCCATGCTCCAAGCGGCAGCCACACCCCGCAGCATCAAACTGCGGCTGTACGTGATGATGTTTCTGCAGTACTTCGCGCAGGGCTGCTACTTGCCGGTGATCTCGGTCTACCTCGAAGAATCGATGGGGCTGAACAAGGAGCAGATCGGGCTGTTTGGCATGGGGCTGGCCGTCGGGCCGCTGTTCTCGGCCATGGTGCTGGGGCAACTGGCCGACCGCCGCTTCGCCACCCAGCGTGTGCTGGCGGTGTCGCACCTGGCCGCCGCCGTGCTGATGTTCATGCTGTATGCCAGCATTCAGTACTTCGGCGCGTCGGCAGGGCGAGGCTTCGGGCTCGTGGTGCTGCTGGGCGTGGGCTACGCCATCTTGTACGCGCCGAGCATGATGCTGACCAACGCCCTGGCCTTTCATCATCTGAAGGATTCCCGCCGCGAATTTCCCCTGGTCCGGTTGTGGGGCACCATCGGCTTTGTGCTGCCGGCCTGGATCGTTGAGTACTTCTTTCTCTCCAGCAGTCAGACGGCCCTGTTGAACAACGCCCGCGGCGTCACGCTGCTGTTCGCCGCAGGGGCCGGGGCGGTGATGGGGGCGTACTGCTTCACGCTGCCTGATACGCCGCCGCGGCGAGGCACAAGCAAGCTGGCCCTGACGCAAATTCTGGAACTGCTTCGCAGCCGCGCCATGCTGGTGCTGATGCTGGTGGCGCTGGGCGTGGCCGTGGTGCACAAGTTTTTCTTTGTGCTCAATAGCCCTTACCTCAAGGCGATGCTGTATCGCGGTGGCGAGGCCGGCTGGGAAGGCCGCATCGCCTCCATCGGCCAGGTGGCCGAGGTGGGCGTGATGGCCATTCTGGCGCTGTTGATCGCCCGGCTGGGGTTCAAATGGACGATGACCCTGGGCATTTGCGCGTACATCGCCCGGTCGCTACTGCTAGCTGGCGCCGCCACGATCAACGGCGACTTTGCCCTGAGCATGACGCTGATCGCCCTGGGGCAAGCCATGCACGGCTTCTGCTTTGCCTGCTTCCTGGCGGCCGGCTACATGTTCGTCGACCGTACGGCCACCGACGACATTCGGGCGAGCATGCAGAACTTCTTCGGCACGTTCGTGGTCGGCATCGGCTTTCTGCTGGGCGGCCTGGTTGCCGGCTGGGTAGGCAACGCCTTCGAGGCACCCAACCAGACGCAGCTTGGCATGGCCGCAGGCACAGCCGGGTGGACCGCCGTTTACGACCAGGAAGGTCCGCCCGCCGATTCGGTCCGGGCGCGGTTGGGCATCCAGTCGCAAGCCGGGTGGAGTGTCGTCATCGGCCAGGATCGCCGCCAGGATTGGGCCGGCACCTGGACGGCCAGCGCCGTGCTGGCCTTTGCGTGCCTGGTGGTGTTTGTGCTGCTTTTCCCCCGGCACGCAGGCGAAATGCCCCAGGTGCCGGAGGAAGAACCGGCCGATGAACCCGCGAGTGCGTAGCTGCTACGGCAACGTGTAAGGCTGGCCGTCGGCCCGACCGCCCACGTACCTCAGGACCATGGGATCGGTGTGGTTCTTGATGGGCACGACGCGGTTATCGCCGAAGACGAACTGGCAGATGCCTGGGTGCCAGCTCCCAAAGACATAGTTCTTGGGGTCGGAGATGTTCACCTGGACGGACGAGCTGCCATCGGCATACGTCGTGGTGCTGGTGGAAATGATCTCCGGATTGTCCGGCCCGGTCGCCAGACCCGCCCCGATGATCCTGCCCGCGGTCCAATTGCCTGATCCTAGCCCCGGCGGAGCGGGGGAATCGAAGCCGGGCTTCATCACGTTCTTGGGATTCACGTGCCGCTCGCCAATCCAGGCGGTGTAGGTCAGGCCATCGGTAATCCGGCCGATGGTTACTCTGGAGATGAACCGTAACTTGCCGGGGGCACGGGGATCATTGATCACTTTGTTGGGACCCAGGATCGAGCCGCCCAGGTGATCCGCACTGCCGCCGATGGAACTGAAATGTTGCCCGCCGTTGGCCGGATAGTTGCCGCCGGGATGGTAGGTCACGCCTACCGCCGCATAGTCTATCGCCTGGCAGAGCCGTTCACCGCTGGGGAAGACACGCGCGTATTGGCGCACGCCTCGCGTAGGGCACGCATAGATCGGCGAAACAGTGGTATGGATTTCCAGGTTGGAACGACCGTTTTCATTGGGCGTCGTGTCCCAAGCACGCTTGGTCATGTCCAAGCCCTGGAAGCCGTGGGCATTTTCCATCACCGGCCAGAGGAATGCGGTCCAGTTGTGATCGCCCCACGCCGGATTCGCATGGCCCATGTGCGAGGGCGGAAGCTGCTCTTCATTGCGGTCCGCGTACAGCAGCATGGCCATGCCAAGCTGCTTGAGGTTGTTGGCGCAATTGGCCCGGCGGGCCGATTCGCGGGCGGCCTGAATGGCCGGGAGAAGCATGGCGATCAAGATGCCGATGATGGCGATGACCACCAATAACTCGACGAGCGTAAAGCCAGGACGTCTGTGCATGACTGGCCTTTCGAGAAAGATCGTTGATAAGGCGTTCGCACGAACGATGCAGACTAGGGCAAGGCGTAGGACTGGCCGTCGGCCCGCCCGCCCACGTACCGCAGGACCGTGGGATCGGTGTGGTTCTTGATGGGCACGACGCGGTTATCGCCAAAGACGAACTGGCAGATGCCTGGGTGCCAGCTCCCAAAGACATAGTTCTTGGGGTCGGCGTTGTTGACTTCGGTGGAGACGGTGCCGTCGGCCCACGTCGTGGTGCCGGTGGAGATGATCTCCGGATCTTCCGGCGAAGCGGCCAGCCCTGCCCCGATGATCTTGCCGGCGGTCCAATTGCCTGCGCTTACACCCGGCGGGGAGGGAGAGTCGAAGCCCGACTTCATCACGTTTTTCGGGTTCACGTGCCGTTCGCCAATCCAGGCGGTGTAGGTCAGGCCATCGGTAATCCGGCCGATGGTTACCCTGGAGATGAACCGCAACTTGCCGGGGGCACGCGGATCATTGATCACCTTGTTGGGGCCCAGGATGGAGCCGCCCAGGTGATCCGCACTGCCGCCGATGGAGCTGAAATGCAGGGTGCCGCCGGTCGGGTAGCTGCCGCCGGGGTGGTAGGTAATGCCCACGGCGGCGTAGTCCATTACCTGGCACATTGCGGTACCGGTGGGCAGAGTGCGCTCATAGATGCGCACGCCGCGGGTGGGGCAGGAATAGATGGGCGACGACGTGGTGTGAATCTTGAAATTGGTACTCCCGTTGCCATTGGGCGTGGTGTCCCAGTACCGCTTGGTCATGTCCAAGCCCTGGAAAGCGTGGGCGTTCTCCATCACCGGCCACAGGAAGGCCGCCCAGTTATGATCGCTCCACTGCGGATTGGAGGTGCCCATGTGCGAGGGCGGGAGCTGATCTTCATTGCGGTCCGCATACAGCAGCACGGCCAAGCCGAGCTGCTTGAGGTTGCTGGCGCAGTTGGCCCGGCGGGCCGATTCACGGGCGGCCTGGATGGCCGGGAGCAGTATGGCGATCAAGATGCCGATGATGGCGATGACCACCAGCAACTCGACGAGGGTAAAACCGGAGCGTCTGGCAGCGTGCATAACATGCCTGTCATGAAGGGGATTACGAAGGCGATCGCACGAACGAAGAAACCTAAGGCAACGCGTAAGACTGGCCGTCGGCCCGTCCGCCCACGTAGCGGAGAACCATGGGGTCGGTGTGGTTCTTGATGGGCACGACGCGGTTATCGCCAAAGACGAACTGGCAGATGCCCGGGTGCCAACTCCCGAACAGGTAGTTCTTGGGGTCGGCGTTGTTGACCTCGGTGGTCGAACTGCCGTCGGCATACGTTGTGGTGCCGGTGGAGATGATCTCCGGATTGTCCGGCGAGGTGGCCAGGCCCGCCCCGATAATCCTGCCGGCGGTCCAATTGCCTGTGCCTACGCCCGGTGGGCACGGCGAATCGAAGCCCGACTTCATCACGTTCTTGGGGTTCACGTGCCGCTCGCCGATCCAGGCGGTGTAGGTCAGGCCATCGGTAATCCGGCCGATGGTTACTCTGGAGATGAACCGCAACTTGCCGGGGGCACGGGGGTCATTGATGACTTTGTTGGGCCCCAGGATCGAGCCGCCCAGGTGATCCGCCGAACCGCCGATAGAACTGAAGTGTTGGCCGCCGTTGGCCGGATAGTTGCCGCCGGGATGGTACGTCACCCCCACGGCCGCATAGTCCATCGCCTGGCACAGCCGTTCACCGCCGGGCATGATGCGGCTGAAGATCCGCACGCCGCGCGTGGGACACGAATAGACAGGCGACGACGTCGTATGCAGATCCAAGTTGGAACGGCCGTTTTCATTGGGCGTGCTGTCCCAATACCGCTTGGTCATGTCCAAGCCCTGGAAGGCGTGGGCATTTTCCATTACCGGCCAGAGGAATGCGGTCCAGTTGTGATCGCCCCACGCCGGATTCGCATGGCCCATGTGCGAGGGCGGAAGCTGCTCTTCATTGCGGTCCGCGTACAGCAGCATGGCCATGCCGAGCTGTTTGAGGTTGCTGGCGCAGTTGGCCCGGCGGGCCGATTCACGGGCGGCCTGAATGGCCGGGAGAAGCATGGCGATCAAAATGCCAATGATGGCAATCACCACCAACAATTCGACGAGGGTAAAACCGGATCGATTTCGGGCGTACATGGCGGGCGTGTCCAGGGAGAAGAAAACGATCGCTGTTTGATCTGTGGCACGTGGGGCGGGGGCCGAAATGCGGTACCCATCCCCGGGGGCGTAGCCTGATAAACCTCTGCCCTCCGTTCCTGATCGCTGAACGCCGCGGATCGACGCGGCGGGATGATGCGTAGTTGGAACCTCCTGGTGTTGGGGGGCGGTCGGCACACATTCGCTGGGGGCTTCGACCGCTGGGGCACCCTGGAGCAATCCGTTGGATGCTTCAAAAGGTGATCATATTTCGATGCGTTTGTCGGGCGTCACCTCGGGCTTGGTGGGGGGGCGGCTTACATGACAGAGGATGCTCGGTAGGAAGGCTGAGCAGGGAGTGCATAAGAACGGCAACAGCGCGACGCGTGGCTTCGCCGTTGCCAGGTTGGCGGGGCCCCAGCCGGTGGGTAGTGCGAGACGCACCAACTGGGGGTGGTGGTGGGCTAGAGTGATTCGGGGAGATTCCTAAGTCAACCCGAAAATGGTGGGGGGGCTGCGCGTGCCGAGTCACGCAAGCGGGGGGCGAAAAGCCTGCACTTGCCTGGAAATTCGCACAATTGTGTGAAGTGTGGGCGGCAGTCTGCCCCGCCCGACAGCGCGCCTGAAAAGTCGGGCCCGGGGGGATTCAGGGGGGGTAAAAGGGGCCGCAGCGCACATCGGCGGCGACGTGTGGGCGATCGCCGCCGACCAATCGCCGCTCCCGCTACGGCAGCGTATAGGACTGGCCATCGGCCCGTTCGCCTACCCGTCGCAACACGGTGGGATCGGTGAAGTTCTTGATGGCCACTACGTGGTTATCGCCAAAGACGAACTGGCAAATGCCGGGATGCCAACTGCCAAACAGGTAGTTCTTGGGATTGCTGTTGTCGACTTCGACGGAGGAGCTGCCGTCGGCCCATTGGGTAAGGCCGATCGAGACGATCTCGGGATCATGCGGCGATGCAGCCAGCCCCGCGCCGATGATTCGCCCCGAAACCCAGTTGCCTGAGCCCACGCCCGGCGGGGCCGGCGAGTCGAAGCCCGACTGCATCAGGCGGTTGGGGTTGACGTGCCGCTCACCCACCCAGGCCGTATGGCTGAGGCCGTCGGTAATGCGGCCGAGTGTCACCTTGGAGATGAACCGCAGTTTGCCGGGCGCTCGCGCATCGGGAATCACCTTGTTGGGGCCCAGGATCGAACCGCCCAGATAATCGGCCGAGCCGCCGATGGAGCTGAAATGCTGTCCACCGTTGACCGGGTAGTTGCCGCCGGGATGGTATGTCACGCCCACCGCCGCGTAGTCGATCGGCTGGCACATGGCCGTACCGCCGGGCATGGTGCGCTCGTACAGCCGCACACCGCGGGTAGGGCAGGAATAGATGGGCGAAGACGAGGTGTGGATCTTCAGGTTGGTATTCCCGTTGGCATTGGGCGTGTTGTCCCAGTACCGCTTGGTCATGTCCAAGCCTTGGAAGGCATGGGCATTCTCCATCACCGGCCACAGGAAGGCGACCCAGTTGTGGTCGCCCCACTGGGGATGCGCGTTGCCCATGTGCGATGGCGGGAGCTGATCTTCATTGCGGTCCGCATACAGCAGCATGGCCATGCCAAGCTGCTTGAGATTGCTGGCACAGTTGGCTCGTCGGGCCGATTCGCGGGCAGATTGAATGGCCGGCAAGAGCATCGCGATCAAGATGCCGATGATGGCGATCACGACCAACAGTTCGACGAGCGTAAAGCCGGAGCGATTTCTGTCGTGCATGGCGGGCCTCTCATGGGAAGTGAGAAACGATCACCCAGTACCAGTGGCACGTTGAGGAAAGGGGGGCGAATCAAGAACCCTTTCCCTGCGAAGCCAGATCGATGTGTGCCTCCGCACTCCGTTCCTGAGCCGCGCAGCGCCGCGCGGCAAACGCGGTCGATGGTTGATGCAACGTGTGATTAACTGTCGATGTGTGGGACTTGCGGTACCTCGGAGCGAAAGACTTTGGTGGCTTGGGGCAACGCAACGCGTTGAAGAACAACGATGTCCGTTGAAATCAGTCGGCATGCATGCCGGCGGTTAGAGCCAGCACCACGCGTGCCGCGGCTACGGCAGGTTGTAAGTCTGGCCGTCAGCCCGTTCGCCCATCCGGCGCAGCACCAGCGGGTCGGTAAAGTTCTTCACGGCTACCACGTGGTTGTCGCCGAAGACGAACTGGCAAATGCCGGGATGCCAACTGCCAAACAGGTAGTTCTTGGGGTCCGCGTTGTTCACCTCGACGGAGAAACTGCCGTCGTTCCAATGCGTAATCTTGGTGGCCACCATCTTGGGATCGTGCGGCGAGGCGGCCAGGCCGGCGCCGATGATTCGGCCCGTTTGCCAATCGCCGGTTCCCATGCCTGGTGGACAGGGTGCATCGAACCCGTGCTGCAGAAGTTGCTCGGGGTTCACGTGTCGTTCGCCGATCCAGGCCGTATAGGCCAGGCCGTCGGTAATGCGGCCAAGGGTTACCTTAGAGATGAAGCGCAGCTTGCCGGGCGCTCGTGCATCGGGAATCACCTTATTGGGACCCAGGATGGAGCCGCCCAGGTGATCCGCCGAACCGCCGATAGAACTGAAGTGTTGGCCGCCGTTGGCCGGGTAGTTGCCGCCGGGGTGGTACGTCACGCCCACGGCTGCATAGTCCATCACCTGGCAGATGCGTTCGCCGTAACTGGTATGACGCGGATAGGTTCGCAAGCCGCGGGTGGGGCACGAATACACGCCCGAAACGGCCGTATGGATTTCGATGTTGGAATGCCCATTGTCGTTGGGTGAGGGATCGACCCAGCGCTTGGTCATATCCAAGCCTTGGAAGGCGTGGGCATTTTCCATCACCGGCCAGAGGAACGCGGTCCAGTTATGGTCGCCCCACTGGGGATTGGAGTGCCCCATATGCGAGGGCGGAAGCTGCTCTTCGAATCTTTCGGCATACAGCAGCATGGCCAGGCCAAGCTGCTTGAGATTGCTGGCACAATTGGCGCGTCGGGCGGATTCGCGGGCCGACTGGATGGCAGGCAAGAGCATGGCGATCAAGATGCCGATGATGGCGATCACCACCAGCAGCTCGACAAGCGTAAAGCCGGAGCGAGGTCGGGTGTGCATGGGCGTGCCTTTCCTGAGGGGACGGAAACAACCACGCCATCCCAGCGCGACCCTGGGAACGAATTGGGCAGGTGTCCATCCCCCGAGCCGGTGAATTGCTTAGCCTCTGCACTCCATTCCGGATGGGGGGAGCACCGCTGATCCCCACGGTGCCGGTCTTAAGGTTGAAGCTCCCTGCAATGTGGTAGATGACGTTGCGATAGGCCCAAGCAGTGGGCACCCCCAGGCGTTGGAGATGTGTACGGCTTGTTGGTGGGGTGCCGGGCTGCCAGACTGCGCTACAGCATCGGCCGAGTCAATCCTGCATTTGTGGGGGTAAATAGGCGCGTGCCGTTCAGGGGGTGAAGCGGTAGAATGGTAGTGGCCTAACCAGGGCTGCCCCCGGTGATCGGTAGGGGAGTGCGGCGCCCGACGGGCTGTCGTACCCCGGCCCTCCGGGCGGTCATCGGGCGCAAGTCGAACCTGGATAGTAGTTTAGGATTTCATGTCTGGCCCGGGTTTTGCTGGCTGGTAGAAGGTCGCAGCCCGATTTGTTATTTTGGCGCGGAAGCGAGAGCCGCTGGGGTGCCCCCAATCGCAGGGGTGAAAGCCACTGGGCTACGCTCCGCCGTTATTGGGATCTGTCGCGATGATTCGTCGGGCAGTTTCCTGATCCTCCGCGCCCTTTTCTTTTCTGGGACCTGCTCATGACGACCCCGTTGGAATCGCTGATTGCGACCGGTACCAAGCTTTGGCTCGACTCGATCGATCCCGAACTGGTTGCGGAGAACCGTCGGCTGGGGGCAACTGGCGCTACGTCCAACCCGCTCATCATCGCCGACATCCTCAAGACCGGCCGGTTTGATGATCGGATTGAGCAGCTCATGCGCCAGGGGCTGAACGATGCCGACGTGGCCTGGGAAATGACCGACCACCTGGTGGCGCAGGCCCAGGAGGTGTTTCTGCCCGTCTGGGAAGCCACCGGCGGCGACGACGGCTATGTGAGCTTTGAGCTCGATCCGCTGCTGGAAGACCTGGAGCTGGGCCCGCCCGAGGATGAACGCGTTGCCCGGTATATCGAGCTGGGCAAGAAGTGGTCGGCCGGCCACAAGAACCGCATGATCAAGGTGCCGGCCACCCCGGCCGGCTTGCAGGCGCTGGAGGACCTGGCCGCGGCGGGCGTTACGCTCAACGTCACGCTGATCTTCACGCAGCGGCAATACGAGCAGGCCCGCGAAGCCGTGTGGCGCGGCGCGCAGCGCCGGGAATCGCTCGACGGCTTCAAGAGCGTGTACAGCATCTTTGTCTCGCGCATCGACGTCTACACCGAGAAGCACGTGCCGGAACTTTCGCCGGCCGCTCAGGGCCAGGTGGGCATTGTGAACGCCAAGCGGATCTGGGCGGAGAACCAACGCTACTGGCGGGACAAGGGCACGCCGCTGAAGCAAGAGATCATCTTCGCCAGCACCGGCACCAAGAAGCCCGAGGACCCGCCCACCAAGTACGTGGCCGCGTTCGCCGGCAGCGATATCGAAACCAACCCGCCGGCTACCAATGCGGCGACGCAAAAGTCGGGGCTCACCTTCACGCGCCAGGTGGATGTGCTGCCGCCGCAAGAAGTGCTCGACGAGATCGATCAGAAGGTCGATTTCGCCCACCTCGAAGCCACGCTGATGGCCGAGGGCATCAAGAAGTTTGCCGATCCGTTCCGGCACTTGCTTGAGCTGATTTCTGAAAAGCGGCTCGTGCTGGCCAACTAAGGGGTAGCACCTTCGCGGGGGCGGTGTGCTGGGGGCTGCGCCCAGTTTCTCGACCGTAGGGCGCCGCGCGTGCCGATAACCAGGAACAGGTGCGACAAAGCCACCTCCCGCCAGAGCATTTGCTCGTTACGGTGCGGCCTTTGCAATTGATGCCGTGCCCGGAGCACCCGCACACCTGAAATGTCGGCCAGGGACAAACTGTAACGTCTTGCTTACAGAAGGCTTACAAAAAGTCGACGTGGTCGCCACCGCCGGCAGCATCGTGACGGATAGCCGCCCAGCAGGGAGTCAAACCGTCTGATGCTCGGCTCCCTTGGCGTGCTGCCGGTAGCCGTGGCTGCTGGCATGGGCTGCCAGAACCCGGGCCGGTTGCATGGGGGGGCTTTTCGGCCGCCGCCAGCGTGGCCCAATTGCCGGTCGGCAGGATTCTTTCCCGGGGGGGCTGCAGGTGTGGTCCAGCCGGGCGGGTTCGCAGAATCACACGTCCCATCCAGACAAACCACAACGGTAGAGTCCGGTATGAAAAATGTATTGACCATGGTGTTGGGCGGCGGACGCGGGACACGGCTTTTCCCGTTGACGCAGTATCGTTCCAAACCGGCGGTGCCGGTGGCCGGCAAGTACCGGTTGATCGACATCCCGCTCTCCAACTGCATCAACAGCGACCTGAACCGCATTTACGTGCTGACGCAGTTCAATTCGGTCAGCCTGCACCGGCACATCCGCTTGTCGTACCGCTTCGACCAGTTCAACGCCGGTTTCGTCGAGCTGTTGGCGGCCCAGCAAACCATGGATCGCTCGGACTGGTACCAGGGCACCGCCGATGCCGTGCGGCAAAACCTGCGGTACATCGAACAGCCGTGGGTGGATTACGTGTTGATCCTCTCGGGCGACCAGCTGTACCGCATGGACTTCCGCGACATGATGCGGGCGCACCAGGAGTCCGGCGCCGATGTGTCGATCGCCGGCCTGCCCGTCGAACGCAGCGAGGCCAGCGGCCTGGGCATCATGCGGCTGGATGACACCGGTCGGGTGATGGGCTTTCTGGAGAAGCCGCAGACCGAGTCCGAAGTGAACATGGTCCGCACCGATCCGGCCTG
Organism: uncultured Planctomycetales bacterium; assembly: GCA_937927735.1. Classification (GTDB taxonomy): domain Bacteria; phylum Planctomycetota; class Planctomycetia; order Pirellulales; family S012-138; genus CALBRZ01. The sequence continues at coordinate 39,013 of CALBRZ010000071.1, forward strand.
GATCGACGCCCGCGGGATCGAAAGCCGCGGCCGTGACCTGATCGCCAGCATGGGCATCTACCTGTTCAATCGCGAAACGCTGGTCAACGTGCTGCGCAAGACCGACTACTGGGACTTTGGCCGCGAGATCTTTCCGGCCACGATCCGTAGCCAGCGCGTGCAGTTGCACCTGTTCGACGGCTACTGGGAAGACATCGGTACGATCAAGTCGTTCTATCACGCCAACCTGCAGTTGGCCGGGCCCAATCCACCGTTCCAGTTGCACCTGCAAGACAAGCCGATCTACTCGCGCGCCCGCTTCCTGCCGCCCTCGCAGTTGGAAGGCGTGATGGTCAAAAACAGCCTCATTGCCGATGGTTGCACGATTGGCGAAGGCACCATCATCGAAAACAGCTCCATCGGTCTGCGGTGCCGCATCGGCAAGAACGTGATCATCCGCAACAGCGTGATCATGGGCGCCGACCAGTACGAATCGATCGACGAAGTGGAAGCCAACAAGCGCAGCGGCACGCCCGAGGTGGGCATCGGCGACAACACCCACATCGAAGGCGCGATCGTCGACAAGAACTGCCGCATCGGGCGGAACGTCAAGATTCTCAACCAGCACAACGCGCCGGACCGCGACACGCCAGAGATCTGCGTCCGCGACGGCGTGGCCGTGGTGGTCCGTAGCGCAACGCTGCCCGATGGTTATCAACTGGTAGACTGACACCGCGCAGGCTTGCGGGACTGGCAGCGCCTGGCCCGTTTGGCACCGCGAAGCGTGCCCAAAATACATCCGCCCCGCCGGCTTGCTCGACGCATGTGCAAGCTTGGCGGGGCGTTTGTTTTTTGCAGGTTCGCGTGTGTTTAAGCCAGCGATTTTTCCGCGGAAAATCCGGCTTAAATGCGTCGGCGGCCTGCCTGGGGCTTCCCCCCAGCGTAGTGGCAGGGAACTACTGCGGGAAAAGGTAGGAACTTGCTGAATGGAACGTCTCGCCGACGGGCGTAAGATTGGCCATGTTCGCTGTCCTCACGAACCTGTTCCCCAGGTTCCCCCATCGACGAGGCATTGGCCTGGCCCGGGCCAAGATCGATTCTTAAGGAAGTCGCACCCATGGTTTCTGGTTCTGCGGAATCAATCTGTATGTCCGCCCGTTCGGCGATCCAACGCTCGCCTTACCCGCAGGTTCAGCGGGTGTGTTGCGAGTTCGAGAATGGCATCCTTCGCCTGCGGGGCCGTGTTGCCAGCTACTACCTGAAGCAGATCGCGCAGCACGTCGTCGGACGAGCCGTGCCTGCCTCGGTGGGCATCGACAATCAATTGGAAGTTGGGCAGCGGACTGCCGGGCAGGTTCACCTGTGATCGCTCCCCGGCCGGATAGGGAGCCTTGGGGCCGCCCCAGCAAGATCGCCAAAGCAAGTCCTGAAAAGCAGCCATTCGGCTGCCTGGCCAATCGAACGCCAGCTTTTCGCCTGGCGTCATGTCGCGCGATTGGCAGCCATCGCGGCCAACCCGCCTGACCGGCGGCACGACGTTTGCCATACGCACGGGGGCCGACGCCTCCCGCAAACGCGGAGTCGCCCTCCCAAAGGTTGGCTGGCGAGAAAAAGTCCGTGAGCCTTTGCCCGCCCTGATGTGTCTATCCGGGCGGGATTACGGAGGAGGCTAGAACGCCACTCGTCATTCCCGGGGGCCATGCCCGCACGTTGGTCCGCCACGTTATCGCGCGCCAAGTGGCGCAGTGAGGGATGACGCAGC
>CALBRZ010000072.1 GCA_937927735.1 uncultured Planctomycetales bacterium
TTTAACCACTCAACCGGCATTCATCCAAGACCGCTTTTTGGACAGCCTCTAATGCTTTGCGGCACCGCGAACGCTGAAGAATTTACCGGAACCGTCATAAGCGTCCACGATGGCGACACCGCTCAAGTAAAGAAAGCAAACGGGGAGGTCGTTACGGTTCGATTCATCTATTGCGACGCCCCCGAAATCGGCCAGCCACATGGCAATGAAGCCCGCACATTCGTCCATAACATGATCGCAGGCAAAACGGTAACCGTCAGAGCCACGGGCACCGACGACTATGGAAGAATCCTGGGAGAAATTTTTGTCGACGGGAAGAGCGTCAACAAAGAGGTTATCCGCGAGGGACATGGCTGGTGGTTTTATCACTATCATCCCGAGCGAGAGCTTGGCGACTTAGAAGCGGAGGCGCGTTCTCGACGTAAAGGGCTCTGGGCCGCAGAATCGCCAATCTATCCTCGGGCGTGGCGTCGTGGAGCTCGGCTCGTCGAAGTCAACGGCAGCACGCCGCCAGATCTTTCCTCCGTCTTCATCATGGCCATTTTTCCCAATCCGGTGGGAAACGAAGATAATAAAGAAACCGTCGTCCTCGCCAATCGCACCGATGCTTCCGTGTCAATTAACGGCTGGCGACTGGAAGACAACGCCCGCGGCGTCTTTGTCCTTTCAGGCTCGATCCCAGCCCGAAGCGCTCGCACCATCACCTTGAATACTTCCCTAAGGCTCGACAACAAAGGCGACACGGTTCGCCTGTACAATGCCCAGGGCCACGTTGTGATGATTTTTCGATACAACGGCTCCAGCCAGGGCCACTTTATCCTCGCCCCCTGAGCCCTCTTGTCATACCCAGCCTGCTTCGGCAACGCCTGCTCACCGTTACGACATCGTCTTCCCTGGTCTTCACATCGAGCGATGCCGTAACGGTTATTTTATGGATACCATCAAGGAACACATTGATCGATCACAACAACATCCAGGCCACGCCAATCGAACTCTAGGCAGCGATCCATATTGAATCGACTTTCATTCGACGGGCCGATCAATCCTCAAGGCACTCTCGCCTTCATTCAGCACCGCTGCGGCCCCTTGGAGTTCAATCAGACCGTGGTGCAAATCTTAGAGGATCGTTAGCTGCCTCCCCGCGGGCGAGAGATTCCTTCTCGGGGAGGATGGTGATTAGACACGCAGCGGTGGGCGGTGGCGCTGACCGTGCAGGGAGGAAACAGCGAAGCCAGGCTCTAGGCCCCTTCGTGCCAGGCAAGGCCATTGGGCAGCGAGAAGCCGGCATACTCAATGTGCAAGATGCGGCGGAGGCGGGAGCCGGTCGAACGGCGCGAGGCGTGCAACAGCAGCGGCCGCATCAGTAGCGCATCGCCCGCGGCGGCCGTGCAGAGATGCTCAGGCTGCCGCGCGCAGAGCGATTCGATCTGCTCTTGCGCAAGGCGGCCCACGCGGTGTGAGCCGGGCAGCAGGGCAAAGCCGGCGCGTTCGATCTTGAAGGCTACATCGCCCAACCCGTACGGCACGGCAATCCCCCCAGGTCGCGCCGGGCGTTCCACATCGTCACATGCCTTACGGCGTCAAAATATGGCGCTGCGATTACGGCGCCACAGCGGCTTTAGCAGCCCGCGACATCGGCTTGCTTTGCTGCTCGGCTTGGGCCGTCATGGGCTTGTTCTCCGCGGCCGATTCCGACGAGCCTTGCTTCTGCTCGGCCACCAGCACTGGCTTGGCTCGAGGCGTGCTGCGCCCGGCCGCGTGCCGAATGGCCGAGAGCACCATCGGCCGAAGCGAAGCCGATGATTCGGGATGAGGGCTGATCGCGATCACGCGTCCCTTGCCGTAATCGGCACGGATGATGGCCGGCGTATTGACCATGGTGCCTTCCTGCGGCGGGTACAACACCTGCTCGCTGCGGAACCAGGCCAGCGTGGTGTAGCCCGGCTCGCCTTCCGTCAACGGCCGGAAGATCGGGCCGTTGTGGTAACGCACGTCGGTCAGCTCAGGCACTTCGCCCAGCACTTGCCGAGCTTCGTTGGTGAACTGCATCTGCACCGTGGTGGACTCACCGCGATACCACATGGCTTTCCGGCCAACACCGGGAACCTCGCGAACTTCGGAAAACACCTTCACGGGCACCAGCCCCAGCGACCAGGTGTAATTCGCCGAGCAGAGGTAAGCCCCCGCGCAGATGCCCACGTACCCGCCGCCGTTCTCGACAAACTCGCGGACGGCTTCACGGCCGGCAGGACCAATTGCCGCGGCCTGGCGGCTGCCGCTACCGCCGGGGAAGATCACCACATCGAACTGCTGGAGCACTTCCTTGCGAAGGTCGGCAGGGCCCAGGTGCCGCACGATGGTGTGCGGTTCTTCGTCCAGGATCGCAGTCAACGGGTTGGCGCCGGTGCCGGGGCCATCGTACAGGCCCACACGGATCAGGCTGTCTTGTGAGCCGGTCGGTGTGAGGATGTCGACACAGTCGCCCTCAACCATCTTCAGGTGCTGCATCACCACCTGCACCAGCGTGCGATGCTGCCGGGTGCGCAGCGAAAGCGGCTGATCCTTGGTAGTAGTTTCCAGGATCATGGCCGGAATCTTCAGATACTCGATGCACGCCCGGGCCAGCGTGGTGGCCAGGGGGGCGTTGCCGCGCAGCACGAACTTGCGATCGGGATTACTGATGCCGGCGTTGACGGCGCTCAGCATCTGTTCCGCGAGCGGATCCAGTTCCGGGCTCGACGGGTAGATCACGGTAGAGCCTACCGACTTCTTCTTGCCCGGCGGTGGCTGGTGCGAAATGTGGAACTCGTAGCCTTCGTGCAGGTCGATCACCCAGTCGGGCTTCAGTTCCTGAATAAACTGCCACAGGGCCGTGGCCGCCTCGCCGCGAGGCTCGTCGGAAACATCGGGATAAGGGAAGTTGCGGTTCAGGTCGCGGAGCGACGCATCGACCTTCGGCATGTACCGGATATTGGCCTTCAAGCCCGGCACGTTGGCCTGCGGGATCACCACGAGCCGGCCACGGGCGATGGGCCAATGCCGGATCTGATCGGCAGCCCGGTATCCGGACGGCTCATTGCCATGCACGCCGCCAACGATCAACACTGTGGGGCCAGGCACGCCCGAGTCGTGGACATAGTAGGCGGTTTCCCAACGCGTGCCGGCGGCGATCCGGCCGGAAGACAATTGCGGCTGAGCCCACAGCGAAGAAACGGTCAGCAGGGTCGCCCACAAAGCAGCCAGAGGCATCAAGTATCGCATGGAGATCGCTTCTCTAAGGCAGGTTTGGCCCAATGCGCGATTGCGGACGCCGCAAACGATGGCCAGCAGCGCTGGCCGCTCATCTGCTGTAGCTCGGTACCGCGTGCGCTGGGGCGAGGGCTAGAAGGCAGGCTGGGAAGGCGTGCGATTCTGGTCGGTGACCAACCGGAATGTTCGCCACCAGCATAACAAGCGTTTGATGCCGATTGCCAGCGTTTTCGGCGGGCGGGGGACGCTACGGCACAAACGCGCAAGCTCCCCCCAAAACTGCGGTTGCCCGAGGGCAAACTTGCAGAACAGCGACTTTATCGCCTGCCCCCCAACCTGCCTGGTCTGTCCTCAATCGACGCCCCCCTGCGGCTCCGCGAGCCACACCGCCAGAAGCAATGCTTAGCAACACAGGAATGGAGCGCGGCCATCTTTGTGCGGCGGCCGCAAACACAAGCGTCCCCCGAAACGGTCTCCCCCATGCCGCCGGGCGAACTCCACGCGTCCTGGTGCGGGGAGCCGGACGGCCATCGCCGCGTGTCGCCCGGGCCGATCAAAGTGGTTATCGCGGTCGCGTTAACGGCCATTGATCTTTCGGCCAAGGCCGCACATCTGACATCTTCAGCATGACGCGTTTGCCCGGCGCGGCGTTTTCCGAAAACGCATTACAAGCGGCATTTTGCGCCCTGGAATCGGCGGCAAACCATTGGGCGCAACCGCCGGGGACGCCCGATCTTTCGATGCAGAGGAAGCACCGAGTCCTTGGACAGGGCAGCCAAGGAAACTCGCATCGGGAGACGGAGCACCATGTCCTATCGACGTTCGCGCGCAACGTATCTTGCCTGGCTGGCAATCGCCGGCCTGGTTGTGCTGTCCTGGGCCTGGCCATGGCCCAGTCAGCAGCCCGGCTGCACGCCGTACGCCTGCCGCGATCCGTTCTCACTGCAGCCGCTCCCCTACCGGCCGCATATCGCAAGCCACCGCCGCCAGGTGGCCGTGGTGCGCAGCCCTTCAAGCTCGCGCCTGGGCAACCAGTTCGATGTCACCGATTTCCTCAATCGCCTGAACACGGCGGCCAGGATCGACGATCACCTGCTGAACGCCCCCGCCGCTGCCCCGTCGAAGGGCGAGTCTCCGGCCGCGCCGCAATTCACCGGACCGCAACTGGCTGAGATCGATGCCGGCCCCAAGTGGCCTGAGCTGCGCGAACGCATGCAGCAGGAAGCGACCGCGGAGTCGGGCGAACCGCCCCTGGTGCCGCAGCCCGATCCCATGACGTCGCCGTCGTGGACGATGCCGCACACGTTGCTGGAACGTCTGGCTCGCCTGGAAGAGTACCCGGCCAGCCGCGATTGGGCGATCGCCACCGCCGCGTGCATTCGTAACCTGGCCGAGGGCGACGACTCCATCCGCACGGCCGCGTTGCACCTGGTGCAAGAGAAATTGCGCGAGGCCGACCTCATGATCGCCGCGCTGCGCGATGAGCAACTGGCTAGCCAGGCGCGCCGCGCGCGGTACGCCCTGGAGCGTCACGTGGCCGTGTGGTCGGGCCTGGCGTCGCTGGAAGCTTCGCGCAGCGGTGCCGTAGCTGTGGTGCATTACGACTCGGGCACGCTGGTGCCGTACCTGCGCGACGTGGCCGCCACGCTGCGTGGCTCCGAGCACGAACAAGGCTGGCGGCGCTACCTCCTGCTCGACGCGCTGGAAAACGTTGCCCTGCACGTAAGCATCGATGACAATACAGCCGCCGTTGCCCGCAGGGCATTGCGGCGGATCGAGTCGCCTTATCTGAATGCCGAGCAGCGGGCCTTCCTGCAGTTGCCGCAGTACCAGGCCCTGGTCGCTGAACTGCGGCGGCTGGCCGATGAGCCGATCGACGAGCGCGAACTGCTGGCCAAGCTGGAAGCCTACGAAAGTTCGGGGCGAGCCAGCCTGGGCTCGCTGCTGGGCGAAGACCTGGACCGCATGCGGTTCAGCCCTCGCGCCGATGAGCGCGCGTTGGCCCAACGGCTGGAAGCCTACTTCCGCAATACGAACGTGCGGATGAGCATCAGCGAATCGTTCCTCAACAAGCTCGTGGCCGACCAGAGCGAGCAGGTAGGCCCGGTGTCGGGCGTAATGTTCGGTGTACCGTACCGCGGCTGCCAGAAAGCCCAAACGGTGACCACGCTGAAGATGCTGCCGGGCAACAACCCGTTCCAGGTGATGCTGATCACGCAGGGTACGGTGGTTGCCAATACGTCGGCCAGCCAAGGCCCCATCCGCACGATGGCCCAAACGACGTCGGACTTCACCATCCACAAACGGATCGAGTTTCGCCGCGATGGTATCCACGCGCTGCCGGCCGAAGTTACCGTGCGGTCGCGGCAAGCGCTGTGCGACACGGAAAGTGCCTTTGACGGCGTGCCGGTGATGGGCGGCCTGATGCGTCACATCGCCGAACGGCAGTTCGACGCGCGGCGGCCGGAAGCCACGGCCATCACCGAACACCGGTTGCGGACCGAAGCCGCGGCCAATACCGACGCCGCGGCGGATGCCGCCCTGGCCGAGTTGCAACGCAGCCTGCAGCGGAACCTGCTGCTGCCGCTGGAACGACTCGCGCTGACGCCGGCGGCGGTGGTGGATCGGCCGGACGACAACCAGGTGAACGTCCGCGTGCGGCTGGCGACGTACCGCCAGTTGGGCGCCCACACGCCGCGTCCCAAGGCTCCCGGCGACAGCCTGGCCAGCATCCAACTGCACGAAACGGCGCTGAACAACGTGCTGGAACGGCTGCGGCTGGCCGGGCGCGAGGTCTCGCTGGCGCAGTTGTGGCAGGCGGCGTCGCCCCAATCCGTCCAGGGCAATGCGAGCGACGGCATGGACGTCCGGCTCAAGTTCGCGCCGTACGATCCGCTCCAGGTGCAGTGCCGCGATGGTCGCGTGCATGCCATGCTGCGGCTGGATGCCCTGGATGCCGGCGGGCTGCACCTCGAACGACTGGTGGTGCACGTGGAGTTCAAGCCGGTGCGTCGCGATCGCAACGTGTACCTGGAAAAGGTGGGTCAGGTGGTTGTGACCGGCACCGAGATCACGTCCACGCAGAAGGCAATCCTGCAGACGGTCATCGGCGGGTTCCTGGCACGCAGCGGCGGTTTGCCGGTGGTACCACCGGGGATGCTGGAGCTGCCGCGGCTGAACGATGTCGCCGTCACGCAGTGCGACGTGGTCGATGGTTGGATCGCCGTCGCCCTGGGGCCTACCCAGGCCGACGCGCGGACCGCGCAGCGCGGCACGCGTGACGAGGTACGCTGGGAACGGTAAACAGCGCAGCGGGTATTAGCCGGCGGCGAGCACCAGCGCCGCCGCCTGGCCAAACCGCGTGTGGTTTAACAGCAGTGCCGTGGGATGGGCAGCTTGCGCTGCCTGACCGTGGACGACCTGGATTGGGCAATCGTCGGCGGGCCGCTGGCAGTTGAGCACCGGCGGAATGATGCCGTCCTGCAGAGCCAACACGCTGACGGCCATCTCAACCGCCCCACCGGCCGCGCACAAGTTGCCGAAGTAGCTCTTGGGCGCAGTCACCGGTACGTCGCCCAACAGTTCGGCAATGGCCTCGGCTTCGCGGCGGTCGTCACAGCGTGTGGCCAGACCGTGAGCGTTGACGTGCCCAATTTCGCGAGCGCTCAGGTGAGCCCGGCTCAGTGCGGCAGAAATGGCCGCGCGGATGCCTTGCCCGGTGATGGCAGCCATGCCGGGGAAGCGATCATCGTTGCGGCGGCCATCGCAGCCGGCTCCGCTGCCCAGCAGTCGGGCCAGCACGTTGGCGCCGCGGGCTTCGGCAAACTCGCGCCGCTCAAGCACGAAGGCGGCACAGCCTTCGCCGCGCACCTGGCCGTCGCGTTCGGCATCGAACGGCCGCGGCGTGCCGCCGCCATCGCCGTTGCGGCGCGAAACTTCGTCCAGCGCGCACATCCGAGCCAAGTCGAAAGGTTCGAGCATCGAGCTGGTGCCACCGGCCACCACCACGTCGGCCCAGCCACGCTGGATCACGCTCGCCGCCTCGGCAATGGCCAACAGGCTGGAGATCTCGCCCTGGTGCAGTGTGTTGTTATGGCCCTGGGCATTGATGCTGATCGACGCGTGGCAAGCCGCCATGTTCGGCAGCGTGGCGAGAAATCCCAGCGGGAACGACCGCGACATGTTCTCGCGCCAGCGGTCGAGCACGATCTTGCCGTCGCTCCCCCTGCAACCGTAGAAGTTTTGCTGCCATGAATCGGTGGGCGGCGTGATCGGATCAGCCCCAAAGACCACGCCGAGTCGCTCGGGATCGACGGCGCCCTCACCCAACCCCGCGTGCTCCATGGCCATGCGTGCGCACGCCACGGCGTACGACATATCGGGGCACATGATCTTCAGGCTCTTGCGCGGCTGCACGTATTGCTTGGGATCGAAATCGCGCACCCGAGCCACCATCCGCACTGGCAGCCCGCTGGGATCGAACTCGGTGATGGGCCGCACGGCACTGGTGCCACTGTTGATACCGTGCCAGAGGACCTGCAGGCCCACGCCGTAAGGGCTGACGACCCCCATGCCGGTAATCACGACTTCAACACTCGACATTGGCTTGCTCTTGCTGTCGGTCTAAAATCGCTTCCATGCCGGTTGATGGGTTCTTCCCTTGGCCGCGACGCCTGTCGTCTAACCTGAGCGCCAGCTGTTAATCTGGCGAAACCAGGCAAAACACTACTTGTAGCGTGGATTGCGACAAACGCCAATGGGGGGGATGCCGAGGGGGAGACTTTACCATCCCACCCAATCGGGTGAAATTGAACGTTCCCGCAACGACCTCAGAGACATCCATTCCAAGCCGGCATCCGTAGCCCAATGGCCACAGGCGGATAGGCGTTTGATACGGTTCATTCGGGGGAGGCATGTGGCCCAGGTACCGCAAACTTTTGGCGGAGTGTAAGCTCCCGCACTGCGGTGTGGTTTCCTAAATCGTTAAGCTGCCGCGGTTGTTACAATACGCAGGTTTGAATGCCGGCCGTGCAGCACGCCCGGATGCACGCCCCCCAAGCACGCCTCCCGCTCACACCTTTGCAATAACCGCAACCTGCCAGGAGGTTTAGAATGCCCCGACGCGTTGTGCTGGCAGTCGCGCTCGTAAGCCTGGTGCTGGTTTTGCCCGCACTATCTTGGAACCTCCTGGCGCCCGGCGATGGTGCCAGCGCGGTTTCGCAAGTTGTGGCCGCCGAAGGTTCTGGCTCGGCGGATGCGAGCGCCGCCAACCTACCCAAGCAGAAAACGGCCCAGGGCACCAACGATCCGTCCGGCGAGAACCCGCACCGTTCGCCGCAAGAAGTGGCCATCACGCCCGACGGCCGCTACCTGGTCACAGCCAACTGCCTGGGTCATAGCGTCTCGCTGATCGACGTGAAGGCCGGCAAGGTTCTCCAAGAACTGCCGTGCGGCGAGCGTCCCACGTCGGTCGTCTTTTGCCCCGATGGTACGACGGTGCTGGTCAGCACGTCGTTCGGCGGCACGCTCCACCGCTTCACGTTGAAGGATGGCCGCCTGCACGACGCCGGCTCGCTGAGCATCCCCGGCGAACCGCGCGGCATCGCTGTCGCCCCCGATGGCAAGCTCGCTTACGTGGCCCTGTCGGGGCTCGCCCAGATCGCCGTGATCGATTTGGACGGTTGGGCAGTGGTCGATCGGATCCAGGTGGAAGCCTGGCCCCGACACCTGGCGATCACGCCCGACGGCAGCCGGATGGCCGTGGCCACCAACAGCAACCGCCGCATGTCGGTGATCGATCTGGCCACGCGTAAAGAGCTGTTCAGCGAGTCGTTTGGCGGCATTAACGCCGGCCAGATGCAGGTTTCGGCCGACGGCACCAAGGTTTACTTCGGCTGGATGGTCTATCGCCACAACCCCGTGACCGTGCGGAACGTCAAGCTCGGCTGGGTGCTGGGCAGCCGCTTGGGCTACATGCGAATGGACGAGCAGGCTCTGCGGTTTGCCATTACCACCGATGAGCCCGGCCTGGCGGTGGCCGATCCTTACGGCGTGGCCGTCAGCCCCGATGGCACCTGGATCGTGATGGCAGCCGGCGGCAGCCAAGAGCTGCTGGTGTACCGGCTGGAAGGTCTGCCGTTCCAGGACGTGGGCGGCCCCGGCGACCATATCGATCCTGCCTTGGCTCGCGATCGCAACCGGTATTTCCGCGTTCCGTTGGGTGGTCGGCCACAAGGCGTGGCCTTCGCGCCCGATAGCCGCTACGTATACGTGGCCAACTACATCAACGACTCCGTCCAGGAGGTCGACCTGAAAACGCGGAAGGTCTCGCGCACCTTCCACCTGGGCGGGCCGTCGGAGCCATCGCTCGCTCGCCGCGGCGAGGCCCTGTTCTACGACGCCCGGCTCAGCCTCGACCAGTGGTATAGCTGCCACACCTGCCATTACGAAGGCGGCGTGAATGCCGTCACCATGGATACCCGTAACGACGGCACCGACTACACCTTCAAAACAGTGTTGAGCCTGGTCAACGTGACCCGCACGCCCCCCTGGACCTGGCACGGCTGGCAGCAGGACCTGAACGAATCGATCCATAACAGCATCACGAAGTCGATGCTGGGCAAGGAGCGTCCCCCGGAGGACATCGAAGCCATCCGGGCGTTCCTCGATTCGCTGAAACTCCCGCCCAACCCGTACCGCAATCCCGACGGCTCGCTCACCGAGGCGGCCGAGCGCGGCAAGGCGCTCTTCAACAGTGCCAAGGCTGGCTGCTTCAACTGCCACAGCGGCCCCTGGTTCACCGACGGCAAGATCCACGATGTCGGCCAAGGCTCCGAGCGCGACTACTACAAGGGCTACAACACGCCCTCGCTGCTTGGTGTGTACCGTCGCGTGGCCCTTATGCATCACGGCAAGGCCAAGAGCCTGGAAGAGGTGCTGACCGAGTACCATAAGCCCTCGGAAGTGGCCGGCGAAGGCGACCTTACCCCGGAAGAGCTCGCCGATCTGATCGCCTATTTGAAGTCGCTCTGAGACGGGCCCGGTTCAAGCATCATGCCTAGACGGCGTGCTTCCCTTAATCCCCGGCATCGCCCGTTTGCAAGCCCGGCTTCCCGCGGTGCGGAAGTTCCGTTTGCGGGAGTGTCCTGCGCTGATGCGGTGCGTTGTTGAGCATGGCCCCCTCAAGGCCCGCTAAAGCGGCTGGCACCGCTCGCATCGCGAGCGCAGCACGTTGTGCGACCCGGTGATCGAACCCCTCCGCGCTGCTGAGCTTGAGTCAAATGCGGGCCAGGGATATGATTCCCGCGGAACCTGCTGACGGTCGGCCTCCGATTGTTTCAGGCCGCGGCTGAGATGGTTCGTGGTCCGTCGCCGTGAGCCCTTTTGCTGCCCCCGCCGCCGGCCACGCCCTCCCCAGCGTCACTCCCACCCCAGCATTCCGCCTTCGTCCGCTACGGACCACGTCCACTCCTCGCACGCTTACAGGGCGATTGGCATGCATGCTTTTGAGGGCACCGAGTTTTACTTCAACCGGGCTGCCGACCACCTCGATCTTTCCCGCAACGTTCGCACGCTGCTGCTGACTCCCAAGCGCGAAGTGCAGGTGCAGGTATCGATCGAGCGCGATAACGGCGAAATTGCCACGTACATTGGTTACCGCGTCCAGCACGATAACTCGCGAGGCCCGATGAAGGGCGGCCTCCGCTACCATCACGAAGTGGACCTGGACGAGGTCCGCTCGCTGGCCGCGCTCATGACCTGGAAAACCGCCGTGGTGAACCTGCCTTACGGCGGCGCCAAGGGCGGCATCGCGGTCAATCCCCGCGACCTCTCGCACCGCGAACTGGAACGCATCACCCGCAAGTTCGTGGACGAAATCCACGACCTGATCGGCCCCGACACCGACATCCCCGCGCCCGATATGGGTACCAATGCCGAGGTCATGGCCTGGATCATGAACCAGTACTCCAAGTACCACGGGTTCAATCCGGCCTGCGTCACCGGCAAACCGGTCGAACTGTACGGTGCCCCGGGCCGAGAGGAAGCCACCGGCCGTGGCGTGGGCATTCTGACCGTCAAGCTGTTGGGACGCCTGGGCCGCCGCCCCTCGCAAACCCGCATCGCCCTACAAGGTTTCGGCAACGTGGGCTCGCACGCGGCCAAGTTCCTGCACGAATCGGACTGCAAGATCGTGGCGGTCAGCGATGTGACGGGCGGATATTACCGGGCCGATGGCTTGCCCATCCCCGACATCCTGCACCACGTAACCAAACACGGCTCGCTGGCCGGCTTCACGGATGCCGAGCGGATCACCAATGACGAACTGCTCACGTCCGATGTCGACGTGCTGATCCCGGCCGCGCTGGGCGGTGTGCTGCACGCCGACAACTGCCGCGACGTGCGGGCTCCGATCATCATCGAGGCCGCCAACGCGCCCACCCGGCCCGAGGCCGACGATTGGTTCGATAAGCAGGGCAAGATCGTCCTGCCCGACATCCTGGCCAACGCCGGCGGTGTGACGGCCAGCTACTTCGAGTGGGTGCAGAACCGGCAACACTACCGCTGGGGGCTGAACCGCGTGCGGCAGGAGCTGGATCACATCATGACCGAAAGCTTCGAGGCCGTGTGGGAAACCGCCCAAAGCCGTAACGTCAGCTTGAGAACCGCCGCTTATATCCTTGGCATCAGTCGCGTGGGTCGGGCAACCGTCCTGGGAGGCACCGTATGAACGCAATGGCCGACGTCTCGCTCAACCGGCTCCGCAATATCCCCCTGCTGGCCGGCTTCACCGATGAAGAACTCCGCCAGTTCTCCGAGGTCGGCACCATCCGCACCTACAAGCCCGGCGAATGGGTGCTTCACCAGGGCCGCAGCAGCCAGAACTTGTGGATCGTGCTGGAAGGCGAATGCGAGGTTGTCCGGCACGGTGAGAACGGCGACGGCAAGGAGGTGATCCTGGCCACGCTCGCTCCGTACGATCATTTCGGCGAGATGTCGTTCTTTCACGAAGCCCCGCACTCGGCCGGCGTGCGCGCCAAGTCGCCGCTGAAGCTGATTCGCATTTCGCGGTCGGCTTACAACGAGCTGATTGCCGACGGGGCCATGATGGCCTACAAGCTGGCGACCAACACCGTCGAAAGCCTGGCCGATCGCCTCCGCCGCATGGACGACTGGGTCACCCGCCTGGTGGCCGAAAAATCGACCGACCATCGCGAGCGTGAATGGAACCAGTTCCGGCAATCGATCTTCAGCAACTGGAACCTGTAAGGTTCGGCCCTCAGGACCGCTGACGCGCCAGCACTCGCGGCAACAAATACGCATCTGGCCGCAATTCACACACCTCGCCGGCCACCCTGCACACATCAAGAAATAGCAAACGCCCGGGGCGCAAGGATCGTCACCGGGCGTTTTGCTTCACAGCACGCGTAGCCCGGGTGCAACTCGTAGAGTGGTTGCTCGCAACCACCTTAATGGCTTGATGGCCGGATCGAACTGGGAATACAACCAACTCGATCTATGCGCCATACCACGACATCGGCCACTTCATAGCTCCAGAGGCGGGTCTCGGAAGATTGCAGCTCGATAGCTGATTCGTTCAAGAGTGTAGCCGGCATTACTTCAGGTTCCCGTAATTGCCGCAAACAGGCATCGAAGAACTCTGGTCGGTACCACGTGCTAGGGCCAGTTTGAGCAGGCGACAGGCACTCAATTGCCGGAGGATTATCGTGAATTGCTGGTCCCTTGTAACGGTGGATCCCTGGGTGGGTCGCTACGTTTTACTGCTTCGAAGCCAGGCGGAAACGCTATTAATGTGTGCATTAACCATATAGGTCGGTTTCGCGAAGAGAGCTATTTTTCACCTGAGGAGGCGAGGGCCGTTTACCAGCGTTATGAAGTGCGCATTCCGACGGCCCTCATCTGGATCATGGATGCCCCGTTTGGAAATGCCATATGCCTTGGCACTCGGGGTGAGCATCGCAGGCGTGTGTACTTCTGGGATCACGAAAACGAACCAGCCCCCGAACGCTGGGACGGACGGGTGGAAACGGCCGGTAACTTTGTTCTGCTGGCAAGTACGTTTGTCGATTTCATTGGCGAACTTGCCCCGACGCCCAAATGACGCCCCCTTCGCAAGCTTAGAGCTTCGGACAAAACAGATCTGTCCGGATTCAGCCCATCCTGCGTTGATGCAGTTACCCAAGGAGGAACCGCAGGCCTGCTGACGGATGAGCATTGACGGCGGAGTTGAGCTCGACGCCGGGATGGCACTGTCGGCTGAAGTGCTTCTTCGAGCCCCACAGGCTTTGCCAGTGTGAATGGACGTCGACGTGCGATCCAATAAGCAGCGTCAAGAGGGGGCGGCGACAATGTTGGGGCAGCCGATGGCCATTGGCTTCACATCATCCGGCGGTACGGCGGATCTATCTGAAAGCGCGGCGACGAATTCGTCGCTGGATTCTTTGCCACGCCCGCAGAGTCACCGCGTTGTTATCGCAAAAACGTGCTCAGTGAACGCGGCAGTTCAACGGCACCGGGGGCGAGGTTCCTTCAAACCCGCTGGAATTTCACTACATGAGAATCCACTAGTACGGGCTGTGGGTAGTCAACCTCCCCGTGTATGTTGAAGAACAAGCATTGGCCGTCGAGCGAGACTAAGGCCTAGCTATGGCTGGATTGGCGGCAGTACAGAGGCAGCCGCAGCATGAGGTTCCTGTTGGCTGTGGCGAAACGGCCGGTTTTGTGTCCGGTGTATCCGTTTTGCAGTCTTGCCTACAGGCCCCACTGCCGTGCTGGCAGGTACGCAAAGTCTTGCGTGGCCTAGAGATACGAAAGTGGAGCCGAGGGGACTCGAACCCCTGACATCTAGCTTGCAAAGCTAGCGCTCTCCCAACTGAGCTACGGCCCCGTAGCGGCGGCATCTGGAACCCAGCGGGGAACCTTCGGCAGCCGAACAAGCAAGGCATCGCGATGCGGCGTTCCGCAGGCAAGTTGGCCCGGCGGCAAAAGTTACGGCGAGCCCCCATAAGGCAGCCGGCCGTCGCCACGCGCTTTCATTCCGCACGTTTGGATTATATCTTCACCACTGGGGCCCGCAAGGCGGCTCGCTCCCCAGTCGGGGCAAGCCGCAAGCGCATTGGCCACCGGGACACCATCTTCACGTCAGCCCACGAGGCCAGAGATGGGCAATCTACTTCGTGTGAGCAATCGGCCGGGTCTGATCGGGGGCCTGGCAACCTGGCTGGTGGCGATTGCCGCGGCGGGAGCCACCCAGGGGCAGGAGTGGACGCGGTTTCGCGGTCCCAACGGGACGGGTATCGGCCAGGCTAAAGGGCTACCGGCCGAGTGGACCGACGACGATTACCTGTGGAAGGTGGAGTTGCCGGGCCCTGGCCATTCGTGTCCGGTGCTGTGGGGCGACAAGCTGTTTTTGACCTGCGGCGATGAAGATACCGGTGAGCGGTTGGTGCTGGCATTCGACGCCAACACCGGCAATTCGCTGTGGACACGTCGCTTCCCTTCGCAAACGCACCGCAAGCACGCGCTCAACAGCCTGGCCAGTTCAACGCCCGCCGTCGACGAGCTGGGAGTGTACGTCGCCTGGGCCACGCCCGAGGAATTCATTGTCCAGGCGATCGACCACGCCGGCCAGCCGCTGTGGCGCGTGGACCTGGGGCCATACAAGTCGGGGCACGGTTTCGGGGCGTCGCCCATCGTGGTGGGCGATGCGGTCATCGTTCCCAACGAGCAGGAAGGCGATAGCTTCTTGCTCGCGCTGGATCGACGCGACGCCAGCACCCGCTGGCGCATTCCCCGCGATTCGCGCACCACTTACACCACGCCTTGCGTGCGTAAAGCCGAAGACGGGCGGACCGAAGTCATCTTTACCAACTTCGAATACGGCATCACGGCCGTGGATGCCGCCACCGGCGAGGTCCGATGGGAAAAGGCCGTCTTTCCCAAGGAACCGCTGGAAACGGCCATCGGGTCGCCCATCCTGGCCGACCAACTGGTGTTTGCCACCAGCGGTTGGCTGGGCCGGTCAGGGCATGTGGTAGCCGTGAAGATGCCTGGGGGCGATCAGCGCGAGCCGGCCGAGTCATACCGTTTTGATCGGGCAACCCCGCTGAGCACGACGCCGCTGGCCGTCAACGGCCTGGTGTTCCTCTGGGCCGACGAAGGCATCGTCACTTGTGCCGATCTCAAGACGCAGAAGATCCATTGGCGACGCCGGGTGGGTGGTACGTACTATGGTTCGCCGATCTATGCCGACGGCAAAATCTACTGCGTTTCGGCCGATGGCGAAGCCGTCGTCCTGGCGGCCTCGGATCAATATCAAGTGCTGGGGCGTACGCAACTGGGCGCACCCAGCAACAGCACGCCTGCCGTCGCGCACGGGCGTATGTATCTGCGCACCGTCAAACATTTGATGGCGCTAGGCCCCAAGGAGTAGCCAGGCTGCGGCCACCCCGCGGAGCGCTTTGGCGTTTGTCATAACGGATCACCTCGGCCGTTCGTCAATCGTTCAAGAGCGTTCTGCTGCCGCTGCATCTTTTCTCAATACCAATTTAAATCCATCATCCTTGCCCTTTTTCATAATGCGCTGCTGGCCGTGGTTGCGGCCCAACAGCAGCGTTTTCCGTGGCACGCACAATCGAGTTTCATCCCAGCCCCGGGGCTCTTCCGATGGCATTTCGCGTTTTACTGGCCGGCCTGTTTCATGAAACGCATACGTTCCTGGAAGGGCTGACGCCGCTGGAAGCCTGGGAGATTCGCCGCGGCAACGAACTGTTCCAGGCCGAGGGCGACGGTTCGCCGCTAGGCGGTGTCCTCAAGGTGGCCAAGGAAGAAGGCTGGAAGGTGCTGCCTACCATCGATATGCGCACTGCCCCCAGCGCGCTGGCGACCGACGACGTGGTGGAAACCTTCTGGGAAGCGCTTGCCCAAGGGGTAGAAACCGCCAAGGCCGAAGGGCTCCACGGCATTTACCTGGTGCTGCATGGGGCGATGGCCAGCCAGTCGTACCCGGATGTGGAAGGCGAGGTCTTGGAACGTCTGGCCAGGTTGGTCAACGATCCCAAGATCCCGGTTTGCGGCGTGCTCGATCTGCACGCGAACTACACTGCCCGCATGGCCCGCTACAGCCACGCCCTGGTGGCGTACCGCGAGAACCCACACGTCGACGCCGAGGCCGCGGCCATCGACGCCGCTCGGATTCTTGGCCGGTTGATGCGTCGCGGCGAACGGGCAACCACCGTGTGGGCGCAGCCGCCGGTCATGTGGCCGCCCACTGGCGTCGGCACCGCCGACGATCCGATGCGCACGCTGGAAGCCATGGCACGGGCGATGGAGCGGGAACATCCGGAATTGCTAGCCGTCAACGTGTTCGCCGGCTTTGCGTTTGCCGACACCCCGGATACAGGCGTGGCATTTTCGGCTTCGACCGTGGGCGATCCCGAAGACGCGCAACAGTGCGTCGATCGGCTTCGCGATTGGGCGGTGGAGCACCGTGAACTGGGCAATGTGGTTGATCCGGATATTGAAAGTGTCATCGGCGAGGCCTTGGCCAAAGCGGCTCAAGGTGGACCGGTGCTGCTGGTTGAGCCATCGGACAACATCGGCGGCGGGGCCCCAGGCGATGGTACCGGCGTGCTCAAGAGCCTGCTGGCACACGGAGCCCAGAATGCCGTGGTGGTCATCAACGATCCTCAGGCGGTGCAGCAGTTGCAGGATGTCGCCATCGGTCAGAAACGGCGGCTATCGATCGGTGCCCGGGGCAGTTCCCTGAACAGCGGCCCGGTGGAAGGCGAGTTTGAAGTACTTTCGCGCAGCGACGGCCGCTTTGAGCTGGAGGACCGCAACAGCCACCTGGCTTCGATGTGCGGTATTCATATCGACATGGGCCCATCGGCAGTGGTGCGGATCGGCGGCGTGCGCGTGCTGCTCACGTCGCGCAAGACGCCGCCATTTGACTTGGGGCAGCTTCGCAGCCAAGGCATCGTGCCGGAGGAAGCGGCGATTATCGGGGTGAAAGCGGCAGTCGCTCACCGCCGGGCGTACGATCCGATCACCAAGGCCAGCTACACCATCGATACGCCGGGGCCTTGCTCCAGCAACTTGAAATCGTTCCCATATAAGAAGATTCGCCGGCCGATCTATCCGCTGGATGACGTGATTCCGTAGCGGCCGGCAGCCGGACCAATACGCCGCCCCCCATGACGAACATTCGCCCGCTGCTCGAAACCGCCGTCGCCCGCGGTGCCTCCGACGTTCATCTGCAAGCCGGCACGCCGCCGATGCTGCGGATTGAAGGCGATTTGCAAAACTTTGAGGGTGCCCCGCCGCTCACGCACGACGAGGTGCTCCAGTTCATCGCCTCGATCGTGCCCGAACGCGGTCCCGATGAACTGCACGACTCGATCATCCGTGGGCTGGACTTTGCCTGGGACGTGCCCGACCTGGCCCGCTTCCGTTGCAGCGCGCACCGCCACCTGGGTTCGGTGGGCATCGTCATGCGGATCGTGCCCCGCAACGTGCCGCTGCCGGGTGAGCTTGGGTTGCCGGCGGCCGTCGAAGAGATTGCCCGGTGCCAACGCGGGCTTACGCTGGTGACCGGCACCAGCGGCTCGGGCAAGAGCACCACGTTGGCCTCGATGGTGCAAACGCTCAACCAGTCGGTGAAGGCGAAGATCATCACCATTGAAGACCCGGTCGAGTTCGTTTATCCGCAGCAGAACGCCCTGATCACGCAACTGGAAGTCGGCAGCGATACGCCCTCGTTCGAACAGGCGCTGCGTCAGGCGCTCCGGCAAGATCCCGACCTGATCCTGATCGGTGAGTTGCGCGACGTTGAAACCTTGCGGATGGCCCTCCGTGCGGCAGATACCGGGCACCAGGTGTTTGCCACGCTGCACAGCGCCAATGCGGCCCAGGCCGTTGAACGCGTCATCGCCATGTTCCCGGCCGAGGAGCACAAACTGCTGCTCTCGCAACTGGCCAACTCGATCGAAGCCATCCTGTCGCAACGGCTCGTCCGCGGCAAAGACGGCCGACGCCGGGCAGTGGTCGAGGTGCTGCGGGCCACGCCGGTCACGAGGAAGTTCATCCTCGAACAGCGGGTGATGGAACTGCGCGACGCCGTCGAAAGCCGCGAGGCCGGCATGCAGAGCTTCGATCAACACCTGTTGGCGCTGTTCGACGAAAAGGTCATCAGCGAAGAGGAAGCCCTGCGGGCGGCCACCAGTCCTGAACGCCTGTCGATGGAAATGCAGGGCATCCACCGTACGATGGGTGGGCTGCGGTCGACCTGGTAAACCGGTTCCGTCCTCAAGCGAAACGGCGGCGTGCGATCCATCAGCAAACGCCGCTGGATTGCCGCGTTGCCCCCTGCGTCGCGTACTTGTCACTGCCGCAGGTCCCACCTAGGATAGCAGCCGGACCGGGTAACCGTTGGTTGTGGGAGCTTACCGAAGCTACTGGGTGGCGGTGCGCGCCGCAGTAGGTGCCGCAGCTTCCATGTCCAACTGCGTTAGAATTAAGGCAGGCGCCGCCATGCCGGCAGGCCACGTCATCGTGTGCGAAACGGAAGGTCACTGGGCGGTGACGTTTCGCGCGATGGGGGGCGATTCGCTGCCGCTGGTAGAAACGCGGTCGGTCGCCGAATGTCGGGCTCGTCTGCGCGAGGCCCCCGCCAGCGTGCTGGTGCTGGAACTGACCGAGTCGCGGCTGGCCGAAGTGGCGGCCCTGGTGGCCGATTTGTACCAGTACCCGCTGGCCCGGGCGATGGTCGTCGCCGCTCGCCCGTGGCAACTATACGAACGGCCATTTCGCGAGCTGGGCTGCATGGCGTTTACGACCTCCCTGCTCCAGGTTCGGTCCCTGGTCACAGCGGCGAAGCGGCGGCTGGAACGCGTGGCCGCCCCGCCGGTCGGCTTCCGCGAACGCCTGCTGGCGCGCGTGCCCGGTGCCGCACTCCAGCAGAAGTCACCCGCCGCGGCCCCGCCCAACCGGTAGAATGCCATCGGGCGGCAGTGAGCGCAGCGAGGCCATTGCGGCCATCACTTATTGGATGCTTGTTCGCTCGGCCCAACCGGCCGAGCTACGCACATACGGGAAGGTTTCATGGAGATCAACCAGGCCAACGTCGAGCAGGTGCTCAACGGCTTCCGCGACCCGGAGACGGGCCGCAGTGTCGTGCAGCAGAAGCAGGTGCAGCAGATCCAGGCCGACGGCAACCGGATCGCCGTCACGCTGGGGCTGACCACGCATTCGGCACCGATCTGGGAAGACACCCGCAAGGCGGCCGAAGCCCTGCTGCGCGAGAAGTTCCCTGCCGCGGAAAGCGTGGAGGTCACGCTGGCCGTCCATGATCGCCCGCCAATGAAGCTGGGCCAGATCGGCCTGACCGCCAAGAGCGTGATCGCCGTCGGGTCGGGCAAGGGCGGCGTGGGCAAAAGCACCATGGCCACCAGCCTGGCCTTGGGACTCAAGCGTGCCGGCTGCCAGGTTGGCCTGATGGATGCCGATGTTTACGGGCCCAGTGTGCCGCATCTGCTGGGGGTGAATCAGCGGCCCGCGGTCGAAGACGGCCGCATTATCCCCATCATCGCCGACGGGCTCAAAGTGATGTCGATGGGCTTTCTGGTGCCGCGGGGTGAAGCCGTGGTATGGCGTGGCCCAATGCTGCACGGCGCCATCACCCAATTTCTCCGCGATACGGCCTGGGGCGATCTCGATTACCTGATCATCGACATGCCGCCCGGCACCGGCGATATCGCACTGACGCTGTCGCAGATGCTGCCGCTGTCCGGCGCGGTGGTGGTCTGCACGCCACAGGATGTGGCGCTATTGGACGCCGAAAAAGCCATCGCCATGTTCCGCAAGGTGAACATCCCCGTGCTGGGCATGATCGAGAACATGAGCTACTTCCTCTGCCCGGACAACGGCAAGCGGTACGACATTTTCGGCCACGGCGGCGCCAAAAAGCGGGCCGAGGAACTGAACGTGCCGTTCCTGGGTGAAGTGCCGATCAACATCCAAATCCGCGTCAATGGCGACGAAGGGCAGACCGAGCGCAACTTTGAAGAGAACGCGACGCGTGAGTGCTTTGAGCAAATTACGTATCGCCTGGTGTGGAACATGGCGGATAAGCTAATCGCCGGGCAGGAACCGCCCCCGCTGCCGTCGCTCACGGTGCTGTAGTCGCGGCCCCGTGGTCTGCTCGGTGCGTACCACGGCTCTGCGCGCCGTGCGAAGCGAGAACCAACGCATAGTTGCCATGGCGCTTTGAGCCGTACCGAGCAGGCACCAACGCCATGAACGCCACGAACAAACACCTAACCGCGCGGTAGTCTACCGTATTCCCTGGTCCCTACGGCGGCCTTTACCGCAGGAACCAACACGCCAGCCGTTTGCCATGACGCTCGCTTACGATCCCGACGACGCCGTGGCACACCTTCGCCGGGCCGACAAGCGTCTGGCGAAAGCCATCGACGCGGCCGGCCCGTTCGCCCTGCGGCCGCGGCCGATGCAAAGCCCCTTTGAGGCGTTGCTGCGGTCGATCGTGTACCAGCAGCTCTCCGGCAAGGCGGCGGCCACGATTTATTCGCGGGTGGAAGCCCTGCTGCCCAAGCGTCGTCCCTCGGCATGGCCGCAAACGATCCTCGATCTGGACGAAACCACGTTGCGGTCGGCGGGTCTGTCGCGCAACAAGACGGCTGCCGCCAAGGACCTGGCCATCAAGACGCTCGACGGCACCGTGCCTACGCTCCGCAAGCTGCGGACAATGAGCGACGAGGAGATCATTCAGCGGCTGGTCACCGTGCGGGGCATCGGCGTGTGGACGGTGCAGATGCTGCTGATCTTCCGTCTGGGCCGGCCCGACGTGTTGCCCCTGGCCGACCTGGGAATCCGCAAGGGTTTTCAGCGGGTGTACACCTTGGACCGGTTGCCCACCGCCGACGAACTGGCCGATCGCGGCGAAGCCTGGCGTCCGTTCCGCTCGGTGGCCAGTTGGTATCTCTGGCGGGTGTTGGACCAGCCAGGCCCGCTCAAGTGAGGCCCGGCCGAGCGGCGCCTGCGGGGTGCTATCGGTGGAATGCATTCGCCGCCCCCAGGGGCGCGTCCATCGCCGGGGCTGGGCCGGCTTCTCCGGCGCGCTATAATGCGTCGAACCTCACGATCTACTCCGCGATTCCCATCTGCACATGAGCCGATACGCTGCCAAGCCTACCAACCTGCGCCAACTGCGCGAAAGCGGCTGGAAATCCAAGACCGTCAAAGAGGAAATCCGCGATAACTTCCTCCGCGCGCTGGCTGCAGGCGAAGACCTGTTCCCCGGCATCGTCGGCTACGAGAACACGGTCATTCCCGAGATCAACATCGCCCTGTTGGCCGGGCACGATATGCTGTTCCTGGGCGAAAAAGGGCAAGCCAAGAGCCGGTTGATGCGGCAGCTCGTCCGCTTTCTCGATGCGGAGATCCCGTACATCGACCTGCCGGACGCCCCCTTCCACGACGATCCCTACCGGCCCATCAGCAAGGTGTGCCGCGAGTTCGTGGCCACGCACCGCGAGGAAGAAGTGCCCATCGGCTGGTGGAAACGTGAGGATCGCTACGCCGAACGTCTGGCACCGGGCACCAAGTTCGCCGACATCATCGGCGAGATCGACCCGGCCAAGCTGGCCGGCGGTACGAGCATGTCGGCGGAGGACGCCCTGCACTTTGGGCTCATTCCCCGCATGCACCGCGGCATCTTCGCCATGAACGAGCTGCCTGAACTGGACGAACTGGTCCAGGTCGGCCTGTTCAACATCCTCGAAGAGCGCGACGTGCAGATCCGCGGCTACCCGATCAAGTTCGATATCGACGTGTTGATCCTGTTCTCGGCCAACCCGTCGACGTACAACCGCAGCGGCAAGGTGATCCCGCAACTCAAGGACCGGATCGGCGCGGTCATCCACACGCACTATCCGCTGGAGCGGGACCAAGGCATCCAGATCATGGAACAGGAGGCCGGCATTTCGCTCGACGGCGAATATCCGGTCGCCGTGCCGTACTTCATGAAGCAGATCGTGGAAGAGATCACGATCGCCGCCCGGCGAAGCAAGTACATCGACCAGCAGTCGGGCGTGAGCGCGCGGTTCAGCATCGCCAACTACCGCACCATGATCGCCAGTGCCCGCCATCGGGCCGCAGTGCTGGGCGAGAAGCCGGCCGTGCCGCGGATCAGCGATCTGGGGCACCTGTATTCCTCCAGCCTGGGCAAGCTGGAACTGGACATGATGGGCAGCCACCAGATGTCGGAACGGCAGGTGCTCGACGCCCTGATTGCCGAAGCCATCCGGACCGTGTTCGAGGAGTATGTCGAGCAGCACGGGCTGGCCGAAATCGCCGAGATCTTCTCCAAGGGCGTCCGAGTCGAAGTGGGCGACATGCTGCCTTCGCGGCTGTACGCCGAGCGGCTCAAACGCGTGCCGCCCGCCTGGGAAAAAGCGTTCGAGGTGAACGCCTCGACCGACGATGCCGTGCGGGCAAGCTGCGTGGAGTTTGTGCTGGCCGGCTTGTACGCCACGGACCGCATCTCGCGGAGCCAAACGCACGGGCGGATTCAGTACGAGCTTTGAGTGGCGACGACTGGGCAGACTCCGTTACTGGCATGGGAGACTGGGCGTGACTGAAATCGCCTTCTTCATCAATGCACGCCAGGATGGCGGCCTTCGCACCGGCATTGATGTCAATGGAGAAACGATCTGGCACCACTTTATCCCCGGTCCGGAAGACGCGGATCCGGCGCTGCTGTGGTGGGTGGACGTAACGTGCAAGGGGATCTACCGAGCGGTCCCGATGCCGCGCGACAATGGATGCTCGATCAGTCGGACCTGATCCGCAATGCCTTGAAGCGAGCCGCAGATGACATCGATCCCGCGAGGTTCGACGTAGAACTGCGTCCTTAGAGGGCGCGAGTACTCCTCCGGCGGTGTACGAGTCGTGATCGTCGCCTCAGCCATCCGGCGCATTCAGGCACGCGAGATGGGAAAAGTCTTGGAGGATCTAGCCCACCGCTGGTGGAACTTCTGCGGGAACCGGAACAGCCCTCGGAAGTGTGAGTGCTGCTCCCATGCGAAAACGCATCCTCGACACGAGCGTACTGATTCGCTACTGGCGCACTCAAATCAAGGAACAAGGGCTAGAACGGGCCACTCCAGCCGATGCTGAGCAGTGGGCACAAGATCTGGCCAGGCTCCACCGGGCCAATGCAATCGCTACCCCAGTGGTCATTGAACTCCTCGCCGGCACGAAGAATAGCCACGAATTGACCCTGGCTCGTGCATTCCTGGCCCAGTTCCACGTGGCCGACGCTGGCGACGTTCGAGCGGCCGATTGGGGGGAATCGCGACGTCTGGCGGAGCGAGTGCCTCGTCAAGGCCATTGCCAGGCGGCTGAAGTACGATGTGCAAACCTTCGATCAGCGCTTTCCCGTTTGACGCAGGGACATGAGTTGCCGCTGCCGCCTATTGTCGCAACAAAGACGTGGAAGGGCCGCGCTGACGAGTCGTAGAGCAGCGGCATTCTGCCCCAAGCAATCCAACGCGGCGGGGTCGGCACTTCGGTTCCCCCACTGGCTCCCTGCCTGTCCGGCCAACTATAATCGAATGGGTTGGCTCGACCGATCCTCCGGCTGGGGCTGGCCACCGGATCGGCCCGGCCCGGTCGTCGCCCCCAGGCACTCCCCGGGCGTTCGTTGCTCCTGATTTTCCGGCGTCTACACAAGGTTTACCGGCCATGCCCGTCCAGATGGAGTTGGCGAGAATCATCATCAGCGAGATCAACGACCAGCAGGTGATCTACCTCAAAGAGGTCGATGGTGATCGCTCGTTTCCAATCCTGATCGGCATCTTTGAAGCCACCAGTATCGACCGCCGGGTCAAGGGCTACGCGTCGCCCCGTCCCCTTACGCACGATCTGCTGGTGAACACCGTCGAGGCGATGGGCGGCGAGCTGCACAGCGTGGTCATCAACGAGCTCAAGGAGCACACCTACTTTGCGCGGCTGCGGATCATGCTCGATGGCGAACTGATCGAAGTCGACGCCCGTCCGTCCGACGCCATCGCCGTGGCCGTTACCTGCGATCCGGTGCTGCCGATCTACGTGTCCGAGGACGTGCTCAACGACGTGCTGGGGGCGTGAGCCTCGGCGCTTGTGCACCGGCAACGCATGCTTTGCGCATGCCGCAACAAAGAAGCGGCCCGCTAGAGGGTTGCCAGCTTCCAGACGGCCAATGCCGTCGTAATCGCGACCACGGCCGCGCCGGCCAGGTTGGCTGGCCAGCCGTTGGCGTAGCGGCCCAACACCGAGCGGCGGTTCACCGCAATCAACAAGAAGATGGCGACCAGCGGCAGCAACAGGCCGTTGGCCACCTGGGCGATTACGATCGTTTCGGTGGGACTTCGGCCCAAGCTTGCGGCGAGGATCGTGCCGGTCAGCAGCACGGCCAGGCTAACGCCGCGCACGCGCCAACTTGCCAGCTCGGCAGGCCATCCCAAGGCACCAGCTACGGCAAACCCGGCCGCCAACGGAGCGGTCACCGCGCTGGTCAGCCCCGCCGCCAAAAGGCCCAACGAAAACAGCACGGTGGCCGCGGAACTGCCCAGGCTGGGCGAAAGCTGCCGGGCCATTTCCACGGGCGTGACCTGTCCATTGCTGGGATAGAACGCCGCGGCAGCCGTGACGAGAATGGCCGCCGTGATCATGCCGCCAATGATGATCGCCAACACCGTATCGAACCGCGACTCCGCTAGTGCCTGATCGCGCGGTACTTCGGCCGACCAATGCTGGCGAACGCTCGACGCGTGCAGAAACAGGTTGTACGGCACAATCGTGGTGCCAATCAGGGCCACAATCGCCGTCAGCGAGCCCGGCGGAACCCGCGGGATGAACGCCCCCGAAATCGCGGCTGCCGGATCGGGGCGGACCAGAACGGCCGTCACCATGAAGGCCGCACTCATGCCGATCACCATTGCAATCAAACCGGCTTGCAGCACCCGATACGCGCCGCTGAACAGCAGCACGCCGGCCACGCCCCCCACCAGCCACGACCAGGTGGCGACCGGAATGCCGGTCAGAATCTCCAGGCCGACAGCCGATCCGGTCACGTTACCGGTTTGATACGCGGCGTTGCCAAAACCGATCGCGACGACAATCAGTCCGCACGCCGCCAGTCGCGCCAACGGCCAGGTAAACGTGGTGCGAATCGCCTCGCCCAGCCCTTGTCCACTGATCAGGCCCAATCGGGCTGCCATCTCTTGCAGCACGATCGTGGCGACGATGGCGAACACCAGCGCCCAGAGCAGGGCATAGCCAAAGCCGGCCCCCGCCGTCGTGGCCGTGGTTACGGTGCCCGGCCCAATGAAAGCCGCCGTGACCAATAGCCCCGGGCCAATAGTCCGGATTCGTTGCAGCAGCTTGGCCTTGGGCATAACGGCAGGCATAAAGAGCAATCAAGTTTCGGCAACCGGTCGACCACCAACTTACCAGCGGTCGACCGTCTTGGCTTCAATATACTTGCGGTGGCTGTCCAGATAGCAATCCTGCACCAGGGCCCTGGCTTCGTCGGGCGACGGGAAGGCATCCGAAAAGCCCGGCACCTCCGGATCGATCGCCAGTTTGGCCGCGTTCACCAGGTGGACCAGCAGATCGCGAGGATCTTCATCGCCTACGGCCACGCGGATCATCGTCGGCGGGATGCCCGCCTTAGCCAGGTCCTCCGGCGAGAGTTCCGAGTGCGTGGTCAACGCCGGGCAGCTCACGATGGTATTGGACTGCCCCAGGCTGATCATGTGGTCGAAGGTCGGCGACAGGTTATCAAAGAATCGCTGGAACGCCACCGGAGGAATGTTGGCTCCCTCAAAATCGAACGTGAACAGTGGCGCCGGCAGTCCCAGGTGCAAGTGCTTCTCGCGGAGCGCGTAGTTGGGATCGTGCGGCAGTTCGTTGCAATGCACGTTGATGCTGGGATGTGCCGCCAGGAACCGGGCGAGAATCCGCGTGTTGATGCACTTGGTCAGCATCCGAACTTCGAGCGTGCGGATGCCTTGCAGCACTTCGAAGGCGGCGTCGGCGTTGAGGAACGCCCCCTTCACGTAATACACGTTCCAGAACACGGTCTCCTGCCAGGAGCGGCCGTTGTGCTTCTCGCCCTTGGGCAGGAACATGTCCTCCGCCTTCCCGATCAGCACGCCGGCAATCACTGAGCCGGTGCCTGAGAGGTCCTTCGTATAGCTGTGGACGATGAAGTCGGGACGCTCTGCCGGATCGTCGCGCTGTAGTGGTTTCACCAAGAACGGCGTGCCTACCGTGGCATCGAGAATCACCCGCAAACCGGCTTCGTGCGCTCGGCGGCAAATGGCCGGCAGATCCAGCACGTAACCGTGCGGATTGCAGGGCGACTCCAGGTACAAGTAGGCGTTTAAGCCCCGGGCAAACCGATCGGCGTGCTTCTCCTGGACCTGCTGCCAGCACTGTTCGAAGGCAGCCGCGTCATAACCGGCAAAGCTTTCGACAGCGATATCCAGATTGGCCGACTTGCCGTACCAATCGTGGATCAGTTGGTGCGCGCCGCCATAGATGTTGCGGCTGACGATCAGCACGTCGCCATGCCCTAGCAGGTGCGAAAGCACCGCATCGATGGCCGCCATACCACTGTTGAAGTTCCAGGCAAAGTACTCGTGCGAGTATGGCCCGGCTTCCAGGTCCACGATATGGTTCGCCAGCGCGATGGCCGTGGGATTGAGCAGCCGCGAGTAGATCTCCAGCAGCAGTTCCTTGCCCTTGAAGGCGTCCTCGATCCACTCGGCGCAGGCGTAAATATACGTGGCCGTGCGGGCGATCACCGGGTTGGCGGAGAAGATCGCCGTCACGTTATCGAACACCGCGTACGGCCCCTTGGCACACAAGGTCGTCGGGCTGTACCGCAGGTTCTGGTAGCTGCGGCGTGACGGGTTCTGCAACGTGTCGAGCGACTTGGCCAACTGGAACGACAGAAACTTCTTGGCGTTGAAGTAGGCAATACGCTCGGTGCGATTGAGCCGGCTGGCCGTGTCAAACGTCAATTGCCACAGCCGCTCCAGGTCGCCCTGGTTTTCGTACAGCCGGGTCGCAATGCGGGCCATCACTTGCCCAACCTCGCTGCCGGCATCGATTCCGAAGTGGGCAAGCTGCTCGGCCACCAGTTCCTCGATGCTGGTTGCCGTGGTGGAGTTTCGCCGCGGCGACAGTCGTTTCTGCGATTCCAACATGGCGTACACCTGGCGCTTCCTGAATGCCAAGGCCACTCGGCGCGCGGGAAGAAACGTTCGCCGGATGGATGTTGTTGCGAGGCCGCACGTGCGGGCAGCTTCAGTACCCCCGCGGCATATCATTCTTGCAAGCCGTCGCTGCGGCGGATAGCCAGCAGGGGGCCAGTTCCCTTGGTACGGCTGCTATTGCAGTCTGCGAACTAGCCTGCTGCCAGCAAACGACCAAGACCATCAACTAGTGCAAAACGGTACCATTAACAACTGCCCATAACTGGGGCTTGGCTAGATAAAGCTCGGCTCCCGACACCCGAAGCTCGAACACGTAAAGACGGTTTCGGTGCGGCATGAGGAACAACTGGCGACTCCACTGGCCCTCGCGAAACGCACAAGCGACTCCCACTTTGTCACCAACTCGTAGCGGCGAGACTGGTTCGAGCAGTTCGACCTCTTTATCAATCGCCCGGGGTTCAAGCTGCTTGTACAGCCAACGCGCAAGCATGTTTACAGCAACACTGCCTTCCGATGTAGTGGCAAAGGGCAGGTTTTGTGCTGCCACATAAATCTCAGCCTTAACGGCTTCGGCGCGAGGATTTCGAAATACAGCGGCCGCAATATATGAAGCGCCTTTGTTCCATCGGTCGCGAGCCCGAAACTGATCGAGCACACGAGCTTCTACCAGGGAAACACCATGCCAATATTTCAATGGCAACGGGATTGTTATCAATCCACCGTCTAAAGTAGGGGTGGTTTGAGCATCTTGGATGGTGGGCAACCCTCGCAGCTCCGCTACAGGCATGACCATCTCAGACTCAAAATCACCATTAGTATGGCTTACCCAAGCCAGCTCTTTGGCATCGGCACCACTTCTTGGAGAGAAAACGTTATTCGTGCCCCCATGATGCAATCCGAGCAAATAAGCAAGCGGGCCAACTACCAGTCCACTGGTAATTGCTATGCGCAGTTTCACTTGAAGATCTAAGCGGCTCCGGCTGAGTTCATGCGACTTATCACCGGAATTAGCCGGCGTATCCTGGGTCCGACATCCGTCTGTTTCAACTTCGCCCAAACTCGAAGGCGAAGCGTCATCCGTCGCGGAGGGCTGTTCCGTCAAGTCGCTTATGCTGCGCAACTGCATAACAGATGAAGGCGCAGTTGCCGTTGCATCAGCAGTTGCCTCCTGCTCCATCGCGGGATGGTTCACGTCCGATTGCAGTGCTATGTGCCCGTTAGCAGTTGTAATCGCAGCGTGATCATCACCTACTGAGACCGCGTGCGCTAACTCTACCTGCTCGATTGGCAAACTCGTTTGGCCATCGCCGGCAGCCGCGCTGTCTTGTTGCGCATCCTCCGGTTCCTTTCCCTTGGCAATTAAGTAGTCCGCGATTCTCTTGTCGATTCGAAATAACGCACCGCACTCATTACAGCCAAGATAGTACGCCTTAAAAAGTGCGATTGTGGTCTTTTCGGTGAACCAAGATACGATCGGGACTCCAAGAGCGGGCCCGGCCTTGTGCCAGCAAAGCACGAACTCGCTGACGCTGCCACATGCGGGACAACGCTGCTTGAGCCTTGCGGCAGTCTGATGAACGTGCAGACTAACCTTGAACCACATGGTTCCCCCTTCGTCCGCCCCCCCGAATCGCGGTGGGCGGTCGTCTCCCCCGTGACGCCGCAACGTCCACACCGCATCTGCCGACAGCGGCTGGTGTCACACGTCATCGCAACCGCCAAGCGGATCGTACAAGAAAAATGTTTACTTGTCGTCCAGCGGCGAGAAGTTGGGAGCCGGGCCCATCGGCAGGCTGGTCAGGGCCTCGGGCAGTTCGTAATCGGCGTCGGCACCGGCCGGAGCGGCCAGTTCATCGGCAGCGCACATCAGCCGCATGTAGACCAGGTAGTCGATCTGGGCTGCCATGTAGGTGTAGCGGCCGCTGGCGAACAGCACCGGGGCCGTCTTGGGGAAGCGGCTGCAAGGACGCGCCAGCAGGTAGGGGTCGCTCACTTCCCCCTGGGCTTTGCCATTGACGCGGGCCACGGCCGGCGGATCGAGCGTCGGCAACCAGACAAAGCCGACCTGCGGCTCCTGCGTATCGGTCCAGTTGCCGGCATCGATGTTCTCGGCCAGCAGCAGCGTGGTATCGAGCCCATCATGCGACTGCACGTACTCTTCGCTCACTTCCGACCGCGCCGCCAGCTCGCCATCGACTTCCTGCGGAAAGGCGTCCTGGAAGATCCCGTTGGCCGGCCAGTCGGCGGGGATGGTGGGAGTCGCGCGGCCGTCGGGAAGCGCCGCGTTCACCACAAAGCTCAGCACCGGCCCAGGCCGCGAGGTGCCGGGGGCGATGAAATCGGCCAGGCGGATATCCGGCTTCCGGCCGCGCGTGGCGTCGGAGCCTTCGGAGCCGTACTGCAGATGGATCGCCTGGGCTTCGGGGTTATCCAGGTACGGCAGGATCGCGAAGGCCCAACTGGCCGGCACCGGCTTGCCGGCGCTGTCGATTGCCTGCGTCACACGGTAGCCGGGATAGACGCCGTGCGTGGTTTCAAACTGGTCGATCGCCTGGTACAGCAGCACCATCCGCGTGGTGGTCGCCTGCTGTTGTGCCGCCCAGCGCTGCGTCGCCACGTAGTACATGAACAGCACCAGGCCGAAACACACGACCAGCAACACCACAACGACGTTGAGCAGGGTGAACCGTCGTGCTTCTACCATGGAGCCGTGCAGCCGCTGTGAAATGAATGGCGTTCAGGAGGCTTTTTCGATTTCCACGCAGATTCCTCCGGCGCGGAGGAGCCGGTGCATGGCGGTAAACCATAGCTCCTGCTTCCAGTGCAAGCCTACCTCGTGACAGACGGCTTGCAGCTCAGCCCGATTGTACGTGCGGCACCGCCACAGCGCGCTGGTCAGCGCGCCGCCGAAGTTGTCTTCGGTGGTCAAGAGCAGCATCCGGCCGCCGGGCATCAGCACACGGGCCAGCTCGGTCAGGCCCAGCCGCGGGTCGGGCAGGTGCTCCAGCACATAGCCACAGGTAACGCAGTCAAAACTGCCATCGGCAAACGGCAGCCGCGAGAGATCGGCCACCAGGAAGTTGGGCACGTTGCTGCGCAGCCGCCGAATGGCGCGGCGGACCATGCCCACGGAAAGATCAAAACAGGTGATGCTGGCGTCGGGGTCCGCATACTTGAGCAGATGACCGGCGATCTGCCCGGCCCCACTGCCGACATCGAGGATGCGCTTGGCACCGCGGAGATCGAACTTGCGATGGCGGAACAAGCGCTCGCCCAGTGGAGCGTGCAGCGAGATGGTGCTACAGGCGTAGAGAAACGAGCCCTGGGTGCCGTCATACACCTCGCGAACCCGATCCCGATACTCCTTGTAGCTGAGCCGGTCAATCATCCGGTTCTCGACAATCCGGTTCAAAACCTTCTTCTTAGGCTTGGCCTTTGAACCGTCTGCGGGGAACTGGGATGGCTGCTCTTGAGTTTGAATGCCCATCGCACCTCTTTCACGCCATGCAACACAGGAAGGGGGCAACCTTCGGCTGGCCAAGTCACGAACCCGCACCCCCCACGGGCATCCGCTCTTGTTCAGCCGCGAAATGACGCCAGCTGGTCAGGCATCGGCTGCCACAATGCTGCAAGTTTGGGGCCTTGGCGGCATGTTCTTGCTTAGCCTGCGTGGGCGGCGGGGGCAAACCACGGGAACGTTTGTGCCCCCCGCCAGTCCGGTCGCGGCAAGTTACAAATATACACGACGATTGTAGATATACCACTCGAACAGCAGCACAAAGAGCGCGGCAAGCAACAGAATCTTCCAGCCGGCGCGGGGCTGAGGCCGCGTGTCAGCGGTCGCCTGAACCTTGTTCCATTCGAAGTCCAGTTCCGCCCGAGGTTTGAGATTGCTCTCCTGGCTGTCGAACAGATTGACGGCAAACCGTTCCACGGTGTTGCCCTCGCTCCGCACGTCATAAACGCCCAGTTCGTCGGTATCGAGACAACGGAAGATATTGCCGGGGGAACGCGGCACAGTCACTTCACGCCCGGTTGGCGTCACAACCGTTACCTGTTCCCCAGCCGTTGCAACCTGTAGTTCCACCGGCTGGCCCGGCCGCAGGCTCTCGGCGCCCCCCTGGTTGGGACCACCAGCCAGGTACTGCAGCACGTTGAGCACCATCACCGCGAAGCTGCGGCGTTTGATCCAGTCGGTATTGGCGCTGCCATCGTCGGAGATGATTTCAAATGCCAGTACGGCGTCTTCGTACCCGCGCCGCGGCGCGATCGCAAACACCGGTACCTCCACCCGCTGCGGTTCACCGTTGCCCTCGGCTGCTTGCAGGGCGATGGCATCCATCAACGTGACCGATCCAGAGGGCGGCGTCAGCACCGTGGCCTGGGCAATCAGCAGCCGTTCCACGTCCAAAAGCTGCATGATCGGGTGAGCCCGTTCCAGGTCGATGATCTGCGGTCCCACGACCTTGTTGGGCGGCCAGGCGGCACCGGGTTTCCACCCCCACTCGGGCAACTTGGGCGGCAGCCCGATGAACCAGCAGTTGGACTGGGGCATCGGCGTGAGCGCGTCGGTCGAACCTGCAGCCGGCTCCGGTAAGCAGCGGTCGTAAATGATCAAGTCGAACAGCCCGGCTAATGCCGCCTGACGATACTCCTCGGTCGACAGAAAATCGGGCGACTCGATCAACAGGTCGGCGATGGCCTGGGCCCTAGGCGTTTGCAGCGCGAACTCCAGCGGCCGGTTGCCCGGCGTCACCAACAGCACTTTGCCGCGCCGCGGCGGATTGATCACCGCCCAGGCTGCGTTGTCCGCGGCCAGGGCATCGTCCACATCCAGCCGCATCTCCAGCACCGCGGTCTCCGCCTGCCGCAGGTTGAACACCACCCCAGCGCTCTTGCCGGCCGGCACTTCCACTTGTTGCACGTCGACGGGCTGACCGTCGACAAAGAGCTGAGCCAGCGTGGTACGATCTTCGCGACCGTGATTCTCTACGCGGCCAAAGATCTGCAATTGTTCGGAGCGATCATCGGGACGGCTGGCGCTGAAGGCCACGATGGCCAGGTTCTCGACGTCGCTCTGGCCCAGCGGCACGTAGCTGGCTTCGAGATTGCCCAGCGGAAAACTGGGAGCCGTGAAGTTGCCATCGGACAAGATCCACAACTTGGCCGAGAGCGGCTCGGGAGCCTGCTCGTCCTCGGGCACGTCCGACGCCCGAGTAGTGTTGACCAGGCCCGCCGCGTAACTGAGCGCATCGTTGATCGAGGTGCGGCGGCTGGTGGGCTGAATGCGCTCCAGCGCTGCCAGGCATTCGGCCGCACTGGTGGTGAACTCCTGCACGACCCGCGCGGTGTCCGAAAAGCTGATGATCATCACCGCGTCTTGCGGACGTTTCTGTTCTTCCAGAAAGCGATTGAGCTGCGATTTGGCGGCGGCCAGCCGCGATGGCGCAACGTCGTTGGCCGACATGCTGGCCGAGTTATCGACCAGAAAGATGTAGCGCTCGCCCGAGGTGGTGCCTTCGCCCCAGTAGGGAATCAGCAGCGCCAGGATGGCCAGCAGCAGCACCATCAGTTGCAGAAACAGCAGCAGATTGCGCCGCAGCCGTTGCCAGATGCTGTTGACGTGCAGGTCCTCGATCGACTTCTTCCACAGGTACGTACTGGGAACCTCGACCGGCTGCCGCTTGAGCTTGAGAAAGTACAGCAGCACCAAGAGGACCGGCAGAGCGGCCATGATCGCCCATTGCCAGGGAGCCAGCAGCGAACCCCATTCGCCCATTAACGCACCAGCCCCCGCCGTCTCAGGTAATTCACCACCAACTGTTCAGGCGGAAGCTGGTTGTGGGCCAGGATGTGGGTCATCCCGCGCCGGCCACAGAACTCCCGCACCGATCCCACGAACGCGTCGAGGGTTTCCTTGTACCGCTTGAGCAGCGGAGCGCTGACGGTGATCTCGGCAATATCGCCATCTTCGCTATCGACCAGCTTCAGGTCGCCGACCAGGTCGGGATCAAGCTCTTCCTGCGAAAACACCTGGATCACGTACGTATCCATCTGCCGGGCGACCAGGTAGCGCAGGGCTTCTTCGTAGCCCGCCTTATCCAGCAGGTCGGAAATCAGCACCACGACGCCTTGCCCCTTGTTGCGCAGGCAAAAATCGCGGACGCCTTTGGCCAGAGGCACGCCATCGCCGGGCTGAACCTGATCGAGGTAATCAAGCATCCGCCACACGCTGGCGCGGCCGCGGAGCGTGGGGCCCGGCCGGGTGCCGGCCGATCCCAGCGTTTCGATCCGCACCCGGTCGGCTCGAACCAGCCCGACAAAGCCCAAGGCCGCCGCCAACTGCTTGGCATAGTGCAGCTTGGTCGGATTGCCAAAATCCATCGACCGGCTGGCGTCGATCAGGGCATAGAAATGCAGGTCCTCTTCCTCCAGGAACATCTTGAGGAAGAGGCGATCGAGCCGGGCGTACGTGTTCCAGTCGATGAACCGCAAATCGTCGCCGGGCACATAGTTGCGGAAGTCGGCAAACTCCACGCTCTGCCCCTTGCGCTTGCTGCGCCGCTCGCCTTTCATCCGCCCGCGAAAGACCTTCCGCGTAACCAGTTCCAACCGCTCGAGCTGAGCGAGGAAGCTGGGCGAAAGCAGAGGCGCGTCGGTAGGCATACAGCAAGGTGATCCGCGACGAGGAACGGTAGACGGGGAACGCGGCAAACCGGGCTGGCCGGCCGCAGGCGACGGCGAGCAGCCCCCCAGGCCCTAATTCTCCATGCCCAAATTCTAGCGAGCCGCCCCGGCGGTCGTCCTTGTCTAGCGGCCATTTTTCGCCGGCGGCAACTTGCCACCGATTATAGACGTGCCTGCGGGAGCCTGTCAGGGAAGGCCGTCTTGCCGTCTGGCAGACCAGGACAGCTCAAAATTCTGTTATTCGGCCGCAACTTGGATTAGGATCGGTGGGCAATTAGGGGTGATACGCCGATTTTAGGGGCGGTTCGTCACCATCGCGTTCACAACTTTGCTGAAGGAACTTCGATGATGCTCGCTGGTCCTCTGGCGCGGCTGGCCGCCGCGCTGCTTGTGGTGCTGGGCTTGAATGCCCATTTGGTGGCGCAAGATCGCGCGGTTGACCCGGCTACGATTGAAAGCCGCGAACTTCGGGCGGCCCTCGCCGCGCACCATATCTGCTCGGGGCTATGGGTAGTCGGCAAACACTACAAGCGCACGCCCGAAGAAATCATCGCCCAGGACCTCGCGCCGTTTAAGTATGCGGCCTGGGAACCCGACTTCAAGGTGGAGGTCGACTACGACCGCAAGACCGTAACCGTCACCGCCCCCGGCGCTCCCCCGCGCACCGCCAAGTACAACGGCGACCAGGGCAGTGCGATCCTGCCGATCGGCGCCAACGACGTGTTCTTCAAGCCGGTGCCGGTCCCCCGCAACCTGCCCGATGCCGACAAGACGCCCTGGCCGATGGGCGACGTGGGCGCCACCGATCCGGTGCCCGGCGTCGATTACAAGGCCGTGAACGCCGCCCTGGATTGGGCCATGGAGCAGAAGGACTACAACACCCGCGCGTTCGTGGTGGCGTACCGCGGCAAGATTATCGGCGAGCGCTACCTGCCGGGCTGGACCAAGGACACACCGCAACTGAGCTGGTCGCAAGGCAAGAGCATCACGGCCGCTTTGGTGGGGGTGCTCGTGCAGCGGGGCCTGCTCACCCTCGATCAGCCGGCTCCGATCAAGGAGTGGCAGGGCGAGAACGACCCGCGCCGGGCCATCCGCATCCGCGACCTGCTGTGGATGAGCAGTGGCCTGGACTTCATCAACAAGGGCTTCAACGGCGCGCAAATCTACACGCGCGAAAACGAACACTTCCGCGTGTACTTCGACTCGCTCAACGTGTTTGAGCACGCCGTGAATCAGCCGCTGAAGGTGGCC
Source organism: uncultured Planctomycetales bacterium (assembly GCA_937927735.1). GTDB lineage: Bacteria > Planctomycetota > Planctomycetia > Pirellulales > S012-138 > CALBRZ01. The sequence goes on from CALBRZ010000072.1 coordinate 35,490, forward strand.
CCCAATACCCGCTGGAGCTACCTCAACAGCGATCCGCTGGCGCTCAACAAGATCGTTCGCGACATCGTCGAAGCCCAGGGCGAGGAGTACCTGACGTTCCCGCAGCGGGCGTTGTTCGACAAGATCGGCGCTCGCAATTACGTCCTGGAGACCGACGCCTGGGGGAACTTTATCCTGTCGGGCTACGACTACGGCTCGGCCCGCGACTGGGTGCGGTTCGGCCTGCTGCACCTGTGGGATGGCGTGTGGCAAGGCGAGCGGATTCTGCCGGAAGGCTGGGTGAAATTCATCTCCAGCCCGGCCCCGGCCGCCGCGCGGAAGCATTACGGCGGCCTGTTCTGGCTGAACCAGGACGGCCGGATGGACCGCGTGCCCAAGAGCGCCTACTGGTCGGCCGGCTTCATGGGTCAGGTGACGATGGTGATTCCCACCCACGATCTGGTGGTCGTGCGGCTGGGTCCCAGTGACATCAACGTTTACCCGTACCTGAACGAGGTCATCGGCCAGGTGATCGAGGCGCTGCCCAAGGACGCGGCCAGCGAGTAACCCCAGAACCTGACAACCACTCAAGGGGGGGCGAGGCGGCACTCAGCCGTCTCGCCCGGCTCTTGGAGCAATGCTCGCAGAAACGAAAAAAGCCACCGCTTAGAGGCGGTGGCTTTTCTTTTTGAAGTGCGATGTTTGCTGTCCTAGGCCGGCTCGGCTAGTCCGACGAGCCTCGGCAGCAAGGCCTAACCCATTGGAACTCAAAGAGTTAGGCAAGTGCCCCCTCATGGACTCGAACCATGAACCCTCTGATTAAGAGTCAGATGCTCTGCCAATTGAGCTAAGGGGGCGTGGTGCCTGTCTGGCAATGCCGACGGGTGAGTAAAGGTATTGTCGGCAAGTTGCGGGCTAAGCGTTAACCGCAACCACTTGGTGAAGTGTAGATACCTGCCGCCGCCGCGTCAATTGGCCCCCACCGCACATTTCCGCGCTGCCGCAAACTCGGCAGCAGCCGGTCCTTTCATCCCACATTCGTGGCCGCGGGCGCGTGCTGTGCACCACCGCCACCGGCAGTACAATGGGGAGGAAGCAAGTCCGTTTTCTGCGGGTCCGCTTGGAGAGGTGGGACTACCGTGCTCGACTTCGACAGCCTTCTGGTGCCGATCGATTTCTCGCCCATCTGCACCGAGATCATGGATCAGGCCATGCGTCTGGCCAGCGGCGAGGAGCCCCTGGTGATCCTGCTGCACGTGCTGGACGAATCGCTGGCCGAGTTTGCCGCATCGCACGCCCTGGGCACGCGAGAGCAGGTGCTACAAACCATGAAGCAGCAGGCCGAAGCCGCCATGGCCGAGCACAAGCAGCGATTGGCGGCCATGGGCCAGGGCCGCGTCGACGTGCAGACCATCATCACCGAGGGCATCCCCTTCCTCGAAATCCTCCGCAAGAGCGAGGAGTTCCAGGTGGGAGCCATCCTGCTGGGCAAGCAGTCCGGACGCGGCGGTATCGAACGCCTGCTGTTTGGCTCCACCGCCGAACGTATCATCCGCGGCAGCCGCCGGCCCGTGCTGGTGTTGCCGGTCGACGCCCAGCAAACCGCGCCCGAGGCCGGCGATACCACGCTGGGCCAGGACGTGCCCCGGGCCGATGACGTGGGCGGCTAAGCTTCCACGTAGGCCTGATTCCAGGCAGGCATCTCTACGCCCCCATCGGGCGGTGGCATCCCCCGCCGTGCCCTGGCATACTCGGTAATCGCCAACCTGCCGAGTACGCACAAGGAAGCACGCCCATGGCCAAGATCGTGGTCGACATCCGCATCGATGCCCCCGCCCGGGAACGCCTGGAAAAACTGGGCGACGTGTACGTGGCCGACGATCCCGCAGGCTTCTTCCTGCGGCAGGCCAAGCCGCTGCCTTCGGACGTGATCCGCGAGGCCGAGATCCTCGTCTTCACCGTTCCGCCGACCAACTTCGAAGAGGCCCAGCAGGCGCGGCTGATCCAACTGGGATCGGTGGGCTACCAGCAGCTCTATCCGCTGAAGCTGGCCGACCGGGGCATCCGCGCCTGCAACGCCCGCGGCGTGTACGATACGCCCATCGCCGAGTGGAACATCTCGATGATGATCAACCTGGCCCGTGACCTGCGGACCATGCTCCGCAACCAGGATCAGGCCCGGTGGGATATCAACGGGCGGTTCCACGAAGAAATCCGCGGCCGCACGGTGGGGGTCTGGGGCTACGGCGGCATCGGTCGCGAAACGGCCCGGCTGTCTAAGGCCCTGGGCCTGAACGTGCATGTTTACGCGCGGCACGGCGTCGGGCCGCGCGCCAACACCTATTGCGTGCCCGGCACCGGCGACCCCGAGGGCAAACTGCCCGATCGGGTGTTTGGCCCCGGCGAGGAACTGGACTTTCTGGCGTCGATCGACTTCCTGGTGCTGGCCCTGCCGCAAACGCCGACCAGCACGGGCTTGATCGGTGAGCGCGAGCTGCGGGCGATGAAGCCCACGGCGTTTCTGTTGAACCCTGCCCGCGGCCCAATCGTGCAAGAGGAACCCTTGATTCGTGCCTTGCGCGAAGGCTGGATCGCCGGCGCCGCCCTCGACACGCACTACTATTACCCGATGCCGCCCGAGCATCCGTTCTGGTCGATGCCCAATGTGATCATGACGCCGCACATCTCGGGCTCGGACCGCGGCCCGCACTTTGTAAGCCGCATCTGGGAGATCGCGCTGCACAACATCGAGGCGTATCTGCAGGGCCAGCCGCTCTGGAATGAACTGACGCCGGAAGAACTGCGCGGCGAGCGGTAAGTGGCCTGCCGGCGACCGATCCATCCGCGTTATTGGGCAATCGCGCCCAGCGCGAAGCCCAAGGCCATCAGGCCCCACACGGTGATGATCGAAACCAGCAGCGGCAACACCGTCCTGCGGTGGGCCAGGTCGCCGGGCGTATAGCGTTTCCAGAGTGCCAGCCAGGTGCAGGCCGCCCCGGTGCTGATCGGAACGCCGAAGATCACCCAAAACATGGCCGCGGTTGTTATCAGCTCAGGGACCGGCCAGGGCCTGGTGACCGTCAGCATCAGCAGGCCGTTGACGACGACCAGCCCCCAAATCAGCCGCCAGCCCCAACGGGGAAAACCATCGGTCGGTGGAATCTCATACTCTAGCGCTCGCGGCGCGATGTAAGGGTTCGCACGATTAACGCTGTGCGGGTCCGAAGGCGTCGGCGAATCGTGCTGCGGCTTGGGCAAAACAGGCAACCTCGATAATCAGAAGTAATCGGCGAAGTTGCGCCGCCTTCTGTTCTCTCCTCGCTGCACTCTATCCCGCCTGGCACCCTCCCGTCGAGCGCGCCAGCACTGCATCTACCCGGGCAAATCGCCGCGGTAATGCCCCCTCAGGCCGTGCGCAGGCCGCAACCTACCTTCCCGAAACGACCGGCTCAGGCTGCTAGCTACGGAAAGCTTGCGTCGACGAAGGCGGGCCGAGAAGTAAAGACGACGACGCAACCACCGAAACTACAATACCTTGCGACAAACAGCACCAGCCAGCAGTTCCGGCGTGGGGGACAAAAAAGCGCAAACAAAAAATTGCCAAGGAAGCAGAGGATTGTTTGTTGCATCCACCGAAATTGATTATACTGCCGGTCCCTGCCCCCCATTCCTACGCGAAAGCGCCCGCCATGATTCGCTTGATCTCCAAGACGGTTATCGCGGCCCTCGTCGCGGCCCAATTATCTGCGGCCCAGGCAGCTCCTCCCACTCGGGAAGGCATTGCGTTCTTTGAGACCAAGATTCGCCCCATCCTGGCCAAGCACTGCTACGAGTGCCACGCCGAAGACGCCGCCGAGGTCGGCGGCAAACTGCGGCTCGATAGCATGCACGGCATGCGGCGCGGCGGGCAGTCGGGCTTGCCCGCCGTGGTTGCCGGCAAACCGGACGAAAGTCTGATCGTCCAGGCTCTGAAGTACGAAGGCCTGGAGATGCCACCCGATGCCCCGCTGCCGGAGTCGGTGGTCAACGATTTCGTGAAGTGGATCGAGATGGGGGCACCCGATCCCCGCAACGAATCAGCGCAGCCCCAAAACGAAAAAAAGGACACCGTCGAAACCGATCTCTGGTCGCTGAAGCCGATCCTTGATCCGCCGCTACCCGAAGTCAAAGACCGTTCCTGGCCGCGCGATCCGATCGATCAGTTCATCCTCGCCCGCATCGAGGCCGAGGGCCTAAAGCCTGCCGCCGATGCTCCGCCCGAGCGGTTGATTCGCCGGCTGTACTTCGACCTCATCGGCCTGCCGCCCACGTTCGAGCAGATCGAGGCGTTCAAGGCCGACTACCGCCAGCATGGCCAGGCGGCCGTGGAACGCGTGGTTGACGACCTGCTGGCCCGCCCGCAGTTTGGCGAGCGTTGGGGCCGGCACTGGCTCGACGTCGCCCGCTACGGCGAATCCAACGGGAACGACGGCTTGGGCCGAAACCCCACCTTCCCGCACGCATGGCGGTATCGCGACTACGTCATTAACGCGTTCAACGAGGACACGCCGTACGATCGGTTCATCACCGAGCAGATCGCCGGCGACCTCCTGCCTTACGACACGCCGGAGCAGTACGACCGGCAGGTGATCGCCACGGGTCTGTTGGCGATGGGCTCCAAGCCTGCCAAGGCGATGAACGCCAACTTCGACATGGACGTCGTGGCCGACCAGATCGACGTGATCGGCCGCGGCTTCCTGGGGTTGAGTGTCGCCTGCGCCCGCTGCCACGATCACAAGTTCGACCCGATCCCCACCCGCGACTATTACGCGCTGGCGGGCATCTTCATGAGCAGCGACACGATGTGGGGCCTGGCGGCCAACGAAGGGCTCACCGCCCCCAAGACCGACCTGCACGTGCTGAAGGCAGCCCGGTACATTCCGCCTCCGCCCGGCTTCGTCGAAACCGTGTTGGTGCTCAACTCCAACACCGGCCAGCCCCGCCCGGTGCCCAAGCCACCGTGGCCCGAAGGCACCCCGCTGGCCATGGGCCTTCGCGACAAGAAGAAGCCGGTTAACGCCAAGATCAACATCAACGGCGAGTCGAACAAGCTCGGCGCCGAAGTGCCGCGGGGCTTCCTCTCGGTCGTGTCGCTTTCCAGCCCGATCGAAGTCGATCCCCAACAGAGCGGCCGCTTGCAGTTGGCCCAATGGCTGACGCATCCGGATCATCCGCTTACCGCCCGGGTGATGGTCAACCGGCTCTGGCTGTACCTGTTTGGCGACGGCATCGTCCGCACGCCCGATGACTTTGGCGAGTACGGCGAGCGGCCCACGCATCCGGAACTGCTGGACCACCTGGCCGTGCGGTTCCGCCGCAGCGGCTGGTCGATCAAGCAGATGATCCGCCAGATTGTGCTGAGCCGAACCTATCAGCTCGACAGTCACGCTGATCCGGCGTTGTTCGAGGCCGACGCCCTGAACCTGCTGCACGCGCGGCACAACCGCCGCCGCCTGGAAGCCGAGGCCCTGCGCGACGCCATGCTCCAGGCCAGCGGCCAGTTGAACCTCCAGCCGCGTGAAGGCTCGCTGATCGGGCACCGCGACATCCTGGTGAACCGGGCCGGCAACCTGCACGAGCCCAGCAGCCACCGTAGCGTGTACCTGTGCTACCTGCGGCACTCGCCGCCGCCGGAACTTGCGGCGTTCAACCTGCCCGAGTTCACCTCGGTGGTGAGCCGCCGCGACGAAAGCACGGTGCCGGCCCACGCGCTGCACCTGTTCAACAATCCGTTCGTGGTCGATCAGTCGGCCGCGTTTGCCCAGCAGGTTATGGCCTCCGGCAGCGATGCCCAGCACCGCGTGACCGTGGCCTGGAAACGGGCGCTTGGCCGCGAACCTCGGGCGGAAGAAGTCACTGCGGCCGTGCAATTGGTCGACGAAGTGAAGTCGCAGGTATCGTCCGAGGAGAAGGCCTGGGCCGCGCTTTGCCAGGCGCTGCTGATGGCCAACGAGTTCCGGTACGTGGATTGAGTGGAATCAATCGCGGGATTCACACCGCTTTAACGGGATTTGAACACCAAACGGCTGCAGCACGTGGCCTCCAGGGGGCTGTCCGCGGCGTTGGCGTCATTCCAATAGAGGAACTTCACCATGCAACTATCGCGACGCAGCATGTTGCAAACGGTCTCGTGCGGCTTTGGCTACCTGGCGCTGCAAGCGCTGGTTGGCAAGCCGGCAGCAGCCGCCCCGGCTGGTCCCTCGGCCAAAAGTGCCCTGGCCGCTAAGGTTCCGTCCATTGCGCCCAAGGCCAAACGAGTTGTTTTCTTGTGTATGAGCGGTGGCCCGGCCCACCTGGACACCTTCGACTACAAGCCGCAGACCGGCAAAAAGCCGCACCCCGGCTCGGTGTTCAAGTTTAAGCAGCACGGCGAGAGTGGGCTGTGGATCTCGGAACTGATGCCTGAGACCGCCCGCCACGCCGACGAACTGTGCATCCTCAACGGCATGTATGCCGATACCGGCATCCACGCCCAATCGTTCCTGCAACTGCACACCGGCGACCGGCTCCGCGAACGGCCGAGCCTGGGCTCGTGGGTGATGTACGGCCTGGGCACCGAGAACCAGAACCTGCCGGGCTTCATCAGCTTCAACACCTCCAAGAGCTCGGTCTACTCCAGCGCGTTTCTGCCGGCCATCTACAACGGCACGCCGATCGGCGTGAACGGCGAGCCGATGAGCAAAGCCACCATCAACAACGTGGCCAGCGACCACCTGCCGCTGGCGGCCAAACGGCGGCAGTTGGACCTCGTGCAGATGCTCAACCAGAACCACTTCGCCGACCGTCCGTACGATGCGAATCTGGAAAGCGTGATCCAGTCGATGGAGTTGGGCTTCCAGATGCAGGCGGCAGCGCCGGAGATCCTCGCCCTGAGCAACGAAACGCAGGAAACGCTCGATCGTTACCGCGTTGGCAAACAAAAGACGGTTGGCGTGTCGCGGAACTCCGACTTTGGCCGGCAATGCCTGTTGGCCCGGCGATTCCTCGAAGCCGGCGTGCGGTTCGTGGAAGTGAACCAGGGAAGCTGGGACCAGCACCAGAACCACCGCCGCGACCTGAAGGCCAACTGCGAAGCCGTTGACGCCCCCATCGCCGCCCTGCTCGACGATCTGCGGATGCGGGGCCTGCTCGAAGACACCCTGGTGGTCTGGGGCGGCGAGTTCGGCCGGCCGGGTCTCACTCCGGACGACGGCAAGGACGACACCGGCCACAACTACCGCGGCTTCACGTTCTGGCTGGCCGGCGGCGGCGTCAAGGGCGGCTACGTCCACGGCAAGACGAACGAAACCGGTTCGGTGGCCGTGGAAGGCAAGGTCCACTTCCGCGACCTGCACGCCACGATCCTGCACCTGCTGGGCCTGCCCGCCAACGACCTGACCTACGAGTACGGCGGCCGCAAGCACCGGCTGACCGGTCCCGAGGGCGGCCGCGTGGTCGAAGAGATCATCGCCTAAGCCGTCGGCGGCTCAGGCCGTTTTGCGGCATACTTCGAGCCGCCAGAACGACGCAAACGGAACCTTCCCAAGTCGATCGAACCCAAAAAGAGGCCCGGGTGCATGGCACCCGGGCCTTTTGTGTTTGTCCGGTTGGTTCCGTCGCTGCGGGGCGTGCGCCCGGCCTGCGGCTTTACGCAGCCTGGCCGCCGCCCGTCTTGGCATCGTGCCACAGCTCACGCAGGGCCACGAAGAAGTTGGGCCGGATCGTGCTGTGGTACGGCGAGCCCGGCGGCAAATCGGCCACCAGCCGGCGGTGGGCCTTGCCCAGGTTGTGGTACGGGATGCCCGGGAACAGGTGGTGCAGGGCGTGATACCGCAGGCCCAGCGGGAACAGCAGCTCGGTCCACAGCGGGTGGCCGGTGATGTTGATCGAGTCGGTCAGCTGTTCCTCGTGGCTCATCGGCTTGCCGTCGTTGCGGTAATGGTGGGCCACCAGGTTCCGCGTCCAGTTCAGGCCGATCACGTACATGGCGATCAGGTACAGGCAGCCCCAGCGCGAGAACGGCACGGCGCCGACAATCGGAGCCAGGAACATCGCCCAGGCCCGCAGGCAGCAGGCAATATCGGCCCAGGCCCACCAGGCGTGCGGCTGGCCCGGCTGCAATTGCCGCTTGTATTCGGGGTTCATCACATAGCTGGAGGCGTTTTCCAGCACCCAGCGACGCAGCTTGGGATGCAAAAAGCTGATCGGCGTCAGCAAAAAGAAGCGGAAAAACGCCAAGGCCGGCAGCACGGCAATCTGCAGCAAATAACCGAACAGCCGCCGCACCGGGCCGCGGCCCAGCGGCAGGTATTCGCCGTCGCGGCCGGTGCCGTAGTGCGGCACGGCGTGATGGTCGATGTGGCACTCGTACAAGAACGAGGGCATCAGCATCGGAATGCCGCAGCACAGGTTCCACAGCACCTTGAACGGCGTCATCACGCCCTGGCCCATATGGACGATCTCGTGGATGAACGAGCCGGCGCGGAACAGCGCCAAACCGCCCACGATGAACGCCAGCACCTGCGTCCAGTGCCAGCCCGGCTCCATGAAGTAAATCACGCACGGATAACCAATTGCGAGCGTGATCAGCAGATCGGCGGCGTAGAGGGCCGGGCGGCGCGCAAACAGGTCACCGATGATCAACCGGGCCTGCCGGATGGAGAAAGCCTGCCCCTCAGAAGCTGCCGACTTCTGGGCACGAGAAGACGCCAACGTAGACATACCAGGACCCTATGTGCTGCCCGCACTCCCGCAGCCACTGGCGAACTCCCATTTAGCCAGCCAAACCCGGAGGCGGACAATAGCCATCGTGGAGTCAACTTGGGATGGATCAGCCGCAAAACTCAGCCTTGGCTGTGGAAAGCTCCCTTCCACAGGCGCCCCCGCCGGCACCTGCTACAAGGTGGTGCGGGACCATACAAAATAGCTAAGATGCGACACCCAGGAAAGCATTTAGTGTCGGAAGGGAAATCGTCGCACTGCGGGCCCCCTTTTGAGCCATCAGCGCAAACATCCGGATTTTCCAGAGTTGCAAGTCCTGCAGCAGTTTCCGGCCAAGACCGGCGGAAGCTCGCCCGGCTGACCTCCCTCCAGGTTTCATAAAGCGCGCAGATCACGCGACACTTGAGATGCCTTCACCCCAGAGCGGCTAATCCCGGCCGCCGCGGCCGCACACCGCATCGTAATGGGCGATCAGGGTTTGTGCCGCGCGTTGACGTGAGAAGGCTGCTTCAGCCCGTAGCCGAGCCTTCCGGCCCAGCTCCTGGCGGCGTGCCGGATCGGCCAGGAGCCGTTCGATGGCCGCAGCGAGAGCGGCCGGATCGTCGGGCGGGACCAGGCACGCCGACTGCGACGGCTCCGGAAAGATCTCTTCTGTTCCGCCGACTGCGGTGGCCACCACCGCCACGCCTGCTGCGGCCGATTCCAGCAACACCCGCCCCAGCGGTTCCTGCCGCGCAGGATGAACCAGCAGAGTGAACTCGTTGAGCAGCCGCGGCACGTCGGCCCGTGGCCCCAGGAAGTGCCCTCGCCCGTCAAGCGGCTCGCGTTCAAACGCCGCCCGAAGTGCCTGGTAGTGGGTCTGCGACTCAGCCTTTTGCGAAGGACACTCGCCCACAAAAACATAATGCGTCTGCGGCCAGGCCGGAGCCAATTGCGCGGCGGCCGCAACCAGGATGTCGTGCCCCTTCCGGAGCACCAACTGCCCCACGGTACCAATGAGCAGCACGTTGTCCGGCAGCCCCAATTCGCGGCGCAGCCAGCCCGAGGACGGGCGAGGGCAGAACGTTTCCAGGTCCACGCCGTTGTAGGCTACATAACAGCGGTCGGCGTCGAGGCCTTGCGCGATATGGAACTGCCGCGTCGCTTCCGACACGGCCAGCAGCCGATCCCAAGCATTGAGATCGGCAATCGCCTGGCGGCTCAGGCCGACGATGTCGCGCAAGTGGCCCAACCCCGGCAGGCGGAGCTGTCGCACGACCGGGCCGGCCAGGCGGCTCATTGAGAGGCTGTTGGCATGGACCAGGTCGGGCCGCTGTGCGGCCAGTAGCGCCGCCAGCTCCCCGCGCAGCTCGGTCAAATCACGGCGGCGATCCGAACCAACAGGACGCCAGTCGATGGGGTGCAGCGGCACATCGAGCCGCCGCAGTTCGTCGGCCAGGGGACCATCGGCAGGGCAAACGGCCTCGGGGGCGTAACCGCGCTGCCGCAGCGCCGGCAGGTTCGACAGCAGCGACCGCTCGCCGCCCAAGAGCGTCGGAAACTCAAACAACCAGAACACGCGGCCGCTGGTCACCAGGCATCCATCCTTCGTTGCCAGGAAAGGTTTTGCCGGCTGGGCTCATTACAGCTCGGGCGGCTGCCACGCGGGAATGCCCTCGGTTTGAAGCTGTTTCTCGTACCACACGTGATACGGCCGCTCGGGGGCATCGGGCACCTTTTCGTTGACCAACTGCGGCTTGATGCTTTCCCACCAGGCGTCGTATGCCTTGCGCATGGCCTCGACGACCTCGGGATGCCTGTCGGCCACGTTGGCGGTCTGGCCCGGATCCTGCTCCATGTCGTAAAGCTGCGCGTGGTTCACCAGACGGAACCGTTGGCTGCGCACGGCGCAGCGATCGTACCGGTGTTGCTCAGGGTCCGCGAACTTCGGCCACCGGCCCACGTGGAAGAACAGGTAGCGGTCAGGCCATGCCGTCTGGCTTCCTTCCAGCAGCGGCACCAGGCTGCGGCCATCGACCTGGAGCTCCTCCGGCACCTTGCCTCCGGCGATCTCCACCAGCGTGGGCAGCATGTCGATATGAGCTACCACCGTGGGGATCTCCCGCCCGCTTTCGAGCTTGGCCGGCCAGCGGAAGAAAGCCGGCACGCGGGTGCCGCCCTCGTCGGGCGAACCTTTGAGGCCCTTCATCCCGGCGTTGTACATGGTGAGCGGTTTGCCGTCGGGGCCGGTGCCCAGGCCGGGCCGTCCCAAGCCCGTGGTACCATTGTCGGAAAGGAAGATCAGCAGCGTGTTCTCGCTCAGGTTCCACGCGTCGAGCTTTTCGAGCAGCTGGCCGACGTTGTCATCAATGTTCTCGATCATGCCAAAGAAGCCCGCGGCCGCATTGGTCAGCCCCATCTGTTTAAACCGCCGGGTATAGCGTTCCGGCGCCTGGTACGGGCCGTGCGGGGCATTGGTCGTGATATAGGCGAAGAACGGCCGGCCGCTGTCGCGCTGTGCTTTGATCCAGCCCAGCGCCTGGGTGAAGAACACGTCGGTGCAAAAGCCCTGCGTTTTGACGAAGCGGCCGTTGTGGCGGATCACCGGGTCAAAGTACGTGTTGCCGGGTGCGTCGGCGCAACTGCACTCGTAGGCCTGGCCGATGCCGCCGGCGCCGTGGATGAAGACTTCGTCGAAGCCGCGTTTCTCGGGCTGGTAGGCGGCTTCATCGCCCAGGTGCCATTTACCGAAGATGCCGGTGGTGTAACCGGCCTGCTTGAGCAGTTGGGCCACCGTGGTGGCCGACAGCGTCATCCGCTCGCGCTCAAGAATGGTGTGCGTGACACCGTTGCGGAACGGGTAACGCCCGGTCATCAGCGCCGAGCGGGTAGGCGCACAGGTGGGATCGGCCTGGAAGCGGGTAAACCGCGTGCTGCTGTGGTACAGCCGGTCGAGATTGGGCGTTTGGAGAAAAGGATGACCGTGTGCGGCTATTTGGCCGTAGCCCTGGTCATCGGTCATCACGAGCACGATATTGGGCCGGCTCCCGGCCAGCGCCGTTTCGCCGGCCGGGGCCGCCGCTACCAGGCCCAGCAGAACTCCAACGGCCAGGCAACCGGCGGCGACCGGCAACATCGTGCGGGGCTTTCCGGCGTGTCCCGGAACAGCATGCGGCTTCATGGCGGCGTTCTCCGGCTACAACGTGGCAACACGAGCGCCATTGTTAGCCGGACGGCGCGGCGATGCAACCAAGCCGCCGCGCCGTGCTCGCTGCGCCGCTTTAGTCCTTCGACGAGCTCTTGCTGCCGCTATCGGAGGAGCCGCCGCTTTCGGCCTTCTTGTCGGCCGCGGCCGCCTTCTTGTAGCTCTCGCTGCGGTAGTCCGTCTGGTAGAAGCCCGATCCCTTGAACACCACGGCCGCGCCCGTGCCGAACAGCCGCCGCAACTTCAGGCGTTTGCACTTGGGGCACTTGCGGATCGGGTCGTCCTTCATGCTCTGGAACAGCTCAAACTCGTGCTGACAAGCGTCACAAACATAGTCGTAAGTGGGCATGGATAACCTCAGGGGATCGACACGTGTTGCGGGAAGGCAACTGGGGTTGCGGTGAATCGTGCGGGGGATGGCTGGCGGAGTTCATTCCTGCGGGAACCGAGGAACGAACCGCCGGGGGCATGACCAATCGCGGTAGGGTACCGGGGGGTGCGGCGGAACGTGCGCGGCCGCACCGTGCAACTGCGCGACGCGGCGGTATCCGCGCGATCGCCGCCGCTAGCTTTCTTCGGGCGGACCGCTGGAAACCATCACCAGGGCAGGGCGGACCACCCGGTCGTGCAGCATGAACCCGGTTTGCGCCAGTGCGGTGATGGTGCCGGCGGGATGCTCGGCACTGGGCTGCGAGCTGATGGCTTCGTGCCGTTCGGGGTTGAACGGCTCGCCAACGGCCGCGATCTCCTGGATGCCGTGCTGCTGGAACACGTTATCCAGTTGGGTAGCGACCAGCCGCACGCCTTCCAGCAGGGCGCTGGCTTCGTTGAGCTTCTCGGCGGCCTCGATCGCCCGCTGCAAGTTGTCGCGCACGCTCAGCAGATCTTTCACCAGCGGCAGCGGCGCGTACTTCTGCAGGTCTTGCAGCTCGCGGGCATGCCTGCGGCGCAGGTTCTCCAGTTCGGCCTGCAAGCGCAAGGACCGATCTTGGGCGGCGGCCAGCTCTTGGCGCAGGCTTTCCACAACCTGCTCGGCGCCCGCCGTCTGCTCCGCGCCTTCGGCACCCTGCGACGGCTCAGCGGCCTGCTGCGGCTGCTGGGCATCCTGCGGTTGCGACTGCGGATCGGCCTGAGTCGCGTCGCTGCGGTTCTGCTCCTCGGGAGTTTGCATCGCTGTCATGCTTGGTGGTTAATGACTGCGGCGAGGGCGGCTGCCTGGCCGCTGAAAGTTCTCGGATACCGGTTGTTCTTTTGCCCTGGGGCCGCGCGGGCTGGAACCGGCGCGCGGGCCTGTGGCATTGTACGGCGGTGGCTACTGCGCGGCCTCTTCTTCGCCGGGCACGAAGAAGTCTCGCAGCTTCTCCAGAAAGCCCTTGCGGCGAGGCGAAGCGTGCTGCTCCTCCAACTCGTCGAGCTGCCGCAGCAGTTCCTCTTGTTGTTTGGTCACGTGCTTGGGCACTTCGATCACGATCTGCACGAGCAAATCGCCGGTGCGGCCGCCACGAGGACTGGGGATGCCGCGGCCGCGGAGCCGGAACACCTCGCCGGATTGCGTACCGGCGGGAATCTCCATCTTCTCCTTGCCTTCCAGGGTGGGCACTTCGATGGTCGCACCCAGGCAGGCCTGCGGATACGTGATCGGCACCTGGCAAATCAGGTGCTGCCCGTCACGCTCGAACAGCGGGTGCGGCTTGATCTGGAAGAACAAGTAGCAGTCGCCGTTGGGACCGCCGTTGGGGCTGGCGTCGCCCTCGCCTTCCAGCCGCAACCGGGTATTCTCGTCAACGCCGGCGGGAATGCGCACTTCCTGTTCGACCGTCCGCTCCACCAGGCCCTGGCCGCGGCACTTCTTGCAGCCGTGCCGAATCACCTCGCCTGCGCCGTGACACGCGGGGCAATCGGTGGTCATGTCGAAGATGCCCAGCCGCTGCCGGACCCGGCCGTTGCCGCCGCAGTAGCTGCACGTCTCGGGCTTGGTGCCAGGCGCTGCGCCGCTGCCCTGGCATTCCTCGCAGCGTTCACGGCGGCGGAACCGCACGGTCTTTTTGACGCCTCGCGCGGCCTCGAACAGTTCGAGTTGCACCTTGCAACTGACGTCGGCGCCGCGTTGGACCCGGGTGCCGCCTCCGCTGAAGTATTCGTCCAAGTCGGCGCCAAAGAAGCTGCCGAACACGCTGCGGAACAGGTCGTTGGGGTCGACCTGGCGGCTGCTTCCGGCACCCACGCCGGCGTGGCCGTAGCGATCGTAGCGAGCTCGCTTTTCGGCGTCGCTGAGGACTTCAAATGCCTCGGACACTTCTTTGAACCGCTTGGCCGCTTCTTTGTCGCCGCGGTTCTTGTCGGGGTGGTATTTGATGGCGAGCTTGCGGTAGGCCGATTTGATCTCGTCGAGCGAAGCCGTGCGCTCCACGCCGAGCACTTCGTAATAACAGCGTTTGGCTGACATCGTCGCCATGGTCTGGTGAATTGCTTTGGGTTGCAGGGCTGGCCGCGGCTGGTTGCGCCGGCAAGCGGTGCCGCGCCGCAAAACGGCCCGTAGCTGTTATTTATACTCGGCCGGGTGCATTGCGTATGCCCCTGTTTTTGCCAGTACGGCCGCCCCTGGTTCGGGCGTGTTTGCCGTCTGGTGGGGCCAGGAAGTTTACTCCGGGTTCGTGGGGGGAGGTGCCTGGTGCTCCACCGGCACTAGCCACACAACTCGCCCTCGGCGCTAGCTGCTGGCGCGCGGTTTGGCACCTAGCGCTGAAAAACGGGCCACTCCGAGCAGCCAGCCCGAAGTGGCCCGTTGTAAGCGACTTGTTTGCCGCCAAACGCCCCCGTTGCCTGCCGCCACTGTTTCGGACGGTCCTGCAACGTCTGCGGCGTTTGCCGGGCCAGTTACCGGCACAAGGCCGTTACCGGACGACGTCGTTACCGGACGACGCCTTCGGGACGGCGAGCCTTGTCTTCCTTCTCCAGGTTGGTGACCATGCACTCGGTGGTCAGCATCAGGGCGGCGATGCTGGCGGCGTTGGACAACGCGCTGCGAACCACCTTCAGCGGGTCGATCACACCCGCCTTGAACATGTCCACGTACTGGCCGGCGTAGGCGTCGTAGCCGTGGGTGGTCGGCTTCTGGCGAACTTCGTCCACCACTACCGAGCCATCGATGCCACAGTTGTCGGCAATCTGACGCATGGGGGCTTCCAAAGCCCGGCGGACGATCTCGGCGCCCACTTCCTCGTCGCCCTTAAGCTTCAGGGCGGCGATTGCATCCTGGCAACGCAACAGCGCCACGCCACCGCCGGGCAGGATGCCTTCCTCAACCGCGGCGCGGGTAGCATGCAGGGCGTCTTCCACGCGGGCTTTGCGCTGCTTCATGTCGGCCTCGGTGCTGCCGCCCACCGAGATGATCGCCACGCCGCCGGTCAGCTTGGCCAACCGCTCGTCGAACTTCTCGCGATCGTATTCGCTGTCGGTGGCTTCCCGCTGGTTGCGGATCTGCTTGACGCGAGCCTGGATCTCTTCCTGCTTGCCGGCGCCCTGCACGATCGTGGTCGAGTTCTTGTCGACGGTGATCTGCTTGGCCTGGCCCAGATGCTTGAGGGTGAGGTTCTCGAGCTTCAGGCCCAGGTCCTCGCTGATCAACGTGCCGCCGGTCAGCACGGCGATGTCGCCCAGCATGGCCTTACGGCGATCGCCAAAGCCCGGCGCCTTCACAGCGCACACGTTGAGCACGCCGCGGAGCTTGTTCACCACCAGGGCGGTGAGGGCGTCGCCTTCCACGTCCTCGGCGATGATCAGCAGCGGCTTGCCCACCTGGCTGACCTGCTCCAGGATCGGGATCAGGTCGCGGAGGTTGCTGATCTTCTTCTCGTGGATGAGGATGTAGGCGTTCTCCAAGACGCACTGCATCTCCGCCGGCTTGTTGATGAAGTACGGCGAGATGTAGCCCTTGTCGAACTGCATGCCCTCGACCAGCTCCAGCGTGGTCTCGGTGCCCTTGCCTTCCTCGACGGTGATCACGCCGTCGCGGCCCACACGCTCGAAGGCGTCGGCCAGCAGGTCGCCGATCACGCGGTCGCTGTTGGCGCTGATGGCGCCGACCTGGGCGATCTCTTCCTTGCTGTCGACCGGCTTGGCCAGCTCGCGGAGCTTGGCTTCAGCGGCTTCGACAGCCTTCTCGATACCGCGGCGGACGGCCATCGGGTTGCAGCCCGAGGCAATGCTCCGCAGGCCGCCCTCGAAGATGGCCCGGGCCAGCACGGTGGCGGTGGTGGTACCGTCGCCGGCGACGTCCGAGGTCTTGGAGGCCACTTCGTTCACGAGCTTGGCGCCCATGTTCTCGAAGCGGTCTTCCAGCTCGATTTCCTTGCTGACGGTGACGCCGTCCTTGGTGACGGTCGGGCCGCCGAACGACTTGTTGATGATGACGTTGCGGCCGGTGGGGCCCATGGTCACGGCCACGGCATCGGCCAGCTTGTTCACGCCCTGGAGCATCTTGGCCCGGGCGTGGTGGTCGAACAGAAGTTGCTTAGCCACGGTTAGCGGCTCCTATATCTCTGCGATCGATGGGTACGGGACGCGGACAGTTCTGGCCGGGGAACAGTCGAACTACTTGACGACCTTGGCCAGGATGTCGGTCTCCCGCATGATCTTGTACTCTTTGCCGTTCACTTCGACGTCGCTGCCGGCGTAGCGGCCGTAGATCACCTCATCGCCCTTGGCAACCGACATCTGACCGCGCTCGCCGCTGTCCAGCAGACGGCCCGGGCCCGTGGCCACCACGGTGCCGCGCTGCGGCTTCTCCTGAGCGGCGTCCGGCAGCACGATGCCGCCAGCGGTCTTCTCTTCAGCGGGCAGGGGTTCGACGACGACGCGATCTTCCAGAGGACGCAGATTCATTGGCTTGTTCCTTCAAGGTATTTGGTGTTGGAGGGATGTACGCAACGTAACGAGGTCAGACGTACCAGTGTCAGCCACGGGCGGCAGCCGGCCGCAAGGGCCGGCACACCGGCCGAACACCGGCCGATGTGCCGAAGGTATGCGGGGCCGGCCGACTAGAAGTCCATGCCGCCCATGCCACCCATGCCGTGGTGGTCATGGTGATCATGGTCGTCGTCGGACTCGTCCTTGGGAATCTCAGTGATCATGCAGTCGGTGGTCAGCAGCAGCGAAGCCACGCTGGCGGCGTTCTGCAGCGCGGTGCGCACCACCTTGGCCGGATCGATCACGCCGAACTTCAGCATGTCGCCGTAGCGATCCTTGTCGGCATCGTAGCCTTCGTTCTTCTCCTTGAGCTGACGCACGCGGTTCACCACCACGGCGCCGTCCAGGCCGGCGTTCTCGGCAATCGAGCGGAGCGGGTAATCCAGCACGTTCTCGATGATCTTGGCGCCCAGAGCCTCGTCGCCTTCCAGCTTGAGGTTCTTGAGGGCCTTGCCGGCACGGATAAGAGCCACGCCACCGCCGGGCACGATACCTTCTTCCAGGGCAGCCTGGGTAGCGGCCTTGGCGTCCTCGATCAGGGCCTTGCGCTCCTTCATCTCGGTTTCGGTGGCGGCGCCTACGTTAATCTGGGCCACGCCGCCGGCCAGCTTGGCCAGCCGCTCCTGGAGCTTCTCGCGATCGTACTCGCTGTCGGTGGTCTCGATCTCGCGACGGATCAGCTCGGCCCGGCCCTCGATCGCCTTCTTCTCGCCCTGGCCGCCGACCACGATGGTTTCCTCGGCCCGGACAATGATCTTCTTGGCGCGGCCCAGGTCTTCCAGCTTGACCGACTCGAGCTCGATACCCAGGTCCTTGAAGATGGCCTTGCCGCCGGTGAGGATGGCGATGTCTTCCATCATGGCCTTGCGGCGATCGCCGTAACCGGGGGCCTTGACGGCGCAGGCCTTGATGATGCCGCGCATCTTGTTCACCACCAGCGTGGCCAGGGCCTCGCCCTCCACGTCCTCGGCGATGACCAGCAGCGGCTTGCCGCTGCGGCTGATGGCCTCCAGCAGCGGCACCAGGCTCTTGGCGCTGCTGATCTTCTCTTCGAAGAGCAGCACGTAGCAGTCGTCGAGGACCGCTTCCATGTTGTCTTCGTCGGTGACAAAGTGCGGCGACAGGTAGCCGCGATCGAACTGCATACCCTCGACAACGTCGACGCGAGTTTCCGACTGCCGGCCTTCTTCGACGGTGATCACGCCGTCCTTACCGACCTTGAGGAAGGCCTCGGCCAGCACGTCGCCGATGGCCGGATCGTTGTTGCCGGCGATCGTGGCGATCTGCTTGATCTCGGTCTTGTTCTTCTCGTTGATCTTGGTGGCCAGCTTGCCGATGGCATCGACCACGACTTCCACGGCGGCGTTGATGCCGCGGGAGAGGGCCATCGCATCGGCGCCGGCGGCGATCATCTTCAGGCCTTCGCGGTAGATGGCCTCGGCCAACACGGTGGCGGTGGTGGTGCCGTCGCCGGCCACCTCGTTGGTCTTGCTGGCGGCTTCCTTGATCAACTGAGCACCCAGGTTCTCATACGGGTCTTCCAGCTCGATGTCCTCGGCCACGGTCACGCCGTCTTTGGTGACCTTGGGGGAGCCCCAACCCTTGTCCAACACGGCATTACGGCCGCGCGGTCCGAGCGTGCTGCGCACCGCCCGGGCCAGTTTCGAGGCGCCAGCCGCCAGCGCTTGGCGAGCCTCTTCGTCGAACACCATTTGTTTTGCCACCGTGGATTCCTCCTCAAATTGGGCCTACGGCATTTCGCATTTCAATGGGCCGGCAGCCGCGCGGCGACCGCCGCTGCGACACGCCCGACCAAGATTGTCTGGTGCCTGCCAGGACGCCGTCGCATGCCAGGCTTGGCCGAGTCCGCCAGTCTGCCGCTGGCGATAGAAGCCTGTCAAATCGGGACGTACCCCGAACACTTTCGGCACGCAACAGCCGGCCCCGGCAAGGTCAGCAAACTGCGCGCCGGGAGCAAAAATTGGCTGCAAGCACAAGTGGCATAAATGCTTGCGAAGAACCACGTCGATCCAGAGCCCGCTCGACGCCACCCGGCCGTTTTCTGCCAAATTGGCAGTTGGCAGTCGAAGCCGGCCGGGCAGGGCAACTCGCGGCACCGGGGGCCATTCGCAATTAGTCGTTAATCAACAAGACTTTAGCGCCGGCAACCGAGCCCCGCTTCAGCTCCACCAGGGCCTGGTTCGCGGCCGCGAGCGGGTACGTCGTCACATGCGGCATCAGCGGTACGGACGCCGCAACCGGCAGAAATTCGCGAATGTCAAACTGCGTGATGTTTGCTACCGTTTTGATCTCCCGCTCCATCCATAAGTGGTCGTGGTAACTGAGATCCAACAGGCAGGCCTTGTCTGCCTCCTCCTTGCGGATGGCGTTAATCACCAGGCGGCCGCCGGGAGCCAGGTTCGCCATCGCCTCCACCACCGGCTTCCAGGCAGGCGTGGTATCGATGATCGCCCTCAGCCGCACCGGAGCCCGATCCGTGGTATCGCCCGCCCAAACTGCTCCCAGTTGCAGAGCCAGGTGCCGCTGCTGCGGGCTGCGGGCAAAGACGTAGACCTCGCTGCGGGGAAACTGATGCCGCACCAACTGGAGCACCAGGTGGGCCGAACCGCCAAAGCCGGTCAGCCCCAGTGGCTGGCCATCGACCAGCCCGGTAAGCCGCAACGCCCGATATCCGATCGCCCCCGCGCATAAGAGCGGCGCGGCCTCGGCGTCGGAGAACACCTCGGGGATCGGGTAGGCATACGACTCGTTGACCACCGTGTACTCGGCATAGCCGCCGTGGGCATCGCGGCCGGTGGCGCGAAACGCCGGGCTGAGGTTCTCGTCCGGCTCGCCCGTGGAACCGTGAATCCACCCGACGCCCACCCGCTGCCCCAACTGCAGCTTTGTAACGCCGGGCCCCAGCTCATCGACGTAGCCCACGATCTCGTGGCCGGGAATCATGGGAAACCGCTCAGGCGGCGTGCGGCCCTCGATCTCATCCAGCTCGGTATGGCAGACCCCGCATGCCGTGACGCGAATCCGCACCTCGCCGGGGCCCGGCACCGGAACCGGAAAATCTTCCACGTACGCCAGCGGTGCGTCGTTCTCGGCCAACGAAACCACCTGGTTCATCAGCATGGCACGCATGAGCTTTCCTCCGGTGCATTCGCATCTGCGTCCGCGGTCAACCTGAACAGCTTCGAGCGACACGTCGGCTGCGCCATTGGTATGATGGGCAGCACGCTACACGCCCCCCTCAGTTTATCCGCGAACAGGTACGCCATGATGCGTTTGATGGTAACGCTGACTCGGTGGGCCGCCACCTTCACTATGTTTGCCGCCGGACTGACTGTGGCCGACGATCGCCAACCTGCGAAGTCCACGGCCAAGCCGCAGCAAGACGCTCCCGCGATTACGCGGATTTGGCTTTCGCACCGCAGCCACGATCCCAGCCGGATCGTCATCAATTGGCTCACCGACAAGCCGGGCGATTCTGTCGTGCGGTACGGCCTCACCAGCGACTACGATCAAACCGTGCGTGTGGAAGGCAGCCGGCGGCTCCATCACGTGGAAATCCCGCTGACCGCCAAGGACGCTGTCTACCACTACCAGGTGAGCACCGGCAATCAGCGTTCGGCCGACGCCACGTTCAAAGCCTATCCGACCGACTTGCTCCGCGTGGCCGTGGCTTCCGACTGGCAGCGCAAGCCGGACCTGTCGGCGATCTTGCGCGACGATCCGCACCTGCTGCTCACTGGAGGCGACCAGATCAATTCTGTGTACGAGTTGTGCGGCGAGGGCAAAGCCGACTGTATCCAGTCGTATGTGGCCCTTATCGAACGTTACCCGGAACTGTTCCGCTCGGTGCCGTTCATGCCGGTGTTAGGCAATCACGACCGGCAGATTCGGCCGCGTGGCACGGCCCCGCCGGCGGAGCCCGTTTACGATATCGAAGCCACGGCGTTCCGGCGGTTCTTCGAGCTGCCCGACGAAGAATGGAAGTGGTATTTCAATGTGCCGGAATTCGACGTGCGATTTATCGGCCTGGATTTCAACCATATCTCCGATTTCGGTACCACCTGGCAGACCTGCCACCCGTTTGGTCCGGACTCCGAGCAGTTGGCCTGGTACGAGAAGCTGATGCAGAACCCGGCACCTTTTGTGGTGACGCTGTACAACGAGCGCAATGCCGGCATCCGCAGCCAGGCAGGCGGCCGTTGGCACCAACTGTTCCGCCGCGGCACCGCCTGTATCACCGGGTTTGGATACTTTGCCGAACGCGCCGTCGTCGACGGCTTCCCGTACTACAACACGTCGCTGAGCGGCAAAGGTGCTCGCTATCCCGATCCGCACTCGGTGTTTCTGGCCAGCGAAGACTCGTACATCCTGCTGACGTTCGATCGCAAATCCGGCACGATGACCGCGCAGATCAAGAACCTGGCGGGCAAAGTGCTCGACGAACAGGTATACCGCAAGCGTTAATCCCGCGAGCCCGCGACGCAGTCGGCCAGCCGTCGCCGCACGGCTGCCGCATATGATTAGGGCATGAGATACCGGCCAATCGCGCCGCGGAGAACACCACATGCAACCTACCGACTGCGATCTGGATACGTCGGTGCCTGATTGGCTGATCGATCATCCGGAAACGGAACCGGTGTTTCGCCGGTTCGGCATCGATCAATCATGCGCCGGCAAGTCTCTGCGCTACGTGTGTGAGCAGCAAGGTGTGAACCCGGCCACCGTTCTGGCCGCCTTGTACGAGGCCGTGCAGAACCACCGGCGGTAATCTGACAAGCCGGCGTAAACAGTGAGCTTCTTAGCGAACGCTCGATAGCGACGCGTCGGCAGGCTCTTCGAGCAGGTCTTCCTGCGTTTCGTCGGACGCACTGAGGGAGATGTTGCTGGCCGCCGGCGTCGCGGTCGGCCGCTGCTGTTCGCGCGCGGCCTGGTTGCGCACGGCCTGAGCCATCATCGCACGGTTGGCCGCATAGTACACGGCTCCGATCAGCGCAATCAGTATCGTAACGCCCCGGTAGGTCAGGCACACCAGCAAACCGGCGCCGGCAGGCACCGGTTCAGGCGTCGGCACGTGCGTGTACATGAACTCCACCAAGGCTTCGGTCGCGCCCAGGCCGCCTAGCGGCAGCGGCGTTGCTCCGGCCACGATGCCCAGCGGCACGATCAAACAGTGGTCGGCCAGCGTGGGGGCGTTTCCAGGAAGCGCCATCGCAATCAAGAAGTAACTGCCGGTCGACAGCCCATGGATCACAAAACTGATCAGCAGCGAGGCCAGCAGCACGTACTTGCGTTCGCTGTAGATCCGCACGGCCGTCAGCAGACGGACCGCCACGGGGCCCACCTTGGGCAACCCCGCCAAAGCCCGCGACAACCGCCCGCGGCTGATATCAGGCGTCAACACCATCACCACCGCGATCGTGCCGGCCACCGTGCTGCCGACGGTGATCTGGCAGATCAGGCGGATCTCCGGCTCCGGGCTGAACAGGCTGCCGGTCCACAAGATGGCCGCCGAGGCCACCAGAAACACCGAGTACAGACCGATCATCCGGTCGATCACCACCGTGGCCACGGCTTCGGCCCGGCGCCCCGGCTGCTCGCGGGCGACAAACACGGCTTTGAACAAATCGCCGCCGACGCTGCCCAGGCTGACAAAGTTGAATAGATATCCAACGAAGCCCAACCGGAAGGCATCACGCATCGTGAACGGCAGATCGAGCGCCCGCACCAGCCAGTACCAGCGGACGAACGACGCGCATACGGCCCCAAGCCCTACCAGCGTGGCCAGAGCGAGCAGGCTCCAATCCTTGGGCTGGTTCCGCAAGTCACTCAGGCTTTCCTGGGCACCGTTGAACAGCACAGCCAGGATAGCGACCGAGATGCCGATCTTTACCAGGTTGATGAGCAGCCGTTTCACGCGTGTTCCTTGATTGGGGGCCGGAGGCGGCCGGACAAGCTGGTAGCGGCTTCCAAGCCCACCCTGCTTGTGGCTGGTGTGGGAGCGACCTTTCCGGGACGGGACGGTCGCCAACGGCGGCGGGAACGTTCGTCGGGCGCGGGGGGGGCGATCCGTCGCCTGGGTTGCCATCCCCCTGGTAGCCGGGCATGGCGCGCCGGGGTTGGCTGGGTATCATACGGCGGTTCGCGAGGTGCGAACCAGCCCAGCTTACGGGCTGTCCTACCTGAAGCCTACCTTGAGGCGAAGGGGTAAACTGGGCGAATTGCGGCAAAAGGCAATCGGCCCAGCCTGCCAGCAGAGGCGGTTTCGCCCGCAAATGCCGGAGGTTTTCGACCTGCGGCGGGCAGTTTTTGAAGCCCGCTTGACAGCACCGGCACCGGGTGATAATTTTCTAAGTCTGCTTTCCAACGGCAGTAATTACCGATCGTTACGGGGGATTAGCTCAGTTGGGAGAGCGTCTGGCTGGCAGCCAGAAGGTCAGGGGTTCGAGTCCCCTATCCTCCACTTTGAAGGCCACTAGGCGGCAAATGCCCGGTGGCCTTTTTCGTGCGCGCACGGCAACGACGCCGACTGCCGTGTTCATCTCAACGCAACCTCGCCCGACTCTTGCGCGGCCGTATCGCACGCTGGCGTTGCCGCCGCCGCTGGCAGGGCGCCGCTAGCCACCACGCCCTCTACTTGGACGGCCTGCGCTACCCGCCGCCTGGCCGGAAACCCGGATTCTCGCCACTGCTATCGCAGGCACGATAAAGTCCCATCGCCGCTGCGCCCGATTCTTGTCAGGGAGTTGGCACCGGCGGTTTGCAACCGTTGCTCGCAGTGCTTGCACACAGCCGGAACCAACTCCGCATCCGTTTACGCACAGCCCAAAAGCGAACCGACGAGGGAGATCTGAATGGCGCAAGAGGCCCAAATTCCGGCCTTGGGTTTCTTAACGGTGGTGGAAGATGCCGAACACGGCCTGTTCGGTGGGTATCTGGTGCTGAACCTGATCGGGCGGCCGCTGGAGTTCCATTGCACCACGCCAGTGAAGGCCAATCGAGCCCAGCAGATCCTCTACGGGCCCACGCTCGCGCCGTACCTGTACGGCGAGCAGATCGCACAAACGTTGATTCGCAAGGGAGCCGTGAAGCCCCGGGCTGTGTTCACCGATCAGGCCGCCGTGCTGGCCGCGCGCCAGCATGTCGACGTGCCGCTGGTGCTGGCCGTCGATGAATCCGCACCGCAGGCCAACGGCGAGACCACCCGGCGGATCGATCCGCCGCAAACGGTTCTCAAGCGGTTTGGCTGGGGCCGGCAGCCGCTGGCCGTGGACGCCGCCAGCGCGGCCGACGAACAGCTGGTCCTCGACCGATTGAGCGACGTCGCCGAAGACTTCGATTTGCTGGAACCGTTCGGGCGGATTCGCGAAGCGATTGCCGAAGCCAGCCGCAACTGACGCTCCCCACCAAAGCCTCGCAGACCACCTGCCCAGTACGCCCGAGTTCGCCCGGCGACGGTAAACCCACTACGCGCCGCTTTTTCGCACGCCGCCCACCTGAGAAGGGACCATCGTGAACTTCTGGGAACCGCGCGACACGTACGCCGATCCCGCCATCGGCCCCACGCCGGCCGACGCGTTCAGCCCTGCGCCCGATGTGCTCCCGCCGCCGGAGATCAGCCCTCCCGAGGTCATTTCGTATAGCGCCGCCGAACTGGCCGTGCCGTGCGACATTTACCCGCTGGGCATGCAAGCGGCGCTGCAACGGGCACCGCGATTCAAGGTGCGCACGGCCGTGCTGAACGCGGCGGCTCCCAAGGTGGTTTCCATCCCGATCAGCCGCGCTCCGGTGAAGGTGCGCAGCTTTTTGTTCCCGGCGTTGACCGAAGCCTTGCTGGCCAAGGAACGCGGTCAGCAGCAACCTCCGCCGCCTCCCAAGCCACAGCCCAAGCCAGCCACACCGAGCAGCGAAGGCGGCCAGGCTCGCGATACGCGCCGGGTGCGGATGCGGCCTCCGCGCGACATCGTCAAGCTCGAAGACCGGCTGATGTACCTGCTGGAGCCGCCGGTTGAAACCTGGCTGGCGCGCGAGTCGCTGTCGTTCCCCTTCCAGCCGTTCCCGTACCAACTGGAAGGCATCGCCTTTCTCTATCCTCGTACGATGGCCGTGCTGGCCGACGAAATGGGGCTCGGCAAGACCATGCAGGCGATCACCTCGGTGCGGCTGCTGCTGCACAGCCGCGAGGTATCCAGCGTGCTGCTGGTCTGCCCCAAGCCGCTGGTCAGCAACTGGAAGCGTGAGTTCGCGCTTTGGGCTCCCGAAGTGCCGGTGGTGGTGATCGAAGGCGACCAGGCCAAGCGGCGTTTCCAATGGCTGCTGCCGGCCCCCGTGAAGATCGCCAATTACGAACTGCTCCAGCGCGACCAGGAACTGGTGCTGGCTCCCGACCGGCACTTCGACCTGGTGGTGCTCGACGAATCGCAGCGGATCAAGAACCGCGGCAGCACCACCTCGCAGATCGTCCGCAGCATTTCGCGCAACCGCAGTTGGGCGTTGACCGGCACGCCGGTCGAAAACTGCGCCGAGGACCTGATCGGCATTTTCGAGTTCCTCTCGCCCGGCTACCTCGGCAACCACATGACGCCGCGGCAATTGGGCGACGCGGCCAGCGAACACGTGCTGCGCCGCACCAAGGATAAGGTGCTCACCGACATGCCGCCGCGGCTGTTCCGCGACGTCGAGATCGACCTGGGCCCCGAGCAGCGCGAAAGCTACCGCCTGGCCGAGGAAGAAGGCGTGCTGCGGCTTACCGAGATGGGCGACTCGGCCACGATCCAGCACGTGTTCGAGCTGGTGTTGCGGCTCAAACAGATTGCCAACTTCGACCCGGCCACCGGTGAAAGCGCCAAGCTCGACCGCCTGAAAGCCGACCTCGAAGAAGTCGCCGCCAGCGGCCGCAAGGCGATCGTATTCAGCCAATGGGTTTGGACGCTCCAGCGGCTCGCCAAGGAACTCGTCGCGTTTAACCCGCTGGAGTACCACGGCAAGATCCCGCCCAAGAAGCGCGACGGCATCATCGAAGAGTTCCGCAACAACCCCAACCGGCACGTGATGCTGATCAGCTACGGCGCCGGCGGCGTTGGGCTGAACCTGCAATTCTCGCAGTACGTGTTCCTGTTCGACCGCTGGTGGAACCCGGCGATTGAAGACCAGGCAATCAACCGCGCGCACCGTATCGGCGCCGCTGGGGCGGTGACGGTCAGCCGGTTTCTGGCCGTAGGCACGATCGAACAGCGGATCGACGAGATCCTGCGTGAGAAACGCGAACTGTTCGAGACGATCTTCTCCGGCACCGAGCCGGGCCGCAAACTTGGCCTCACGCAGGAAGAAGTCTTTGGGCTGTTCAAGCTCAAATGCCCCACCGGCCCAATCAAGTTTGCCGCGTAAAGTAGGGGCCGCTCTGCCGACCACGAAAACTGACGCCCTTCGCTCGCGGCCACACGTGCGCGTGCCACAACCGCGCGTGCCATGGCTCTGCGAGCCGTGCGTTCCGAACCATGGCCCAATAACGGGGCCCTAACGCCTATTACCTTTGAGCTTCGTACACGTCATACAGCTCAAATAGCAGTTCCCGGCAGTTGCCCTGATGCCGGGCATACGTGGCCGCCGCGTGGTCGATGAGCGCGCGTCGAAGTGTCTCGTCGATCGTGTCGGCATGTTCGCTCAAGAGCCGTTCGACTACGGCCAGGGCGATGGCCTGGTCGCACTGGGTGCGGTACAGCCAGGGCAAGCCCATATCGGCATGGGCGGTAATCAGCAGCCCCAGCCCCTTGCGGCGGCAGTACCGGCGCAACCGCCAGCGGTTCCAGCGCGAGAGCTGTTCGTATCCGTCGACCACGATCAGCGTTGTGCCATCGTCGGCCAGTCGCCGCAGCGGCACATCCAAACCGTGCTGGCCATCGTGCAGTTCCAAGCAGCGTGGCCGCTGTTCCGCCGGCAGGTTGGCCACCAACTCGGCCAGCAACGTCGACTTGCCCGAACCGTGGGGACCAACGATCTGCCCCCACCAGCCCTGGGCGGCCAGCCGCTCGATCAAGGTTTGCGGCGATTCGCCCTGGCCCCACAGAAACGGCATCGCCCCCGGCCGCACGAACGCGGTGGCGAAAGGATTGCGAGCTGGCAGCGGGGATTCCAAATGCGTTCCCAAGAATGAACGGCGGCGAATATCCAGCGGGTGGCGCGCACCACGCAAAAATGCGAACTCGGTGCGGCCTTCTCCGCCACTATGGAGAAGCGGCTTTCGCCCGACAAGGGCCAACGCGCCGGTGTGAACCCGCCATACGCGATACGCCGAACTTGCCCCCCGAACGTCCTTGGCAGCCCGTGAAAGCTGCGCGGCGCTCCCCGGCTGTCACGCGGCACGCGCTGGGCATAATACCAGAAACCGCACGGTTGCCGTGTTGGCATTCCCCGCACGCTCCGCATACCCCACGCCTCGCACACCCCGTAAGCCACTTACGCGATCACCTACCGTCCGCACGATGCAATACCGACTTCTGGCAATCGATATCGATGGCACGCTGGTCGACAGCCGCGACCGGCTCAGCGACGAAACCAAGGCTGCCCTGGCCGCTGCCCGGCAAGCCGGCATCGAAGTCGTGCTGGCCACGGGCCGCCGGTATGCCAGGGCGTTGCCGCTGGTGCAGACCCTGGGGTTGAACGTGCCGCTGATCTCGGCCAGCGGAGCGCTGGTCAAGCGGCCGATGGATCACGTCACGCTGTACTGCGCCAGTTTCGAGGGCGATTCGCTGCATCGCATGTTGGGCCTGGTGGCCGACGCCGGCTACGAGGCCGTGCTCTACGCCGATACCTACCACGAAGGCTTCGATTACTACTGCGTCGACATCAACACCACGCAGCCGGAGCTGGCCGAGTACTTTCGCAAGAACCCCAATCGCGAGCGTGTCTACCCCGACCTGATGACCAGCCCTCCGCCGGGAATCTTTGCCGGGTTTGCGATGGGCACGCGTCCGCAAATGCTCGAACTGGCCCACCACCTGCATCAGCAACTACCCGGCGTGCTCGAAACCCACGTGCTGCGCAGCCCGATGTACTCCGGCTTCATGTGCGAGCTGCTGCCGGCCGGCACAAGCAAATGGGCGGCCATCAGCAACCTGGCCAACGAATGGGGCATCGATCCGGCCGAGATCTGCGCCGTGGGGGACGACGTGAACGATATCCCGATGCTGCGAGGCGCCGGCCTGGGCGTCGCGATGGGTAACGCCTGCGACGAAGTGAAAGCCGCCGCCGACCGCGTCACGCTCTGCCACGATCAACACGGCGTGGCCGAAGTCGTCCGCTGGCTGCTGGGCGACTGAGCCACGGATGCCGGCAGCCAATTTCCCACGGTTGGGTTTGTCCATAGCGCAGCCTCTGCGCACGCGTCACACACCCAGGCACCGTTACGGTTTACCTGAACGGCTCTTCTCGCGGGCGATGTTGCTAACCGTTGCGTGGCCGCCTGGCATACCGCGGCAGCCTAACCTGGTACCCCGGCGCGATTTGCTCGTCGCAGCCGGCAGGCACCACTCCAACGTTCGGTCGCTGCGGCTGCCATCGCAGACAAACCAGCGCAATCGCAGCGTTCTTGCACCCGCTGCTTGACGCCGCCTGCATCCTGCTGCAACACTCAAACTCACCACCCATTCGCGGAGTCCGATATGCTTTACGCATGGGTGGTTCAGCCCGGGCGTCTTTTCCGCTTGCACGTTTCCACCTGCACGGGGGCAAATACCGTGGGTGTGCTGCTGGACTCGCTGGCCGAACTGCTGCGCCGCGGCGCCGACCACGTGGTTGCCTACGCTGTCGGCTTCGTCTCGTGTTTGTTGATCTGGCTGATTTGGCTGCGGCCCGCACAGCGACGGCGCCGGGCGCTTGAGCAAGCGCTGCACCAGTCCCGGCTCGACGCGGCCCGTTGCGAAGCGCGACTGGAAACCCTTGAAGCCGAAGTGCCGGCTCTGCGTCAGCAAGCGCAGCACTGGCAGGAAGTGGCTGAAACGGAGCGTACCGAAACCAACTGGTACAGCAGCCGCGTGATGCTCCTGGAGCGAAAGGTTGCCGAACTTCAGAGTCAATTGGAGCAAGCTACGGAGCGCTGCAGTGAGCTAACCAGGCAACTGCGAAGGGCCCAAAGAGCAAGCGACGCTGCCGAGGCCGAACGTCGCCGCCTGCAAGCGCACTTCACCACCGTCAACGAAGTGCTTTCGCAGGATCTTGAAGAGCACCGAGCCGAGCTACTCGCCTTACAGCAGGCGCTGGAGAAAGCCCGGTCCGACCAGCAGCACTTGCAGTGGCGGATCGACCAACTGACGGCCGAGGCCGAAGATCAGTCGACGCAGTACAGCGAGGTGCAGCTCAAGCTCGACCAGGCGATCCAGCAGCGCGACGAAGCCCAAAGCCTGCTCGACACGATCACCCGACTCGACGGCAACGCGTGGCGTGCCCCGCCCGAGGGCGAGGTGCCGTCGTTCCGGCCGCTGGTTCACGGCGTGGCCCCGATCATTGCCGTGGTCAACCTCAAAGGCGGCGTCGGCAAGACCACGCTTACCGCCAACCTGGCCGCCACGTGGTTCAACTCCGGCAAGCGTGTGCTGGCGATCGATCTGGACTACCAGAACTCGCTGACGCACCTTTGCCTGCCTCACAACGAGGCCATGGATCTGCGGCGCCAGCAACACGGCATTGAGCAACTGCTGGCCAATCCCAATGCCACGGCAGACCATCTCACGGCGTACGCCAGGCAGATCGACGGTGGCGAAGGCGAAATTATCGCCACCAGCGAGAGCCTGAACGACGTCGAAAGCGACATCCTCACCCGTTGGCTGCTCCGCCAAACCGACGACGACGTGCGGTTCCGCTTGCGTCGTCTGCTGCACGACGACCAGGTGCAGCGGAAGTACGACTACATCCTGCTCGACTGCCCTCCGCGGCTGTCCGCCGCCTGCATCAACGCCCTGGCATGTGCCGACTTTGTGCTGGTGCCGGTGCTGCTGGATGCGCTGTCGAGCGACGCGGTGCCTCGCCTGCTGGGCTGGCTGCGGATGCTCAAGTACGAGGCCCGGCTGTGCCCCGACCTGCGCGTGCTGGGCCTGGTGGCCAACAAGGTCCGCTATTATGGCGGCCGCCTGGTGAGCGCGCAGCAACCGGTCTGGGATAACCTGCCCGGCCGGTGCGTTGGCCCCTGGGGCGAGGCCGTGCACCGCTTCGACGCCACGATCCCGCTGAGCAATCAGTTCGGCATTGCCGCCAACAACCACGAGTTTGCCGCCGATGGCGACGTCGGCGCCCATTTCCGCGACCTGGCCCAAGAAATATCGCAGAGGATACGGCTCTATGAAGGTGGCCCAACTCCAGTCTTACTTCGATAACCTGGCTGGCCCGGTGGAAGCCGCAGGCGGCAAGACCTGCGCCAACGAACTGCGCCGCGTGGCCCAAGGCCTGGCTCCCTTTGCCGAGATGACGATCGCACAGTTCGCCGATTTTCTGGCGGCTGCCGACACCTATGCGCGGACCGGCGTGGTGCCGACCACCGGCGGCCGGGGCCGCAAAGCCCAGGGGCCCGCCGTCGATCGCGACAAGGTCACCGCCGCCGCACAGGAGCTGCTGGCCCTGTACGAACAGGCGCTCGATGCCGACTTGAGCTATACCCAGATTTCTGCGGAAATCAAGAAGATCGGCGGCCGGCTGAACAAGGACGAAACGATCGCGGCAGCCAAAGAGGTTGGCATCACCCACACCCTCAAGACCAAGAAACACGCCCTGGAAGAACTGGAGCGCAAGATCGTGGAACGCAAGGAAAGCCTAGAGAGGGCGACCTTTTAGCTCCTCGTGGGGAGGCGGCAGGTTAGTGCGCCCCGACGACGGGCGGCATAAACGGGCGGTTTTCTGCGGCTGCCCCCAAAGACAGCCAGTGGCTTCTCAGGCACAATGACGGTGGCCCCGCGCCCGGCCTGCACCGGCTGCCGGGGCCAGACGCTCGCTCGATGGTTGCCGCTTGCCGCCTTCTGCCCCCCATGCCTGAAAAGTTGACTGGTGTTGTCGATCGCGTAGCCTTCCACAACCCGGAGAACGGCTTCGCCGTGTTGTGGGTTCAGCCGCGCGGCAAGCGCGACCTGGTTGTGGTGGTGGGTGAGGTTCCGTCGGTCTCACCGGGCGAGAACGTGGAAGCCGTCGGCGACTGGACCGTCGACCCGCGTCATGGTCGGCAGTTCAAAGCCAGCCACCTGGAATGCACGCAGCCGGCCACGGCCGAAGGCATCGAGAAGTATCTCAGCTCGGGCGTGGTGAGCGGCATTGGCCGCAAGCTGGCCGCCCGCATCGTCGCCGCGTTCAAGGAACGCACGCTCGAAGTCTTCGACAATACGCCCGACCACCTGTTGTACATCCAGGGCATCGGCCGCGACCGCCTCAAGACCATCATCGCCAGCTGGACCCAGCAGAAAGAGGTCCGCAAGATCATGGTCTTTCTGGCCCAGCACGGAATCACCTCCGGCAAGGCCACGCAGATCTTCCGCGTGTATGGGCACCAGGCGATTGCCCGCATCAAGCACAATCCCTACCAGCTCGCCGAGGACGTGCGGGGCATCGGCTTTCAAACCGCCGACGAGCTGGCCCTGCGGCTGGGCCTGGCCCCGGACAGCCCTCACCGCGTGCGCGCCGGCCTGCGGCACATGTTGCGCCGCTTTGCCGAGGAAGGGCACTGCGGCTACCCCGAGCAGCAGGTGATCGATGCCACGGTGCAGTTGATCGCGGTGGACGTGATGCTCGTGGAGCAGGCGATTGCCGCGTCGCTGGCCGACGGCAGCCTGATCCGCGAAGACGTCGGCGGCGAACCGTGGCTGTACCTGTCCGCACTGCACCAGGCCGAGTTGGGCGTGGCGCACAGCATCCGGTTCATTGCCTCCGGCAAGGTGCATCCACTGCCCAAGGTCGATGTCGATAAGGCCCTGCCGTGGATCGAAAAACGGCTCGGCATTTCGCTGGCCGAAGGGCAGCGTGAAGCCATCCGCCAGGCCTGCCGGCAGAAGTTTCTGGTCATTACCGGCGGGCCAGGCGTCGGCAAGACCACGATCGTACGCAGCATCCTGGAGATCTTCACCGCCAAGGGGCTCGACTGCGTGCTGGCGGCCCCCACCGGCCGCGCCGCCAAACGCCTGGCCGAAACGACCGGCCGCGTGGCGAAAACCGTGCATCGTCTGCTGGAGTACGATCCCACCTCCGGCCAGTTCAAGCGCAACCAGGACCGGCCGCTCAAAGGCGACCTGTTCGTCCTCGACGAATGTTCCATGGTCGACGTGCTGCTGGCCAACCATCTGTTCCGCGCCATCCCGCCGGAAGCCTGCGTCGTCCTGGTGGGCGACGTCGACCAGCTCCCCTCGGTGGGCCCAGGCGCGGTGCTGGCCGATATCATCGCCTCGGGCCTGGTACCAGTGGTGCGGCTGACCGAAATCTTCCGCCAGGCCAGCGAAAGCCGGATCATCACGGCCGCTTACGATATCAATGCGGGCCGTGTGCCGGACCTGGCCGCTCCGGAGGAGCTGACCGACTTCTATTTCATCGAAGCCAACGACCCGGCCGGCATTCAGGACCTGCTCGTGCGGCTGGTCAAGGATCGCATCCCCGCGCGGTTCGGCTTTGACCGCTTCGCCGATATCCAGGTGCTCAGCCCGATGAATCGGGCGGAACTCGGTGCCAAGAACCTCAACCACATCTTGCAGGAAGCCCTCAATCCCTCGTCCGGCAAGCCCGAGGTGCAGCGGTCAGGCTATACCTTCCGCCAGGGCGACCGCGTGATCCAGATGGAGAACAACTACGACCGCGAGGTGTTCAACGGCGACTTGGGCACGGTCGACTTCATCGACCGCGAGGACCAGAAACTAATCGTGCGGTTCGAGCACCGCCTGGTGGAGTACGACTTTACCGACCTGGATGAACTGGCCCTGGCCTACGTGCTATCCATCCACAAAAGCCAGGGCTCGGAGTTCCCCTGCGTGGTGATTCCACTGCATACGCAGCACTTTATGATGCTGCGGCGCAACCTGATCTACACGGCGGTCACGCGCGGCAAGAAACTGGTAATTGTGGTTGGTAGCCGCAAAGCGTTAGAGATGGCCATCCGCCGCACCGATACTTCACGGCGTTTCACCGCCCTGGATCGGCGTTTGAAAGACGCCCTCTAGGAGCAAGGCCGCGATCAGGGAGCCGCGCGCGGGGCACGCAAAATGATCACGGCCCGCCGGCTTGCCGCCTCGGGAACCTGCGGTACGTTCCCCATTTGTGGCGAGGCCACCGGTGCGCTAAACAGCTCGATGCCATCCGGTTGTGGTTTGGCGGTACCGCGGTTCACCACCGATGGCGTGGCCAAGGCTCGCACCTCGCCCGATGGAATGCCCGCTCCGCTGCCCGGGTCCGCATGAAGCGGTCCGCCGATCGCTGCTGAAGCCGCTTGCGGCGCCGGCAGCATGCTTTCCCGCAGCAACGTATCAGGCAATTGCTGCAGCCGTGCCTTGAGCCGCGTCAGTTGTTCGTCGCTGGCTTCGACGACGTATACCAGCACTTCGTCCGGGGCCGCCCCAGGCTGCTGTGCCCGCTGGCGATTGCTGCGCACCGCCTCGCGCTTGGATGCAGCCGCATCTTCGCTAGCGCGTTTGTCCCGTGCCGTCTCGCCGGCCTGGGCGTGTGGCGAGGCCAGTACGATCGATTCCGCCGCAAGCGCGGCTTCGAACTGGGCAATCAGCCCCTCGGCATCGCCCAGCGTTTCGCAGATCAACACTTCGCCGGGCGGAGCCGTGGCCGCCGCCGCAACGCCGGCTCCCCTGGGCACGATCGCAAGCGATGCTGCGTCGGCCGGTACCGTCATCGTTTCAGCCGCTTCCGACGGCGCGGCCATGGTGCTTGCCGGCGCGTATGGCTCCGCCCGAAACGGGGCCGCCTCGCGCGCGGCGGCCGGGGCGGGCATCCGGGCTCTATCCTGAATGACATTCCTCGCCTCCGCCGGATGCTGCGCAGGGCTGAAACCCGATGGCGCGTTCAAGCCGTGCGACGCAGCTTCCATCGCGGGCTTAGCAGTCGGCATCACGGCATTGGGTTCACCCAATCCGCCCGCGCGCGCCGGCAGCGACTGGATGCTCGAGATCGCCGCATCGTCCATCGCCGGAGCGTCCGCCGCCAAGGGCTGGAAGACCTCGACGGTTTCCGCGCGGCCTGCCTCGGGAACGCGTTTCGCCTGTGGCGCCGCTGCGCCACCGCGCTGCATCGCTACAGTTTCACTCGCAGGCTGTTTCGTCGATTCGCGCCCAGCCAGGCTCACATAGATACAGACGGAAGCTGCTATGGCGATCCATAGCGGAGCATCCCAGCGAGCCGAAGAACGGCCATTTCGGGCTGCGGCTCCCGTGCCTTCCACGCCTGAGCCGCCGGCCCCACCGGTACTGTCCTGGGGCGCAGCCGGCTGCGGAGTCGGTTCGGTTTCGGGCGAAACGGCCTGATCATCTGCGGGCGCCTCGGGCATCTGGCCTTGCAGCGTGGCAATTTCGGCCCGGCGCAACACCTTTTGGGCAAAGTCGGCCTCCAGGCGGTATTTCGGCAGCGAGCCCAGCGCACCGCGCATGGCCTTAAGCTGCTGATACCAGCGGCGCAGGTCAGCATTCTCGACCAATAGACGTTCCGCCTCGACGCGAGCGTCTTCCGGCAGCTCGCCGTCGAAGTAGGCGCTAATCAGCTCGTAGGCGGAAACATCGTTCATCGCGGTAAGTCGCGTTTGATCATGCAATGCGAAGGCGGTTCGGTCGCCGCGTGACGGGCCCAGCCAGGTCCGCCACGGTTTAGACGCCGCCGGATTCCGCAAGTTCCCGGCGATGCGTGCGTTCTACCTGCCGACAGCGGCTTCGCCCCCTATCGGTCCATCGGACCAGTTTCGGCCGGCAATCGACGCCATGTGCCTATTTTACCCCGCGTGCTAGCGATGGCCGCACGGAAACTCATCCACCAGCACACAGCATAACCATATCAGTATCCAGAAGTTGCGTTCACCGGGTCCGCCGGCCCCAGCAGGTGCCAGGCAATGACCGCCGCGCCCAGTGCAAAGCACCACCAGGCGAACAGGTACAACCGTCCCTGCCGCAGCCAGCGGACCAGCCAGGTGAGCGCCAACAGGCCAACCCCCATTGCAACCGCGGCCCCAATCACAAGTTGCGTGGTCTGCACGCCGAGCTTCCCGGACTGCAGCAGGTCGTGGCCTTCCACCACGGCCGCTCCGCCGATCACCGGGATGGACAGCAAAAATGAGAACGTGGCCGCCGATTCGCGCCGCAGGCCCAAGGCCAGCCCGGCCACGATCGTCAATCCGCTGCGCGAGATGCCGGGCAACACGGCGCACGCCTGGGCAAAGCCGATCGCTAACGCCTTGGCGTAGCTCATGTTGTTGTAATCGACCTGGCCCTCGGGCAGCCGCGCGCTGGCCAGCAGGATCAAGCCCGTCACCGGCAGCAGACAGCCGCTCAAAAGCGAGTTGGTCACAAGCTCGGGGATCAGCGATTTGATCGCCAGCCCCAACACAGCCGCCGGCAGCGTACCGACAAAAAGCAACCCGATCGCCCGCCGGTCTTGCGTCAACAGCCGCATAATCGGCCGGAAATAGAACACCAGCACCGCGAGCAAGGTACCTAAGTGCAAGAAGATATTGACGGTTAGCTCGGCTGCTTGGTCCGCAGGGCCGCGGCCCGCCAGCCAATCTTCAATAATGACCAGGTGGCCCGAGGAACTGACGGGCAGGAACTCCGTCACCCCCTGAACGATGGCGAGCACGATGATTTGGAACAAGTCCATAACGTTCCGGGGGTTAAATGATCAGGCGATCGTTCACGGAAGGGAGCTGCGCACTTCGCAGACCACTCCCAGCGAGGGGAATGCGAACGGCAGAGTATAGAACCGAATGCCCCCGGATCGAATGGCGGTTTATTCCTTCGGAGCCGAGCAGCCGCGGGGGCTGTCCGTAGCGTTTGACCATGGCCGCCTGCCCGTCGATACTGGGGCGCGGCTGCCACCATCGGGCAGCGTCGCAACGGTTACCGCCAGCATCAAGGGACAAGCATGCGGAACGCGCAACTCGGCTCGCAACCATGGGTTCACGCCCAGCGGCCGCTCGGTCGCACCGGGGTTGCCATCGCGGCGCTGGTCCTTCTTTCCTTTTACCATGCTAACGTGGCGGCTGCCGAAGGCATCCCCGCGCGCCGCCCGAACATCATCCTGATTGTGGCCGACGACCTCGGCTACGGCGACCTGGGCTGCTATGGCCAGAAGGCCATTCAAACGCCCAACCTCGACCGGCTGGCCGCCGAAGGCATGCGGTTTACGCAGTTCTACGCCGGTTCCACGGTGTGCGCACCCAGCCGCTGCGTGCTGATGACCGGCCTGCACACCGGCCATTGCCATATTCGTGGTAACGGCGGCATAGCCTTGGAGCCCGAACACGTGACCGTGGCCGAACTGCTCAAAGAGCAGGGCTATGCCACCGGCCTGGTCGGCAAATGGGGGCTGGGCAACGAAGGCACCACGGGCGTGCCGACGCGGCAGGGCTTCGATTTCTTCTTCGGCTACCTGCACCAGGGCCATGCCCACAACTACTACCCCAGCTACCTGATCCGCAATGAAAGCCGCGTTCGGCTCCAAAACGTGGTGCCCAACGAGGGCCGCTTCGGGCAGGGCGTATCCAGCAACAAGGCCCAGTACAGCCCTGACGTGATGTTCCCGGAGATCGTCCGGTTCACCGACGAACATCGCAATGGGCCGTTCTTCCTGTACCTCGCGTATACGCTGCCGCACGCCAACAACGAGGCAGGCCAAGCTGGCATGGAAGTGCCCGACTACGGCATCTATGCCAAAGAATCTTGGCCCGAACCGATCAAGGGCCATGCCGCCATGGTCAGCCGGCTCGATTTCGAGGTCGGTGAAATCATCCGGCAACTCAAGAAGCTCGGCATCGACCGCGATACGCTGGTGCTGTTCACGTCGGACAACGGTCCGCATCGCGAAGGCGGTTTCGATCCGGCCTACCACGACTCCAACGGCCCGCTGCGCGGCATCAAACGCGACCTGTACGAAGGCGGTATCCGCGTGCCGCTGATTGCCTGGTGGCCAGGGCATATCCGGCCCGGCCGCACCAGCGATCATCTCGGTTACTTTGCCGACATCCTGCCGACACTGGCCGAGTTGGCCGGCGCCAAGACGCCCAAGCTTTGCGACGGCATCAGCCTGGTGCCTACGCTCCTGGGCCGCCCCGAGCAGCAGCGTCAACACGAGTACCTGTACTGGGAGTTCTACGAGAACGGCGGCGCCCAGGCCGTGCGAGCAGGCGACTGGAAGGCCATCCGCCAGCCGGCCTTCAACGGCACCATCGAACTGTACAACCTGGCCGACGACCTCGGCGAACAGCACAACGTGGCTGCCCAGCATCCGCAGATCGTTGCCGACATGGCCCGGTGGATGGACCAGGCGCACGTGCCCAGCGACCTGTGGAAGGTTCGTGGGCGACGCCGAGCCCAACAACCCGCAACCCCGTAACGCACCTTCTCCCCGCATCACGAAGAAAGCATCAGCAACCGCTATGAGCGCAAACGAACACGTCCTGGTCGTGCCGACGGCCGCGTTTCACGAGCTAGGGCATTTCCAGGGCTTTTCGGGCGATACCGACCGCTATCTCACGCGGTTGCTCCAGCCGCAACTGGTGAGCTACCGGCCCCGGGCGGCGATGGAAGAAGATCCCTCGTTCAAGCAGCTCATCCCATACGTGGTGTTCCGCTATCAGAATCCCGCGGGCGGTGTTGAACTCTTCCAATACACCCGCGGCGGCGGACAAGGCGAACGCCGATTGCATAGCAAGCGGAGCATCGGCGTGGGCGGTCATATCTCGTCGGACGATGCAGCGACGCCGGCGGCCGATCCTTACCGCGAAGGCCTGCTCCGCGAGCTGCAAGAAGAAGTGGAGATCGCCACCGACTTCACAGAAAGCCGCGTGGGCCTGATCAACGACGACGAAACCGAGGTGGGCCGCGTACACCTGGGCGTGGTGCATATCTTCGACGTGCGCGAGCCGCGCGTCAGCCCACGCGAAGACGACATTCTCGACGCCGGCTTCCGGCCCGTGGAAGCACTGCTGGCCCAGGTCGATGGGTTTGAAACCTGGTCGCAGATCTGCTTGAAGGCGCTCTTTGCCTGATCACGTCGGCGCTCGAATCGACATCGCGCTAATAAGCAGCGCGTAGGGTCCGCTGTACGGACCGAGATGGATATACGCGCCGGTTCAGGCTGCGCATTCATAAGCGCATCAATTGTTGCGTAGCATGACGGCAATTCACACGGCTCGCAGAGCCGTGGCACGCGCATCATGCCAGTTGCTTGGCGCCGCGGGGACCGACACAATGGCGGTCGCCGTTGCCGCCGCTGGGCCGGCGTTCTTCCCCGCACCTGCTTCGAGCTACATGTCATGGCTAACGAGCTTTGCTTTCTGACCGCCGTGGAACTGACGCGGCGCATTCGCAGCCGCGAGGTTTCCGCCCGCGAAGTGATGGATGCCCACCTGGAACAGATCGACCGCGTCAATCCGCAGGTCAACGCGATCATCACGTACCTGCCGGAGCTGGGACGTGAGGGTGCGGCGGCGGCCGACGAAAAGCAAGCCCGGGGCGAAGAACTGGGCCCGCTACATGGCCTGCCGGTGGCCCACAAGGACCTGGTCACCACGGCCGGCATCCGCACCACGTGGGGCTCGCCCATCTATCGCGATTTCGTGCCGGACCAGGATGCGTTGATCGTCGAGCGGCTCAAAAAGGGCGGAGCGATCACCATCGGCAAGACCAATGTGCCGGAGTTCGGGGCCGGCTCGCAAACGTTCAACCCGGTGTTCGGGGCCACGCTCAATCCATACGATCTCACCAAGACCTGCGGCGGCAGCAGTGGCGGCGCGGCGGTCGCCGTGGCCTGCGGAATGATCCCCATCGCCGACGGCAGCGATACCGGCGGTTCGCTCCGCAACCCGGCCAACTACTGCAACGTGGTCGGCTTTCGGCCCTCGCCCGGCCGTGTGCCGATGTGGCCAAACGAATTAGGCTGGTACCCGATCTCGGTACAGGGCCCCATCGCCCGCACGGTCGAAGACATCGCCCTGATGCTGACCGCGTTGGCCGGGCCCGATCCGCGTTCGCCGATCGCCATTACGGAGCCGGGCAGCCGCTTCGCCGAACCGCTGGAGCGCGATTTCAAGAATGTGCGCATTGCCTGGAGCCGCGACCTGGGTGGGCTGCCGGTCGATCCGCGCGTGACCGAGGCGATCGAAAGCCAGCGTC
The DNA here is from genome assembly GCA_937927735.1 of uncultured Planctomycetales bacterium. Taxonomy (GTDB): domain Bacteria; phylum Planctomycetota; class Planctomycetia; order Pirellulales; family S012-138; genus CALBRZ01. Next base: position 74,718 of record CALBRZ010000072.1, read on the forward strand.
CCACGTTCGAACAGACGCTGGGCTGCGTGGTCGAGGATGCTGATCCCGACTTCACCGATGCCGACGAAATCTTCAAGGCCTGGCGGGCGTGGCGGTTCGAGCTGCGGTTCGCCCCCCTGATCGAAAAATACCCCGACCTGATCAAGGACACGATCCACTGGAACGCCCAGGAAGGCGCTAAGCTCACCGGGCCGCAGCTCAGCCGCGTCGAGAAGAAACGCACCGAGCTGTATCACCGGTTGCGGGTGTTCATGGAGAAGTACGAGTATCTCATCTGCCCGGTGAGCCAAGTGCCGCCGTTTGATGTCACGCAGCCGTACATCACTGAGATCAACGGCCAGCAGATGGGCTCGTACATCGATTGGATGAAGTCGTGCTACTACATCACCGTCACCGGGCATCCGGCCATTTCAATGCCGTGCGGCTTTACGCCCCAAGGGCTACCAGTCGGCGTACAGATTGTGGGTCGGCACCAGGACGACTTCGGCGTGCTGCAACTGGCGTACGCCTTTCAGCAGGCAACGCGTGTCGCATGGCGGCATCCGGAAATTGCGCTGTAACGGCGTGTCCGCTTACGCAGCCGCGGCGGCAGTCAACTCATAGGCGGGGCCTGCTGCGTCTTATCAAGGCGATAGCACAGCTTGCCGCAATTCAGCGGCGTCGCTTGTTGGCCAACGGCCAAGCGCGGTATGTTGCAGCCGGAGTTGGTCTGCGCGGCCCCGTAACCCGTACGGGCAACCAGCGGCCCCCCGCGCGGTCCAACCATCTGCAACTTTACCAAGGAATGCCACATGTTGAGGAAATGGAGTTACCTGACCGCAGCCTTCATGCTGCTGGTCGCCGCAGGCTGTGGAGGCAGCGACCAGCCGGGCGGACCGCAGCAGCAAGCCGCGGCCATCGACACCCTGGGCACCAGCTATATCCAGCCGCAGCACCAAGGGTTCCTGCTGATCCGGCCCAAGCAGATCATCGAGTCGCAGGTGGTGCAGTCGCTGCTGCAGATGGCCCCCGAAGACGATGACATCGTCGGCGACATCCGCAACAACCTGGGCATCGATCCGCGGATCATTGAAAGCATCGTGTTGATCGGCGGCGGCAAGCCGGAAGCCCTGCGCGATGTCGCCGGCAAAGTCGTCCAGGGCGGCGTGCCCGAGGGTGAGCAGAAAGACATCAGCGGCTGCATGGTGATCCACGCCAGCGAGTCGCTCCAGGAGATCCTGCAGGATCACCCGGGCCTGGAGGACCATACCGAGGCCAAGCACGGCACCGCCACGTACCTCAAGGCGCCCGACGACACGAAGCCGTCGCTGTACTTCATCGATCCGCAAACGGTGCTGCTGGCTGCGGACTTTGAGATCGGCAGCTACATCGATCACCCGCCCGCCGCCGGCCCGCTGTACGCCCTGGTGGCCAAGACGGATCTGAACCACGACATCGTCGGTGTGGGCGTGACGGGCGAGCTGGCCGCGCTGGCCGAGAATCCTCCGAACGCATTGAACCTGCCGGCCCAAGCCAAGGCGATTCTGAAGCTGTTGGCCGACGTGCGCCACGGTAACCTGGTGATCGACGTGGGGGGGGCTCCCGCCTTCCACTGCTCGATGAACTTTGGTCAGGAAACCAATGCCGACAAGTTCACCAAGCAGGCTGATGCCTGGTTCCAACTGCTTAAGACGATGGCGCAGTTCTCGCTGCCCGATATGGATTTCCCGCCGCAGGTGGACAAAACCGCCGCGGTCGAACTGATCCTCGAAACGGTCAACTCGCTGACCGTGAAACGCCAGGATCTGGTGGTGACGCTCTCGGGCGGCACGCCCCAGGATTTTGTGCCGCGGCTGGAAGACATCTTGCGGGGCGTCGTGGAAGCCCAGCGGCAGGCCGCCCTGAAGGCTCGCCCCCAACAGCATTTGCAGAACCTCGCGCTGGCGGTGCATCAATACCATGCCGACCATGGCCGGCTGCCTGCGGACATCGTGGCCGCCGACGGTACGCCACTCTTGAGCTGGCGCGTGGAACTGTTGCCGTACCTGAATGCGCGGGAACAGTACGAACAACTGCACCGCGACGAACCTTGGAACAGCGAGCACAACGCCAAGGTGCTGGCCCAGATGCCCAAGGCCTTCGCGCTGAGCGTGGACGAGACCGGCGGGATGACTGATGCCTTGGCACCAAGCGGGCCGGGCACCTGGATCGACAGCAAGACGCCGGTAACGCTTGCCAACATTACCGACGGCGCCGCGACGACCATCCTGCTGGTGCAAGTGCAGCCGGAGTACGCGGTGCCTTGGGCCAAGCCGGGCGATTACACCTTTGACGCCAACAACCCGGCCGCCGTCTTAGGAGCCAGCGCCGCCGATGAAAACGTCAACGTGGCGTTTGTCAGCGCGTATATTGATACGCTGCCCAAGTCGCTGAAGCCTGAGCAGTGGCTGGCGTTGTTTAGCCGTGCCGGAGGCGAAGTGATCGACTTTCTGACCGATGTGAAAGCCGCATTTCGCGAGCTGCGCTCGCTGCCGCCGGTAACCCCCGAGTCCACCCTCCCGGCGCCAGCGCCCCCGCTCGCCCCCAACTAACCTCGCCGGCGTGGCGTGCGACCCGCATGGCGATTCGAAGCGATCGCCTGGTTGCCTTCTCCATACACGACCAAAGCCCGGCCGGTTGATCTACCGCGCCGGGCTTTTTGATTTTTGGGGTGGTGCCTGGCCGGCTCGCGACACAGCGCCGCAACCGCTAACCGTGAAAAGGTTCGATCAAGCGCGAAGGTGCTCCTTGGCCACGGTCAGCCTGGCCAATCGCTGGGGATTAGGCGCCGCGCCGACGCCCGGCGATTCGAGGGCAGCCACGTGCGGCACACCGTCAGGGCCAGGCGTCAGTTCCAGCGGCGGATCGGCCAGGTCTTCGTGATAGAACCGGCTCGACGGGAAGATGTCGGCCGGGTAGGTGAAGTTGTCGAGCATGGCCAAGGCCGCGCAGACGCGGGCTCCCACGGCGCTCTCGAGCATGCCGCCGACCCAGCAGGGGATACCGGCCTGCTGGCAGGCGTTGTAGATCGCCACCGCCGTTGTCAGCCCGCCCACTCGGCCCGGCTTGATGTTCACGTACCGGCAGCTTCCCTGCTCGATGGCTTGCCGGGTGCGATCCAGCGACGTGATGCTCTCGTCGAGGCAGACTGGCGTGCGAATCGCGCGTTGCAGCCGCGCGTGATCGAGCACGTCGTCGTGCTGGAGCGGCTGCTCGATCATCGCCAGGTTGAACGCATCGACCGCGCGGAACAAATCCACGTCGCCGATCCGGTAGCCGCTGTTGCAATCGATGTGGAAGGTATGGTCGGGGAACTCCTTCCGCACCGCCTCCAGCACCGGCAGGTCCCAGCCGGGCCGGAACTTGAGCTTCACCCGGGGGAACCGCTGCTCGACGGCGCCACCGATGCCGGCCAGCAGGTCGTCGAGCGAATCCATCACGCCAAAGTCGGCACCGACCGGGGCCAGGTTGCGCGTGGCGCCGAGCAACCGGTGCAGCGGCTGCCCCTGCTGCCGCGAGTAGAGGTCCCACCAGGCCGTATCGAGCGCGGCCTTGGCGAACGGGTTGCCTTTGAAGTGGGCCAGCCGGGCTTGCAGGTCGTCGCCGCTGGTAACGTCCTGCCCCAACAGGGCCGGCGCCAGCCACCGCCGCACGCAGTCGAACGCACCGGCCGCCCATTCGGGGCTGTAGCACGGGGCGGCGAAGGGGGCCGCTTCGCCCCAGCCCTCCAGACCGTCGCTCCGCATGCGGACCAGGACGCTTTCGATGGCCGCGTCCTCACCGTAGGCGGTCCGCCACGGATAGATCAGCGGCATGGCAACGTGGTAGATGTCGATGGCCTCGATCCGCACGGTATCTCCTTAACGGCTGGTAGGGCGGGACAGCGGTAAGCCGTTACTTGTCTTCCCACACCGGCGGCGGCTCGATCTCGTCGGCCGGACGATTGCCGCAATCGGCCCGTCCGCTGCCTTCCAGGCGGCTGATCGCCCGCACGGTCATGTCGCCTTCGCAAAGGATCTGGCAACTGAGCCGCACGCCGGAGAGCCCCCGTGCCTTGAGGACTTCTTTCTCGGCGACCGTCATCCGCTGGGGCTCGCCTTCGATGAATTCCACGCGGCAGGTCGTGCAGCGGGCGTGACCGCCGCACGCGTGCAGTTGGTCGATCCCGGCCTCATCGCGCAGGGCCAGCACCAGCCGCTTGCCTTGGGGAACTTCGAACGTACCGACGTTTTCAACCGTCAACTTGGGCATGGTGATCCTTCCAGCGATGTTTGGGTAGCAATCGCGTCGCGCCGGCCAATGCACCTAACCGGTGCGTGCCGTGGTTATTTCCGCGCCGCCATAAGCGGCCTTGGCATAGATGGTACGGCGCTGGGCCGAAGTTGCAATGGAACGCCCGGTAAGGCCCAGCCGCGGCGACAAACCCGGGAAAAAACCGGAAAATTTTTCGGGAGCCTGCGGCGGCCTCCAAAACCGTTCAACCTTGAACGGCAGTCTCAGCTCGGCCGTAAAGCGGCCCGAATGCGGCAGATGAGCTTACCGCACGGTGGGGTGCTTTGAGACCGCGAGTTGTAACCCTTTCTCAACACGCAAGATGGGCGTAGCACCGCGGCGATTTGCCATTTGCAAACCGTTGGTACGCCCCTAAGATTCGAGCGCCGCGGCCAAGGGAACCGGCAGCCAGTGCGCGCCGTCGGGCGCCAACTGCCACGGGGCCTTAACCAGCGGCTATCTCGGCCGGGCACCAGTGTGGTCCGGCAGGACTCACCTTTCGAGATTCACCGACGCCACGTACGACTCAAAGGAAGCAGGGGCGGCGCCCCGAGCGCTGCCCCCTGTAAGCGTCTGCTGGAGCGTCCTGCGGCCCCAAGGCCTGCGGGGCGGCTGGCCCCCCCAGCGGGCCAATTGGCAGCCCCTTTGCACGTCACGCAGCGACCGCCCTGACACCGTTGCGGAGCGAACCAGCGCCTCCGCGTCCCAAAACTGAGGAACCGAACGATGAACGACAAGTTGATTGCCAAGTTGAACGCCTGCCTGGCTCACGAGTGGACCGGCGTGGCGCAGTACAGCCAGATGGGCTTCATGGTCAGCGGCTTGTGGCGTGAACCGTATGCCGAGATGTTCTTCGAGAGTGCCAAGGAGAGCTTCGGCCACGCCCACCGCATTGGCGACAAGATCGCAGCCATGGGCGGCGTGCCGACCCTGGAACGGAACAAGGTGCAGGTCGGCGACGACATCCACGGCATGCTCCAGCACGCCCTGGAGTTTGAGCAGGCGGCCGTCAAACACTACATGGAAGCCCTGGAGATGGCCGACGGCGTGGACCGCCCGCTGGTGGTCCTGCTGGAAGAAATCCTGCTCGATGAGCAGGACGGCGTGGACAAGCTCAGCCGCATCATCCGCGAGCACGGCGCCGCAGCCGCCGCAGAAGGCCATAAAAAGACCAAGACCGGCTGATCGCCGGCCTGGGGAATATTCTCAGTCAGCCAGGTTGAATCGAAGGCCCGCTCAGGCCGATTCGGCCCGGCGGTAATCGCTGAGCGAGATAATCGCGGGGGTGGCTTCGGCCGCCCCCGTTTTTTGCGCCGAACGCGCCGCGCTGGGGCGGGCAGGCATCGGCCAGGTAGCCACGCAGGCGCCCGTTCGGCCGGCGACGCCGCGTCCCAGCGACGCCCGCAGCATCCCCACCTGCTCGGCGGTCAACTCGATCGAGGTCTGATTGAACCAGCCGGTGGTTTCCGACCACGACTGCTGCACCAGGGCGAGAGCTGCCCCGGGAGTCTCCGACATCACGAGCAACAAACGATCCCGCTCCGTGGAACCGGGAAGCACGGCCAGCACAAGTTGGTCGCTCATAGGGGTGGGCAAGTGTGGCGGGGTAATCGCGGGCGTTTCGTTCTTGAGAATGATTCTCACTTGCAGCATCTTAAAGACCGCGACCAAGCACTGTCAAGCTGCTCGCTCGGGATTTCCCCCACTTGGTTACGGTGAGCCGTACCGCGGGGGCTCCCCCAATCGCTAGCGTCCATAAGGCCTCCCGCGTTACACGCCAGCCCGCCACGAACGCTCCCGCGTGCGGTCGACATGATCCTCTTACGCCCTAGTGCTGGACCGTGATTTTGTCGGTGCCGGTTCGCTGCCTGCGCGTAACTGCCGACCAGATTGGTACCTAGAGAGATGGCCGATCCGATTTTCCCGCGGGCCGCCGCCCCGGCCAACCGGCGAACCAGTAACGTGCCAGGAAATCCCCCTACTCTGGCCGGCATCACACGCAGTTTCGGCCTACCTTTTAAGAAATGAGGGGAAACGGAACGCCCCTTACGTGGGGCAGGCGTCCGGACTTCCGTGGAACGACGTGCACTCCTGCTCAGTTCACGCCCAGCCCATTTGCAAGCGGAAGCCGAAACCATGGCTCAGTGCACCGCCTGCGATGCATCGAGCAGTGTCCCTGCCAACAGCGATACCTTGATGAGGCTCGCGGTCCAAGCGGCCGAGCAGCCGATCGTGCTGCTGGACCTCCAGGGCACCATCGTTCATTGGAACGTCGCCGCCGAACGGTTGTACGGCTACCCGGCCGAGGACATGGTCGGCCAGATGGTCTGGCGGCTCTGGGGCGAGGGCGACCAGCACAAGGAGCAGATCGAGCAGTTGCTCCAATCGGCCGAGCGGACGGGCCTGGTTACCCAAACCGCGTTCCACCCGCGCCACGACGGCCGGGCGCTCGCCGTTTCCTTGCGGTGGACGGCCCTCAAGCAGGCCGACGGTTCGTGCGCCGGTTTCAGCCTGCAGATCGAAGATCAGGCCCTGCCGGCCATGGACGAGCAGTTTCAGCGGCTGGTCGGCAGCGTCAGCGATTGTGCCATCATCACGCTCGACACGCAGGGGCACATCCAGCATCTCAACCACGGGGCCGAGGCCCTCTACGGCTACCCGACGGCCGAAGCGGTGGGCATGCCGTACGACTCGCTGTTTGATCCGCAAGCGGCTGCCCGGCAACTCCCCCAGAACGTCCTCGACGAAGCAGCCCGACACGGCTCGGTGGTGATTGCCGACTGGCGGGTCCGCCGCGATGGTTTCCGCTTCTGGGCGCGCGGCATGCTCACGGCCTTGCGCAGTGCCAGCGGCCAGCTTCGCGGCTACGCCGAGGTGTGCCGCGACGACTCCGGTTGCCGATGGAACGCCGACGCGCTGTCCGAGCATCCGTTCGCGGGCGCGCTGGCGGAAGCCGTGGCTGCCATTGTGGCCGAGGCCGACTGCGAACACGACATGCTGCAGAAGTGCGCCCAGTTGCTGGCCGAACGGCTCAACATGGCCACGGTCCGCGTCTGGATGCTCGACGAGCGCCGCACTGAACTGCACTTGCAGGTCAGCGTTGGCCTGCCCATCCGGAGCAACGATCCGCAGGTCCGGATCCCCGTCGGCAGCCGGATCGTGGGGCAGGTCGCCGCCGAACGCAAGCCGACGATCGTCACCGGCCAGCAGCTTCAGGCCTGGCTCAGCGACATGCCGGCCGGCGCCGCCGATGGGTTGGTGGCCTTTGCCGCCTGCCCGTTGAAGGTTCACCATCGCGTGGTCGGCGTGCTGGGCGTGTTCGCGCGGCATCCGCTGGGCAATCCCACGCTGGATCATCTCTCGGTGACGGCCGCTCAGCTCACCAGCGGCTTGAATCGGACGCGGTCGAGGCGGCAAGTGAGCGAAAGCGAAGAACAGTTCCGTCGCATGGTCAACGCGGCGCCCGTGGTGTTGTGGCTCACCAACGCCGCCGGCAACTGCGTCTTCATGAACGACGCCTGGACCAAGTTGTCGGGCCAGATGCCCGAGGATGCCAGCGGCAGCGGCTGGCTACACTGCCTGCATCCCGACGACCGCGAGAGCGTCCATCGCCGGTTCATCGAGGCCAATCGCCGCCGCGAACCGTTCCAGTCGGAGTACCGGGTGATCAACCCCGACGGCGAAATCCGCTGGGTGATCGACAGCGGCCAGCCCCGCTATTCGCCCCTGGGCGAGTACGAAGGCTACATCGGCTGCGTGATCGACGTAACGCAGCGACGGGCCCTGGAAGACCAGATGCGCCAGTCGCAGAAGATGGAAGCCTTCGGCCAGCTGGCCGGCAGCGTAGCCCACGACTTCAACAACCTGCTGACGATCATCTCCGGACACAGCGAGATCCTGGCCGACCTGATCGCGCCGCACGATCCGCTCCAGGAGTTCGTGTCCGAAATCGCCAAGGCCGGTGAGCGTGCTGCCTCGCTCACCCGGCAACTGCTGGCCTTCAGCCGGCAGAATCTGGTAGCCCCGCGGGTGATCAGTCTCAACGATGTCGTCAGCGAAACCGAGAAGCTGCTGCGGCGGTTGATCGGCGAGGATATCGTGCTGCAGATCCAGCTTCAGCCGGATCTGCCATCAATCCGGGCCGATGCCAATCAATGCGACCAGGTGCTGATCAACCTGGCCGTCAACGCCCGCGATGCCATGCCCACCGGCGGCACGCTCTCGATCCGTACCGCGAGCATTTACGTCGACGAGCGTTATGCCGAGCGCCATGCAGGCTTGGAGCCGGGCGTGTACGTACGGCTCAGCGTCAGCGATACCGGCTGCGGCATGACGCCGGAAGTCAAAGCCCGGCTATTCGAACCGTTCTTCACCACCAAGCCTAAAGGCAAGGGCACCGGCCTGGGGTTGGCCGTGGTCCACGGGATCGTCCACCAGAATGGCGGCCATATCGATGTTTCCAGCGAGCCGGGCTACGGCACGGTCTTCCACATCTATTTCCCGGCCACGCAAGAAGCCGTCGGCAACACCGAGCCGACCGGGCCTCACCGGGTGCTTTCCGGCACGGAGTCGCTGCTCCTGGTCGAAGATGAGCCAGGCGTGCGCAAACTTGCCCTGCACGTGCTCCAGCAGCACGGCTACCGGGTGCTGGTGGCCAGCAACGGGCGCGACGCGCTGAACCTGGTCGAAACGTGCGCCGCCCCGATCGATCTCTTGGTGACCGACGTGGTGATGCCGCAGATGGGCGGCCCCGAACTGGCGCGAGAACTTCAGGCCAGACGCCCCACGCTCAAGGTGCTGTTCTTGAGCGGCTACACCGACGATGCAATCATGCGGCACGGCATCGTTCACAACGAAGTGAGCTTCTTGCAGAAGCCGTTCACGCCAATGGACCTGGCCAAACGCGTGCGCGCGGTGCTCGATAGCGAGTAGCTGCGCCGCAGCCACGCTGCCCGGATGCTTCACAGCCGGGCTATGGATGTGGCGATGGCAAACGTGTGTTCCACGTTCACGCGGCTCAAGGAGCCGTGGCACACATCCCTACCTATTCAGACCGCTCACAGAGCCGTGGCACGCTTAGATATCCGCGCTGCTCGTAGAGTCATCAGTGGCACGATTGCCGCATCGCTTTACGGCGCGAACACGAACTCCGGCGTGTTTGTCAGGGCCCACACCATGTCTTCCAGCCGCTCACGCCAGTCGGCCTTGAGCCGGGCGGTCGGTGGATCGCCTGCCCGGGCGAGCTCCTCCAACTCAAGCTTGATCGTGGTGGCGTCAGCATGCAGGTGGTTCGTCCAGCTCACCGCATGGCGCGGCTTCACCGGCAACACCAGCTGGGCACCGGGCACCTTGCGATCCTCGTACCCTTCGCGCAACAGTTCGTAGAACATGTTGCGTTCGGACGAGGTGGGGTGCCGCGTCAGCACCTGCAAGAACAAGCGGTCGATCAGTTGTTCCAGCGGCTGGTCCTCCAGCGCCGTTTCGACGATGGTGCCGTTGTCTGAAACGCGCGTGAGCCGGTGGCTCAGCACGCCGTTGGCCAGCACCAGCGGTTGCAGCAGCATCGGCTCCGTTTCGCGGACCGTGATCGGGTCCTGCCGGCTGTCGCGCCAGCCGAACATCAGGAGCACGTCGACCACGCTTTGGGCCACAGGTAGCGCCAGAGCCGGCCGGTCGCGTTCGTTCGAGAGCGACGTGAATTCCCACGACCGCCGCGGCATGCCAAAGTTCATGAAGGTATCGGCCTTCCGCAGGTTGTCGGGGTCGAAGGTCAGCACCTCGGTGTCCATCGCCTTGCCGACGGCTACATGCAGCGAGTCGACAATCTGCTCGGCGTCCAAACGCCGCCGCTCCGGTCCGGTGAACAACGGATCATCCGCGCGGCGAGTTTGCCGCTGGTACAAGTCGCTGGTGAGGATCAGCCGGGCGACGTGCTTGAGGTCGTAGCCGGAGAGCACCAGCTCGCGGGCCAGGTAATCGAGCAACTGCGGATGCGGCGGCTCGGCATCGAACCAGTCGTCGACCGGTTCCACCAGACCGCGGCCCAGGTACCGATGCCACAGCCGGTTGACCATCACCTGGGCGAACCGCTCATTGGCCGGCGCCGTAAGCAGAGCCGCGAAGCGGGCACGGCTATCGGCCGGATTGGCGACCAGCCCTTCTACCAGATGCTCCTGAACCAGTTCCACCAGGGGCCATTGCGGCTGCAAGGCCTGGCCCGGCTTGAGCGAGACCTCGACCAGCGGCTTGCGACCACCTTCGACCATCGACACCGAGCTGGACGATGGAATTGACTGAGGCCCGCGCTGGAGCATGGCCGCCATCTGGAACGTGTCGCCCTGCTTGAACGGGTGATACGGCGCGTCGTGGCAACGGGCACACTTGAGGTTCACGCCCAGGAACGCCTTGGCCAGCACAAACGCCTTCTCGGCCATGGGGGCGTCGTTCTGCGAGGCCATGGCAAAGCCGGCCGCGCCGCCGTAATACGTGCTGCCCTGCATCATCACCGCTTCGGTCACAAAGCGGTCCAGCGGCTTGTTGTCGGCGAACGACTCGTGCAGCCAGTAGCGGAAGGGGCCGGTGTTGTTCAGCTTGGGCTTGAGCAGGCCCGGGTTCTCGGCCAACACATCCTGCCAGTAAGGCACCCAGTGATCGGCCCAGCGGGGATCGGACAGCAGCCGGTCGATGGCTAACGCCCGACGCTCCTGGCGTGGGTCGGCCAGAAACGATTCGATCTCTTGCGGCGAAGGAATTACGCCGACGGTGTCGAGCGTGACGCGCCGCAGAAACGCCAGGTCGTCAAGCAGCGGACGCGGTTGGGCCCCTGCTTCCTGAAGCCGGGCCAGGATGAACCGGTCGATCGGATGCGCGACGCCGGGCACCTCAGGCAGCTCAAGCTTCGGCAGGCCGGCCACGTAGTTGCGGGCCGCCTCGTGCCGCCGTTCCCAGTAATCGGCCGTCCGCTTTTGCTGCTGGGCGCGACGCTCGGCGTTGATGCGTTCCAACCGCTGCCGCTCACGCTGGGCAACTTCGGCCCAACCGGCTTCGGTATGAACGACCCGCTTCTCGCTCACCGCCGCATCGCCCGGCGCGACAAAGGCAAATGATCCATCGGCCCCGGCCACGTTCAGCGAAAGCTCGCCGGTTTCCAGCCGACGCGACTGGCCGCCCACCAAGGCTTCCAACCGGAACTCGTGCGGCTTGCCGTCCAACTCCACCTCGACCAGCGACTCGCGATGCCCAAACGGCACCGGACGCATGCCGGGCGTCGGCGGCGGGGGCAGCTCGGGCACCGGGTTGTGACCGCCGGCACCGCGCAGCGGGAAACCGGTCTGCACCACGTGGCGGCCATCGATCAACAGCCGGGCAGAGCCCATCGAACGGAACAACAGCTTGTGCGTGCCGGCGGGCAACTGCACGATGCCGGTCGCCCGCAGCAACACGGCGGGGCTGCGATCATCGGCAATGCCCTGCTCGTTGTACTTCTTGGGAAGACCGACAAAGGCAAACAGGTCGGTGATATAGTATTCGCCGGCCTGACCGGCGGTGAAGTCCCACGTATCGGCCATGGCCGGAACACCGGCCTCGAACAGCTCGACCACCACTTCGCCCGGGCCGGGCGTCTTCAGCGGCTTGGCGACTTCCGGCCGCGCCGTGTACCGCTGGGCCATGCGCTGGGCCGGTAGGGCCGTGCGGAAAATGGCAACCTCGTCGATCTGGCCCTTGAAGCTGTTACCGGGGCTGCCGCCCATCGACGAGCCGATCCAGATTTCGTCATCGTCTTGCACAGGCGGGTCCGCGGTAGGCCCGCCCATGTCCCAAGTACCCTCGGTGGGCTTGCCGTCGATGTAGCCGCAGATGGAATCCGGCTTGCCGAAGGTGTACGTCACCGCCACGTGGTGCCAGCCCGACGCCAGCGGCATCGACGCCTTGCTGGTCCAGCGGTGCCAATCTTTCTTGCTGCGGAACAAAAAGCCGACGGAGGCCCCGCCCCCCTGGGCGATCAGCCGCAAGGCGTAGTTCTGATTGTTGCGGCCAAAACCTGGGCAGTGCGTGCGTCCCTTGCCGACGAGGTACACCTGCTGACCGCCGGCCAGCGAGCGGGGGTTCACCCAGGCTTCGATGGTGATCGAATCACCGTTGCCAAAGTCCAGCGGGCTATTGGCCCCCGGATCGCTCACCCGGAGATAGGTGTAGTTGCCGCTGAGTTCAACCGCCTGGTTGTCGGGCGTAAAGCCAGGGTAGCCTTCGGGCCGCGGGCCTTCGACCACGCGCACCTCGCCGACGGTAACCGCCTTCAGCGATTCGTTGCCGACCGAGGCGAATTCGGTTGCCACGTCGCCCTGTGAGAATCGCCAGTACGCCACCGGGCGATCATCGAGCACCACTTGGGGATAACGAGCGACCGGCTCGGCCGGCTGCGGCTCCTCGGGGGCTTCCACGGGGAGCGTTTCGCCCAGGCCTCCGGCAGTATCCGCCTGGACCTGCGCGACCTTGGGCCTGGCGGCCAGAAGCGGAGCCACGCAGAGAACGGCGCCAGCCACCAAGGCCGTCAGGCACCATACAACCACAAACCAGCGACGAGGGCACACGTTCATCCGTGCCTCCGGGGGCAGGGTGGCAGGCGAGCAGGCCGAGCGATACGATGGGTGGAGATGGCTGCCATCACCGCCGCCGGGCGAACGCGAAAGGCATTGCGCGGCTCGTTCGGCCGAAAAGATCAACGGCCCCCAATGTACCAATAGGGGGCGGGCAACTCAACTAAAGGGGGCAGAACCACAGGCAGCCTAACCGCCTGTCGCCCTTGCGCTTGCAGCTGTTGACGACGGCGACGAGCGATTTTTGCCCCCCCCCCGGTCTACCGGTTCCTGACGCCTGGTTTCTCCGCGCCGCGTTTCATGTTTTCGCCCGACCAGTACCAACTGCTCGATTTTGGCCAAGGGCGAAAGCTGGAACGGTTTGGCCCGCTGGTCCTCGACCGGCCTTCGCCGCCAGCAACAGACACCCCGCCGCGCAAGCCGCAGCTCTGGTCACAAGCAGCGAGTCGGTACCACCGCCGCGGTTCCAGCCTGCAAGGTGTTTGGGAGCCTGGCGACCTCTGGCCTTCGGACTGGTCGATCCGCTGGCGCAGCTTGGTCTTTGAGCTCAAGGCCAATCCGTTTGGGCACCTGGGCGTGTTCCCGGAACAGGCCACCAACTGGGATTGGCTGGCCCGCCTGATCGCAGCCGGCTACCAGCAGCAGAACCGCGGCGACGATGAACCGGTGCGGGTGCTTAACCTGTTTGCCTACACGGGCGGTTCGACGATGGCCGCCGCGGCCGCCGGGGCGCACGTGGCCCACGTGGATGCTGCCCGCAATGTGGTGGCATGGGCGCGGTCTAACGCGGCCCGCTCGGGCCTGGCCGAGGCCCCCATCCGCTGGCTGGCCGAAGACGCCGCCCTGTTCGCCGCCCGGGAACGCAAACGCGGCCGCCGGTACGATATCATCGTGCTCGACCCGCCCAGCTATGGGCATGGTCCCAAGGGGCAGCCCTGGCAGCTCGAAAAGGATCTGCCCGGGCTGCTGGCCGATTGTGCGGCACTGCTGTCGGAGCAGCCGCTGGGCGTGCTGTTCACCTGCCACTCGCCGGGCTTTGATGAACACGCCATGCAGGCAGCGCTGGTGGAGACCGGTTTCCCGCTGCGGCGAGGATCCACCGACGGCGGCGAGCTGACCTTGGCCACGGCCGAAGGCCGTAAGCTGCACGCCGGCTGGGCCGTCCGCTGGTCGACCGTGGAACTTACCTAGGAACTGTTGGATAGACGCGGCGATTTCGTGCCCGCGTTAGCCACCCCGACAATCTGCTTCGTTCACTCAGCGTTGATAGAAAGCCTGCCACATGGCCGAGCTAAGCCATTTTGATGATTCCGGAGCCAGCCGGATGGTCGATGTATCGGCCAAGGAAGCCACGCGGCGCGTTGCCAGGGCCAGCGGCCAGGTGACCATGCAGCCGCAGACGCTGCAACTGATCCGCGATCGCGGCCACGCCAAGGGCGACGTGCTGGAAGTGGCACGGCTGGCCGGCATCATGGCCGCCAAGCGGACCGGCGACTTGATCCCGCTGTGCCATCCGCTGCCGCTGGAAAGCGTGCAGATCAACTTCAGCTTTCCCAATGAAACCACGGTGGCGATCGAAGCCACGGCCGTGATCACCGCAAAGACCGGCGTGGAGATGGAAGCCCTGACCGCGGTCTGTGTGGCCGCCTTGACCATCTACGACATGTGCAAGGCCGTCGATAAGGGCATGGTCATTACCAGCATCTGCCTGGAAGAGAAAACCGGTGGCAAGAGCGGCCACTACGTGCGTCCCCAGGCTTAACGCACCGGCCCATCGTTACCGTCGCAGTTGAACGTCCATCGCGCAGCAACAAAAAACGGCACGCCCGCCTGACCACAGAGACCAGGGGCGTGCCGTGTTCGCTTTTGCGTTTTCTTATTCAGCCCGAGCTGCGGTTTAGTACTCCAGCCGCTTCAAGCCGGGCTGCGGCACCGGATAGCGGCCGTTGGCATCGGCCAGCAGCGGTGCGTCGGAGTCCATGGTCAACTCGGCGACCATCGGGGCGAACTCGTGCTCGCAGTTGAGCATTTCGTCGCGGGTGATGACGCGGCCGGTGTGCGCGGCCATGCGGCCCATGGCGGTAACCAGGCTGGCTTCCACACCCCGCTCGACCTCGTTGTACGGCTTGTCCTGGCGGATCGCTTCGATCAGGTGGTCCCACTCCAACTGGTACGGGTTGCGTTCCGGCTGCGGGTAGGCCCAGACCACGTCGCTATCGACGAACTTCTGGCCCTTGAAGATGCGGCTCTTGGCCGGAGCGTGGCCGGCGGTGCTGATGATGGCCGAGCCCTTGCTGCCGTGGGCATAGCTGGCGAACTCATTGTGGCAGCCCGGGATGCAGCGGCCTTCCAGGTACAGCTTGCTGCCGTCGGCAAAGGTGAACTCGGTGGAGTAGCTGTCGAAGTTCTGGTCGACGTAATCGCCGCGGTAGTGACGGCCGCCGGAGCTCTTGGCTTCCACCGGCCAGGCGTTCTTCATCCAGCAGCACTCGTCGATGTTGTGGATGAGGAAGTCGCTGTACGCGCCGCCGCTAGCCCACAAGAACGCGTGGAACTCGCGCACCTGGTACAGCAGCTCGCTGATGTTGTCGGGCCGCGGGCCGGTGAAAGCATGCCCGGTGGGGCCCGCCATGCGGTACGCCCGAAGCAGGATCAAATCGCCGATCTGACCATCCTGGATGCGGTCGAACAGTTCGCGGCGGGCGTCGCAGTGACGGCACATCAGGCCGACGCCGACCTTGAGATTCTTCTCCTGCGACTTCTTGCCCAGCTCGAACATGCGCCGGCTGCTGGGGCCATCGACCGTGACCGGCTTTTCCATGAAGACGTTGAGATCGCGCTGGATGGCGTAATCGAAATGCCCCCAGCGGAAGGCCGGCGGGGTGGCGAAGATGGCCACGTCGCCCGGCTTGAGGCAATCCATCGCCTTGCGGTAGGCATCGAAGCCGATGAACTGCCGATCCTTGGGCACGTCCACCTTGTCGCCGAACCGCTTGGAAAGCATCTGGTAACTGCTGTTCAGACGGTTCTCGAACACGTCGGCCATGGCGACCAGCTTGATCGGGCCGCTGGTGGTGCTCAGGGCGTTCACCGCGGCGCCCGTTCCCCGGCCACCGCAACCGATCAACGCAACCTGGATCGTGTTGTCTTCGGCCGCATGGACGGCGGGCACCATGGTGCCGGCCAGCGCTGCCGCGGCGGCTACCTTGCCGGTCGACTTCAACAATTCGCGGCGCGACATGCCACTTGGGGTGTTCTCGTGTGCCAAGGGTCCGTCTCCTGAATGGGAACTGTGTAGCGTGCGACGCAATGGCCCGTGGCCGGCACCGGTCACGGCCCCGTCGCCTGCGGACATTGCGCTTGATACCTGGCAACCGGCCCTCGCCGCGCTCACCTGGCGCCGACAAGGGTGATTGATCCCTGCCACGTCGCCGGTTACACGGCCGATTGGCCCGCCGTACCGCCGGACGTGCGGTTGCACCCCAGCTTAAGTTCGAGTTTACCGAACCGCCAAGTGCGATTGCAAAAGAGCCCCCTCGATGGACGGCGGGGGGCAACGGCACCAATCGCCCGCGGTTGGCGTTAACGTGTTGCTACTCGATCGTTTCGACCTCCACCTCGGCGATGATCTCGTTGCCAAAGAAGATCTGCACGTCCTTGTAGTCCAGGTTCGGCCCGATGCGTTCATACTTCACCTGTTTCCATACCAGCATCGGTATCGCGATCGTGTTCGGGTCGTAGAGAATGAGCTGCAATTGCAGGATGCACGGATTGATGCCCTGCGGTTCTCGCTGCAGCAGGGTCACTTCAACGCCCGGATTGGGCACCTTGACGTCGCCCACGATGTAGAACGTGTTGGGCCGCGGCGGCATCTTGTTGATCCACGCGTACCAATCGCGTGTTTCTGGCGCTGCGGCGCACGGCTGAACGGGATCGGCCTGGGTATCCATGTTCTGGCCCCTGCAATCAGGAACTGAAAAGATGCGCCCGCGTGCATGTGCTTTTTCGATGCGGACACGTCGGGAACGATGAGACTCATCGACCATGCGGACGTTACATTGGCACCAACCGCGCAATGGCCTCGCGCCCGACTAGTTGTTCTTCGCCGTCAGGCGGCGGCGCACGGTGGCCCCGTTATGCCGGCTGCGGGAAGAGACCGCATGCCCCTTGGCGCGTGCTGTGGCAGGGGGCGGCACTTCGCTGCAGTGCGCGGCGGCAACCACCAGAGCCAGCTCGCGAGTGATCTCGCTGAAGATACGCAGCGGCACCGCGTCGCAGGCGATCGTTTCGCCGTCAGGCGTGCGAAACGCCAGCGTTTCCAGCTCCACGGTATCGCCGTGATCGGCGCACCAGTGGATCGTGGCCGTAACGCCATCGGCCGGGAACGCCTTCATCGGCCGGCCATGTTCGTCCAGCAGCCAATCGTGGCGGGCCCAGGCGGCCAGCGCCGCGGCCCGCTTGAGACGCTTGCCGGCAAACCGCCGCGAAAGCCCAACCGCCGCAAGGTCATCTTCGCCCGGCGTGTGCAGCTCGCGGAACAGTTGCTGGAACGGTTGCTGCCGCTGGGCTTGCAGACATTCCTGCTGCCATGCGGCCAGATCGTCGATCGCCGCGATATCGGCCGGATGGGCAATCCGCAGCCGCATTTGCGGCTCCAGCGGCCATTGCTGCCCGGCGTAATCCTGCAGCATGGTAGCGCCAGCCACCGGATAGCCCAGGCGATCTTCGCACACCAGCACCAGCCGCGACAGCCGCGGCCCCAGCGTGGCATGCGCGGCCCAGTGTTGAAGCTGCTCGGCCGTGAAGCAGTCGCCGCGGCACATGGCGGCTTCCAGCGAAGCGGCAATGCCCGACGCATCGCGCCGTAGCCGCATGGCCCGGGACCGCATGGCCACGATCTCCGGCACGCTCTTCATCGACCGCGGCACGGTCTTGAGCAGCCGGCCCGATTGCCGGATATCAAACCGCGGATGCCCTTGCGGATCGACAAATAGGCCCAGCGTGAGGTCGTCGTAGAGCAGCCGGGCACCGTTATCCAACCAATCGGCGACCGATGTGGCTTCCAGCGCCAGCCGCAGCAGCAACTGATCGGGGTAGCCGGCGGTCGCCGCCAGATTGCGCAGCCCAACCGTCAGGGCGCTGGACGCTTCACGCCGCGCGCCGTTGTCCAGGCTTTCCAGGTGGGCACGGTAATGCTGCATCACGCGGTAGCGCGCGAGCAGTTCGTCGTGACGTCCGTCTTCCGGCCCCAGCGGCAGCAGGCCCAGCAGCCGCACGTTCTCTTGGATGTGCCGCCGTTCGATGCCTTCGACCAGCGTTTGCCGGGCGACGTTGCCGCTGAGCACGTCGAAGATGAACATGGCCCGTTGCACCTGAGCCGGCGAGGCTCCCCGGTGTGCGGCGGCCAGGAGCGATTGCCACCGCTCGGGCGAGAGCGTCCGGCGGACGCGGTGGAACCACGCCACATCGACCACGCCCTCGGCGCGTTCGACCGCAGTCAGCGAGGTCCGCTCACGGATGGGGCGTTCCCAGCGCGACAAAGGCTGCGGCACGGCCGTTCGGGCGGCGACGTTCGCTCCCAGAGAATCAAGATCGTCTTCGGCGTGCTGCGGAGGGCAGGGCGGCTGCACGCCCCAGATGTAGCGTCGATGCGCCAAGGCCCAGTAGTAGGCATCGGCCAGGCCCGGCCAGGCAATGGCGGCCGCTACGGCCTCCAGCCACTGCGGAGCCACAAACGGCAGCTCCAACAGCCGCTGCTGGCTCAGCTCGCCTGAAGTGATCGCTTCCCGCAACACCTCGCCGCACTGCTGGGGTGTTTCGTTCGCGGCCGGGTACGTGCGGGCAATCAGCGACGTGATCCGCGAGCGCGGACTGCCATCGCCCTCGGCGTGCGCGGCGTAACCGTTCTCACCGTGCGCCGTGAGCAATTGTCGCAGGTGGTTTACGCCGCGAAACGCCAGCACCGCGCTGGCCGCCTGGTGGATTGCCGGCGTGGCTTCGCCGCTCAGCCCGATCTGCAAGAGCCGCGAGGTAACGCGGTCCACCAACTCGGCGACGGCCGGCTGCTGCAAGAACGCAACCAGCTCTGGAGCCGGCTCCGGAGCCGTGACATGCGCCAGCGAACTGAAGCTGCTCGACCAAGGCATACCATGCAGCGGACGCGGGCCCAGCAGGTGATCGGCCACGTCGTCGATCGTCGCCTGCTCGGCCAGGTACGCACGGACCAGCCAGGCGAGCGAAGGCCGCTGACGAGGCACGCCGGCAACCGGCTCATCGAGCCACCGCAGCAGCCGCCAGTAGCGGCCCACCTGCTGGTTGCTGGGCGGCAGCAACGGCAGGTCGGTCAGTTCCTCGATGGCCGCGGCCCAAACCGAAACCAGTTCCAGCTCGCGCCAGTCGGCGTGCTCGGCATCCAGAGCTTCGCCATCGGTCGAAGCTGCCAGCGGAGCGACCTGCCACAGCCGGGCGGCCACGGTTTCCAGGCCATCGATCAGAAAATCCAATCCGCCCGTCGGAGGATGCACCAGCAGCAGCCAATCGATGAGCGTCTGCAAGACCGGAGCATACTTGAGGGTTGGCCGATCGGCCTCCGGCAGGAGTTGCTTGATCAGCTCCTGCCGTTGCGGCGAGCCCTTGCTCCACGCCTTAAGCGAGTTGAAAACCGCGGGATCGATCAACTTGAGGTAGATGGCCGCGCGCAGCAGATCGAGCTCCTGGGCGTCGCCGTCTTGGCCGCATTGCGACTCGTACCAGGCTTCCCACTGCGCGGCCAACGGCAGACGGCTGAGCTGCCCCGCAGCCGGGCGCGAGAAGTCGGGCGCCGGGAAACGCCAGCCGCTTTCGCCCAGCGGCACCCGTTCTCCATTCGACCCCCAATCGTTGCAGGCGATCGGCTCCTGGCGGTGCTTGTGCACCAGTTGATCGAGCGACTTGAGCAGCCGCAGCACCGTGGGCGTGGCCAGCTCCAGCGGGCGCTGCATCGGCGGCTCGCCACGGCTGCGGCCAGCGGCGTTCATCAGCCCTAGTGCCGTATCGAGAGTGGCGGGCGCCTTGGCCGAAGCCAGAATGGCGTTAATCACTTGCTGCTCGCGCGGCTGATGCCGGCGACGGCCCCCCAGCCAGGTTCGCGTGACCGCAATGCACTCGCCGCGACGGCGGTCCGCCTCGGCCAGCTCTTGCAGTAGGCACAGCCCCAGATACCGCTGATCGCGATTGCGGGCATGCAACAACCGGATCGCGCTGGCGACGGCAGCATCGTCGGGCAGCGTCAGCAGCAGTTCGATCACCATCGGCTGCAGTTCTTCCGGCAGCCACTTGGCGATGCCCTCCAGCTTGATGGCATCGTCGGGCGAGAGGCCGGCCCGGGCAAGACCTACCAGCGCCGCCTGGGCCACCTCAGGCTCAGCGTCCGCAGCCAAACGCAAGAGCGTCCAGCGGGTTTCTTCGTCGACCGGCTGTTGTTCGGCCAACCGCTCGACCACCACGCGGCGGTCGCGAGCATCGAACGATTCCAGATGCGGGATCAATTGCCGCGGCGAGCGCGAGCCCAGGGCAGCCATCAGCTCGCGGGCTACCGTGTCGCGCCGAGCCATGCAGCCGGTCCACGGCCAGACCAGCGGCTTGAGCGCAATGGGACTGGTGGGCATCCGCAGCACCAACCGCTCCAACGATTCGAACATGGCCGGATCGGTGGCATACGCCGGGCCGGTGCGTCCCGAGGGCAGCGCTCCGTGCAAGCCGCACAAGGCGACACGCAGATCGACGTCGTCCAGCGCGCGGCAGCGAGCCGCATGGGCTTGTGGCAGCGGCAGCCGGGCCAGATGCCAGGCTGCGGCGTAGCGCAGTTCAACCTCGGCGGCCCCCAACAGCGCTTCGGCATGGGTCACCGACTGTACGGCATCGCGGCATGCCATGGTCCACAGGGCAAGATAGGCCCGGCGCGCCCGTTGCTCGGCCGTCCCGGTGGCAGGCCGCAGCACGTCGGCCAGGTCGCCGTGGTGGTGCCACAGCGAAGCGAGCTCCAGCACGGTATCGTGCGCGTCTTTGCTGCCGGGCGTTGCCCAGGCAAGTCCCAGCCACTGGTCGAGCAGCTGCACGACCTCGAGATGCCGCACCAGTTGATGTTCGGCAATGGCTTCAAAGATCTGCGAGAGGGCGCCGGGGTGCGCATAGCGCATGGCCGCCAGCACCGGCTGCGGCGCGGTGTCGAAGCTCTTCGACATGGCCAGCCACTGCCGGACTTCGTGCCAGCCTTGTTCGCGCGAGGCATACAGCAATGCCCGAATGGCGTGGCCCGCCGCACCATTGGCCGACGCCGTGCCTAACTGCTGTGCGGCAAGCGTGCGCAGGAGGACAGCGAACACCTCGTCGCCGTCAGGGCCGCCGCCGTCGATTACGGCCGCCAGCAAGAAAGCGATCGGCTCATCCAGCGAGCGATCGAACTGGGTGCTCCAGGTCGCCAGCCAGGTTGGTGAAAGCGTGTTGCCTTCAAAGGGCGCGGCCAGACCGATGATCCGCACCAACCAGTGCCAGCGGTACGCCAGCGACCACTGCTCGAACTGCGACAACTCATCGGCGGCACGCTCGCTGGTTAGCGGCGTGCGGAAGGGTGCCTCGCACAGTTCGGCCGGGAGCGGCAACGAGCGCATCCATTGCCACGCGGCTTCTGCCGGTTCAGCGATGATCCCCAACAAAGCTGATAGCAGCCGCCGCAAGCGCGTGCGGTCCAAGCGGTCGAGCGCGACCGCCTGCTCGATTTGATAGGCGCGCTGCGTGGCGTGATCCGGCCAATCGCTATGGCCGTCCGCATCGCAGCCCAGCAGCGCGTACCCGATTTTGCGCAGGTCTTTCGGCAGTTTCTTGATGGAGGGGAGCAGGCAGTTGGCAGCGCTGCCCTCGCAACTGCCCCACCACTCCTCCGGAACTCGGATCGTTGACATGTGCCCCAACATGTGTCTCCCCAGTGCAAATACAATTCACTGGACTGGTCGAGACCACGACCGGTCTCGGCGTACTTCCTGCGAAGTGCTATCGTCCCGAGAATTGCCATTTGAACGGCAAAGAGCAGCAGCGCAGGGGGTCAGATCAGGGAGGACAAGCGTCTATGCCGAGCTTCTTCTCTGCCCCGAGGACGAGGAGATAGGTTCTGCTCGAGGCAATTCCACATGATCCTTAACGGTTCATGCCCAAAATGCAACCAAATTTTGGCACCGCCGCGAAACAAAATGGATCTAAAAGTTTTTAGTTTGAAAGCTGTAGCTATGCATGAAGGATTTTAACTCCAGGAAGCACAAAGCATTGAGTGCGCGGCGCGGCCTCGTGCCCCTCCTCTAGTGCGTCTGTTCACGCGCAAACCTCCCAGTTTTCCGGACGCGCATAATCTGCAATAGCCGCCGCGGGGGCATTCCCCAAGCCCGCCTGGAATCGGCCGTAACAAACCACGGCAACTTTCGCCCAGACAGGGACCGATCACGGCGAGCTAACTTTGCGGAGAAACGAACGATGCAGCGTCACCTGTTCCTGGCATACGGCTTGGGATGCTACCTGTTGTTTCTGGCGACGTATGCCTGGATGGCCGGTTTTGTGGGCGGGCTCTGGGATCGCTCGATCGATGGCCCCGCTGCCGATCCGCCGGCAGTCGCCGCCGCGGTGAACCTGGGCTTGCTCCTGCTGTTTGGCCTTCAACACTCGCTGATGGCCCGGCCGGCTTTCAAACGCCTGTGGACGCGGCTGGTGCCCCGGCCGATTGAACGCAGCACCTACGTGCTGCTCTCGTGCGGCGTAACCATCCTGCTGATGTGGCAGTGGCGGGCCATGCCCGGCGTGGTTTGGCAGGTGACTTCGCCTGCAGGCCGGGCTGCCCTGTGGGGGCTATTCGCGGCGGGCTGGTTGATGGTGCCGGTGGTCAGCTTGATGATCCACCACTTCGATCTGTTCGGGGTACGTCAGGTGTGGCTGCACTATCGCGGCGAGCGTTACCAGCCGCTGCCGTTCCGCACTCCGTACCTGTACAAGCGGATCCGGCACCCGTTGTACGTCGGTTGGGCCTTAGCCTTCTGGGCAACGCCGACCATGACCGCGGGGCATCTGCTGTTTGCCTCCACGCTCACCATGTACATGGTGGCCGCGGCCGTCATCGAAGAGAAAGACCTGATCGAAGCGTACGGCCGGCAATACGAGGAATACCGTCGCCACGTGCCGATGTTCATCCCACGGCTGGGACGCCGCAAGACCAGTGCAGTCCATCCGCTTGGCGGCATGAATGCGTAAGGTCGGCCAAGTCTCCAAGATCGCCCGGCAAACCACCGAGCCGATACGGCGTCACGCGACCGCGGCCAGGCCGTTCAGCTCCCCTGGCAGCACCAATAGCGCAGACCTTCAAGCACACCGCCGGCAAAGGCACGGGCAGCGTGATACACCCGTTCGGAACGCAAGGCTTTCAACTCCGGATGGGCGTTGGCCACCACCACGCCGCGCACGGCGGGTTGCTCGAACATCGCCAAATCGTTGCCCGAGTCGCCGCACACGATCACCTCCTCGGGCTGAAAGCCAAGCTGCTGGGCCAGAAACGCCGCCGCGGTTCCCTTGTTCACCCCTTGCGGCAACACATCCAGGTCGCGCTGCGAACTGTAGATCACGTCGGCCGGGTAGCCGCGATCGTGAAGTTGCATTTTCAGATGCTCGATGAACGCCGGGCTAAGGTCATAGCCGTAGTAGCTCAGCTTGTAGTCCGACTGCAACGGCTCCGGCTGCGGCGTCAGTTCGCGGTAGGCTGCCATTACAGCGCGTATGCCGCGCGGGTCCCAATCCTGGAAGCCCTCATGCCAAGCCCGCAACGGCGCTTCCTCGCCAAACAGATGCACATCGGTGCCTACGCCGCCAATGATGGCCGCGGGTTCCGGCAATAACGTCGAGCGGATCGATTCCAGAATCGAGTGATAGAACCGCCCAGAACTGTACACTAGGGTGAGCGCATCGCGGTGCCGGTCGTACCAACGGCACAGTTCAGCCAGTGCGGCGTCATCGCCCAGGAGCGTGCCATCGACATCGCTCACCACCAGGTGCCGACGATCCACCAAACCACTCCCTCTGGCCGCCGTGTGCTTGTGCGACATGCTTGTCAAACGGGCCGCACCGAGGCAATCGCTTCGGCCACAGCGCGACGGCCGGGTTCATACCGCCGGCACGGCGACACGTTGCCTGTCTCGATCAGGTTCAGCAGTTGCTGGGCGATACCGGTCCAGGTGAAGCGAGCTCTCGCTTTTTGCGAACCATGCCGCGCCAGCCGCGAGGCCACTTCCGGGTACATCAGCACCGAGGCAATGGCGTGACCAAATGCTTCAGGATCGAACGGGTTGGCGTACAACGCCTCGCTACCCCAGACCACCTGTTCCCATAGTCCGCCCTCGGTTGTCACCACGGTGGGTGTGCCGCAGGCCATGGCTTCCACGGCCGTCATGCCGAATGGCTCGTAACGGCTGCTGAGGGCAAACACGTCGGCCGCGCGGTAGTAGTCCGCCAGCCACTCGTCGGGAATGTAGTCGCGAAAGATCACGCGATCGGCAATGCCCAGATCGGCAGCCAACTGCCGCAGTTCCTCAACCTGTTCGATCTCGCGTGGGCTGGGTTCGCTCGAACCTACGGCCAGCAGCAACCGCGCTGCCGGCACGCGCTGAAACACCGTCGGCATCGAGCGGAGCAGCAGATCGTAGCCCTTATTGTGAGCCATGCGGCCGATGGCCATGACGATTGGGCCTTCCAGGTCCAGTTCCCGTTTGATGGCCTGGCGGCTGGCGAGCGAAACCGGGAAGAACCGCTGATCGTCGTAGCCCGGCGGGATGACGTGCACTTTTTCCTTGGGCACGTCGTACTCACTGGCCAGCACGATCTCCCGCTGCTTAGGCGTGGTGGCGATTAGTTGATCGCACTCGTCGTAGATGACCTTTTCTTCACGGATGCGGCGTTTGAAGTTGTAAACCCGCTCGTTCCGCTCGGGGTCACCGTCCATGTTGTCGCGTTTCCACGCACCGATGGAGTGCGGCGTATGCAGATGCGGAATGCCAAAGCGATTGGCCAAAGCCTGACCGGCCAGACCGGCATCCCAGTAGTGGCTATTGATGAAGCTGTAGTTGATTTTCTTGGAACGAATGAAGCGGGAAACGTTTTCCACCCACTCAGGGATGCAGTCACAAAGTGTTTCCTTGGGGATGAAGTCTTTGCCGCCGCAAGGGAACCGCAGCACGCGGACTCGCTCGGCCACTCGTTCGGTTGCCGGCTGGTCTTCAAACCGCCGCGTGAGGATGTCCACCCGGTAGCCCATCCGTGCCAGGCATTTGGCCAGTTCCAGCACGTAGACCACCTGACCGCCGGTGTCGGGCTTGCCGAATTCAGGCTCGGCCGCCACGTAACCGTGGGTGGATATCATCATGATCCGTTTGCTGCGCGTGGGTCCCATGGTGATGCTCCTTATGGCGATCCGCTGCGTGCCAGCGAACCCGCCTCGGGGATCCCGCCGCCCGAGCAGCTTGCGGCGGCGGGGAAATAGACAGCGAAAGCAGCCGCGCTCGTGGCATGCGGCCATATCGAGCGCGGCAGCGCCCTCCGTGCGGGAGGGAACATGTCGAACGTGGTCGATTCATGTGGCAACAGCCGCGGGGGCTACCTGCCCGCCGGCTTGGCTTGAGAACCCGCCGACGCCGCAGAGGACACCTCACCGCGGCGCCCGCTGGGGGAAGTTGCCGTCGACGATTGAGTGGCCTGCGAAGCCACAACGTGGGTCAGCATGTTCCAACGAGCCTGTGCATCGGGGTGCATCGGAAACGGCATTTCCATCCTCCAATTTGAACAAACCAGTCAGAACAACGCGGTGCGGCAGGCGTGCGCGTGCGGGCGCGCACGATGCCAATCGCCTCCAACAGCGACTGCTTTCCCCCTTAGGGCACCCTTAGGGCACCAGGCCCCGCGGGGTGCCGCACCTTGACCCATGGGACCGCCACTACCGGTCCCAGGCCGCCGGCACCATGCCAACGGCCGACCATCGATCGTCGAAGTACCGTCGTGTTTCTGCGTTTCTCCTTTAAGTGGTTGCCTCATGATCCAATGAGGAACGCTCCGGGCCACCCGGCGCTGCTTGGCCTGGGTTAAGCTGCATAGGTTCTTCACAGCCAGGCCGCGGCAGGGCACCGGTTACCTGCTGGCTGCCGGACCAGGAATCGGCGCCTGCTGGCGGCGATAGCTCCCGCTCGGCAGGCATGCTTGCGACAGGCACGCTTGTACCCGTATCGCTGGCCAAGGCTTGGGCGGCGACCACCTCAGCGGACACTCCAGCGGCCCCCGCATCGCCGGACAGGGGCGACGGATCGGGCAGGGCGGCTTCGAGCATCTCTTCCTCGTCCGCAAGCCCGGCATCCATCATCTGGGCCAGACGCTGCAAGCTGGACAGCAGTTGGGTCTGCTCCCAGTCCTGCATCTGGCGGAACATCTCGCGGAAGCGGGGAGCCAGCAACGATGGCGCCTTCTCCAGCGCCTGTTGCCCCGCCTCGGTCAGGCTGATGCTGATGCTACGGCGATCGCGCTCCCCCCGAACCCGCTGGATCCAGCCGCGGCGTTCCAGCCGGGAGAGGATGCCTGTCACTGTCGGTTGCCCCAGGTGGACCTCGCGGGCGACGGCGGTTGCCGTCACCGGCTGCAATCGTGCCACTGCCAGCAGCGTGAGAAGCTGTGGGGTGGTCAGTCCGTAGTCTTGCAGCAGCATGCGTGAGCGCAGGTCAATCGCCCGCGTCACGCGCCGCAGCGCAACCAGGATCTGGTCCTCAATCAGGAGGGCCCCGGTCACAATCCGTTCCTCGAAAGCAAGTCATCGATCAAGCAGCTATTTTGTACACAAACCTTCTTTCTCCAAGACGTAAAACAGACTTTCGCCCCAAGCCCCGTCTCCATGGGGGATTACGGCAAGCATTATCGGCTACCGCGGGGCTCATCGGCCGTGACAAGTCTGGAAGCGTCGAACTGCTAACTCTCACCGCCAGCACATGATGCCGACGGGATTGCTCGTGCTTGTTTCTTCCAACCATGGCCCCAACGGCAGCTCTGGGGGAGGCCCTGAGGGGGGCCTGGGCAAACTTTGTATACGAAGCATATGTCCGCTTGGTTTTGCCGCGGGGGGCGGGGCCAGAACAGCCGGCGAGGCTAGGTCATCGGCTTCACCACGCGGGGTTACTTCGCTACCGGTGCCCCCGGGGAACCCATGGAGCGGCCCTGGTGCCGCTCTGCTGGCAGGCCTTTCAGCCGTCAGCCAGCAGCGAGAGCGTTCCCCCGCCAAGTGGTGACGGCACTTTGGGTTGTGATTTAGGCAATTCGTCAGATGGGCGCCGGTAGCGGCCGCGACCTGCCTTGACCCATGCCGGAGCCACCCTATAATCCGCCCCCGATTTGCTCGGCGGCCTGCGCGCCGCACGAGGCCTTTCCCTTGAGATATCACCGGCAATCCGGCACCACGGCCGGACTTCCCACGCTCGCAGCGGATTCTCGCTTCAGGCGTTCTGCCTGCGGGGAAGCCCAGCCACCGGCTGCTGCCCTTTCCGCCAAGGATGCGACCCCTGTCCGATTCGACGAAGGAACGTCGAGCCGCCAAGGCTGCCCAGGCGCCACTGCGCCAACGGCTCCTGGTGTGCGCGGCCATCGCGGCCGCCGCGGTGGCGCATGGCCTGGCGGCGACTTCGGCCAGGGCTCAAGGTCCGCAACCGGGCCCCGCTCCGCAGCCGGCATGGCAAGCCCGGCCGCTCGCACCACAAGCTCCGGCTCCGCAAACGCCTCCGGCCGCGATGCCTGGCGCCGGCGGTCCGCCAGCAGCTCGGCCCTGGCAACAAGAAATGCAACCGCACGCTCCGCGCACCGCGCCGCCGGGCGAGGTGCAACGGGCCGACGCCGTGGAGCTGCGGCCGCATCCAGTGATTCAGATTCCTCCGCCCGACAAGCATCAGCCGTTCTCGGCCCGGGCCGCGCAGTCGTACCACTGGCGGCATGATAAAGAACAGATCTGGATGCTGACCGGCGGCTGCGAGCTTCGCCAAGGCGGCCTGGTGGCCAAGGCGCGCGACGCCGTCATCTGGGTACGGCCCGACCGCTACGAATCCGCCCAAATCACCGTGTACCTCGAAGGCGACGTGCACGTCGTCAGCGAGAACGAAGTCAACGGCAAGCGCGAGCGCGCCGAGCTGCAAGACGATAGCTGGTATGCCAACTTCGTCACGCTGGAAGCCGTGCAGATGGACGGCCTGATGCCGCAGGGCGAGCCGCTCCAGAAGCCGCCGTTCTATGCCCGAGGCCTGGCGCGCAAAAACGCCTACAACGAAGGCCTGGTCAAGCGCACCCAGTTCCAGGCGACCGTCGATCCCCCGCCGGACACCAACATCGTGGGCGTGCCGCTGGTGGCCGACCCGCTGCCCGAGGGCACGCGGCGATTGCGGGCGTTCCCCCGCAGCACCGCGCCGGTGGTGGCCACCTGGTATCCGAGCGAGGACGGCACCGAATGGATCGCCGTGATCGACTCGGGCGTGAACCTGATCATTGAAGGCGTCGAAGGGCTAGGCGCGATCGATGTTTCGACCGATCGCCTCGTATTGTGGACCGCCGCCCAGGGCGAATTGGACCTCAGCGGCGGCACGCCCCAGCGGGCGGACACCCCGCTGGAGATCTACATGGAAGGCAACGTGATCTTCCGCCAGGGCGAACGGATCATCCACGCCGAGCGGATGTATTACGACGTAACTCGCAACCTCGGCACGATCCTTCAGGCCGAGATCCTCAGCCCCGTGCGCAGTTTCCAAGGGCTGGTACGGCTCCGCGCCGACGTGATCCAACAGACATCGCCCGACCACTTCGTGGCGACCAATGCCTACATCACCTCCAGCCGGTTGGGGCGGCCCGGCTATCGCCTGGCGGCTTCCGACATCCTGTTCGAGGACGAGCAGGTGCCGGTCATCGATCCGGCGACCGGCCAACCGGCCGTCGATCCGTTCACCGGCGAACCGATCATCGAACATCGCCGCCTGGCCACCGCGCGCAACAACGTGCTGTTTGTGGAAGAGGCTCCGATCTTCTACTGGCCGGTGATGAAGTCGAACCTGGAGCGGCCCGAGTTTTACCTCCGCCGCTTGCGGTACCGCCACGATGAGATCTTCGGCCACCAGGTGATGGCCGACCTGGATCCGTACCAGATTCTGAACATCGATCCGATCCCCGGCACCGACTGGGAGGTGAGTGTCGATTACCTGAGCAAACGCGGCATCGGCCACGGCACGCGGTTCGGCTACAACCGCGCCGACTTCGAGCTCTTTGGCATGGATGCCCCGTCGGCCGGGTTCATCGACTACTGGGGCATCAAGGACGACGGCGTCGACGTCCTGGGCGGTATCCGTAACTACATCCCGCCCGAAGTCGATTATCGCTTCCGGTTGTTTGGCCGGCACCGTTCGCAATTGCCCAACGGCTTCCAACTGACGGGCGAGGTGGGCTGGATCAGCGACCGCAACTTCCTTGAGCAGTACTTCGAGAACGAATACGACACGCTCAAGGACATGACCACCGGCGTGGAACTGAAGCAGGTGGTGAACAGCATGTCGTGGTCGATCTTCGCCAACGCCCACGTCAACGACTTCTTCACCGAAACGCAGTGGACGCCGCTGTTCGAACACAACTGGCTGGGCGTGTCGCTGTTCCAGAACACGTTCACCTGGTATTCGCATGTCAGCATGGGCTACGCCGATTACGGCGTGGCGACCACGCCCACCGATCCGCAGGAAGCCGCCATCTTTGCACCGCTGCCCTGGGAAGTGGATCGCAAGGGCGAACGGTTCCACACCCGGCAAGAGATCGACCTGCCGCTACAGGCGGGGCCGTTCAAGATCGTGCCGTACGCGCTGGGCGAGTTCGGCCACTGGGGTGAGGACCTGGCCGGCAACGATTACGACCGGTTGTACGGCCAGGCCGGTATCCGCGCCAGCCTGCCGATGTGGACGGTGGATACCACGGTCGAGAACCAACTGTTCAACCTGCACGGCCTGGCCCACAAGGTGGTGTTCGAGATCGACGCCAACTACTCCGACGCCAACCAGGATCTGTTCGATCCCGATGATCCTACGGTCGGCCTGCCGCTGTACGACGAGCTGAACGATACCAACATCGAGAACTTTGTCCGCCGGGCGCAGTTCACCACGTACGACGGTTACATCCCGCTGCGATTTGACCAGCGCACCTACGGCATCCGTTCGGGCCTGCAAGATTGGGTGACGAGCCCCTCGGCCGAAGTCGTCGACGACCTGGAAGTGGTACGGTTCAACATCCACCAGCGCTGGCAGACCAAGCGTGGGCTGCCCGGCCAGCGGCGGATTCAGGACTGGATTGTGCTCAACACGGGCATCACGTACTTCCCCGACGACACGCGCGACAACTTCGGCGAGCCGTTCGGCCTGGCCAATTACGACTTCCGCTGGCACCTGGGCGATCGCACCACGATCACCTCGGGCGGTGTGTACGACTTCTTCCCCGATGGACAGCGGTTTACCCGCGTGAGCCTGCACCTCAGACGGCCGCCGCGGGGCAATTTGATGATCAGCTTCAGCGACCTGCACGGGCCGATCAACAGCCAGGTGGTGACCTTCGCGTACAGCTACCACATGACGCCCAAGTATGTTTCCTCCTTCTCCACGTCGTACGACTTTGGCGAGAAGCGCAATATCGGCCAAAGCCTGACGCTCACCCGGATCGGCGAGTCGTTCCTGGTCAGCTTTGGTTTCAACCTGGACGAAGCCAAAGACAACTTCGGCGTGAGCCTGTCGGTCGCTCCGCGGTTCCTGCCGAGCTTGCGGTTCGGCGATGCCGGCATGACGAACGTGCCGATCGCCGGCCTGTATGGGCTGGAGTAACCAGTCCCACATTGATGTTCCCGGGCAACGCCTGCCAGGCAGTTCGCGCAAACCTGGCAAAGTTTGCCGTCTCACAGACCGTTTTACCTCTTGCGCACAGCCACACTCTGCGCTACGGTCGCTGCCAGCATTGTCGCTGAATACGGATTTTTTGCCGCGGGGTTGGCCACGGCTGGCGTAACCAAGCAGGTCGCCGGGCCAAGAGATACGTGATCGCCACCGCTGCGCTGCCAAGCCGCCCCCTCGGGCGGGTAGCCATAGTGCCCAGCGCGCGATTGCGTCGGGCCGCCGCGGCCCGATAGAATATCAAGACCCGCTGATGCGTCGCTCCGCGACGGTTCGGCGGGCGGCTTGCCGCGTTTGTTTCCCACCGCCGATCACCAACCATGGCGGCAGGAACCTGCGGTCCGATGGATGACGCCTGGTTCCTGTGGCCCTTGCCGTACTTGTCCTGCCAGGAGACAGCCACCATGCTCCAGATCACCCGTGGCAGCAGCACCACCAACTGCCAAGGCATGACGCGTCGTTCGGCTCTCAAAGCCGGGTTCCTCGGATGCCTGGGTCTCTCGCTGGCCGATCTGCTACGGCTCCGAGCTGAAGGCAAGGCCGCCCGCAACAACAAGTCGGTCATCTTGATGTGGCTTGACGGCGGTCCCAGCCAACTGGAGACCTACGATCCCAAGCCTGAAGCGCCCGCCGAGTACCGCGGCCCCTTCGGCGCCATCCAGACCAACGTGCCCGGCATCATCATCAGCGAGACCTTGCCGTTGCATGCCAGGCATGCCGACAAGATGGCGCTGATCCGCTCGATCCACCACGACAACGGCGACCACTTCGCCGCGGCGCACTGGATGCTCACCGGCCGTTTCGGTTCCACCGCCGCCGACAAGAGCCAGAAGTATCCTTCGGTCGGTTCGTACGTGGCCCGCGTCAAGGGTGCCAACGCGCCGGGCATGCCACCTTACGTGGGCCTGCCGGCCGCCGAGAGCGTGTACCTGTTCCCCGGCTACCAGGGCGCTGCTTACCTGGGCAACGCGTACAACCCGTTCCAGGTGAACATGCAGCAGAAGTACCTGGCCGCCACGTACAGCCAGCCGATCCAGCGGCCGGAGTTTCTCACCAGCCTGGAAGGGACCGACGCCCAGCGGTTGGACAACCGCCTGAGTCTGCTGAGCCGGCTCGATCGAATCCGCCGCGATATCGACAACTCGGGCACGATGGACTCGATGGACCGCTACCAGCAGCAAGCGGTCGACATGCTCAGCACCGGCCGGGTCCGCGAAGCCTTGGACATCGAGAAAGAAGATCCCAAGCTGCGTGACCGTTACGGGCGTGGTCCTTGGGGTCATTACACGCTGATGGCGCGGCGGCTGGTCGAAGCCGGCGTGAGCTTCGTCACGGTCGATATGCCGCACTGGGACAACCACTCGCGAATTGAGCAGGGCCACGGCAGCAAACTCAAGGTGGTGGACCAGGCCGTGGACGCCCTGCTGACCGACCTCCAGGAACGCGGCATGCTCGATGACGTGCTGCTGGTGGTGATGGGCGAGTTCGGCCGTACGCCGCGCATCAACAAAGGCTTGCCCAACGATCCCACCCCCGGCCGCGACCACTGGGGTAATGCCATCTCGGCCATGGTAGCCGGCGGCGGTCTCAAGGGAGGCGTGGTGGTCGGCGCCACCAACGGCAAGGCCGAGCACCCGGTCGATCGGGCCCTCAAGCCGGGCCACCTGCTGGCCACGATCTACCACGTGCTGGGCATCGATCACACGCTCACGTTCCACGACCACGCGGGCCGGCCGATCCCGATTCTTAGCGAAGGCGAACCGATCGCCGAGCTGCTGTAAACAGCGGGCAGCCGGCTACTGCTGCTCTTGCCACCACCGCACGGCGGCTTCGATCGCCTGCTGCGGCGTGGCGAGCTGCCCATCGAGCTGCGCGTCGCGCACGCGGCGCAGAAGCTGCGCATAGATCTTGCCTTGGGGGATTCCGGCTGCCCGCAAGTCGTTGCCCGAGAGCAGCGGCGGGGGATCGAGTTCTTCCTGGGGCAGGGCCAGCTTCGCGCGGCACCAGGCAACAGGGTCCGTGCTCTGCCCGCGCGCCAAAGCATCGGCCTGAGCCAGATTGCACAGGTCCGCCGCCCAAGGGTTCACCAGCACCGGCTGCACCCGCGACCACGGCAGCGTGGGCGCTTGCGTAATCACGTCGAGATGCTTCAGCAGCCAAACGGCTTCGTCGGCTTCCTTGTTCGAGAGCCGCCAGCGCTGGCCGACCTCGGCAACCGCGTCCGGGCCAAGTTCCAACAGCCACGCCGCCAGGGCCGCGGCAAACGGCGGCTGCTCCAGATGCTCCAACCGCCGCAGCGTGGTTTCCCAGCGAGCCGGGTCGTTCAGCACGGGCTTCAGCTCCGGCACGAGTGCCAATGCCAGGCTGGTTTCGCCCATCAGCTCCACCGCCTGGCGGCGGTTGGCGTGTTCGAGCATCGGCCGCATTTCCTGGGCGATGCGTTCGGGCGCCACGGTCCCCACCTGGTCAGACATGGCGGCGATGGCGTCGCGCGTGCGTTCTTCGAGGCGGAAGCCGAAACGTGCCGCGAACCGTACGGCCCGCAGCAGCCGCAGCCTGTCTTCCGCGAAGCGGATGAAGGGATCGCCGATGGCGCGAATGACGCCGGCGGCCAGGTCCGCCTGCCCTCCTACGTAGTCGATCACGCGCTGTTCGATCGGATCGTAGAGCAGCCCGTTGATGGTGAAGTCGCGGCGTTTGACGTCCTCTTCAGCGGTGCCGAAGGTCACGCTGTCGGGGCGGCGGCCGTCACTGTAGGTGCCATCGCTGCGGAAGGTGGCCACGTCGACCTGGCCGGCCTTCCGCCCGCCCACCACCACGATCACGCCGAAGATGGCGCCCACCGCCAGCGTGCGTTTGTAGCCAAACAGCTTGCGCACCTGATCGGGCGTGGCGTTGGTGGCGACATCGTAGTCCTTGGGCGTTTGCCCCAGCAGCATGTCGCGCACACAGCCGCCCGCCCAAACGGCTTCAAAGCCCGCTTGGCGCAGCGTTCGAACAATCTGCTCGGCAAATTCGCGTTGATGCTCAGGTGAATACTGCACGGATACACGCGGTGGAAGGTGTTCGCTCCCCCCGGCCGGTTCTTGTCAACCGGGGAGCAGCAGCCTGGCCGGTTAAGACGTGGCCATCAATCGGTGCCGGCCGCCTGCAAAACCCATTGGGCCATGCTTTGGCTGACCTGTTGTATCATCCGCGCGCGATCCTGGTCGGTAAAGGTGAACGCGTACTCTTTGTCCAACCGCAAGAAGTACAACGAGGCCGACGCCGGACGCACGCCCAGCACCTGCTCCACCGCCAGGCTATAGACGAACATCTGCATCTGGTAATGCCGGGCGACCAGGTCCACCGTCGCCTCGGTGACGCGGTTGGTCTTGTAGTCGAGCAGATGCCAGGCACCGCTCTCATCCTGATACAGGCAATCGATGAACCCGCGGAAAAACCGCGGCGATTCCTCCCCATCGCTGCCTTCCGGCGGCCAGGCCAGCAGGAACTCGATTTCGCGTTCCACCTGTTTGGCCTTGGCCAGCGTCTTGGCGCGTGGCGACTTCAGGAAGCGGCCCACCAGGGTGATGGCCTCTTGGACCTCGGGCGGATCCTCGCCGGCGCCCACCGCGTGCGGGTTATCAGGGTTGAGGTATTCGCCCGCCAGACGCTGAATCATCTTGGATAAGTCGGTCGGGCTCGGCGGCTTGTTGAAGTCGATTGCCTCCAGCGCCGCGTGTACCAGCGTGCCCAGTCCGCGCGGGTCGAACAGCACATCGCGATCCAAGGGCGCCGGCTTCGCGGCTTCTTCCTCGGCAGCCGCAGTAAGCGTCTCCACGGCCACCCGCTCGGTATCGCTGACGGCACCGTTCTCGGACCGACTGACCTCGTCGCGCGGAGCCAGGGCCTCGAACAGATTGCTCAGCCGCGAGAACGAGAACTCACGCCGCGCGGCCGCATCGACCTTCACCGGCCGCACCGAATCCAGCGGCGGAAACGCCTGCGCATCGACGGCTTCGGCCGCCTGCTCGATCAGCCGGTCCAGCTCCGGCCGCTGCCGCGTACGCGGCGGTCCGCCTGGCTCGGGCCGCTTCAACGTCACGGTAATTCGCGGCGGCTCCCGGCCGGCAACTTTCTCCTTGAGCTTGCCCGTCAGCAGGTCAAAGGTCGCGTCAAGCGTTTTGAGCCAGGGCGACGTGGCCTGGCCGGGCTGGTTCATGCTGCTGGAAAGGATCAGGTAATCGGCCGCCCGCGTCGTGGCTACATACAGCAGGCGATTCCGCTCGGCTTCTTCCTCGAGCTTCTCCTGATTGGTGAAGAAGTTGAGCCCCACGACGGCATCGTTGCGGGGCAGCCTGGTCAACGGACCAAGCTGCGGATCGAACGCCACACTGACGCCGAAGTTCCGATTGGGCCGCCCCAGGTCGGGCACGACCACCACCGGGAACTCCAGGCCCTTGCTTTGGTGGATGGTCATCAGCCGGATCACGTCGGTGTCTTCCGGGTGCGTGGCAGCCAGCGGCTCGTCGGGCTGCTTGGCCACAAAGTCGGACAACTGCGTGATGAAGTCGGCCAGGGTCAGCACGCCCGAGGCGTCGAACTTGCGCGCCAGGTCGATCAGCTTGCGGAGGTTGGCCAGTTTGCGTTCGCCCAGGAACTCGGCCAGCAGCGTGGCGTCGTACCCGGTCGCCGCCAAGGCGTCTTGGATCAGTTCCGCCACCGGCATACGGTCCTTGGCTGCCCGAAGTCTGCGCAGCGTTTGAGCCGCGAACAGCACGCGTTCCGTTTGTTGACGGTCGAGCGTGCGCGGCGGCCTGGCGTCGAACAGCCCACCGGAAATGCCCTGCCGATGCTGAGCCAGCCAGAAGATCGTTTCGTCACTCAGTGAGAAGAACGGGCTGCGGAGCACGCCGACCAGGCTGACCAGGTCGCCGGGGTACGCCAGCGACCGCAGCAGATTGAGCAGGTCGAAGATTTCCTGCTGGGCATAAAACGCATGCCCACCCACCAGGTAGTAATCCAGCCCATAGCGCTCCAGGGCCTGCTCGTAGATGGCCACGTCGGAGAGGGCGCGGAACAAGATCGCGATATCGCCCGGCCGAACCGCGCGCAGGCCGGGTTTACCGTCCGGGCCATCGGCCGGCTGGTACACGATCTTGGCCTGGTCATCGAGCAGTTGCCGCAGCCGCCGGGCAATCCAGTCGGCTTCCAGCTCGCGCAGCTCCGCGGTCGAAAGCGAGGGAGGCTGGGCCGCGCCCTCGTCCGGAGAGCCGGGACCTTCTTCGTTGCCCTGCGGCGTTGCCCACATCAACTCGATGCACGGGCCTTCGTTCACCTGGCCGCGGTGCGACGTGAGCGGCTCGTAATCCTGGCCGAAGACGTTCGAGAACAGGCAATTGACGAATGCCAGAATCTGCTCCTGGCTGCGGAAGTTGCGGGTCAGCGACAACCGGCCCTTCTGGGGCGATTCGTGCTGCAACTGCCGGAACACGCGCGGATCGGCCCGGCGGAAGCGATAAATCGACTGTTTGAAGTCGCCCACAAAGAACAGCTTGCGGGCGGGGAACGAACCTGCGGCCTCGAGGTGATCGTGAGGAGGCACGTACCCGGCG
Organism: uncultured Planctomycetales bacterium; assembly: GCA_937927735.1. Classification (GTDB taxonomy): domain Bacteria; phylum Planctomycetota; class Planctomycetia; order Pirellulales; family S012-138; genus CALBRZ01. The sequence goes on from CALBRZ010000072.1 coordinate 111,192, forward strand.
GCCTCCAACTGGTCGGCGCACAGCGCGCGCACCAGGTCTACCTGGAGCGGGTCGGTGTCCTGGAACTCGTCGATCAACAGCGCCTTGATGCCCGAGGCGATCCGCAGCCGCAGCTCGCGCTGCTCAGCCGGGCAAATCAGGTCGCGCACGCGGACCAGCAGGTCGTCGAAATCCAAACCGCCGACCTCGCGTTTGCGCTGATCGAACCGGCGGATGATCGGCTCGGCGAAACGCAGCAGCTTGAGCCCCTGCTCCGCGGCCGGCAGGGCCGCGGCGGGGTCGAAGCCCAAACCATCCAGCGCACCTTCAAGTTCATCGCGAAGCGCGCAAACCGCCTGGTAGATGTCGGGGTACGCCTCACGATCGTGCCAACCCGCGGCGGCGCCGCCGTGTTGGAAGGTGCAGTGCGCCCGCAGCTGCGCGATCGCCTTCACGGGATCATCCGCCTGCGCCAGCTTCGGTAGATGTTCCAGAATGTAGGCGCGACGTTCGACCATCTTCGGGTTCTTGGCCTGGTTGTCGCGCAGCAGTTCGAGCACGCGACTGGTTCCGGGCCACTGGGTGATCCTGGCCACGGCTGCCGGTATCAGCACCTGGTCGTGATACTCGGCCCAGACATCGACCACCTGCTGCGGCGTGCGCGCAAGCCAGGTGGCAAAGTCGATCCGGTCGCGCTGTCCGACAAGCGTACGGACCATCCCCCGCACGCCGTCCAGGCCGTAATGCGCAACCAGGTCCATGGTGTCATCGTCGCGGGCGGCCAGCTTCTCGCGGAAGTGATCGTCGACGACCTCGGTGAACAGGGCCGTGCTCTCGGTCTCATCAAGCTGGGTAAAGTGCGGGTCCAGCCCCGCCTCCACGGCGTGCGAGCGCAACAGCGAACCGCAGAACGCGTGGATCGTCTGGATTCGCGCGCTTTCCAGGTCGCGCACGATCGAAAGCCAGTAATCAGCCAGCGCATCGGTGGGCGCGGCAAGCACGCGCTGCTGGCACGCTTTGCGGATGCGGTCGCGCATCTCGCGCGCAGCCCGCTCGGTGAACGTGATGGCCACGATCTCGTGCAGCCGTGCCTCGGGCTGACCGGTGGCAGGATCGGGCTCCAGGTACGACAGGAACCGGCGGGTCAAGACAAAGGTCTTGCCGCAGCCGGCACCAGCCGACAAGGCCACCGGCACGTCGCGCGTACTCAGGGCCGCTCGCTGTTCGGGAGTCAGGGAGCTTGTGTTGGCGGCCATTGCTTCTCCAACGCACGAACCTGGTTAACGCGACAAACCGTGTGAAACGCGCAGCGGCCGGTGCAGTTCTCGTCGAGCGAGTACACGGGAAACTGCCCCGACTTGATGCCTTCGACCAGTTGGAACACCCGGGCTACGATCTGCTGCCGCCAAGTGGCCCAAAGCGGCTCGCACCGCGGCGGCTGGCCCGGCCCGGCAACTTTGTTGGCCGTGATCCACTTGAAGAATCCGCCGTCGCGACAGTGCCAATAGCCCACGTCGAGCGCCGCGGCCTGACCTCGGAACAACACTTCTTCTGCCGCCAGGGCGTACAGTTCCAGTTGCAGGTTGGTGCCGTCGGGCAACCGGTCCTCCTTGGGCACATCGGCCTTGCGGGGCTTGGAACCGCTCTTGTAGTCGATGATCGAAAACACCTGCTGGTTGCCTGCCTGACCCACGTCGATGCGGTCGATCCGGCCCGACAGCCGCAGCTCGTGATCGCCGTAGCGAAGCACCAGCGGCTCCGGCGTCGAAAGCTCGTCGGCACCATCGCGCACGGCCTGCCCGAACGAAACCTCAAAGTGCTTGGGCCGCATCGGCTGATCGAGCGCCGACCAGCTCTTGTCGTACGTGACGTGTTGTTCGTAGTACTCGCGGACCCATTGGCGAATCTGCCGCAAGTCGATGGTCCGCAAAGCCGAAGCCACGTCGTGACCGCGCGATCGGGCTTCCAGGTCCGCGATCACTTCTTCGCAGACTTCGGCCACGGTATCCGCATCGAGTTCTCCCGGAGAGACGGGGTGCCCGTACCGCTGGTTGAGCGCATCGTGCAATCGGTTCATCACCTCGTGCAGCAGCGAACCGCGGCTGGCAAAGTCGGTTTCCAGGGCCAACTCGTCCAGCGGTTCGATCCGCAGCACCCGTTCCAGGAAAAACTGGTACGGGCACGACGCGTACTGCTCCAGGTGGCTGGCGCTCCACGGCCGCTCGGGATGAAACCGCTCGCCCAGGCAGTCGCGCACTTCCGGGTGCTGCAAGACTCCTTCAAAGACCGAGAACTCCGCGCGTCGGCTCCGCATCCGCATCGCGCTTAGGGCATCAAAGACGTTGGAGAGCACGTCGGGCGAGCAGATCACCGCCACACCGGCCAGCAAGCCCACTTCGCCGCGGAGGGCTTCGTGCATACCGCGAATCCGCAGTTCGCGTGGCGAAGCCGGCTCGTGCCCGCGCGGCACCGGACTCAAATCGGCAACCTCGGTTCGCTTGAGCTGGGTGTGGCCAGCCGCGCGAATCACTTCCTGCAAGAACGGGCTGGGCAGCAGCGGTTCGGCCTTTTCGTTCATGGCCGGGTAGCTGAGCCACAGCCGACGCGTGGCCCGAGTGAGCACCTCGTAGAACAGCAGCATCTCGTCCTGGCCGCGCTGGTCGCGGGTAGGCACCGGCAAACCGGCGTCGCGCAGGCGATGGTACTCGGCCTCGGAATACAAACGGTCGGCCCGTTCAGGCGACGGAAACGCCTTTTCCGACAAACCGGCAAAAAACAGATACGGCACTTCCAGCGTGCGCACGCTCACGGCATTGAGCACGCGGACTCGGCCCACGTCGTCGTGCCAGCGAGGTAGCTGCTCGGCCCGCAAGACCTCGGCCAGCAAATCGACCAGCCCGCCAAGCTGCACAACCGGCGGCCGCTCGCCCAGGCTTTCAAACAGCCCGTCGCCTGACCCCAGGGCCGCCAGCAGCCGCGTCCAGGCTGCCAGGTCGCGCGCGGCGCGCTGGGGATCTTCGTCGTTGGCAATCGCCCGGGGCAGGCCCAACTCGTTGGCCAGGTTCTCCAGCGCGACACGCCACTGGTTTTGCGTACCTTGCCGGGGCAGCCTTTCGAGCGCCTCATGCAACCGCTTCAGGTAGGCATAGCCCATGTGGTACCACCGGAAGGCGGCCAACGTCCCTTGAGCTACGTGATCGTCTTCCGCCGGTTCCGGCAAGCTGTCGGCGTCGATGGCATCCAGGTCGTCGACCGCTAACCCGGCCTCGGCCGCGGCCTGCTGCACCTTTGCCCGCGCGGCTTCCAGCAGGGCCTCCGCACCCGAGGGCACTTGCAGTTCGCGCACCAGGCGTTCGGCCGCCTCGGCGCCCTGGCCGTCGGCCCACTGGGGCCAATCGGGGCAGATGTAGTTGTTGCCCAACACGGCCAGCACGCTGCGGAAGGGCCAATCTTCGGCCGCCAGCGACAACAGCGACATGAACGCCCGGCACACCGGCACCGTGTCGAGCGTGGGCGACGTTTCCAGCGAGAAGGGAATGCCCAGGTCGGTAAAGACCTCGCGGATCAGCGCATCGGCTCCGCGCAGCGACCGGTACACCACGGCGATCTCGCCTGGCCGCACCGGCTGGTTCTGGGATGCATCACAGCCATGAAGCAACAGTTCCTTGATGCGGTGGCCGATCAGTTCCACTTCGCCGTATTCGCGCGAGGCAGCCAGAATCTCCACGCCCACGCTGCTTGGCGCGTCGCGTGTCACGCGCGGGTTCTGGAACAACTGCGATTCCAGGTGATCCATCAGCGGCCAGGGGCTCCGCCGCCGCGGCATCGGTTCTTCGATGGCGTCCAGACCTTCGCGCAGCTTGGCCAGCGTGTCGAGAGACTTGGCAAACAGGTCGGCCCGCCGTGGCTCCTCTTCCAGCGGCAGGCTGATCAGCATCTCCTCCACCCGGCCAGCCAGGATCTGCAGGATCTCGTGCTGCGTGCGGGTGAAGTCGGTAAAGCCATCGACCACCACCAGCTTGAGGCGGTCGACTTGATCGTTGACTTTGCGGCTTTTGCCTTCGCGAAGGATTTGCCGGGCGTTCCAGAAACGGCCTTCGGCGTCGTACAGGCTATGCTCGGTCAGCCGGTTTTGATACCGCTGATAGATCTCCAGCAGTTCGATGTCTTTGGCGCTTTGGCCGCGTTGGCGGCACGCATCGCGAAAATGCTCCGGCCAGATTTCCAGCCGCTTCAGTTCGCTGATGAACTGGCTCACTAGGTCGACCAGCCCCACGGTGCCGACAATCGGGGCAAAGTACTTGAGCTTGCCTTCGGCATGGACTTCATCGATGAGAAAGCGCAGCAGCTCGCGCTTCATCAGCCGCGAGAGCGGGCGCACCTTCTGGTCGGTGGCTTCCAGCACCTGTTGGGCGAAGCCTTCGAAGGTCATCACGCCGGGGCTGAAGCAAGCCCGCAGCTCGCGCGAGAGAAGCCGGCTTAACACATCGCTCACAGAACGATAGGTGGGAGCAAGCCACAGCACCGAACGGGGCGGGTATTGGGCCAACGCCTGCCGGTAACGTTCCAAGAGCCGGCTGGTCTTGCCGCACCGGGCTGGCCCCGTGATGACGGTAACCAGCCCGCGTTTGCCCGCCTGCTTCGCTGCTCGGCTGGTTGCCATCGGGCAAAAACCTCCCCCACATGGTGCGTGCCAAAAGTTGCGGCGCCGCGGCGTTCTCCCCCGGCCGTCGTGGGGAGCCGGCAAGCCTGCGTGGCACGTAAGTAACGTGGCCCCAAAGGTTTTAATTGTCGACAGCGCGAAAAGGCTGTCAACAACATGATCTGTACGAATGTGCGGTAACCGCGGCCGATGTGGCCCCGCCAAGCCGTGGTTTGTCAGGTCGCATTCGCCCGCCCGTCTGCCCGGCATCACGACCGTTCTGCCCCGGGCCTCGACAGACACCCCAAGTACGGGCAGGTTCCCCGGTTTTTGGGTGGACCTCAGCAGCCCCCACCAGAGGGCTGTTTCGAGGGGCATCTTTCCCGGCAAACCTGGGTCAGTTCGCTTTGCACCAGGATCGCGAACGCATTAACATGGGTGCATGATTGGCGGCCCTTGATGCGTGAACCATGCGCACCGGAGGCGCGACCAATCCAACCCGACCTGCCTGACAACAGCCTGACGTAGGGAGTTCGCTCCCGGCAAGCTGGGCAAAAGGATCAACCTCGCGGCGGGCCGCATAGTGCGGCATGCGACCGCGACCGCTTTGTCCCACTCACTCAGGCTCCCACCCAATCGATAGCGAGAACCGACGGTGCGACGCCCCTTCGCTTCTACCTCGTTTGCTCCTCTGGGGCTGGCGGTGCTGCTCGCCGCCGTGGCGCCTGCCCTGGCACAAGCCCCGGACGCCAATGCTCCCACGATTACCTATTTGAGCCCGATGGCGGTGAAGCCGGGCGAGGCCACCGACATCACCGTGGTGGGCACCAATCTCAACGGCGCCAAGGCCGCGTGGACCACCCTGCCGGCTCAGGTGGAGTTGGCACCGATCGAAAAGAACGGTACCGACAAAACGAAGGTCGTCTACCGGGTGACGCTGCCGGCCGATGCCGCACCGGCGATTGGAGGCCTGCGTATCGCCACCGGCAACGGCGTTTCGAACCTGCGTCTGCTGCTGGTCGATGACCTGCCGACGGTCGCTTCCAATGGCAAGAACCGCAGCCCGGAATCCGCGCAGACAGTTGAGCTGCCCGCCGCCATCGAAGGCGCGTGCGAACCCGAGAGCTTCAACTATTTCCGCTTTGAAGCCGCAGCCGGCGAGGAACTGAGTTTTGAGGTGTTCGCCGCCCGGTTGGGTTCGGCGCTCGATCCGGTGATCCGGTTGCTCGATGCCAACGGCCGCGAGCTGGCGTACAGCGACGACGAAGATGGCCTGTTTTCCGACGGCCGGTTCCGCTACCGCTTTGATCAGGCGGGACAGTATCTGCTGGAGATTCGCGACATTCGCTATGGCGGCGGCCCTGGGCATCGCTACCGGATTCGCATCGGTGATTTTCCGCTGGTGAACACCGCCTACCCGCTGGCCGTGAGCGCCGGTTCCTCCGCCTCGCTGCAAGCCGTGGGCAATGCGGGCGATCTGCCAGCCGCGACCGTAACGCCCGCAGCCGCCGATGCCGGCCGCCGCTGGCTAGCTGCTCGGGCGGAGAACGCCGCCGGCCCCAAAGCCGCGGCGGGCTTGGCCGCGTACGAGGTTTCGTCGCTTCCTGAACAGCTTGAGCGTGAGCCCAACAACGAAGCCGATGCCAAGAGCGGCGAACCGTTCAGCATCCCCGGTGGTTGGAACGGCCGGTTCGACGAACCCGGCGATCGCGACCACTTTGTGTTCGAGGCCAAGAAGGGCCAGCAGATTGTTTTCCAGGGTCAGGCCCGCGAACTGGGTTCGCCAGCCGACTTGTTCCTGCGCATCTACCGGGCCGACGGTACGAAGCTGGCCGAGGTCGACGACACCGGCACCGCGGAAGGTCGCCTGACGTTTACGGTACCTGCTGACGGCCGTTATCTGCTGGCGGTGGAAGATCTGCTGCGTCGCGGCGGCCCGGCGTTTGCCTACCGGGTGATCGTTGAGCCTAACCAGCCGTCGTTCAGCCTGGCCCTCGATGCCGACCGTTTCACCGTGCCGCAAGGCGGGGTGTTCGTGACCAAGGTCACTGCCACCCGCGCCGGCTATAACGGCCCGATCACGCTGTCGCTGCGGGGCGCTCCCGAAGGCACCAAGCTGGCCGACAACGTCATTGAAGAAAAGAAGAACGATACCACCCTGCGTGTCACGCTGCCGGAAGAGGTACCGGCCGGGACGCTGCTCACGTTCCAGATCGTGGGGCAAGGCAAGCTCAAGGACCAGGAATTCTTGAGCGCCGCCAATAGCCTGGCCGTGTGGCGCACCGCCACGCCGCGGGTACCGTATCCCAGCAGCGAACTGGTCGAAACGGTTGCCGTGGGCGTGGGCCCCAAGTTCCCCGAGTTCTTCCAACTGGCCGCCGACAACGCGACGGTCAACGTGACGCCGGGCCTGGGCGCGGCCACGCTGAAGGTTTCTGCCAAGCGGCTGAACAAGTTTGCCGATGCCGTGACGCTCGCCGTGCAGGATCTGCCGCAGGGCTTTACGGCCAAGTTGGAACCCATCGCCCAAGGCAAGAACGACGTTGCCGTGACCATCACCGCCCCGGCCGATGCCGCGCCGGGCGAGCACAGCTTCAAGCTGGTCGGTTCGGCCACGTACTTCAACCAGCCGCAGGAGTTCACGCTCGACAAGCTCGTGCTGAAGGTGACTCCGGCCGTACAGCTCGAACTGGCCGGCCCGGCCACGGTGGAACCTGGCAAGACCGCCAAGCTCAAGCTCACCCTGAAGCGCAGCGCCGAACAGGTGAAAGAACTGACCTTGGCCGTGACGAATCTGCCCGCCGGCGTGACCGCTCCCGAAAAGCTGACGGCGGCCGCCGATCAAACCGAGTTGGAAATCGAACTGAAAGCTGCCGACGACGCCGTCAGCGGAACCGCGGCCCAGGTGCAGGTAACTGCCCAGGCCACGGTCGGCGACAAAACGGTTTCGGCCAGCAGCAATGCCGTCGAGGTGAAGGTGCAATAGCCAGTAGCGGCGTGCGGATGCCTGGCGGATGGAATGGTGTCCGCCGCACTCCCTTCAGCTCCGCTTCCTGAGCCACCCCATCTGAAACAAGGGATGTCCTGCCATGTTGATCCTCGAAACAGTCGGCAAGGCCCAGCAATACGGCAAGGCTCGTTCCGTGGTTCGCCGGCTTGGGATGTCTGCCGTTTGGGCAGCCCTGGTTTGCGGCGTGCTTGCTTCGTCGGCCTGGGCGGCTGAAGGCGAAACGCCCGCCGATCCCGAACAACTGCTGCCGATCGAGGTCGGGCAACCGACTCGCATCGAGGTGCATCCCCAGAGCTTCAAGCTCACCAGCCCTCGCCGCACCATGCGGCTGGTGGTGACCGGCCACTATGCCGATGGCCACGTGCAGGATCTGACCCGGGTGGCCACGTTCCGCTCGGCCGATGACAAGGTAGTGCGGCTGGAAAGCGGCATCGCCCATCCGGCCGGCAACGGCAAGACGGCCGTGCTCGTCGAGGTTGGCGGGCAGCAAGCCTCGGTCCCCGCCGAAGTCACCGGCTTTGAGCAGCCGGAACCGATCTCGTTCGCGTTTGAAGCCCTGGTGGCGCTTTCCAAGCACGACTGCAACTCGGGCGCTTGCCACGGTTCGCCCAGCGGCAAAGGCGGCTTCCGGCTGTCGCTCCGGGCGTACGATCCGGTGCTGGACGAAGAAACCCTGATCCGCGAGGCCTTCAACCGCCGCACCAACGTGCTGGAGCCGGAGCAAAGCCTGCTGCTGCGCAAGCCGCTGATGGAACTGGCTCACGGCGGTGGCCGCCGGATGCGCAAGACCGACGTTGGCTACAAGATGCTGCGCGACTGGATCGCGCAAGGCCTTAAGACCGACCCGGTTGATACGCCGCAGTGCGTCAAGCTCGAGGTGTACCCGACCGATCGGACGCTCCACTTCCCGGCGCACACCCAGCAATTGAGCGTGCTGGCCCACTTCTCCGACGGCAGCGTGCGCGATGTCAGCGACCTGGCTTTGTACGCCAGTTCCGACGATAACGTTGCCAGCGTCGACACCACGGGCTTTGTCTTTGCCCACGACCGCGGCGAGGCGGTCATCATCGTCCGCTACCTGGACAAGGTCGAAACGGCCCACATGACCTTCCTCAAGGACGTGCCCGGCTTCCGGTGGCCGTCGCCTCCGGAGGTCAACTACGTCGACCAGGCCGTGTTTGCCAAGCTGCGGCTGATGCAGATTGCGCCGTCGGACCTGTGCACCGACGAGGAGTTCATCCGCCGCGTGTACCTCGATGTGATCGGCATCCTGCCCACGCCTACCGAGGTGCGAAACTTCCTGGCCGACCAGGCTCCGGACAAGCGGTCCAAGTTGATCGACCAGTTGCTCGAGCGGCCCGAATATGCCGATTTCTGGGCGCTCCGGTGGGGCGATCTGCTGCGGGCCAACAACAAGCAGGTCTCGGCGTCGGGCGTGCACAAGTTCCGCCGCTGGATCGTGGCCTCCATCCGCGACAACAAGCCTTACGATCAGTTCGTGGCCGAGCTCCTCTCAGCCGAAGGCAGCACGTTCGATAACCCGCCGGCCAACTACTTCCGCACCGCCGCCGACATGGAAGACTGCGCCGAAACCACAGCGCAAATCTTCCTGGGGATCCGCATCCAGTGCGCCAAGTGCCACAATCACCCGTTCGAGCGCTGGACTCAGGACAACTACTACGGCATCGGCGCGTTCTTCAACCGCGTGCAGCGCAAGCCCAGCCCTGAGCCCGACGAAATGGTGATCTGGGTGGCACGGGCCGGCGAAGTCACGCAGCCGCGGACCGGCAAGCAGATGCAGCCCTGGCTGCCGCTGACCGGCAGCATCGATCTGCCGGGCGAGGACGATCGCCGCAAGGCGTTCATCGAGTGGATGCGCCGCAAGGACAATCCGCTGTTCGCCCATGCCGCCGTGAATCGCCTGTGGGGTTACCTGTTTGGCCGCGGGATCGTGGAGCCGGTGGACGACTTCCGGGCCAGCAACCCGCCCTCGAATGCCGAGCTGCTCGAGGCGCTGGCCCAGGATTTCATCGAGAGCGGCTTCGATCAGAAGCACATCATCCGCACGATCCTCAACAGCCGTACCTACCAGCTCAGCTCAAAGAAGAACGAGTTCAATGCCCACGATGACAAGTACTTCTCGCACGCGGGCACGCGGATGCTCTCGGCCGAGCAACTGCTGGACGCCATCTGCCACGTGACCGGCGTGCCGGAGAAATTCGCCGGCCTGCCCGCCGGCACCCGGGCGATTCAGCTCCCCAGCCCGGACGTCGACCACCAGTTTCTCAAGGTGTTCGGCCAGCCTGCCCGCGAAATGGCCTGCCAGTGCGAACGCTCCAGCGAGTCGAACCTGTCGCAGGCGCTGCAGATGATCAACGGTCCGGTGGTCCACGACAAGCTGCGGGCGGAAAACAACAACATCCGCAAGGCGGTGGCCGCGGGCAAGAGCAACCGTGAGATCATCGAAGAACTGTACCTGCTGGCGATGTGCCGGCTGCCCAGCGAGCCCGAGGTGGAACGGGCCCTGGCGCACGTGGAGTCGCAGGAGGACCGCGTGGCCGGGCTGGAAGACGTGTGCTGGGCGCTGCTCAACGCCAAGGAGTTCTTGTTCCAGCACTAAAGCGTCGGCTCAGGGAACACGTGCAACCGCCAATCAACGCTATGCGTTGTCGTTGGCGGCTGCGGCTTCCCAGGGGTTCTTCCAGTCGCCCCAGCGGTTGAGATATTCGCGGTAGGCAGGCACGGCTTCGGCCGAGGTTTCCAGGTATTCCTTGGCCGCGGCGATGATCTCCTGCTCCTGCTCCAGCGTGATCTTGCCGATCAGCACCCGGCTGCGCAGAAACACAAAGTACGTATCCAACACGTCGCAGCGGCAGTAGTTGTTGATCTCCAGCAGCCGCCCCTGGTCGTACATGTCCTGGACCATGTAACCCTGCACGTCCATCTTGCCGGGCTTGCCCAGCACGCTGGCGGCCAGGTTCAAGCCGCCGCTGAACCGCGCGCTGCCAAAGTTGGTGAGCAGTTCCTGCACGTCAATGTGCGCGCGGGTGTTGTAGCGGTTGCGGTTCTGCTCGTAAGCCGAGCTTTCCAGGTTGAACCACGCCGGCACACTGATGCCGTAGCGAAAGGCCGCCAGCTCCAACAGCGGCAGATCGAACGTGCGGCCGTTGAAGCTCACCAGCGTGGGCCGGCCGTAGCGGTCCCAACCGCGCCAGAAGTATTCCGTAATGACGTGCGGGCGGAACTGCGGTTCGTCGAGCACCACCAGGTCCAGCAGGCGGTAGTCGGCGCCCAGCTTGGCGATCGCAACCGAAATCGGAATCTGGTAGGTGTAGGGAATGAAGTCCGTGTCGTACTTCTCCATCAATTCCTGCCGGTACTGGGCCACGGCTTCCGCCGCCGACAGGCCCTGCCCGGCGTAGCGAATCTTGGAGATCAGTTCGCCGTCGGCCACGCTTTCGACGTCGAACACAAAATAACGCGGACTTTGCATGATCTCTCCGCCAGCAACCTTTTTGGGTTGGCAACGCCCGCACGAGCGGGCACCAGCCGGTTCGCGCTCTGGAAGTGACGGCGGCGTGCATCGCTCGCCGCGTCCAACCCGCTTACCAGGGCTGCCGCATTCTACTGGCTGTCCGGCAGACCGTCACGCCGCAGCAAACGTAGCGGCCAGGGGGCTAGCGTTTCACCACCTGGGGCTTGAGGCCGCGCTCATACATTTCCTGCCACTTCGCACTGCCGTCGTTGGGCACCAGTTCGGTATGCACGCCGCGTTCGAAGTACGGCAGGCCGGGTTGCCGGAACAGGTTCAACATGAAGTTCACTTCGCCCGTGTTGGACACCAGCAGCTCGCGGCCGTCGGGCCAGGTGGTGCGGATCAGCCGCTTGGGCTCCGGCCGCCGCGGCGGTTTCTCCACGCGGAATTTTTCGACCATGTCGCGGTTGAGTTCAAAGCCCAGGCCCGGCCGCTGAGGCACGGCCGCCGTCCCGCCCGCCACCTCGATCGGCTCGGTCAACAGCCGGTGGGCGAACAACTGATGGCAATTCACGGCCGGCCACGTGGCATGGCTCAGCACGCCGCCGAAGTGCAGCGACCAGGCAGCCGAAATATCGGTGCCGACGATCTGAAGCCAGAACGGCATGTCGGCCATGGCCGCGACCGTTCCCCGCTCAAGAATCCGGCTGGCACCGCCGCCGATCACAAAGCCGTCGCACACCTCTTTGGTGATGACAATCTTGGCGTCGGGCCTGCCGTAATGAAACGCAATCGGCACCCGCGTCGCCGCCCGGATCGCCTGGTTGCCGGCAATATCGGTCTGAAAGATGGGCGACTCGTAAATGCCGATCTGCGGATACTTCTCCAACTCCTTCAGAATCGGGATCGCCTTGGGCGCGGTCAGCAGGGTGTCGTTGAAATCCATGTCGATCTTGAAGTTCTCCGGCACCACCTTCACCGTCTGCTCAACCATCGCCCACAGGTCGAACCACGGCCGCCCCTTGGTCTTGTAGGCCAGGTAGCCTTGCTTCAGGGCTTCGCGGCACTCGGCCACCATGTCCTCAGGCGAGGTATCGATGTTCCACCAGCTCAGCGGCGTCCGCTGGTACACCTGCTTGCCCAGCAGCGCGTGCACGGGAACTTCCAGCGAGCGGGCCACCGCATCGAACAGGGCCATTTGCAGGCCGGCCCCCAGTTCGTCGTCCCACATGATCTCGACGGCATTGGCCCCCAAGGCCCGTCGCACGTCGTTGTCCTCGGTGGCGCCCCAGGTGTAATAGAGGAGCGTTTCGCCAAAGCCGGCCTGCCCGTTGCGGAGCGTCACCTCCACGATCTCGGAGTACCGCCAGTGCGGGATCTCGCGATCCATGTTCCGGGCGGGGATCTCGCGGAACGGCAACTTCACCGTGGTGCGGTCGATCTTGACGATGTCCAACTTGCGATTGCCCCGGGCGGCGGCCAGCGCGCGGCGGCTCAGGCCCGGCATCAGCCCGATGGCCGCCATGCCGGCCGCCTGGCGCAAGAAGGTTCTCCGCGTGGCACGGCGGGCAGTCAAGGCATCGCGGCTCAAACGACCCGGGCCCCAAGCGGCAGGTGAAAGCATCGTTGGATTCTCCCCGGCAGGTCAGCGTGGTGGGAAGCAACAGGGTGCGGCCGGTGGAGCGCCGACGGCGCTCGCATCAACGGACGCTATTGTAACCGCCTGAACGGGGGCAGGCGGACAAGATTTGCCGGGCTGGTCGGCCGCTTATTGACAGCCCGGCGTGTCGCATTCGCGCTAAGCTGTGGTCCCGTCAGGCACTTGCGACGCCTGCGTTGCCGTCGCCGACGGCACGCTCCTGCCAGCACGTTTGGCCGCGATAGCAGCTACCGTCCGACGATCCGTGCTTTCCGGCGAAATTCGTCAAACCTGCAGGATGCGACCTGCCGATATACAAGGTGCCGATGGGGGGACAAGCGAAGAGGCAAAGCCCCGGACCTCGGGGAGGCAAAGGATAACTGGCCTGCGGCCGTGCGAAAGCACGTGCGGCCGGCAACGAATGGATTCGTTACCCGCCTTGTCTCGGCGCTTGCGGTCAGTTGTAGCCGCGGCGCATGGACGAGGCTGACTGCGGCTGAGCCGCGTTAGAAAGGCCCCCGGAAATGATTCAGAATCGCCTGCGCGTCTACTACGGCCCTCCGACCGACGTGGTGACGGAAACGATCCACGTAAACGAGAACACCGTGGAGGTGCCGCTGGGAGAGATCCTGCCGCTGCTGGTCGATGCGTACCTGAGCAAGCGGACCTGGTTGAAGGATTTTGACAACGAGCCCATCACCATCTCGACCGATCTGCACGAAGTGGTGTTGGCCTACCAGCATCACCGCCGGCCCTCGGCCTAAGGCGGATGGATGCCTGCCGTTGCCGTGCCCGCCAGGCACTGCAACCCCGGACTTTTGGGAAACAAACGCTAGCGCGAGAATTGCTCCGTCCATTTCGAGTTGGGTGCGCGGCCTACCGCTGCGGCCGTGTGCCAGCTCTCAGGACACGCCACCGCCGGCCACCTTTGGTCGGCGGATTTTTTGCGCGCATGCAGAACGGGGCTGCCTCCCAGCGCCTGTGATGGGGATTCCCTCACACCGCCATCACATCATGCCATCCGTGGCAAACACCTGCCGGGCGACGTCGAGCGATTGCGCGTGGATCGAAACAATGTCGTCCACGTTGGGCGCGTAACCGCCGCCGAGCGTCAGGGCTACCGGGATGCCCTGCTTGCGGCAGGCGGCCAGCACCATGCGATCGCGGGCAGCAAGTCCCGGTTTGGTTAACGCCAGACGGCCCAAGCGGTCGCCCACATACGGATCGGCTCCGGCAATGTAGAACACCAACTGCGGGCGGCCGCGGCTGAACACTTCTTCCAGGCCGGCCTCAAGAGCAGCGAGGTACCCCGCGTCGTCGGTACCATCGGGCAAAGCAATATCCAGGTCGCCCTCGCATTTGCGGAACGGGAAATTCTTGGCTCCGTGAATGGAGAACGTGAATACACTGGGATCGGCGGCGAAGATATGAGCCGTGCCGTTGCCCTGGTGGACGTCGCAGTCGATCACGGCAATGGAGATCGGCCCCACGGTGCGCTGCAAGACACGCGCGGCTACCGCTACGTCGTTGAACACGCAGTAGCCTTGCCCACTGTCGGAGAAGGCGTGATGCGTGCCGCCAGCCAGGTTGGCGGCGAATCCCCGCTGCCAGGCAAGCTGCGCGGCACAGATCGTCGCGCCCACCGAACGCCGCGAACGCTCGACCAGCTCAGGCGACCACGGAAACCCAATGCGGCGAACCTCCAGCGGCGTTAGCTCGCCGGCCGCCAGTCGCGTGAGGTAATCGCGCGTATGAACCAGTGAAAGCTGCTCATCGCTGGCCGAGGGCGGAACCCGCAGTTCAAATGCCCGGCCCTGCTGCTGCGCCCACCGCACCACGCCGGCATACTTGGCCAGCGGGAAGCGGTGTCCCGGCGGCAGCGGCACCGGGAACAGGTCGGTTCGAAACAGCGTCAGTCGCATCGGCATGCGGCCAGGGCTTGGTCAGCCCACCTGCGGGGCGATATAAGGAAACGGTCGGAGCACCATTCTACACGGCCATCGGCCGGCCAACGCAGCCGACGGTGAGCCGCAGTTTACGCCCACAAGGTTTCTGCACTCCAGCCGCAGAAAGGGGAGCATTGAACACCTGGCGATCGTTTGCCATCGTGCCTGCGGCTGGCCGCAGCCGCCGGATGGGCACCCCCAAGCTGCTGCTTCCCTGGCGGCACCACACCATGGTGGAAGAAGTGCTCCATCGCTGGAAGGCCGCGGGTGTTGACCACCGCATCGTGGTCGTGCATCCGGCCGATGCCGAGCTGGCCCAAATCGCTCGGGCCGCGGGGGCAGAAGTCGTCGTCGCTCCCGAACCGCCGCCCGACATGAAAGTTTCCGTCCGTTTGGGTCTGGAATACGCGGCCGGACGCTGGCAGCCGCAAACGGCCGATGCGTGGCTTTTGGCCCCGGCCGATATGCCGGAGCTTTCGCCCGAAATCGCGCGCCGCCTGCTGGCCGAACACGAAACACATCCTGAGGCGATCGTCGTGCCCAACCACAACGGCCGGCGAGGTCACCCGGTGCTGTTTCCCTGGCCGCTGGCTGCGGCCGTTGGGCAATTGCCTGAAGATCGAGGTGTGAACGTGCTCGTCGAACGCGGACCGGTTGTCGAAGTACCGTTCGATCTGCCGCGTGCCGCCGACATTGATACGCCGGACGAGTACGATCAGGCGAGGCGTGCCTCGGCGGCCGACAGCTAAGGCGGGGGCATATCCATCGCCAACCGCAACGCCACGGCCAGCGACGAGGCCAACTCCACCGCCGGACCGGCGCTCCAGCGTGCTTCGTGCAGCCGCCGCTCCAGTACATCGGCCAAGCGGCGGACCACTTGCGGCAGCCGGTCGAAGCCGCAGCTTTCGCCCCGGACGGCCAGCTCCTGCCACTGCCGCACCACGGTGGCATCAGCACGCCGGGCTCCCAGCAACAACAGCTCACCGAGCAATGCCGAAGCGTCATCGGTCCATGCGGCAGGTTCGTTATGCCGGCCGGCCGCGTGCTCGACGTGTTGCGTGCCGGCAGCTTCCTCGCCCGCCGAAACCTTGCCCAGTGCCGCCAGAATCCGCTGGGCTTCCGCAGCCGTATCCACCCAGGGTTGCAGCCCGATGCGTCCCTGCGGCGTTTGAAATACCAGGCACGTGGGCGCAATCACCAGGCCGGCACCGCTGCGCTGGACGCGACCGGCGACAAACTTCACGCCGTAGTTCACTCGGTCTCCAGCCGTCGGACCGTTGCCGCGGCTTGCATCCACGGCCTCCAAGACGGCCAGCAATGCTTCAAAGCCGGCCTGGCCGCCGGTGGTATACGGGTGACGCAGTTGCGCCCGGCCGCCTTGGGTATCGAGCAGCGTGGCATGAATGGTTTGGGCAACCGGGTCGTAGGCGACATCGGTCACCTGGGCGACATCCAGCACGTAGAGGTCTTCGGTCACGCGCCGG
Source organism: uncultured Planctomycetales bacterium (assembly GCA_937927735.1). Lineage (GTDB taxonomy): Bacteria > Planctomycetota > Planctomycetia > Pirellulales > S012-138 > CALBRZ01. Next base: position 127,367 of record CALBRZ010000072.1, read on the forward strand.
GGCCGCAAGGCCGTGGGCGGGAGCGTCGCCCGCTGGGCATCGAGCGCCGCAAAGTTATCCACCAGCACCGGCGGACGCAGCTTCTCCCAGGCATAGTTTTGACCGTGCAACACCGCGGGCCGGCGCCCCAGCACCAGACGCCGATTCGGCGTACGTTTGGCCCCTTGAATCACCAGGTTGCCTGCGCCGATCGCGGCCAGCGACATGCCCTTGGTGATGGAGTACCGGCTCAATCGGGCAAAGTCGGGCTGGGTTTGTACATCCGCCGGGTTTTCGAAGTTGCGGCTTACCGCGACCAAGGTGCCGGAGTCATCGTCCTGCAAGAAGGCGAACATCTCGATGCTGCGGCGGTGATGAACCACCCAGCAGCCCAAGCCAATCAGCCGCGCGGAAGCCACCTCGGTGAGCGTGTCGTTGGTTGCCCCGCGGATCAAGAGCTGCGGCACCGTGGGCGGTTGGCTGCGGACGGCGTCGCAGCGAATCAACAGCTCGCCCACCAGTACGGCTAACGTCTGGCTGTCGAACAGCGCGCTGTGCTCGTGATACTGCTGATGCAGATGCAGCAGTTCCCCGATGATCTCCGCTGGCCAGAGCAGCCCCTCTTTGCGACAGCGCGCAGCTGCCCGGTTCAGGCGGTCCTTCCAGGCCGATGGCACATTGCTGAAACCGGTCTCGATCAACTCGGCCAGCAAGCGCTCAAGATCGTCCAGCAGATTCGTCGGCACGGGGTGAGCGACCGATTGGGTTGAAACCAACCCTGCCGTGCAATCGGACGGCAGTTGCCGGAATGCCCAAATCGCCAGCGGCGCGCAACTGCACAGGTCGTGTTCGGCACAGTCGCAGTGGAAGTACCGCGGATCGCCCGGCACCAGAAACCGGATCGTGGTCGACCGCTGGTGGAAATGCGCCTGCGGCTTGGGGCCGCGGATCAGCTCGACCAGTTCGCCTTGATCAAAGGCCTTCCGGGCTTTGGTGAGCAGCGTCTTGGGGAAATGCTGGGCGAGTTGCTCATCAGTGATGCTGCCAGGATCCCAGGGTTCGTTGACCACGCCCGGGGCCGCAAGCGTCGGGGTCGCCGTCGCGGCGGGCAGTGACTCCTCGGCAGCGGTTTGATCCTCCGGCGGAGCAACATCGGCGATAGGCGTGGGCTCCGGCGCTGCCGTCGCCTCGGCAGAAGGTGCTGCCTGTACGACTGGGGGAACCCTCGCGGCTCCGGTGGAAGCTTGCTGCTGGTAGGCCAGCACGGCCCGAACCAGGCACCGACAGATGCCGGCAGCCGCGCACGTGCAGCGGCCCTCGCGGAGCGTACGCTGGGCCGGCAGCGTCGACACGCGGCCATCGCTCCAGCGGAAGGTGACCTCGCCCTCGGGCGTTTCGTCGATCGCGACGCTCACAAGGTTTTCGGTCACTTCCTTCAGGGCACGCTTGACCGTTCCCCGGTTGCTGAACGCGACCAGGTCATCGAGCGACAGGGCAAGAATATCGGTGCGGGCAAATGGCAAGGGCAAGCCAACTCCTGGGGGTACTTCGTCTGTCGGCGGTGATGCGTGCCTACTCCGGAGCCGCCGGCGGCAAGGGTGTCTCAACAGCCGGGGTAGCGGCACTACTCGCCATCGAAGCCGCCACGGCTTGCTCCGGCTTGAGCAATTGATCCACGATCTGGAGCTTCTGCCAGATCCGGTTCGCCAGACCGCCACAAAGGGTTTCAATATCGTCGACGGCCGTTACCGCCAGCGGGTCAGGAAGATCCTGAATATACAGCGAGGTGATCTTGCTTCGAGGCCAGCATCACCAGCATTGCTGCGGCACTCAGCACCAACAGCCCCACGACGATCCGCAAACCGATGTAAGGGCGGCGGATTTCGTCGGCCCGCTGCGCGGCCTGCTCGGCCACGGCTTCCAACTCCTTGGCCACCTTGGCCAGGCCCGCATTGGGAAACCGCCGCTGAATGCGCAGCGTAATCCCACACAGCGTGCTGACAATGCGCCGGGCATCCAGTCGCTGGTAGGCCATGGCGGTTGTGGCCGTTGGCATCGGCCGGGCTGCGAAGGGTTGTCGCTGCACCGCACACGGCGGCATTGGGCATTCCCGGCAGAAACACCGCTGCCGGTGCCCGTGACCGTACCGCGACCCAGGGCCAGAAGCAACCAGCGGCCGACCACCGCGCAGGGTGATCGGCTGGCGTTTCTCGGGGTGAGAACGCGGCAAGCTCTTTTGCCGCAGCGCAGCCGAGCCGGCCGCGTCGGCCGGCGAAAGCAGGCGGGCAGCATCGACACGCTGCCTGGCGAAACAAGAAAAAGGCACCCTCCCCGACTTCCGTGAAACTGGGGATGGGAGGGTGCTTGCAGTGTCGTGTCACCAAAGTGACCAGACACGCTGTTCGCAGCCGGAGGCCTCTTGCATCCGTACCCGCAAGACACCGCCAGGCTCGCAATGAGCCTGGTGAGCAATAGTCGGTGGCCGCAACCCATTGCTCACGTTCTTACGCGTGGCGAACAAACGGACGGACGTCGCCTGCTATACGCTTCTCCAATCGCTCCCGGGCTGGTGTCTCGGCCAGGCGCTGCGGCGTGCCCGGCGGAAACGGCCCTGCATGCTGGAAATAGTGATCAGGTGGAATTGGGTTATTTCAAAGCCGACTCGGCGAGGCTGTCGTAATCGCCACTCTTGTCGGCCCAGTACGCCTGCCACTGCTGCAAGTCCCAAAGTTCGAGGTGATCGCGGACTCCCAGCAGCATCACGTCCTTCTTCAACTTGGCCCGTTCGGCAAGCTCCGGCGGAATGCGGACTCGGCCTTGCTTGTCCACCTCCACCCGGTGCGCCTGTGCGTAGAACAGCCGCATGAATGCCCGGACGTTCTGTTGGGTGGGAGAGCTGGCTTCGAGGCGTTGGGCGAAGCGGGCGAACTCCGCTTCGGTGAACAACACCAAGCTGCCGTCGGTCCCCGGCGCCACGTACATGACGCCGCCGGGTTGCAACGCGAGGACGTCGCGAACCTCCTTGGGAATAGCCACGCGCAGCTTCTCATCGAGCGAGCGGCTGTAGCTTCCCGTCAGGATCATTCGGTTCCCACTTGTCCCCACTCACTCCCACTGAAGCCCAAATCTAGTGCGTTCTGGGTCGGCGTCAACTACCGAGTTGAGCGGATGCCACGTTGCGGCAGGCGCGGCTGCCCTAGGCCATTGCAGGTAAGGAACTTGGGAGACATGCTGCAGCCGCAAAAGGCCGAAAATTTTTGCCTGCCGGCATCGCTTCGCACCCGCCACGAGCGAGAAGTGGCTTGGCGTGGGGAAAAACATGTCTTTGTAAACCATTATATAGAAGCAACTTACAAAATGCGTCCTGTCACCCGCGGGCAAAGCGGGGCGTTTTGCTCGGCTCATCCCCACAGAGCCCCACGGCCAGCGCGCAATCGATCCGCAACGGGCCAACTGGGGGCTTTAACAAGACCAGCGAGAATACCCAGAGGGGGCGGTCTGCCGTTTAGAAGACAAACCGATGGTGATGCACCCCGGCGTGGGGGCCGCATGCGGGCAAGAGATTCCCCACGGCCGCCAGGGCGGCTCGCGATCCCAGTGAGCTACCTTGGGCGTGCAGTCAGATTCCCCACGGCCGCCAGGGCGGCTCCCTTAGGAAGCAGGTCAGCAGCGACCGACTAGCGGGCGCTGGGACAGAACATGAACTCCACCACGCGGACTTCCTCGCCTTGCGAGGCCAGCTCCGCGGCGCGGGCTTCGGCTTCTTCGGTCCGGTGGTAGACAGCAATCAGCTCCCACTCGTCCGAAGCCTGGAGCCGGCGCTGCAAGCGAACGTGGCGAGGCTGGCCGCCCACCGAGCTCGCAGCCCGAAGGAACCGGGGCTGCGCAGGGCGTTCGACGTGCGGAACGGAAACGTACGTGGACATCGACTCACAACCTTATGCGGGTGCGACGTGGCTGCGGAACACGCCCCCGGTTTTGCGGCCCCCCAACAGGCAGGACGCCGCGGCTCAGGCCATACGCTGCCGGCACGTTGCGGCCGGACGCGGTGGCCCTTCTTCCTCTGTTCTTCGTACCGCGGGCAGGAACGCGTTGAACCAAAAACACGAATTATCGGGGATCGGGAGGTTGTGCGGCGGCAGTGGCAGCGGCGGTGGCGTGGAGTACGGAAATGACGCGTTCCAACGCTGCCAGCCATGACTGCCGGGCCACAACATCAGGCGGCCCCAACCTTGTGAGGCGGACAATCGCTGCAGTCGTTACATGCAGCGGCCGCCTAAAGGAAAGAAACGCAGCAGGCAGTAAAGTTCGCGCCCAGTTGCCAGGCAAAGCGTGCATACGATCAGCGGCGCGGACTCTAGCGTCTGTTCCTTGCTCAACAGATCAGCAAGGACGAAATAGGGCAAGTGACATTTTGTCGCACACAAGGTGCGTTCGGCCCTGCAAATTGCGATACCACGCGAAAACACCGCAGCGCAATCTCAGGCGCCGCCATGTGATGGCCGCCCATCAATCAGCAAGATCGTACGCCCATTGGGCCGCTGAGCAGAAATGCTTGGTATCGCTCTAGGCAGCTTGATGCTGCTTGGCCTGGCGGGCGGTGCGCCACAACTGCCGCAGCGAAGCCCACAAGCTCGGCGATACCGTTTGCCGGTACGGCGAGTCGGGCGGAAGCTGCTCCATCAGCCGCCGATGGGCCTTGCCCAGCGAGTGATACGGCATCGAGGGAAACAGGTGGTGCAGGGCGTGATAGCGCAGCCCAACCGGTCCCCATAGCGACGAAATGATCGGGTGATAGGGATAGTTCACGCTGTCGAGCAGTTGCTCCAAGAACGTGACTTCGTGCTCGCGGGTAAACATGTAACGGTGAGCCCCCAGCGTGCGCACCGCATTGAGGGTGATCACACTCACCGCCGTCGCATAGGCCAGGAAAAGCCACTTGATCGGCAGCACGCCCGAGATGAGCAGCGTGGCCATCGTCAGGCAGTAGATAAAGCACACGGTCTCCTGCCGCCGCCAGAGCCGCATCTCCTTATCGGTGGGCAGCGGCCGCACGTACGCCGGATCGACCACCATCGACGAGGCGCGGGCGTTCACCCAGCGGGCAATCGAGGGATGCAGCCACTTGGCCGGGGTGAGCACCAGGAACCGCACGGCGGCGATCACCGGAATCACAAAGCTCTGAGCCAGGTAACCGATAATCGCCCACACCGACGAAGCCAGCGCCAAATACTCGCCATCTTCCTTGGTGGCGTAGTGCTTGCGCATGTGGTGATGGACGTGGGTTTGATACAAGAACGACGGCATCAAAAACGGCACGCCGCACAGCATGTTCCAGGCCATGCGGAAGCCCGGCACCGCGTTATCGCGGAGATGGACCAGCTCGTGCGTGAACAAGGTGGCCCGATAAAACGCCAGACACATGATCACAAACAGCGCGCCGGAGCAGCCCCAGTAGAAGGCGGCCGACTCAATCCCCAGCCATCCGGCCAGCCGCGGCACAAACAGCCCGCGTAGTAGCGCCGTGAAGCAGAACGCGCCGATCCCCATCGAAACCAAGAAGTCGGTCCAATAGATGGCCGGCTTGGCTTCGAACAGATCGCGGACAATATGCCGCGTTTCGGCGATCGAGAATTCAGCAGTAGCCCGGTGCGTCTTCGATTCCGATGAGCCCGAAAACGACGAAGCAATGTGCTCGGAAGAATGGGCAATGCTCATGGCGGAGTGTTGGCTTGAGCTTCCAAAGTCCACGGACGGTGGACGCCTAGATGGCTGCCCAACCACCCGGAAACGTGTGCCGGATACAAACCCCGACGCGGCGACCGCCGTCGCTGGCGGCCGCTGAAGATCAACGGGCGAAGCGATCAACGGCAGGGGGCACCAATGCACACCCAGGCGCACCGCACCGGCCAGTTATCCTTTTCGCCCCAAACTCAAGTTCCCCTTCACAATAGTTTGGAGAGGCTTGGAGGTCTAGAAAAACAACAACAAACCTTCACATGGCACAATCTGCGTAAGACGTGCCAGCGGACTCTCAAACTTGATGGGTCGCTGTCGGTTGCCCCCGCGCCTGAGCGCCGCAGGCCGGGGCCGGCTTCCCTTGAAGGCCACCGCTTTGCGGGGGGCGAGGTTGTGGAAATGGGACCGCAAGTGGATCCGGGAGCCTTAACGCTGAATCCCCTGTAGCGTTGGCGGAAAACCGTGGCGATTTGTAACGAGGCTACCGACCAGGCGATCCTCCGGGAAGTTTGCCAGAACGTAAGTGTTGGCGCCATCAACGATTTGAACCCAAGCCGTGCCGCCGTTGCCGGAGGTGACGCCGCCGTGGTCGGTACGCAGGCTGATCTGGTGCATGCCCGCCGGCAGTTCCAGACGCAGCACCTGGATCTTCGCCGGTAGCAATGCCCAGCACCGGGTATCGGCCGATTCGGTCGCATCCCAGACGATGTTCCCGATATCCAGCAGGAACCCCATCGCGCGATCGTCCACCGCCTCCTTGGCCGCGTAAACGATCGACTTTTTGACAACCCGGCGGGCAATTGCTCGGGCCACGATCTGTGGATAGGCCGCGTCGTACTGTTCCTTGGCCATCTTGGCGACGTCGGTAATGGTTTCGGTCCGCCCGCAGTCCCGCCCGTTCACCGAAACCACCACGCTCTGCACCGAGCACGGCGGAACCACCAGGGCAGGCACTTTGACCGGCGCGATCGATGGCGGCATCTTCTTCATGCCGCTCGCCCTCAAGATGTGCTCGGCCAGGATCAATGAAACCGAACTGGCGACCTCGATCTTTTCTTCCTTGTATGGCCCGCGTCCCACCAGCGCGAACACGTACAGCACGCCATTACCGGGCGCCGAATGGCGGCCAAACTGAGCCCGGTGCAAGTCGAACCGTGCGGCCGAGAACTCCGGCTGCCACGAGGCCACGTGCAGGTAGCTGCGGGCAGCCAGGTCGTAGTCGCGGTGCGTCTGCTCGGCCAGCACGCCGTGGAGATACGGCGCCAACGCGACTTGCTTGTACACCAGCTTGGCGTCTTCGCCATCTTTCGCCGCGGCCGCATCGATGATCTGTTGCTGCTTCTGCTGCATTTGCAGCGCATAGGCCAGGGCATCCTCGCCGCCTTGCATCAGGTTGGCCAGCGCCAGCATCGCGCGGATCAGAACGCGCTCGTAATCCTCGCCGGCGTAGGCCAGCACCTGATCGTCGGTGAGCATCGACAGCGCCAGCTCGCCCAGGTGCTTTTGCTCCAGTTCGTCGAATCGATCGCGCACCGTGCGCAGCAGTTGCTCGGCCTCGTCGGGCTTGCCCTCCGCCAGGCGAACCATCGCCTTATCAAGTTGAAGTACGTCCTGGTCGGGCTTTTTGCGGGCAAGCCCCTCCTCGATCATTTGCGAGGCCTGGAGCAGGTCGCCGCGGTAGAAAGCCCGTCGGGCATCGCGAATGCGATCGGCATGGGTTGCGCAGCCGGCAACCAGCAACATCAGGAGCCAGCACAGCCTGCGCGAAAGCACACGGCTCATGGCTTGCAACTCGCCGTTGGCGGTTCAGAGCACCGCATTACCACCAACTGAAGAACTTGCTCTTGGCCAGCGGGCCCGGCAGCCGGCTGCGCTCGTAGCCCTTGCGGATTTTGGCCGACTCCTTGTCGTAGTCGCCCGTGTGGACGTTCACGATCTCCATCGTGAGCAGGTAATCGCGCTGGTAAGCGTTGTCCTCGTGCGTGGTACCAGAGGTGATGGTGGCATACATCAGGCAGTTGATCGGCTGCCCGTACCGTCCCAACGTGGCCATGAAAATGCCCATGTTCTCGGGCACGAACAACTGGTCGGGCCGCAGCCGGGTTTCGCGCAGCGCGGCATCGACATAGCGCCGGCTTACGGGCCGATACAGGTTCGACTGCTCGATCTTGGTATCGATCAGTTGATAGATCTGCTCGCGGAAGTCGCCCAGTTCCTCGGCGCTCTTGTTCTCCACGCCCAGGAAGCACACCACCAGCGGCTCGCCGAGCGGGCTAACCGTCTGCATGCCGGAGTGATGGCGGCCTAATAGCTTGGCGACTGCTTCTTCGACCAGCGGCCCCCAGGTTTCGGCCCCGGCCGTCTTGTTGCCCACCAGGTCGGCCTGATCGTCGCGCAGGACCTGGGCGTGCTGTTTCATGCGGCACCCGGACAGGAAGATGCCTGCCATGCACAGGGCGCCGGACATTCGCAGAAACTGTCGCCGATCCATGCCCGCCTCCTGGGACGTCTCGCGGGAAACGGCGCACGGTCAGCCACCGTGCCGCCTTCGGGTACGAATCGGCCGGATGCATCGAAGAATTGAGTTTTGACGGCTGCGCCGGTCCTATCGCCCGCCACCCGCAGCGTCAGACGGGGGGATCGCAAGCGACTGGAGATCGCTCACATTCCCCTGCAGGGCGCGCAGCCTGTGCTGCACGCGATGCGCGCTCTGCCAGCGGCCCACAGAGCGAACGCCGCCGGCAAACCTTCCGCAAGCTGCCTGTTCCGCGGCGGCGAACGGCGGGAAAACTGGACAGGCGCCCATTTCCCTTGCTGCGCAGACCGCGGATAATAAAGAGCCAACGGAGTCTGGCGAAAATGCTTAGGCACCGTGTGGCCACGGCCGCTTCGGGCCGCTTCGCGGCTGGTTCGTCAGCCGGGGAGGCAGCCCCCCGCCTGCGGCTCGTGGAATCTTTGGTAGCCTTGATTTACAATCGATTTGTGCCTGTCCGGCACGGCAGAACCCGCCTGATGTGGCACTAGCGTGCGTCAGCGACTCGGGAAGGAAGCCGGTAGCGGGAAGGCAGCTTCGTCGCGGGAGGGAGGAGCTCTCGCACGGTCTGGCCCCGGTTGCGCAGGCACACGCTCGCTATGCCTTTTGCTTCAGCTCCATTCAATCTCAAGGATTACGCGGCTGCCGCACGCGAACAAACCGACCGCGCGCTGGACCGCTACCTGACCTTCTCCGACGCGCCGGAACCCCTGGGCCGAAGCTGCCCAGCCCGTCTCCGCGACGCCATGCGATACTCGGTGCTGGCTCCCGGCAAGCGGATTCGGCCGGTGCTGGTGCTGTTGGCCGCCGAAAGCTGTGGCGGACAGGCCGCCGCGGCGATTCCGGCCGCCTGTGCCGTGGAGCTGATTCACGCGTACTCCCTCATCCACGACGACCTGCCGGCGATGGACGACGACGACCTCCGCCGCGGTCAGCCCACCTGCCACAAGAAATTCGACGAGGCCACGGCCATCCTCGCCGGCGACGCCCTCCAGGCGTTGGCCTTTGAGATCCTCGCCCGCGACATTCAGCCGGCTGCGGCGGCCGCTGCCTGTTGTGCGGCCCTGGCCCGGGCGGCAGGCCCCACGGCGCTGGTCGGAGGGCAGGCCGACGACCTGGCCGCCGAGCATCAGCAAGGCTCGGTCGAGCAATTGGCGGCCATCCACGCCCGCAAGACCGCGGCCATGTTCGCCGTATCAGCCCAATTGGGCGGGATTTGCGCCGGGGTTGAAACTGCCCGGTTGGATGCGCTGGAAAACTACGGTTATAACCTCGGCATGGCGTTCCAGGTGATGGACGACGTGTTAGACGTGCTGGGGACCCAAGACGCGATGGGAAAACGCGTCGGTAAGGATGCAGATCGCGGGAAACTGACGTACCCGGGACTGCTGGGCGTGGAGCAAAGCGTCGAACGCGCCAGGCACTACGTCGACCAGGCGTTGGCCGCGGCGGCTCTGGCGGCTCCTCGCACGGATGGCTTGGAAGCACTGGCCCATTTCGTAATTCAAAGAGATCGGTAATGGACGAATTGCTCTCCAGGATCGAATCGCCGGCCGACCTGCGCAAGCTGTCGCTCGCTGAACTGGAACAGCTCGCCCGCGAAATGCGCGAGGCGCTGTGCAACCTGGTCAACGCCCGCAGCGCCCACTTTGCGTCCAACCTGGGCGTGGTCGAACTGTGCCTGGCCCTGCACACCTCGTTCGACTTCCGCCGCGATCGCCTGATCTGGGATACCGGGCACCAGATCTACCCGCACAAAATGGTCACGGGCCGCTACCCGCAGTTCTCGACCATCCGCACCAAGGGCGGCTTGATGGGGTACCCCAACCCCAACGAAAGCCTGTACGACCTGTTCATGACCGGGCACGCCGGCTGTAGCGTGTCGACGGTGATGGGCCTGAAGTCGGGCGACGACCTGCTGGGCGAAACCGACCGCTACGCCGTGGCCGTAATCGGCGATGGCGCTCTGCCCTCGGGCATTGTGTTCGAGGCGTTCAACAATGCCGGCGGCATGCGGCAAAAGAAGCTGATCGTCATCCTCAACGATAACGAGATGTCGATCTGTCCCCGCGTGGGCGGCCTGGCCAACTACCTGGATCGCCTCCGCAGCAACCCGATGTACCAGGGCCTCAAGAGCGAAGTGTCGCGGTTGCTCAAGGGGCTGCCCCTGGTGGGCGACTCGGCCGAGAAGCTGCTCTGGCAGATCAAAGAAGGCGTCAAGAGCGGCCTGCAAGGCGGCATCCTGTTCGAGGAGCTGGGTTTCCGCTACGTGGGCCCGGTCGATGGCCACAACATCGCCGAGCTGCGCCGCTACCTGAAGATGGTGAAGAAGGCCGATCGGCCCGTGCTGCTGCACGTCATCACCCGCAAGGGCCAGGGCTTCAAACCGGCCGAGGAAGACCCGGTATACTTCCACACGCCGGCCCCGTTCACGCGCGAACGGCAGTGCGTGATCAGCATCCAGAAGAGCACGTCGCGGACCTACACGCATGTGGCCAGCGATGCCATCTTCGACAACATGCGCCGCAACCCGCGCGTGACCACGCTCACCGCGGCCATGTGCCTGGGCAACAAGCTGGAGCCGATCCGCGACCAGTTCCCGGACCGCTTCTTCGATACCGGCATTTGCGAGTCGCACGCGGTGGCCTTCGCCGCCGGCCAGGCCAAGGCCGGCTTGCGGCCCATCGTCGATATTTACAGCACGTTCTTGCAGCGGAGCTTCGACCAGATCTTCCAGGAAGTGGCCCTGCAAAACCTGCCGGTGACGTTCATGCTCGACCGGGCTGGACTCACCGGTCCCGACGGCCCCACGCATCACGGCGTGTTCGACCTGGCCTACATGCGCATCTTCCCGAACATGGTGGTGATGGCGCCCGGCGATGAAGCCGACCTGCGGCTGATGCTCGACTTTGCCCTGGCCCTCGATGCGCCGGCCTCGATCCGCTACCCCAAGGACACGGCCGTGAAGCTGGACCGCCGCCCGGCCGCGATCGAAATGGGCCGGGCGGAAGTTCTCCGCACCGGTCGCGACGGCACGCTGCTGGTCTGTGGCACGCTGCTCAACGAAGCCATGAACGCCGTCGATATCCTGGCGGCCGAAGGCATCGACGTGGGCGTGGTCAACGCCCGGTTTGTGAAGCCGCTGGATACCGAAACCATGCTGGCGGCCATCGCCGACAGTCCCTTTGTGATCACCATCGAGGAAGGCTGCCTGATGGGCGGTTTTGGGTCCGCCGTGCTGGAAGCCGCCGCCGATGCCGGGATGGACGCCAGCCACGTCCGCCGGCTGGGAATCCCCGACCACTTTGTGGAACACGGCGAACGGGAAGAGCTGCTGGCCGACCTGGGCCTGGATACCGCAGGCATTGTCGCCGCCTGCCGCCGCGCGGCTGGCCAGGACGCTGTACCGCTCTCGGCGCCGCGCCGCGTGAGCTAGGCCGCCCTACCTTGCCCCAAAAACGCACGGCAAGCATGCACATTCCACGCCCCGACGACGATCGCTTCTACCGTGCCCGAGCCAGTCGGGCATTGCTGGCGGCGATGGAGGAGCTGGCTCAGCGCAGCGGCTGCCTGCTGCCCGAACTGGAAGGCGTGCCGATGGCGGAAGCCTTCCGCCTGGCTGAAACCACCTATGGCCCAGACCTGCCGGAGTTCTGGCAGATCTGGAAGGAGTGGCAGGAACCGCCTGACCTCTCGACTTTGGGTGAACTGTAGGTGGCGGCCTCTTCGACCAACCGCGCGAGCCACGCCGGGCCGCGTTTTGTCTTATTGGTGGTTACAGCCGCAGGCCGCAAGGCTCGCCTGACCGGCTGCCTGATTTGCGGCCAAATGCGGGAACCGCCCGGCGGGGCACTTTGAATTTGGCGGCCGGAACGCTAGATTTCTTGGTGAGCGCCGGTAATTTTCACCGGCGGCTCGCAATCAACGTGAGCAACCTCCGGGGTGTAGCGCAGTCTGGCTAGCGCGTCTGGTTTGGGACCAGAAGGTCGGGAGTTCGAATCTCCCCACCCCGACTTCTTCCAAGCACAAAGCCCTGCGGCAGAACTGCCGCAGGGCTTTTTCGTTGGCGTAAGGGCATGCGCAATGTGCCCGTAGAGTTCGGCGCGTGAATGTTCTCGGATCGTTTTCAAAACGTTCGCTCCCAAGCATCGCACATCTGTCGATGAGCTCGGCCGCCTCAAAAGGCTTTGAACGGCCGTACTGTTTCACACTACATCGCATCGGCAAAGTCAAGCCCTGGGCCGTGTCCTTGGCTCGCGTAGAATAGGTTGAACCACGTCACCGATTCATTTCGAGCAAGGAGACAGGCTGTTGGATCTTCACTTTGTTAAGTGCCGCGTTGGGGACAACCTTCACTACATCTGTCTGAATCACATCACCCTGCTCAAGATCATGGACAATGGCGATGGTCACGTGATCTTGTCCAACGGAATCGATCTCTTCCTCGATAAAGAAGAGGCCGACAAGCTGCTGGTACACATGGCTGATGAGTAAACGGCCCGGCGCAAACGCCGTTTGCGGTTGGCACCGCGCGCGTTGGCTGAACGTGGGCGGCTATCTGATCTTACGACACAACCAGCAGGCCACCGCCGCGAAAGCACACTTTTCGCAGTTCTTCGCTACTTTTCTCTGAGCCCTGGGGGGCGGTTCCAGAACATCGTACCCGCCCCCCCGCTGTGGTGCGTCGTTCTCGTCAACGGGGCTTGCCGAGTTCAGCCCCAGGCCCCGGAATGGTAGAGTAGGTGGAGCACTCCCAAACTCCTGCGCCGCCACATGCGGCCACCTACCTCAAGCCCAAGTCTCGACGAGCCATGACGCGTTTGCCGTTTCGCCTGCTGTCCTTGCTGCTGGTGACGTGGTGCCTGGCGGACACTGCTGCCGGCCAAGAGAAGAGCGTCAAGCCGGGCATCAACGATGCGTTCCGTAACCCCAACGTCCAGGAGTATGTCCAGCGGTTCGAAGGCGAGAGCCGCGAGGTCTTCCTGCATCGCCACAAGATCGTGGAAGCCTGCCAGATCCGGCCCGGCCAGACGGTGGCCGACATCGGCGCCGGAACCGGCTTGTTCACGCGCTTGTTCTCCGATGCCGTCGGTGAGAAGGGCCGCGTCATCGCCGTGGATATCGCCAAGGAGTTCCTCGACCACATCCGGGCAACCAGTGCCAAGCTTGGGCAGAAGAATGTCGAAACCGTGCTCTGCACGGCCGATTCGACCGAGCTGCCCGAGAACTCCATCGACGTGGCGTTCATCTGCGACACGTATCACCATTTCGAGTTCCCGCTCAAAACGATGGCCTCGCTGTGGCGCGCGCTCAAGCCGGGCGGCCGGGTGATCGTGATCGATTTCCATCGTATCCCGGGCAAGACCAAGGAATGGACGCTGAACCACGTCCGGGCTGGGCAGGAGGTGTTTGAAAGCGAGATCGTGGAAAGCGGCGGGTTCCTCAAGACCCGGGAGGTCAAAGGCATCCTCGACGAGAACTACTTCATCGAGTTCACCAAGAGCCCCACGCCCGGCTCGAAGCCGCCGCAGTATCCGATCATTCCCGGCTACGGCGGCGTGGTCGACGTAGCCAAGGCGACCGAGAAACCGCGTGCCGGAGCCAAGCTGTTGTTCGACGTGACCGCCTCATCGCCGGCGGATACCGTCCACAAAGGCCTCCAGCGGGCCGCCCGGCTGCTCAACCTGTACGGATTGGCCGGGCTCAAGGCGTCGGACATCAAGCTGACGCTCGTATTCCACGGCGATGCGACCAAGACCGTTCTGAACGACGACTTCTACCAGGCACGTTTTGGCGTCGAGCGCAATCCCAATCTGCCGCTGATCAAGCTGCTGCAGGACGCCGGCGTGGAGATCTTGGTCTGCGGCCAGGCCCTCAACTACAAAGGCTTCCCGGAAGACGCGGTCGAAAATTCGATCCGCATCGCCGACTCCGCGCTTACCGTCATCATCAACAGCCAGATGGATGGCTACGGGTATCTGCCGATCCAATAAAACGGCAACATCGACACGCCCGACTCGGATTGGATTGTCGTCTAGAACCGCACATTTTCGCCCCGCACCGCGCATAAATCGTCACGGCATTTGCACCACAACACGTGATGTGAATCGGCAAGAATTCCAGAGTGCCAGCCTAGAACCAGTTTCAAAACTCTGCTGAAGTAACCTTGCGCCCTGGCTGAAGTCACTGTATCAGGGCCATCGAAAGGAGCCCGTTCGATGGCCAGAACGCCAGAAGTCTATGTAACGGATGAGCATTGGGAGCGGTTCAAGCCGCATCTGCCCAAGCGGCCAAAGTCGGCCCGGGGCGGCCGCCCCCCGGCGGACGATCGCGCCTGCTGGGAAGACATTTTATGGGTGCTGCGCAGTGGTGCTCGGACGAGCAAGGGCTATTGGATTAGGACGAAATTTTCGTCGATGCCAGCTTCTCGCCTGTCAAAAAAGGTGCGACCGAGTCGGCAAGACCAAACGCGGAAAGGGTACAAAGTGGCTGGTGGTGGCAGATGGTCAAGGAGTTCCACTGG
>CALBRZ010000073.1 GCA_937927735.1 uncultured Planctomycetales bacterium
TTTAACCACTCAACCGGCATTCATCCAAGACCGCTTTTTGGACAGCCTCTAAGATAAAGAAATGAAACGCTACCAGGCCGCGTTCAGCACGCCGTTTCACCACCAGGGGCAGCACCATGGAACCATCGGCGAACCCGTACCAATCGCCCAAGACGCCGCCCGATCATCAGCCTACCAAGCCGGCAACACCACGGGCCAGTTGGTCTCGCGGCGTGCTGTTCGCTGTCGCCGCCGGTTTGTACGGCTTCTACGTTCCACTGGTGGTAATGTTCGGGATCGGCTGGGTGTTGGGCGTTCCCGTGTGGCTCAACCCGTTCCAAACCTTCTGGGGCGAAATTATCGCCGGCCCTCAGATCTACCTGGTCAGTTCGGCACTGTGCGCATTCGCCGCCCTCTTGAACTACACCCCGGCCCGGCCGATCGGAATGTTTGCGGCCCTCCGCAAGGTCGGCTGTTTGGCCGTCCTCGGGTTGCTGATACCCCTTCTTAATCTGGCGGTGGTACAGCCATTTAGCGATTGGCTGTCGTTCATGGCGCTCATCGTCGTGCCGATCATCGCCATAGGCGGGATCCACTTGACCGCCGAACGCGTTCAGCAAGACGAGGTGGAACGGCCGGAGTCTGGCGCCGGAAGACGCTAGCGATTACGGCCTCGGAAGATCGATGCAATCTGGCTCGGGCAGGCGATCGGCCACTTTATGCCCTCAAGCACGGATTGATGCCTGAGGTCGCCCCCTGGAGGCCGCACCACGGGCATTGGCTGGGATCGACCACGCTGGCGGCTGCCGGGGCATCTGACCGACAAGCCTGGGTGCTCCGATAGCCGCAGTCGGAGCACTTCAACTCCCAGGAATCGATCCGTAATTCGTCCCGCTGGAACAGGTTGTACCGGCACTGCAAAGGGCAGGGTTGCCCCTGTTGGGCGTTGGTGCCGCGGCAGCCATCGGGAGGGATCGTCGGTGGCATGATCTTGTGGCGTTGGCGTGTCAGAGCAATAACCGCGGATCAAACGCACCTGGTAGCGGTGGCAGCAGGTACAAGCCGCGCTCCGGAATATGGTCGCTTACGAGGCCGCTCTGCGGCGGCTGGTGCCGCCCGTCTTGCGGGCAGTGCCGTTGGATTTCTTGGCCTCGAACCGGGTAGCGTAGCGCAACGCCCGCGGTTTGAGCCGGCGGAAGGCTACAAGCATCTGCCGGGCGTCGGTGTACCGCCGCCGCGAGTCGACCTCAGTCGCCTTGCGGAGGAACTCCACCAGGTCGGGGTGCAAGCGGCGACGACGGCGCGACAGCCCTTCCGGCGGCCAGCGGTAGGGCCACTCAGGCAGGCTGCCGATGAACATCCGGCACAGAATCAGGCCCAGCGAGAAGACGTCGGACTTGAACGACGGACGGCCCATTGCCTGTTCGGGAGCAATGTACCCCACCGTGCCCGAGCCCGACGCCCGGAGCGTCCGCAGGGCCACCTTGGCGATGCCGAAATCGGTCAGCCGGGCCTTGCCGCCGGGGAACAGAATCACGTTCTCCGGCTTGATGTCGCAGTGGATGATCCGCTGGTCGTGGGCATAAGCCACGGCTTCCAGGATCTGCTCGGCCAGCTCAAAGGCGTTCCGAAGCGAGAGCCGCCGGGCGAGCCGATCGGCCAGAGTTTCCTCGCCCAGGGGGAAGACGATGACGAAAACGTCCTCGATGAACGCCGCGTTCTTGAGCGGCAGGATGTTCGGGTGGTCGAGCCGGGCCGCCAGCCGGACCTCGCGGCGGAACTCGTCGAGCACCTGCCCCGACGTGAAGTTCCCGCGCGGCACCTTGAGCGCAACCCGAATCCCCTCGATGGTATCATACGCCTGAAAGACCGTCGCGAAGGGGCTTTCGGCGAGACGCCGCTCGATGCGGTATTTGCCCAGCTTTTGACGCGCCCGTAGCAAGGCTATGCTTTTGACGTGAGACGAAGCGATCAACCAGCTTGCTCCTATTGTAGGCACGAGCGCCCCGCCACCGTAGCGGGCGGTTGAATGTTTTTTCGCTTGCACGGAAAGTATCGGTTGTAGGCCCAGCGCCGGTCGCACCCAATTTGCCCCGCCGCAGCCCGCTCCGGCCTGCTTGCATGGCAAACTGTGCGGGCAGCGATTGCTTTGCCGCCCGAGCAGGGGGAACTTCCCACGGCCCCGCCCCCGCTAGCAAGCCCCAAGCCGCTACCGGGGGCACAGCGAATTGGCATCGCCGGCCGCCGTGTTATCCCAGCCCTTTGAGGAACTCGTTCAGCGCGTCGTCGTCGGTAGAAACGGGCTTGGGGGCAGGCGTTTCGAACGGGAAAACGGGGCCGTCCAGAGGCGGCTTCGGCGCCGAACCGGCCGGTTTCTGCCCCGGCTGGGATGCCTGCCCGACTGACGGGCCGGGGGCGGCTTCCCCGGAAGGCTTTGGGCCGGCCTCGGCTACCGGCTCCTGTTCGGTTTCTTCATAATCCTCGTCTTCGTACTCCTCCTCGTACTTATCATCCTCATACTCGTCGACTTCCTCATACTCATATTCCTCGTCGTCCTCTTCATATTCATATTCGCTATCGTCGTACTCGTCTTCCTCCTCATATTCGTATTCGTAGTCGTCGTCCTCGTAGTCGCCCTCCTCGTAGGCCTCGGCGTCTTCATCCGCTTCGTAATCGTCGTCCCCGGGCGTTTCCGCCGGGGCGGTCGCTGGCTGCGGCGCGGCGACTTCCGCCGACGGAACCACGGCAGCCCCGGCCGCAGTTGCCGCGGTGTCTTGCAGCAGCCACGCGGGATCGGCCAGCAGGCCCTGCCACCGGCGCAGATCGTCATCGGTCAGACCGCTGGTCCGCTGGATTTCGAGCGTTGCCCCGCGCTCGACGGTGGGCAGAAACGCCTCGACCACCAGGCGCCCATTGGGGCTGTAACTAAATGAAACCTCGACCGGCGTACCCTTGGGCAGATTGGGCGGCAAATCGGTGACCACGCATTTGCCGATGTGCGTACCGTTCTGGCCGCTAGCATCGCCACCTTCGATCACGCGCACGGCCACGTTGGGCTGGTTGTCCTGGAACGTTTTGAATCGCTTGCACTGCGTGGTCGGCAGCGGCGTGTTCCGCGGAATCAGTACGCGATTGCGGGTTCGGCCCGTGGCCGGCTCGATCCCCAGCACGCCCAGGTTGTGCGAGTTGACGTTGACCACCGACAGCCGCGGGCGTTCGCCGGCCGCCTGCGAACTGAGCATGCCGGCGTAGATCGCCGCCCCGTGGGCCACGGCCTCGTCGGGCGAAATGGACCGGTCGGGCTTTATGCCGGAGGCCTGCTCCAGCATCGCATGCACCATCGGCATCCGCGTACTGCCGCCCACCAGCAGGATCCGCGTGAGGTCGCTCCAGGTGAGCCCGGCCTCTTGCAGCACCTTGGTGGTGGTGAACCGCGTACGCTCGAGCAGGCCGGCGGTAGCCGCTTCGAACTCGGCCCGGCTTACCCTGAACCGTCCCCGTTGGCCGGCGAACTCAAACGGTACGGTGACCTCCACCCGCTGCGAAAGCGAGCGTTTGGCATCCTCGGCCTCTTGCAGCAGCCGCTGCCAGGCGACGGCATCCTCGCGCGGGTCGGCGCCAAACTGCACCGCAAACCGTTCGGCCAAGAGCTGGGCCAGGGCCTGATCCCAATCAATCCCGCCCAGGTACACGTCGCCGGCCGTGGCAACAGCCTCGAATCGGGCCCCCTCGATTCGCATCACGGTCACGTCGAAGGTGCCGCCGCCCAGGTCGTAAACCAGCACACACTCCGGCTTCAGCGATGTTCCCTGCGGGGTGAGAAAACCGCGGTGTACGCCAAAGGCAATCGCCGCCGCCGTCGGCTCATTGATGATGTCGACCACCTCCAGCCCGGCGAGAAAGCCGGCGTCCTGGGTGGCTTTACGACGCGGTTCGTTGAAGAACGCCGGCACGGTAATCACCGCCTGCGACACCTCGCCCAGCACCTCCGAGGCATCGTCGCGCAGCTTGCGAAGCACGAACGATTGCACCACCTCGGGCGGAAGCCGGTGGCCGCGGATCGGCTTGGAGTAGTACGGCTCGCCCATCTCGCGTTTGGCAAACGCGGCAACGATTTCGGGCTCCAGGGCGGCCGCCTTCAAGGCCTCTTTGCCGACCACGATTCCGCCGGCATCGAACAGCACCACGCTCGGCGTGGTCAGGTCGCCCTCGGCGTTGTGAATGCTCACCGGTTTGCCGTCCTCGTCCAGATGGGCGACAACCGAGTTCATCGTCCCCAGGTCGATGCCAATGATGGGCACGGGCAGAAATCCTTCGAAATGGAGCCGTCAGAGAAACCAGACAAGACATGCGGCAGCCGGGGTGGGCGGGAACGAGCGGCTACGCCGAACCACCGGCCACGATCCTTCACGATACCCCTTGGCCCCGCGACGAACAACCCAATGGGGGGATGTCAGGACGATGTTCAACGTTGCCCTGGAACCGTCGCACGGATCGGTGTGAAGGAGCAACCAAGCTGCTCCCTTTCGGGCGAAGGCACTGCTGTCAGCCGCTGCAGTCTGGGCCGCGCAGGCTCGCATTGTCGGCAGCGATCTTTTTCGCTAGGGTACCGCCCGGGTTTGCCCGAGCATTTCGCCTGCCAACGTCACGGAGGATCGCATGGATACAGCTACGCACTCGCCGGAAGTAACCATTCCCAGCAACGGTGCCAACGGCACCAACGGCTCGCAGCAGCGTCCGCGGATGGAGATCGACGACTCGGCCACGGTGGCGACGTACGCCAACTTCTGCCGCGTGACCGGCACGCCGGAAGAAGTGCTGCTGGACTTCGGCCTGAACGCTCAGCCCTTCGGCCAGAATCCCAACCCGATCAAGATCAGCCAGCGGCTGGTGGTCAACTACTACACGGCCAAGCGGATGCTGGCTGCCCTGCAACTGACCATTCAGCGTCACGAAGCGGCCTTCGGCACGCTCGAAACCGACGTGCAGAAGCGCGTCCGCCCCAGTTCCGAACTGCGCGGTTAAGTCCCCGGCAGCCTCGGCCCGCGACAGCATCCATCCCCGAAGTTCCACTCGATCAAGCCGCTGGCTTTGCCGGCGGTTTTTTGTTTTCATGGCCGACAACTTCCACGCGCACCGCATGCAGAAGGCGCCACGGCCATGAATGCTTCAGAAACCGTAGCCGCGCAGATCGTCCGCTGGTTGATGGCCCGCGGCGTGCAGCGGCTATTCTCGCTCTCCGGCAACCAGATCCTCTCCATCTATGAAGCGTGCCGCGAACACGATCTGGACATCATCCATGTGCGGCACGAAGCAGCGGCGGTCCACATGGCCGACGCCTGGGGACGCCTCACCGGCACGCCGGGCGTAGCCCTGCTCACGGCAGGCCCCGGGCATGCCAACGGCCTCTCTGCGCTGTACGTTGCCCGCGAGGCAGAATCGCCGCTGCTCATGCTCAGCGGCGCCGCGGCGGCTGGCCAAGTCGGGGCGTTTCAAACGATGGCCCAGGAGACAACAGCGGCCCCGGTTGCCAAGGCCGCCGCCACGTTAACCCATGCGACCGAGGCCGAACCGCTCTTCGACTGGGCCTGGGAAACGGCGACATGCGGCCGGCCTGGCCCCGTGTCGCTCACCTTGCCCTGCAATCTGCTGGAGAGCCCCGCCGCGCCGTCGCCAGCCGCGCGGCTACCGGTCGAGCAGCCGCCTGCCATCGACAACGAAACGGCCAACCAGCTCGCTACGAAGCTGGCCACCGCGCATCGCCCGCTGGTGCTGGCGGGGCCTGCCTTCCGTCGAGGCGACCGTGCCGCCGCGTTAAGCCACTTTGCCGAAGCCACCGGCCTGGCGGTCATTGCGACCGAAAGCCCGCGCGGGATCAACGACCCGCTGCTGGGCGTTTACGCCGAAGTTCTGGCGGCGACTGATCTGGTGCTGCTGCTCGGCAAACGCATCGATTGGACGATGAAGTTCGGCCAGTCGCCGCCCTTCCGGACCGACTGCACCTTCGTGCAGATCGATGCCGATCGCCACGTGCTGGCCCAAAGCCAGGCCGCGTTGCGCGACGATGCGCGGCTACTTTCCATTCATGCCGATCCGTGGGCTGCTCTAACCGCGTTGGAGCCACACGGTGGACAGCTCGCATCGCGGATGGATCCGGACTGGCCGGGCTTTGTTCACGAGGCCATTACCTGGAGGCCCGCCGATTGGGAGCTGGGTAAACCCACACGACAGGCAGCCAACCAGGCGGCCGGACGGATTCACTCGCTGGATGTATGCCTGGCCGTGCAACAATGGCTGCGGCCTCAGGATATCGTCATCTGCGACGGCGGCGAGTTCGGTCAATGGGCCCAGGCAACGCTGCACACACATCGGCGGCTGATCAACGGCCCCTCCGGCGCCATCGGCGGTTCGCTGCCGTTTGCCTTGGCGGCGCGGCTGGTGGTTCCCGGGGCGCGCGTGGTGGTGGCGATGGGCGATGGCACCTTTGGCTTTCATGCGATGGAGTTTGAAACGGCGGTGCGGCATCGCTTGCCGTTGGTAGCCGTGATCGGCAACGACGCCCGCTGGAACGCCGAATGCCAACTGCAAGCCGCGCAGTACGGCGCCGACCGCCTGTATGGTTGCGAACTCCAGCCCACGCGTTACGATCGGGTGGTCGCGGCCCTCGGAGGGCATGGCGAACACGTGACGCGTCTGGAAGATCTGCCGGCGGCACTCGAACGCGCCTTCGCCTCGAACCTGCCGGCGTGCATCAACGTGGACATCCTGCCGGTACCGGCGCCTACGTACCGTCGCGGGTAAGTCCAAGCGGGGGCGTACGGCTCGACGTCCTGCGGCGCTGTAACGTGTGGCGCCGTAGTGTCCGCCGTTCATACGTCAACCGCCCAGGTTCTCGCTTTTCACCAGCCATCAGCAGCGGGTAATTGTCCATGATTCGCATCGGCATTGTCGGTTGTGGCCGGATTCTGGCAGCGCACCTGCGAGGCTATCGCCTGCTGCGCGAAGCCGGAGTCGACGACTTCCGCATCACCGCCCTGTGCGCGCGCAAGGAAAGCGATGCCTGGATGTACGTCCGCCGTGGTGAGGGACCTCCACAACGCCCGCCCGTCAGCGATATCCCGGGCGACCCATTGGCGATCGGCGATGAGTACCTGTCGGACTTCCAGGACGACGTCGAGGTGCAGGTGTATACCGACTACCGGCGGATGATTGCCGAGGCGCCGATCGACGCCGTCAACGATTTCACCACGCACGCCCTGCATCACCAAGTGGCGGCCGAAGCGTTCGCCCACGGCAAACACCTGCTTACGCAGAAGCCGCTGGCCATTACAATGGCGGCCGCGCGGCGGATGTGCGACGAGGCCGAAGCCCGAGGGCTCACCTTCGGCGTGTTCGAAAACTTCCGCAACAGCCCCGCGACCCGGCACCTGCACTGGGCGTTCAACGGCGGGCCAGGCGGCCGGCTGCAATTCCTGCTGCTGGCGTTTGCCGGCGTATGGTGGGCCCCCAACCGGATCGTGGCCGAAACGCCCTGGCGGCACCGGCTGATCGAGGCCGGCGGCATTGCCCTGGACCTGGGCGTGCATTTCTTCAACCAGATCCGCCACGTGGCCGGCGAGATCAAGACCGTGACCGCTCAAACGGCGGTCATTGAGCCCCAGCGCGTAACCATCGACCGCAGCGGCAATATCACCCACACCATGGATTGCGATGCCGACGATACGTTCCAGGCCGGCATCGAAACCGAGCGAGGCGTGTTCGGCAACCTGTTCGCCACCTGGGCGGGCCACGGTCCGGCCACCAAGATTGGACACGGAACGGTGTATTACGGCACCGGCGGCCGCGCGACTGGCCCCGACTTCTCCGCCGCCGACGGCACACAGCACGCCCTGCCGGAGCTGTACCAACAACAGGTGCCTGCCGCCGAGCGCGAAAAAGTCTTCCCGCTAGGGCTGGATAACAGCTTCGCGTTGAATCAATACGACTGGCTCCAAGCGATTCGCGAAAAGCGCGAGCCGGAAACCAGCGGCCGCGAAGGCCTGCGCGACCTGGCCGCGGCCTACTCCATCCTGGAATCAGCCCACGCCGGCCGCAAAGTCGAAGTGGCCGAAGTGCTGGAAGGCGCCCTGCGTGACTATCAACGCCCCATCGATGAGGCGTTTGGCCTGGCTTGATGATTTCTATCTGTAGGTCCAGCACGACCTAACCGGATTACGATAGCGCAGTAGGTCAGGCACCGCCTGACAGAACTTTTTGAAGTGTGGTTGCTTGCAGGCCGCTATACATATTTGCAAACGTATCCAGCACCACGCCTATTTACTGAATGCAAGCCCAGTAGGTCAGACACGGCCTGACAGTCTTGTGGGGGCGCTTGCAGCCACCCTCACGATTGAAAATTGAAATGTGCGTCAGGCAACGAACGCCTATTCACTACGGGCTGCGCAGTCAGTGATCGGCGTTTCCACGCCGCGCCGAGGTCGGGTGCGAGCCCCCAACCTACCTAATCGTCGCCAGGCGGTGCCTGACCTACGAATATGTCCTTCCGGTCGGCCCGGTCGTTTGCCGGTCAGGCCGGTTGTGCGGGCCTATTTCTCATCGCGGGCACGCGGGTGAGCGCAGCCCGAGGTCATTTGCTTGACCGTTGATGGGTGGGCGGCTACCGTGCCAGATGGCGCGCTGCTGGCAGGCCTCGTACGTTTGTTTGCGTGGGTCCATCGCAGTAGCCGGCCGCGTGCCATTTGGCCCGTCGTTCTCCGCCTGTGAAGGATGCCCGATGGCTGTGCCTTCGTTCGTTGCCTGTGGTCTGCCGCAGTCGGTGCGGTGTTCGCGTCAATTGGTGTGTCTAGGCGTGGTCGGCGCGTTGCTGCTTGTCGCCGCACCAGCCAGTGCGCAGCAGAGCGGTCAGGCTGCGGTTGATGACGACGCCCCCGTAGCCGCGCCGCCGGTCGATGCCGACAAGCCAGCGGCCGAACCAGCCCCGGAGGATCGCGATCCCAGGGCGGTTGATCCGGCCGCCGGGCACAGCGCCCACGGCGAAGTGTTCAACGAAGGGCCACGTCAGAAGGCGTACCTGATGGGCGGTACCGGCGAGGTCAACTTCCCCATCACCACCGACAAGCCGGAGGTTCAAGCATTTTTCAACCAGGGCGTCGGACAGTTGCACGGCTTCTGGTACTTCGAGGCCGAACGCAGCTTCCGCCATGCCGCCGCAATCGATCCCGACTGTGCCATGCTCTACTGGGGCATGGCCATGGCCAACTGGGACAATGCCAAGCGAGCCAAGGGCTTCATCGAAGAAGCCGTCAAACGTAAGGACAAGGCCAGCCGCCGCGAACGCTTGTGGATCGAAGGTGCAGCCGCCTTCCACGAAGGTAAGGGCGAAACCAAGGACCGCTGGCGGGCGTTCATCCGCAGCCTGGAGGCTATCCAGTACGAGTTCCCCGAGGACACCGAAGCCCGGGCGTTCCTCGCCTGGGCAATCTGGCAGGCCGACCGCAAAGGCTTGCCGTTCAGCAGCCATCTGGCACTCGACGCGCTGATTCAAACTGTGCTCGACGAGAATCCCATGCACCCGGTGCACCATTACCGGATTCATCTGTGGGATTACGAAAAGCCGGAGCGGGCGTTGGCCAGTTCGGCGTTGTGCGGCCAATCGGCTCCCAACGTGGCCCACATGTGGCACATGCCGGGCCACATCTACTGGCGAGTGAAGCGGTATCACGATTCCGCCTGGCAGCAGGAGGCCTCGGCCCGGGTCGATCACGCCACATGGTGCGTGACCGCGTAATGCCTTACCGCATCCACAACTACGCCCACAACAACGAATGGCTTACCCGGAGCCTCAGCCACGTGGGCCGCGCAGCCGACGCGTTGTCGCTGGCCAAAAACATGATCGAGCTGCCGCGGTATCCCGAACTCAACAAGCTCACCACGCGCGGCAGCGGCGCGTACTACGGGCGGTTGCGGCTGTACGAAATCCTTTCGCTCTACGAGATGTGGGAGCAGGTCCTGGAGCTGGCCGATACGCCGTACCTGGAAGCCCATCGCGACGACGACGTGGCCCAGCAGGCCAAGCGGCTGCGGCTGATCGGCGCGGCCCGCTTCACACTCGGACAAACGGACGCCGGCCGCGAACTGCTCGCCACGGCCCAGCAAAAACTGGCCGAAGCTAAAGAGCAGCAGCAGGCGGCCATTGCCGAGGCAGAAGCGAAGGCAACCGAGGCCAAGCAGTCGCAGAAAGAGATCGACAAGGCCAAGTCGGCCGCCGAGAAGAAGCACACCAACGCGATCCAGCGCTGGCAAACCGCAGTCGATGAGCTTTCCGCCTGGCAAGCCGCCGCGGAAGGCAACCACGCCGAAGCCTTGAAGCTGGCCCAGAAGGTTTCGGACCTGCCCAGGGTCCACCTGGCCAAGTTCCAACTGGCCGCGGGCGAGCACGACAAGGCGGTCGCCACCGCCAAGGCGGCCAAGTCGGCAGGAGTCAACGAGGTTTACCCAGCCGCCAATTACGTCGACATCCTATATCGGGTTGGTAAGACCGACCAGGCCAAGCAGGAACTGGAGTCGCTGCGTCAGCTCGCTTGCACGCTGGATACCGACGTGCGGATCTACCAGCGCGTGGCCGCGGCCGCCAAGGAACTATTGGGCGTTGAAGGCGATTGGCGACTGCCGCGCGAGGTGCCCACCGACACCGGCAACCGGCCCGACCTGGCTTCGCTGGGACCATTCCGCTGGCATCCCAGCCCGGCCCCGCCGTTCAGCCTGCCTCGGGCGAACGGCCAGACATTGTCGCTGGCCGATTATCGCGGCAAACCGGTGATCGTGATTTTCTACCTGGGCTACGGCTGCCTGCACTGTGCCCAGCAGTTGCAGAAGTTCGGTCCGCTGACCGACCAGTTCCGCGATGCCGGGATCGAGTTGGTGGCCGTCAGTACCGACAACGTCGAACAGCTCAAGCACACGGTCGAGCAGTACCAGGCCGAGCTGAAGGACAAGCAGGCCAGCTTCCCGTTCCCGCTGGTGGCTGATCCGGAGTACCAGGCGTTCAAGGCCTATCGTGCGTTCGACGACTTTGAGGACGCGCCGCTGCACGGCACGTTCCTGATCGACGGCGCCGGCCGCATCCGCTGGCAGGACATCAGCTACGAACCGTTCATGGAGGCCGAGTTCCTGCTCGAAGAAGCCCAGCGGCTGCTCAAGCAGGACGTGCCCATCGTGCCGGAGGCCGAAGTCTCGCAGCGGTAGCCGCTGCCGGCCGGCCAATTTCAGGCGTTCCAGACCAGCCGCCGGGGATCGCTTTGGATCCCCGGCGGCGTTTTTTTGGCTGGTTCGCCCGACGGTGCGGCCTTAGATGCCCAGGTCGAACTCGGCCGGGAACACGAAGGTCGGCAGTTCCCGCGGCATCGGCCGCAGTTGCTCATCGGCCGGGGCCAGGGCCGGGCCGTACTGGTTGCCGGTGACCGGAGCGAAGTCGGCCTTTTCGACCTCCACCGTCCGCTCCGTCTCGGCGGTCAGCGCGGCTGCCGGATCCGCGACGTTGAGATCCATCTGGCTGATCTCATCGGCCAAGGCGTGCAGTTGGCAGCTCACGCCTTCGATGATCGCCACCAGGTCTTCGACCGCTTGCAGGGTGGCATTGGCCGCAGCCTGATTCATCGCGTGGTAGTACTCAGGCCCAGGAGCCGGCGCGGCTACCGGGCTCTCGTCCGCCGCTGCCCGTTCGCCGTAGCAGTCGTACTCCGGCCCGTGCAGCAAGGCTTCATCGCTCAGGTCCGGCGCATCGCCCAGGCAATCATCGATGGCCTCGGAGGTTTCCTGGTACAAGTCGGCTTCGTCGC
This sequence comes from uncultured Planctomycetales bacterium, assembly GCA_937927735.1. Taxonomy (GTDB): domain Bacteria; phylum Planctomycetota; class Planctomycetia; order Pirellulales; family S012-138; genus CALBRZ01. The sequence continues at coordinate 11,817 of CALBRZ010000073.1, forward strand.
AGTAGTCGCTGCCTTCACAGGCCCGACCTTCGGGGGAATCAACGGCCTCGTCGTCGACGTAATTGCACTTGTCGTCGGCCAGTTCGTTGCCGTAGACGTTGTAGCCGTACTCGTCGAAACCGTCGTAATCGTAGCCGTAGTCGTAGATGCCGTACGCTTCATAGGCCGCATCCAGCGCGGTGAAGTTCTGGCTGGCTTCGGCCGGAGCGGTTTCCATCGGCGAAGCTTCCACCGGGACATCGGCTTCGTCCGCGGCAGGTTCGTCGGCTACGTCGGCTTCGATGGCGGCGTCGGCATCATCGGCTGTCGGAGCCGGGGCGGCGGCTAACGGCGCGTTGGCCGAGGCAAACTCGTTGTCGTACGACTCGCCGATGTAAGCGCCGCTGTACGGGCAGTGGTTCGGATAGCTGTTGTACCGGCCCGGCCGATAGTGCCAATCGGCCTCGTCGCGGCAGCTCGGCCCTTCGGCATCCATGGCCGCGGCGTCTTCACCTGCGGTGTTACTGGACACCGCTTCATCCTTCGCCTCATCGGCCGTGGCGTCTTCGGCGGCATCGCTGGCCGCGTCTTCCACCTCGGCCGAATCGTTCATGGCTGCGGCCGGCACGCTCACCTGGTATTCCGCGTTATCTTCGTCGTAGATGCCGTAGGTATCGTCGTACTCGTACTCGGCCGGATCGGCAGCCGCGGGGCTGGCATCGCCGTCGTACAAGAACGGATCGTCTTCAGCCGCTAACGGGCAGTCTTCGGAATCAGCCGCGTCGTCGGCGTCCATGTCGAGTGCCTGCCCGGGGCAGCTTTCACCGTAGTCGGCCAGGTCGCAATACTTGGGCTCGACCAGCGCAGCTGCCTTGGGGGCAACCGATTCAACGATCGGATATTGCCGCGAGTGGATGCCGTCGTTGGCCAGGTTGATCCGCATGGCCTCGTCAAGCGAAGCCACCCAGCCCATGTAGCGCACCAGGTCGGCCAGGTCGCGCTTCAGCTTATCCTGATTGGCCGCTTGGGGCGGCTCGACCTGTTGGGCCGCTCCGGCGCCATCGCCCAAGGGCGCGGTGCTGCCGCCGCCCAGCGGACCACCACCGCCACCCAGGATGCCGCCGCCATTGAGGTGACCTTGGCCAGTGAGCGGGCCGCTGCCGTTCAGATTACCGCTCCCGCTGATGATGCCGATGCCACTCAGAGGGCCGGTACCGGTCAGCGGTCCGACGCCGCTCAAGAAGCCTTGCGAGCTGAGTGGGCCGCTGCTGCTCAAGGGGCCGCCCGCGCCCAGCGGGGCGTTGTTCCCCAGGGCCGATTGACTGCCGATGGGGCCGGCCGCGGCGCCCAGCATACCCGTGCCGCCCAGCGGACCGGTGGCACCGAGCATTCCACCGCCGCCAATCGGGGGCGTAACGGCGTGAATAGGCCCGCGTTTCAGCGAGTGATCGACGTACGGATAACCAAAACCGTCATAACCGCGCCAAAGCGAGTAACCGGCAGCCGGCAATTGTGTTGCTGGCCGCTGGAGCGACGCCGGCGGCTGAGCCGGAGAATCCGACTTGGCTTGCGCGGCATTTCCCGACGTCTTGGGCAGGTAATCGAAGATGTCGCCCACCTTTTCTTCCAGCGGCGACCACTCGGGGGCCACTTCGTCGCGATCGGGGGCAACCGTTACCGCGGCAGCCTGATACTTGGCGGCCAGGTCGGCCAGAATGTTGTATCCGTAGGCGGCCCGCTTTTCCTGGTATCCAAACGCATCGAGGTAGCTTGCGGCTTTCTCAGGGGCCACGGCGGTGACGCCCGCAGACCACTGATCGACGATGCCCCGGGCTGTGGGCAGCATCAAACCGGCTGCCAGCCGCGCGCTTTCCGCCCTGATCTGAGCCAGTTCTTCAGGACAGACACATCGCACCGGAATCGGGTCGAACTCCTTAGCCGCCGGTCGTCCCCCGTAGCTGAGCCCGACAACTTGCGCTGCCGCGGTGAACGTTCCGAGGAACGCGCTCAGCGCAAAGCGTGTGCGTTTCATAACCATTTCTCCTACAAGGCTATAACGCTTTAGTATCGAAGGCAGGGCAAAGCAGCTCCGGGAAGGAAGGCTCGCGTCCATGGAGCCGTGTGTGCTGCTGGATGGGTAGAAGTGGTATCGGAGATCGCCAAGTGCGCCCGTTAGGTAATTGGCGGGGGATAAGGGCCAATTTGTGCGTTACGTGCTATGGAAAATCTGGAAAATGCGGGATGTTCGGGGTAATTGGGTGGCGCGGCTGCCCGCCCCCTTCACCTGCGGCCCCCGTCCTTGACCGCGCTACGGCCGCCGTCGACAATTAGAGGCTTATCCCCGCCGGCAAGCCGCGGCCGCAGGGTTGTGCCGGCTCCCTAGTTTTCATCCTCGCGAACGAGTTCCACTGGATCTATGCCTGCCACCAGCCAGGTCCCCGATCTGCACGGCCGTTTCGGCGCCTTTGGCGGCCGCTACGTTCCGGAGACGTTGACCTACGCCCTCGACCAACTGACCGCCGAGTACGAAAAAGCCAAGAACGACCCGGTATTTCAGGCTGAGCTTGAAAACCTGTGGAAGACGTACGTGGGCCGGCCCTCGCCGCTGTACCACGCCCGGCGGCTGAGCGAAGCCATGGGTGGAGCGCAGATCTACCTCAAGCGCGAGGACGTCAATCACACCGGCGCCCACAAGATCAACAACACGCTGGGGCAGGCCTTGCTGACCATCCGGATGGGCAAACGCCGCGTGATTGCCGAAACCGGTGCCGGGCAGCACGGCGTAGCCACCGCCACGGCTTGCGCCAGGTTCGGCCTGGAATGCGTGGTCTACATGGGCGAGGAAGACATCCGCCGCCAGAAGCCCAACGTGTTCAGCATGCGGCTGTTAGGCGCCGAGGTGCGGCCGGTGACCAGCGGTTCGCGGACGCTCCGCGACGCCATCAACGAAGCGCTCCGCGACTGGATGAGCTCGGTCGAAACCACGCACTACATCATTGGCTCGGTGGTGGGCCCGCACCCCTTCCCGATGATGGTCCGCGACTTCCAGTCGGTGATCGGCCGCGAAACCATCGAACAGAGCCTCCAGACGTTCGGCCGGCTGCCCAACGTGGTGGTGGCCTGCGTGGGCGGCGGCAGCAACGCGGCCGGCATGTTCTACCCGTTTGTCGATCATCACGAGGTGGAACTGATCGGCGTGGAAGCTGGCGGTCGCGGCGACAAGCCCGGCGACCATGCGGCCTCGCTCAGCTTCGGCCAGCCCGGCGTGCTGCACGGCAGCTACAGCTACGTGATCCAGGACGAAGACGGCCAGACCTGCGACGTGCACTCGATGTCGGCCGGCCTGGATTACCCGGGCGTGGGCCCCGAGCACAGTTACTGGAAAGAAACCGGTCGCGTCACCTATACCAATTGCGCCGATCAGGACGCCATGGCGGCCTTCGATACGCTGGCCCGCTACGAAGGCATCTTGCCGGCCCTGGAAAGCTCGCACGCGGTCGCGCAGGCGATCAAGATTGCACGCGACCTGCCCAAGGATCAGATTGTGGTGGTGTGCCTCTCAGGCCGCGGCGACAAGGACGCATTTGAAGTCGCCCGGCTCAAAGGCGTTGACCTGGGATAGCACGCCCGGCGGTAGGACCGCCGTATGGATCGAACCGTCCCTTCCATCCAGCCCAAGGCAAGAACGCTATGAAATTCGGCCTGAACATGCTGCTGTGGACCGACGACGTCCGCGAGGAACACTACCCGATCCTGGCACAGCTCAAGGAGATGGGCTACGACGGCGTGGAAGTTCCGCTGTTCCACTTCGACACGGATAAGGCAGCGCAGCTTGGCCGCCACCTGGATGACCTGGAGCTGGAACGTACCGCCGTAACCGTGCGGACGGTCGAAGATAACCCGATCGACGCCGACGCGGCCGTGCGGCAGCGCGGCATCGACAACAACCGCCGCGTGTTGGATTGCTGCCAGGCCTTGGGAGCCACCGTGCTGGTTGGCCCCTACCACTCGGCCCTGGGGCACTTCACCGGCCAGGGCCCCACCGACGACGAATGGAAACGCGGCGTCGAAAGCATGCGTGTGGTGGCCGAACACGCCCAGGCTTGCAACGTGATGCTGGGCCTGGAATATCTCAACCGCTTTGAGTGCTACCTGCTCAACACCGCGGCCGACGCGGTGCGGTTCGTGCGCGAGGTCGATCACCCGTTCTGCCGCACGATGTACGACACGTTCCACGCCCACATCGAAGAAAAGAACCCGGCCGAGGCGATCCGCACGATCAGCCCTTACATGGCCCACGTGCACATCTCCGAGAACGATCGCAGCACGCCGGGCAGCGGACAGGTGGCCTGGCAGCAGACCTTCGACACGCTGGCCGAAGTTGGCTACGACGGCTGGTTCATGATCGAAGCATTCGGCTTGGCGCTGCCGGCTCTGGCCGCGGCCACCAAGATCTGGCGGCGGATGTACGCCAGCGAACAGCAGTTGGCTCAAGACGGCCTGCGGTTCATGAAAGAAGAATGGGCCAAACGCAAGGGCAAGTAGGCCGAGTGTTCGCACTCGGCGATACCGCTGATAGCATGCCGTCAGCGACCGTCTTGTGCCGCCTGCGTAGCGACAGCGCGAAGTTGGCCAACCAGCGAGCGTAGCCTGGATGCAACTCCTGGAACGGTTGACTGCAACCAGCATTTAACTGCTGATGCGGTCAACATTCACCGTACGATTCCAGGCTGAAAGTGCCGCCGTTTACTGACGCTAGACCGTAACGCCCGGCGTGTTGGTTGCACCAACGCCCGGGCCATTGCCACGTGCGAGTACTCTGCCTACGGCTTGATCCTTTGCGCGCGGCTCGCAGAGCCGCGGCACGCGGGTGCTGCGAAACTCCATCTTCCTTTGCGCAACGCCGAACAACCTCAGGTAGAATGACCGTGTCGTTCCCCGGCAGCGTTTGAGGGGTCGCCATGCCGGGGTTGGGGCGAACCGTCGTTTCAACCGTGTGAACCGGACGTGACCACGCGGCCACTTTCCATTGCTGCGTTTGTGCTGCTGGTTGGGCTATTGGCCCGGGCCGCCGCAGAAGCCCGCGACGGCAATACCGAAAACGCCCAAGGCTCGGCAGCTTCCGGCACTGTGGGCACAACAGCCACGGGCCCACGCTGGATCTGGGGGCCTGAAGCACCGCCGGCACAAGCCGCGGCCCGGCCTGCCATCACGCGTTTTCGCGGCACCGTGCGTCTGGTACATCCCGCCGGTGCCCGGCTCGAAGTGGCCGCCCCAGGCCAATTTCATGTTTGGCTCAATGGTCGGTCGCTGGGTTCCGGCGAAGGCTGGGAGCGGCCCACGTCGTTCTTGCTGAACAACGTCGCTGCTGGCGAGCTCACGGTTGCCGTCGAAGTGATATCCCCAACCGAGGTACCTGCCCTTTGGGCTCGCATTGTCGACAAGGCCGACTATTCCAACGAACAGCCGCCGGCAACCGCTCCAGGCTCCGGTACCAATTCAACGTGGCGGTGGTCAACCGCCGAGCGCAAGACCGCCATCGACAATGATCCATCGGCGAAAGAGGATGCCCGCTGGTTTCAGCCGGAGTTCGACGTTTCTACCTGGCCGACCGTGCACGATGGCGGCGGCTTGAACGAAGGCACTCGGCTGGCGTGGTTGTCGGCGGCTGGCCAGCATCCTTCGGTAGCCACGGCCCTGCTGGAAGGCGTCCAGCAATTGAACCACGATGAGCGTTTCGCCCTCCGCAACCTCGATCAGAAGTGGCTGGCCGAGGATACCGTGGTAGCAGAGCCGCTGGTGCTGGCCATCTATTCGGCCTTGGCCTTGGATGCCGACGAGCGTTCGCTGAACCATCTGCACCAGGTGTTTGAGACGTTCCCTGAGCGGCGCCACCTGGTTGCCGTGGCGCTTGCCCGGTATTCGCAGAACCATCGCCGCCGGGCGTCCGATTGGCGTCTTTTGGTCCGTGTGCTGCCGATTGTGGACGACGATCATGGCCGCGAAATCGTGGCGGCCCTGTTGCGGTATCCCGAAAGGGCCACCCGGGCACGCTGGCTCCGCGAAAGCCTGCTGCTGGGGCTCAAGTTGGGCGAAGACGGCGGGCGCGAAGCGCTGCAGCTTCTGGAACATTGGGCCGGCGAAACCATCTATCAGCCCGACGACGATTGGCCCACCCGTGTGGCCGCGGCGCAAGCCTGGTTCGCTCAAAATTTCCCCAATCAACCGCCGCCACATCTACCGGCCGAAGGCGTGGCGGCCCGCTGGCGCTACCAGCCGCTGCTGGAGTTGTTGCGTACCAAGGCGGGCGATGCTGAGCGCGGCCGCGAGGTGTTCGTCAAAGCCCGTTGCCATCTCTGCCACCGCTGTGATGGGCAGGGCGAGGCGCTGGGGCCCGATCTCACCGCCCTGGGCAGCCGGCTGCAAGTGAAGGAAATGGTCTACGCGACCATCTTTCCCTCGGAATGGGTTTCCGACCAGTACACGACCTACACGGTTGAAACCGCCGGCGGCCGCATCTTCACCGGCCTGATTGGCCGCCAGGCGAACGACACCCTGGTGGTGCTGGAAAGCAGCGGCACCAAGCAGTACCTGCCGCAGCGTTCGGTCGTGCGGTCGGTGCCCCAATCGCTGTCGATCATGCCCAGCGATCTGCTGGAACCGCTCAGCGAACAGGAAGTGCTGGATCTGTTCGCCTTGCTGCGGCGCCGCAACCGGACCGACAACTAGGCCGCCTCCTCAGGCGATGACGCCCCCCGCCATTTACGGCGGTGTTGCATGGCACGCCGCAGCGGTACGATGAAGGGCCGGTCGCGCAGCCGCAAGCTTCGACGATGAGCGGCGCGGCCGCACCGTGCCACTCCGCAAGAACCTCGCGCCGCCAGGCACCGGGCACAACGCCCCGTCCCCAGGACGGCGACTGCGAAACACCACCGACAAGGCAGAAAGGACGCTCGTTTGATTACCCGCATTACTGGTAAGCTGGTTTCGGTCCGCGACGAAGCGCTGATTCTGGAAGTCGGCGCGTTTCATTACGAGGTGTTGATCCCCGAGTTCGTGCGGCGGCAGTTGCAGAACCACGTCGGCGAGGAGGTTTCGCTGCACACGCTGGAATATCTGGACGGCAATCCGGCTCACGGACGCGTTGTGCCGCGGATGGTCGGCTTCATGAGCCCGATCGAGCGCGAATTCTTCGAAATGTTCTGCTCAGTCGATGGCGTGGGCGTGAAGAAGGCACTTCGCGCGATGGTACGGCCGGTGCGCGAAGTGGCCGCCGCCATCGAAGATCAGGACGCCAAGGGGCTTTCGGCTCTGCCGGGCATTGGCCCCGCGGTGGCCGAGCGGGTGATCGCCAAGCTGCGGCGGAAGGTGCCCAAGTTTGCCTTGATGGTGGCCCGCGAAGAACCCACCGCGGCCGACATCAGTTCCGATGTCATCTCCGAGGCGTTCGAGGTGCTGCGGCAACTTGGACACTCGGAATCGGACGCCCGGCGTTTGCTCGATGGAGTGCTGTCCGAAAAGAAAAAGTTCAAGGACGTCCAGGAAGTGCTGCACGCGGTTTATCAGCGTCATCAGAAGTAATGCCCGCACACGCTAAGGCCAACGCTGCTCACGCCTTCCGGGGGCGAAGCGCCCCGGCAGAGCATAACGATGGCGCAAGCGGAACGTGTTCACGGCAGGCCCGATCGGTTTCGCCAGTCTTCCTCATTTGCGTATTTCGTTCGATGCGGCGGCCACGGGCAACAGCAGACTAACACGCAAATTGGACAACGGGCATTCGTTTCGGCATAATAGGCCTGCTTGACCCCCATACGCGGGGGCGCCAAGTCTGATTGAAAGCCGAATGGAATGACCGAAGATTCTGTCACGCTGTGGATGCACCAGCTCAAAAATGGCGAGGTGGAGAAAGCCACGCAGCAGCTCTGGCAGCGCTATTTTGAGCGGTTGGTGAAACGGGTTCGCGGGCGTCTGCGGGGTGCCGTACGCCGCGCGGCCGATGAAGAAGACATTGCCGCCAGTGCCTTGGAAAGTGTTTTCCGGGGCATCCAAGAAGAACGTTATCCGGAACTCACCGACCGCGACAATCTCTGGTCGCTGCTGGTCGTCATTGCCGAGCGGAAGGCGGGCAAGCTGGTCCGCCGTGAAACGGCCGCCAAGCGAGGCGGCGGTGCGGTCCGCGGCGATAGCGCCATCCTGGACGCCGAAGATCTTCGCGGTGGGTTTGATCGGTTTGCCGGCGAAGAGCCCACGCCGGAGTTTACCGCTTTGGTCGCCGAGGAGTGTCAGCGTCTGCTGTCCATTCTCGGTGACAACGTCTTGCAGCGGATCGCGCTGGGCAAGATGGAAGGGTACACCAACGAAGAACTCGCCGAGCAGTTGCAGTGCGCCCCGGTGACGATCGGCCGCAAGTTGCGGTTGATTCGCCAGCGGTGGGAGCGCGACGCGAAACTGCAGATTGAAGCTTAATCCCGAGGCTTGGCACTTTAAGGGAAGTGATCGCCTGTGGCCAGGTTTCGGAAGTGTTAGCTGGAACAGATGGTTCTGGCGACGGGCCCTGGTACATCGGCCCGTTTGCCGGAGAGGCCCGCAATCGTCACCACGATAGGAGCAGAGCACCTACCTGAGCGGTTTAAGGAGTCGTAGGATACCGCTAGGGGCGAGTCCACCAGAACATGCGACACCGCAAGCCGGGCGGTGGCGCTCGTAGCTCGCCTCCGCCCGGCTCCCACGCTACCGGTCGCGGCTAACCGAATGCCGTAACGGCCACGCCTCCGCTGCCAATATCAAGCGCACCTCTCAACGGGTTCGCCACCGTTGGCGGCAAAGCCGCTTCGTCCTTTCCCACGAACGTTCACACAACCTGAAATTTTCCGCTTGTGCGCAAAATCCGCACGACGCGGATCCTTGATCCCATCGGGTTAATTTGGGGCAACTGCGTAATTGGCAACAACTTATGCCAAGAGGGCCGCCAATTCCTAACCCATATTACTGCAAGGGTTTTTGCAAATTTCCGCACTTTTTAATTTTGTTTGAGTACATTTCGAGGGGGAATGCGTTTAATAGATATGGGGGGTGAGCCAAGCCGGCGACGCCTCCCCAGATCGGGCTGGTAAGACTCTGCAGGACGCCGTGCCGCCGGGCATAACTGCCCGTCGACAGGGGCTTCTTATGCTGGGTTCTCCAGCTCAACGGAGGGACGCCTCTTGCCCGCGCCGGAGAAAGGGGCGGCAGCCATCCATATGGAGCTGCTGGAGGCGCGCGCAGGGGAAACGATCACGTTCCTCACAGATCTGTCGCAGTCGTGACAGCCAATTCCCTTTGGCGTTTCGCTGACTGACCAGATGCCTGGTGGATGGAAGCATCAAGCTGCCGCAGTTTGTGGCCAGGACGGCCGTAACCGATAACGCTGCGGCCGCAATCAATAAGTGCGTGGTAGACCGACGTAGACCTCGTCTGACGCGGTGCTCCGATACTGTGGCTGGCAGCCATTGGCGTCGTCGCCGCGTTGGCAATTCGCACTGGGAATGCCATGGCCACCTTCGACCAGTTTTCTGCTGTGCATCATGGTCCCGTATTCGCGAATGGGAGCCATCTTCACTCCTCCGATGGGATGAGCCTTACGGCCGGTCTGACCACGGCCAACCCACGGAACCGGCGGGGCAAGCTGAATCTCAAGCCCACAGCCAACGACGAGCGGCTGCTGGTTCGCTACGAGGAAGTCCGCAAGCGGCTCTCGCAGCAAAGCCCGGAACGGCTGATGCGTCCGCTGGCGTACTTCGTGCTTGAGGGCGACCGCCGCTTGCCCCTGGCCCTGCTGCATCGCACGCTGCAGGAGATCGTGGCCTCGGACTTCAACGACCTGGCCGCCGTGCCCGGCGTGGGCGTGAAAAAGCTCGAAGGCATGATCCTGGTGCTCGAGCGCGCGGCTTCGGCCCCGGCGATGCAAAGCACGCCTACCGCGTTTGATGACTTCCAGGCGCAAGCCGTTTCGGAAGAGGACTGGGACGCCTGGCGGGCGGTGGTCCGTGCGGCCAACCTGGAGAACGAACTGCTCGGCCGGTTCGCTCCGTCGCTGCTCACCTTGCCGCGCGTGATCTGGGACGTGCCGCTGTCCAGCTACGCCAACTGCACGCTGGCCGAGATTCGCGCCCGCAAGACCCACGGCGAGAAACGGGTCCGCGGCGTGCTGGAAGTGTTCGCGGCGTTGTACAGCCTGGTCGGCCAGGGCGCGCCGTATGCCTCGCACCTGTCGGTGCAGATCGTGCCGCGGTTCCTCCAGCCGGTGCTGAACTGGATGAACAACGCGCGGCACCGCGTGACCTCGCTCACCAACGACGAGATCCGCCGCGAGTTCGTCGAACCGCTGGTGCGTCAGATCGGCGTCGATGCCGGCCCCAGCGTGGAACGCGTCGTCGCCGAACGGCTGGGCCTGCACACCGGCCACTTTGTTTCGGTGCGTGAGTCGGCCAGCCGCCTCGGCTTGACCCGGGCTCGCGTGTACCAGTTGCTCGGCGAAGTGGCCGAGATCATGCGGATCCGCTGGCCCAACGGTTCGCAGGCCGTCCACGACCTGCGCGAGCGGTTGGAGAAGCACTGGCTGCCCAGCGAACTGCCCCTGTTCTCGGAAACGGCCAACCTGCTGTTCCCGATCGTGCGGCCCGGCAGCAACGGCAATCACGAAGTGGCGACCACGGCTTCGGCCTACTAGTCGCTGCTTCCAGGCTGGAAATCAACCGCCGGCGGACGCGTCCCGTGGTGCGCGTCCGCCGTTTGTATTTCTCCGCTGCCAATGCTTTCAGCGGCGGCAAGACTCGTCTAGTGCCTTATGGCGGTAGCCCTTATAATCCGCCGCCCGATGATGGCCTGCTGCGCGGCTTGCGCTCTTCCGCAGGGTCGATCGCCTGCTCGGTGCGCCGTACGGTCCATCATCGCGCCAGATTTGCGATAGCCATCGCACTGCCGCCGCAATCCACCAACGCATCTTTTCCTGGAACGGTTTGCCGCGGCACCAACGATACGCCAGGGAGGGCGTCGCCATGCGCAAAATTGCCGTCTTGAATCAAAAGGGCGGGGTAGGCAAGACCACCACCTCGGTCAACCTGGGGGCCGCCTTGGCCCGGCGTGGGCTGAAGGTGTGCATCGCCGATCTTGATCCGCAAGCGCACGCCTCGCTCCACTTGAACGCCAGTCTGCAACCCTCGCGGCTGGCCGATTCCTCGCTGTATCGCGTACTGGCCGATCAGGCCAAGCTGGCCGACATTCGCCAGCCGGCCGGCCCCAACCTGTGGGTTGCTGCTGCGAGTATCGACCTGGCCGCCGTCGAAGTCGAGCTGGCAGGCGTGCCGGGGCGCGAAGTCGTCCTGCGCAAGAAGCTGCAAGAAGACACCGAACACTTCGATCACCTGGTGATCGATTGCCCACCGTCGCTGGGCATTCTCACGCTCAACGCCCTGTGCGCTGTGGACGAAGTGTTGATTCCGCTCCAGCCGCACTTCCTGGCGCTGCATGGCTTGAGCAAGCTGCTGGAAACGGTCGACCTGGTGGCGCAGCGGGTCAATCCGCAACTGCGCGTCGCCGGCGTGCTGCTGTGCATGTATGAATCGTCGACGCGGTTGGCCGGCGAAGTCGCTCGCGACGTGGCCACGTTCCTGGAAATGTCGCGTGGCAAGAACCGGCCCTGGTCGGATGCCCAACTGTTCGACGTAAAGATTCGCCGCAATGTCCGCTTGGCCGAGGCGCCGAGCTTTGGGCAGTCGATCTTCGACTACGCGCCCGATTCGCCCGGCGCCCAGGATTACAATGCCCTGGCCGACGAGTTCCTGGGCATGACGCACCACGTGCCGGCCCCGATCTCGCGCGAAGCGTTCCTTAAGAGCATGGCGCGGCTGGCGGAGCCGGTTTCGTAGTCCGCGCGGCTTTGCCAGACGGCGGCGAAACTCGCTGCCTTACGGTCTGACACAGTCGCCGCACAACCTATTGATCGTTGCGCCGCCCATGACCGCAGGCGACCAACGGGAGCCTGAATTTGTAGTCATTTCGGGTCGTTGCAGCGGACATTTTGAGCGCAACCATCAATAACCTGGCTGGTTGATCAGAAACGTGGCTGTTGCCTCGAAGAATCGGCGCAGGGTTTGTGCGGCGTCTTCCGGCAGTGCCACTTCTTCCAGCGCCTGGTTCATCAACTCCACCCAGCGGTCGCGCGCCGCCTGGGTGATTGCAAATGGCGCATGCCGCATGCGCAGCGCCGGATGCCCTCGCTGCATGAGGTAATCCGGCGGTCCGCCAAAGCGGAAAATCAGAAACAGCCGCAGCCGCTGCTCGGCGCCCTCGAAATCGTCGGGCGGATACATCGGCCCGAGGATGTCGTCGCCCTGTACCAGGCGGTAGAACGCCGCCACCAGCCGCGCAAACCCCGCTTCTCCAATGGCTTCGTAAACGGCGGACTCAGGCAGTGCGGGCATGCGGACCAATCTACGGAGAAGCGAGGGCAGGCGCGGCGGCGGGAAACAAGCGGCAACTTACGATTCGTCGTTGGTCAGCATCACCCGCGTGCCAAAGCTCTGCAGGGTTTTGACCTGTTCGTTCTTGGCCTTGTCGCTCAGCGGATTGCCGGCCAGGTACACGCGCAAGAACGGAGCCAACCGCCGCTCGCCCTCGCTGTCGGCTTTGCACAGCGCGACCAGCGGAGCCAGGTCGACAATCTGGTTCTGCTGCGCCAACAGCAGCCGCAACTGGGTTTGCGTGCCCAGCGGCTTCAAGTCGCTGATGGCATTGCGGCTGATGTCGAGCGTCGACAGCCGATCGAGCGACGTGATCGCGTCGATCTTTTCCAGACCGTTGCCATCGAGGTACAGCGAAGCCAGCTTCTCGAGCTTGGCCAGCGGGCCGATGTCCTTGATCTTGTTGTTGGACAGGTACAAGGCCGCAAGCCGGTTCAAGCCCGACAGGGCTGAGATGTTCTCAATCTGGTTGTCGGCCAGGTGCAGGTACTGGAGCTTTTCGAGTTTGGCCAACGGGCTGATATCCTTGACCTGATTGCCGGCCAGGTCGAGCGACTGAAGGTTGACCAACCCGGCCAGCGGCGCGAGGTCCTCAATCTGGTTTCCGCCAGCCTTGAGCAGCAGCAGGTTGGTGCACTTCTCCAGGCCGGTCAGGTCTTTGATGCCGCGGTTGTCGGCTTCGAGGATGAATACCTTGCGGAGATCGTCCTCGGTCAACGGCTCCTGGTTGTTGCGCTTCTCGTACACGGCCGCACGGACCGCCGCTTCCAGGTTCTTGTCGGGGATCAGCGGCTTGGCGGGCTCCTGCGGCTTGGCTTCTTCCTTGGCCTTGTCGTCCTTGGCTTGCTCCTGGGCCTTATCCTCAGCCAGAGCCAACGACGGCGATACGATTCCCAGCGGCCCGGCGGCAACCAGAGCCACCGCAGTCCAGGCAATCGCCTTCGCAAATAGGTTGGGAAGTCGAACGTTCATGGGCGTCCTCACCAGGTGGGGAACAATCTGTCCGCCGGCTTGGCAGGCTTGCCGTTGGTGGAGCAAGAGCGGCGGACAAGGCGGGTACGTGGACGGCTGGAACAAGCGTCGATTATAGGGTGCCGCCGGAATTGTTTTCCACCCACTGGTCGGAGGCGGTTCGCGGGTTCCCCCCCCGACTCAAGAACCTGGACGGCCATGCCCCGACGTAGTCGACCGGCAGCCAACCACGCATCTCGGCAGCACGAACATGCCGGTTACTTTCCACCGCCATAGAACAACAAAGGCCGCCTTCCGCGGCGATGGCGGAAGCGGCCTTGCGTTCGGTAACTGCGCTGCCACACCAGCGGCAAGCGGCTCAGTGGCAACCGCTCGCGCCGTACACCGCTGCTAACCAGCGATCTCCAAGGGTGGCGTCGCTTCGGGCCCCAAGAGGCGAGAACTACTCGGGCTTATCAGCCGGCTTCTCGCTGCCAACGTTGGGATCCAGCTCAATCTTCGGAACAGCCGGGCCCTCGCCTTGGGCGGGAGCCGACTCAGCCGGGGCCGACTCGCTGCTCTCGGGAGCGGCGGGCGTCGATTCAGCAGGAGCGGATTCCGCGGGAGCCGATTCCGCAGGCGTCGATTCGCCAGTAGCCGGTTCCGTGGTAGCCGGGGCGCTAGGCTCAGGCGTCGACGGCGTGCTGTCCTGCTTGTTGCAACCCAGGACCAAAGCCACGCTAAACACGCAGACGAGCGAAAGCAGAGTCTTCATCTTCCATCCCTTTGCCGTGAGAGAACGTGTGACAGGCGCGCGGATCAACCGTTACCCGCGCTTGGGAAAGAAACTGGCGGGCACCGCATTCATGCCAGGCTGGCAGACCGCCAGCCGCCAAAGACACAGGCGGCAAGAGGACTGCTCCCTTCGCGCGCCGCCATCGTGATCGAACGGAGGAGCAATTCCAACGGACCTGCGGCCCGAACTGCGAACCGCGAAAATGCGTTCACGAGGAACGACCACCGCCATTCCTCGTGAACGCGGGCTGTTTCAAGCGATTACCGCTCTCCGTCCGGGAAACTTACTCGCCCGGAGTGGGGGTGGTGGCAGCCGGATCAGCCGGGGTGCTCTCGGCCGGCGGATCGGTCGGCGGAGGAGTGGGGTTGTCGGCCGGCTTCTCGCCGCAACCGGTCAGACCGAAACCAACCAAAGCCATCAGAACCAGCAACGTACGCATCTTGCCATTCCCTCAATGGAACGTCGGAAAGGACCAGTGGCGGGCGTCCCGCCGGGCGGGAACTGCCCGCTCTTACATGTAGAGCCACGCCGTGCCCGCTTTATTCCCAAGACGCGAAAAAATTTTGCACGTCGTCCAACCGGCCCCCAGCCGGCTGGCGATGGCCGCCAAGTTGGCCAAGCGGGGGCCGTGGGGAACGTAACGCCCCCCGGCAGGCATCAAGAAATCGCTCCGCCGGGCGAACCACGGACATGGCGTCCATTGATTGCTATAGCTTGCGCTGTGGTGCAGGTGGCCTCGGCGCCGGCGTTTTTACCGCCTCGGTAAGGTGGTGCGAACGCACCAGTTACGCAGGTTCCCGGCCCTCCCTCGGTAGGGAATCGCCTACGGGAGCGGGCCAGAAAACGTTTCGCGCCGGCTAACATTTGGGGAATAATGCGGCTGCTTTCCGTATCTTCCACACACAGGGAATCATGTTGTCCCAGCGGCCATCGTCCGATCGCCCGGACGGCGCTAACCCGCCGGCCATAAGCATTGCCGATCTGGTTGCGCGTCACCACGCGGAACTGTACGGCTACGCTTATCGGCTCACCGGATCGGTGGCCGATGCCGAAGATCTGGTGCAGCAAGCCTTTTTGACGGCGCACGAAAACCTCGCCCAGCTTCAGCGGGCGGAGGCGGCCCGGGCTTGGCTGTTCACCATCCTCCGAAACGCCTTCTTGAAGGGCGCGCAGCGACAGCAGCGGTTGCCCCTGGGAGATGCGGAGATCGACCTGGACAGCCTGCCCGAAGTTCCCTTAGAAGATGGCATCGATCGCGAGCGCCTTCAGGCGGCGCTCAACGAACTGCCGGCCGAATTCCGCCTGGTCCTGCTGATGTTCTACTTCGAAGATTGCTCCTACCGCGAGATCGCCCAGCGGCTGGATATTCCGCCGGGCACGGTCATGAGCCGGCTCTCGCGCGCCAAGAGCCACCTTCGCAAGAAGCTGTTTGACCAGCAGGCCGTTGCGAACTCGGCGCGCCAACTGCCGTCTCCCCCCCAAGAACCATGATCGACCCACGGACCTGCGAACAACTCGATGCTTGTCGCCCGGGCCGTGCGGACTGGGAAGACGACGAACTGGCGCAACTGGCGGAAGAACTGCGCAACAACCGCGAGCTGCGCGAATTGGCCGCAAGGCTGGAAGACCTCGACCAGGCCATCGCCGCCGCCCTGATCGACGTCACGCCGCCGCCGGGCTTGGCCCAGCGGATCATGGCCCGGATCGATCAGGCGCACCCGCAGATCGCTGCCGCCCCAACGGCCGCCGCGGCACCGGTTCCCCCGGCCAAGACCGCCGCCCAACTGGCGGCACCGCTGATTGCGGGCCTATCGGGCACCGAAGCGACCGAAACTCCAGCCGCGGCCTCTCCGGCCCCGGCACGTGCTGGCCGCTGGTCGCGCCGCAACTGGATCGTGGTGGCAACGTCGACCGCCATCTTGGCTGCGACGGTTGCCCTCATGTTCTTGCCCGGCGGCCCCGTGCGACTAGGCCCCGAAGAGATCATTACGGCGGTCGACCGGCTGTACGTGCAAGACTTCCGGCAGGATGAGGGCTGGGAAGTGGCCCCAGCGGATGGTACGCCTGAAGTTCCTCGCGACGTGCTGGCCCGAGCGGTCGCGTGGCGCACGGCTCATGTGGCCGGTGCCAGCGCCTATGTGTACGACATTCAGAACGCCCGGGGTAAACGGGCCGTGCTCGTGGCCGTGGTTTGCCAGGGTAATCGGGTTCCGACGGCTCCGCCGTCGCAGCCGCAGTCGTCCAGCGGCCGGATGATCGCCGTCTGGCAATCGCCCCAGCAGCATCTGACGTACGTGCTGGTGGTTGAAGGCTCGCTGGCCGATTATCGGTCGTTCGTCGCCCTGGGCCGCAGCCTCACCTGAGGGGTGCGCAAGCGGCCCCTCTCTACTCGCACCGCTCGCCGCGCGCCGGGGCCATTGAAGCAGGGCGGCGTTGCTGCGATACTGGAGCCTTCACACCCTTTAGCTGGCTGGGCCCGGCTTTTCTTTTGGTGGTGGAGTACGTTTCCGTGTTCGAATCGGTGGCTATTGTCGGCGCGACCGGCGCCGTGGGTCGAATCATTCGCCAGTTGCTGGAGGAGCGCGATCTGCCTCTGCAACGGATCAAATTCCTCGCTTCAGCCCGATCCGCGGGAACGGAAATCACCTTCAAAGGCAAGACGTATACCGTCGAGGAATTGCGTCCCGAGGCGTTCGACGACGTGCAACTCGCCATTGGCAGCACGCCGGACCCGATCGCGCGCGATTTCGTGCCCTGGGCCTTGGAACGCAACTGCGTGGTGGTCGACGAAAGTGGCGCCTGGCGCATGGATCCCAAGGCCCGCCTGGTGGTGCCCGAGGTTAACCCCGAGGCCCTGGAGAACCATGAAGGCCTGATCTCCAGCCCCAACTGTTCGACCACGCAGATGGTCGTCGCGATGAAGCCGCTGCACGACGCAGCCCGGATCAAGCGCGTGGTGGTCAGCACCTACCAGGCGACCAGCGGCGCCGGCGTGGAAGGCATGCGCGAGCTGGACGAAGGCAGCAAGGCGCACCTGGCCGGCGAACAGTACCAGTACAAGACGTTTGCCCATCCCATCGCCTTCAACCTGATCCCGCAGATCGGGTCGCCCAAGCACGAGGGCTACACCTCGGAAGAAATGAAGATGGTGTGGGAGACGCAGAAGATCTTCGGGGACGATACCATCCAGGTTTGCCCCACCTGCGTCCGTGTGCCGGTCGCCAACTGCCACAGCGAAAGCATCCTGGTAGAAACCGAGCGGCCGCTGTCGGTCGAAGAAGCCAGGGCGCTGTTCGAGGCCGCGCCGGGCATCATAGTGCAGGACGATCTGGCCGCAGGCGTGTACCCGCTGCCGGCGGCTTGCAGCGGCCGCGACGAGGTATTCGTGGGCCGCATCCGTAAGGACCTTTCGAGCCCCAACGGCATCGCGTTCTGGTGCGTGAGCGACAACCTGCGTAAGGGCGCTGCGACCAACGCCGTGCAGATTGCGGAGCTGCTGATTCGCTCCGCCGCCAAGGCGTAAACCAGACAACAACGATTCAGAAGTAATCTGCATCCCATGCGTGCCGGCGCTATGAGCCGCGCGCATGGGATGTTTTTTTGTTCGGCCTGATGCTTCTGACATCTCATCAACGCGCATTGGATCGTTTCATCGTAGCCCGGTGCGTTACGACTGCCCGCCAAAATAGTTGACACCTCCTGCTGAGCCACCCATGCTTTTGGTTGGCGGCAGCAACGACATTTCAAACCTATCTAATCAAGGGGGCAGGCATGGTGGCGCTCTATCTCGCGCTGGCGACATTCACCGGCGCCTTTGTCTTAGTGGCGTTCTTGTACTGGCGGTCTGTCCAGCGCCTCAAACGGTACAGCGGCATTGCCAATGCTGA
>CALBRZ010000074.1 GCA_937927735.1 uncultured Planctomycetales bacterium
TCATGGCGAACGTCAAACGATCCGGCCGGCTCGGCGGCCGACAGCGGATCTCCATTCGCCCCAGAGAGCAATACTCCCACCGCCAAGGCCGCCAACCAACGCCGCAAGAAATTGAAACAAGGCAACATCATGCCCTCTGACAAGCAAGCAACACGTCCGAAATACCAACCACAAAACACTAAGAGCCTAACCGAGAACTGTCCCCTGTCGCTACAATTATCCCTAGTGCAGATTGAGGAGCGTTATTTCTGATCTGCACGGTGGACGTGGTGGTCGTCGAGTCTGCTCGAAGTTTCACGAGTGTAAATGGTGGCCCGCAAGGGGCCACCCTACCAGTTGCAGCCGAGCTACGCTCGCTGGCAAAGCCAGCGGCAACCCAATGTTTTCGTAAGGTCATCAAAACGCTCGCGACCTCACATCGGCTTTTCGCGCCAGATGACTTGGTCGCACTCTGTAGACGTGGGCGGAAAGACCTCGTTGCCTTGCTCGTCGGCCACGCCGTACCGTTGCTGCTTAAACAAGTCGCGGCGAAACGGGACCAGGCCTTGGGCGACAACTCCCAGCCAAACGAACTTGCGAGCGGTGACGAACTTCCCCTGACGGTCAATCAGGCGACAATAGCCGCACCCGCCGCCATGGGGGATGTACACCCTCGTGGTGTGGGAGCCAGGGGTAAAGCGCCTTACGGCATCAAACTGAGGCTCGATCACCCAGCGGCCGCACTTGTCGATGAAGCCCTACTTTTCGCCAACCTCGACAGCCGCCCGGCCGGCGGAGAAATCGAACGCCGTATCGAACTCCTTATCAAAGATGTGGCGTCCCTGGATATCGATATAAAAATCCTTATAGGTGTCCTTCTGCGTCAGCACCAACAGCCCCTCGTGAAATTGCGAGGAGCTGTAAACTTCTTTTTCCTTCACGGTGGCAACCGTGCGGAATGACTTATCCAGCAGCAGGCACTCGTTCCCGCGACGCACGAAAGTCACACCTTCGCTGAAATCACTCGCATAATCACACTCGGCCGGGCAGATCACACCGCCGTCGACGTTGATCCAGCCCCACTTGAGACCGTCGCGAAACGGCAGCGGCCGCACCTTGATCTGGCTGCCCGCTTGTTACAACGCCAGGAAGATGTAGAGACGACGTGACAGCGCATATTCCATGCGCCGCGACGGCGCTGCGAGCTGCCGAAGACCAGGCATCGCCTGGCTGAGAACGGCATTGAACACAGATAAAGCCAGTGGCACACCAGCGCGCAGCGAGGCGACAGGCTTTGCTGTCGCGTATCGGTCAGATGTTTTGACCGCCAGTCATCGATCCGTTGGGGCGTGCCCAACCTACAAGATGGCGAAGACATGGGCGCACGACACAGCAGCGTCCATGCACCGGATGCCAATAGCCGGACGATGGATGTAGCGGGTGCTTACACCAAGTCGGCGATGGGGCGGCCGTCGGCCAGCATCGGGACCGGTCGGCCGGCCGGGTCTTCGAAATGCACGTCGGGCGAAATGCCCAGCACGTGGAACACGGTCGCCATCAGGTCTTGCGGCGTGATCGGCGTGGTGGCCGGCGTCTCGGCTTTGGGCGACGACTCGCCGATCACCTGGCCCATGTTCAGCCCGCCGCCCGCGAAGGCCAGCGTGCTCAAGGGGCCCCAGTGGTCGCGGCCGGCGCGCTGGTTGATCCGCGGCGTACGGCCAAACTCGCCGGTGACCACGAACAGAATCTTCTGGTCCAGCCCTCGGGCGTAGATATCCTCGATCAACGCCGAGACGGCCTGATCGACTTCGGGGCCCAGGCGGTTCATGCCGCGCTGGATGCTGCCGTGCATGTCCCAGCCCTGGAAGCCCACGGTGACAAAGCCGCAACCGGCTTCGCACAGCCGCCGCGCGGTCAGCAGCGATTGGCCGAGGCCTTCGCCGTAGCGTTCGATCGTTTGCGGTGATTCCTTCTGGAGATCGAAGGCGTCGGCCGCGTTGCCCAGGATCAGGTCGATCGCCTGCTGGTTGAAGCCGTCGATGCCTTCCATCATGCCCGAAGCATCCACCTGGCGCCGCATCAGATCGAGCTTGCTGAGCAGGTCGCGGCGATCGGCGAGCCGATGCACCTCGGTGGTGAGCTGCATGTTCTCGCGAGCGGGCCCCTCGGGCTCAAAGGGGGCGTAAGCTTTGCCCAACCAGGCCGGGCCGGCCATGCGATTGGCTTCGTCGCCAAAGCCCACGCGGCCGATGCGGACGTAGGTGGGGATGCCGGTCTTGGGATGGTTGGGGCCGCGAACGCGCGAGCTGATCGAGCCCAGCGACGGCCGATTGGCGCGTTCCTCGTACCCGGTGTTCACCCAGAAACAGCCGCGGTTGTGGCTGCTGGTCGGCACTTCGAACGAGCGGACAATCGCCATTTTGTCGGCGCAAGTAGCCAGACGCTCAAAGTTGCCACCCAAGGTCACGCCGGGCAGGCGCGTTTTGACTTCGCCAGTCACGCTGCGGAACTCGACCGGCGCGTTCATCTTGGGATCGAAAGTTTCGATATGCGTGGGGCCGCCGTTGAGCCACAGCCAGATCACGGCGGTATCGCGCCGCGTGGCTTCCGCGGCCTGAGCCCTGGCCTGCAACAACCGGGGCAGCGTCAGCCCGGCGAACCCCAGCCCGCCCACACGCAAAAAGTCTCGGCGGCTGGTCCCCTGGCAGTTACGTCCGGTACGGCCGAGCAGCACGTCTAACATGGCGAGCACTCCTGGGGTTCGGCGGCGTTGCATCAACAACCGTAGATATTTCGGGTTGTACCTAGTGGTGGGGGCAAAGTCAACCGCGCTGGGGGGAGCGATTCGCAGCAAGTTCCCAGCGGAGTTGGCCCTTACCGCGCCCGCCGAAGACGCAGAAGGGGGGCGGGCAGCAGGCGGCAAAATCGGCAAAGTTTCACCAGCCTACGGGGCAGGAATTGTTTACCTAGAAGGAAGCGTAAACCATTCGCAGAAAAACACTTTGGGGCGTTCAAGCCGTTTCGGCCAGGAGGCCGATACCGTACCTGTCGAACGTGCTACCCAGCACCGCAGGGACGCGCTAGGGGGCCCGAATCTGGTTCGAGCTTTGGCGGCTCGACGGGCTACCTGGCTAGTAGACCTAGAGAACTGAGGTTTCAGGTAACAGCCAACGAGCCCCAAACCCGCCGATCACCCGCTGCGCCCACCCAGAGGCCTACTCGCCCGGAAGGCGAGACGACCGAGAAGAATATTCCCGCACGGCCGTCGCCGGTGTTCGTTGGGGATGCATCCGACCCCGGTTCCATGGAAAGGAGACGTTGCGCAATGAAATGGAAGATGTTTGGAGCGCTGGCTATCAGCATCGGAATGTGTAGCCAAGGCATGGCCTTCGAGCTGCTCAACCGCATGATGAGCGTCGGCCACGGTCACCGTAACTGCTGCGAACCCACCTGCTGCGTCGCGGACAACGCTTGCGAGCCCAGCTGCTGCGTGGCGAGCAATGCCTGCGAGCCCAGCTGCTGCGTGGTGGAAAACGCCTGCGAGCCCGCTTGCTGCGTGAACCCCTGCGAGCAGAAGTGCTGCAAGAAGCGCGGCTGCGACCTGTTCAGCGGCCTGAAGGACGTGTTCAAGAAGCACCGCAAGAAGAGCTGCTGCGTGTCGGCTTGCGAGCCCAGCTGCTGCGTGGCTGACAACGCCTGCTGCGAGAAGGCTTGCGAACCCAGCTGCTGCGTGGTGGAAAAGGCCTGCGAGCCCGCCTGCTGCGTGAACCCCTGCGAGCAGAAGTGCTGCAAGAAGCAGCGGAAGGGTCTGCTGGATCACCTGTTCGGCAAGCGCTGCAAGAAGAGCTGCTGCGACAGCGTGTGCACGACCGCCGCTGGCTCGTGCGGCTGCAACGGTGGCCACGGTGCCCCGGTTCCCGCTGAAGGCGCCATCGACGTCGCTCCGCCGGCTCCCCCGGCTCCGACCGCCGATCCCTCGGCTCGCTACAACGCCCGCCGCGTGGTTCCGACCTCGGCCCGCCTGACCTACTAAGCTGATCCAGCTGCATCCGCAGCCTCAAAGATCTGCTGGCTGCCCGGTGCCCCTCGCACCGGGCAGCCTTTTTGCATTTGGGGAAACCGCCCGCCCCCGAACCTTCGCAGCCTGCGGCTTTCGCGGGCCCTTTTCGTTGTGTTGCGCATGCGCCGCGGTTAGGCTCGAAGCGCCGCCAGCAGGGCAGGGGAGCAAAGCGGATAACCGCCAGACCTCGCTGCCCGATTCTTACGCGGAATCTGCCTAACCGGTGCGACCTGTCACCCCAGGTTCTTCCACGACGAAAGGGCCACACGCCATGCCGCACGTCACACGCCGCGAGATGTTGAAACTGTCCGGAGGATTGGCCGCCATGGCTGCCCTGGGCGTCGCGCCCAGGCAAGTCGGGGCTGCCGCGCCTGCGGCCACGGTGCTCGATACCCGCATCATCAGCCCGCCAGGTTACCACTACTGCGGCTGGCCGACGGTCGCCCGCCGCAAGAATGGGCAACTGCTGCTGGTGTGTTCCGGCGGCCGAGTGGCCCACGTCTGCCCGTTCGGCCGCGTGGAGCTCCTGACCTCCGACGACAACGGCGAAACCTGGACCTGGCCGCGGGTATTGTTGGACTCAGCCATCGACGACCGCGATGCGGGCGTCCTCGAAACCGCGGCCGGTACGCTGCTGGTCACCACGTTCACCTCGCTGGCGTACGAGCCGAGCCTGGCTCGCGCCGAACAGATCCCCGCCGGCCAAGATGGTGCCTGGGATGAAGCCCGGCTCAAAAGCTGGCAGGCAGCCCGCGACCGCCTTTCGCCCGAGCAGCGCAAAGCGGAGTTGGGCACCTGGATGCTGCGTTCCACCGATGGGGGTCTGAACTGGTCGCCCAAGTACGATTGCCTGGTGAACAGCCCTCACGGCCCCATTCAGCTTGCCGATGGCCGCTTGCTCTACGCCGGCAAGGAGTTGTGGCGAGGGGACAAGCGGATTGGCGTGTGCGAATCGACCGACGATGGCCAGACCTGGCGGTGGCTGGCCGAGATTCCCACCCGCGACGGCGACGACCACACCCAATATCACGAACTGCACGCGGTCGAAGCGCCCAGCGGCAAGATCATCGTTCAGATCCGGAACCACAACAAACGCAACGCCCAGGAAACGCTCCAGACCGAATCGCTCGACGGCGGCAAGACTTGGAGCAAGCCCCGGGCAATTGGCGTATGGGGGCTGCCCTCGCACCTGCTGCGGCTCCAAGACGGCCGGCTACTGATGACCTACGGCTATCGCCGCCAGCCGTTTGGCAACCAGGCTCGTATCAGCACCGACGAAGGCCAAACCTGGTCCGAACCGATCCTGATCTCCGCCGACGGCACCTCGAGCGACCTGGGCTACCCATCCACCGTACAGCTCGACGACCAGACGCTGCTCACCGTGTGGTACGAGAAGCTCAAGGGCACTCCCAACGCCGTGTTGCGGCAAGCCCGGTGGAAGCTGGGTTAAACGGGCCGCCCCTGCCAGCACGGCCAGCCACGCAGCTTGCATCGCTCGCAAATGGCAAGCGGCCGGGTGGAAACACCCGGCCGCTTGTTTTCTTTCCGAGGTTGGAGCAAACGGCACAACGAGCGCCGTGGTGCGCCGCCCAGCCGCTTACGGCAATTCCGCGGGCAGCGGACGCAGTTCGAACTTGCGTACAAACAGTTCCGCGCCTTCGGTTTGGAGCAGGATCTTGCCCTCGGTGGGCACCACTTCGGTCGCCCGATTCACCACCACGCCGTTCACGCGGTAGACGAGCGTATCGCCCTTGGCGAACACTTCGAGCGTGGTCCATTCCTGGCCGGGGCTATCGACGTCCTTGGGGCCACGGAAGCCCAACACGTCCTTCCAGTCCGGATCGCGGCCGCACCAGTTGATGCGGCCCCTGGTGAAGCGTTGCTTCTGGCCGCCGGGCGTCCAGACGGCTTCGCCGTCGCGATCGCGCGAGATCTCGCAGGTGACAGCGGCTTCGATCGTGTTGCCGTTCTCATCCTTGCCTTGCAGCACCAGGATGTCGCCCACGCCGCCCTCGATGATCTGGCATTCAATCGAGGTCATCCACGGGCCGGGGTTGCCCTTGGAACCGCCGAAGTTGCCATCGGGACCTTTGCAGTGCAGCAGCAGGCCGCTGTCGCGAGCCCGGTCCTTACGGCTGCGGAAGGTTTCGGTGCCCCAACGGTACTCGAGCACCAGGTGGTAATCGGCATACTCGTCCTTGGTGACCAGACCGCCAAAACCATCGCCCGAGATCCGCACGATGCCGTCCGGCTGCAGGGTGAACACGCCGCGCGGGTCTTCGTAGCGGTCGTCGGCCAGCCAGGTGTAAAAGTAATCCTTGAGATTCTTGGTCAGCAGCGAAATGGGTTCCTTGGGAACGATCGCCTTGGCCTTCTTCTCATCGGCGGCGACGTTCGTCACGATGCCTGCCGACAACGCGACAAGCAGCAACAACGCGGACGACAAACGCAACATTCGCGAGGCTTCCTCTACAGGTTTGAAGTGAACAATCAGAACGTTGCCAGGCCGGCGGTGGGCCGGTGGTCGGCAGTGTAGCCTGCCGCACTGGGCCTTGCCAGCAAACGGGCCGGAGCGCCCAATACCGGGGCCAGTATAGCCTGGGAGAAAAGTCGTTTCACCGATATTCAGTACCGGGGTTCACGCCGCAAACGGGCAGGGCTGTCGCCCCCGCAGCGTGTCATCCGCCGGGTGGCTCCTCCCTACGACAAATGGGGGGATTCCCTCAAGCCCCCATCAGCGGGAGTCGATATATCAGATGGCCTGGGACGTGGGCAGCATCTCCAGGCTGCTTCTGAAGAAGCAAGCATGTGCTAGGCAGGCGCACATGCTCACCAACGCCGGCGTTGGTCTTTTTATGTTGCCCGTTGCGAGGCGGGGCAGCGCCATGCCCCTGCCGCTGGCTAACCATGCAGGAAGCCCCGCGGCGGCAACGGCATCCGCTGACCTGTGGAGTCCTGCGCCCAAAGGCCGGCCTCTTCAATGAACCGCCCGATGCATGTGACCGGCACGTCAGCCAGAGGCTGCTGGTCGATCATCCGCCGGGCATCTTTCTCAGGCACGGCCAGTAGCAGTTCGAAATCTTCGCCATCGCCCAGCGCGTGGTCCAGCGCCGTCCCTTGCCCCGGCTGCGAAGCAGCCAGGGTATGCGCCGCCGCAGCGATTGGAACCACATCCAACTCCAGCACGGCACCGCAGCCGCTCGCCGCCGCCAGCCGCGAGAGATCCAAGGCCAGGCCGTCGCTGATATCCATGCCGGCGTGCAGCTCATAGGCCGATGCCAAAGCCAGCGCCTCTTTGACCCGCGGTTCAAAGTCAAAATGATGCCCCAGGATACTGCCGCCCAACCGGCCTGTGACGATGATCCAATCGCCGGGCCTGGCACCGATGCGGCGCACGGGGCCTGCCGGGCCGGCTTCGCCCAGCACGGTGACATTGATCGCCAGCGGATGATCCCACACGTTCACGTCGCCGCCCGCGATGGCCACGTCGTGTGCCTTGGCCAGCGGCAACAATCCCTCGTACAGCCGCTTGGCGAGCTCCAGCGTGTCGTAGGGCGGCTGGCCGCCAAAGGTTCTGCTCAAGGCGGCCTCACTGGGCAGCAGCAGCGAGATGATGGCCGCCACCGGCCGGGCTGCCATCGAGGCCATGTCGCTTAAGTTGACGGCCAACGCCTTGCGACCGATGCGGCGAGGATCGACCTCGGCCAGTCGGAAGTCAACCTCATCGCTGATCAAGTCGGCAGTGACGAGCGTTTCGGCCCTGGCAAGCCGCACCAGGGCCGTATCGTCGGCAATGCCCCAGGGGGCCGCCGCGTGCTGCGGAAGCTGCTGAGCCAGCCACGCCAGAAATGCTTGTTCCAAGGGGTAAACCTGCCAAGTGAACTACCGCGGGGCGAGCATCGTTTCGATGGCGTCGCCGGCCGCTTCAATCAATCGTTCCAAACAACCGGGAGCCAAGAGGGCAATCGTCTCTTGATAGATACCCCGGCCATATACGTCGCGTGGCGGCAGGTAGCTGGGGCCCCAGCCGCTGGCCAGCCCCATCACCACGATCGCCACGCCGGGAAACCTTCGCCGCAACTGCACCTGGAGATCCTGATACGGCTCGCCCGGCACCGCCAGCCAGAATGCACTGCCAACCTTCAGCAATCGAATGCGGTAAGCAAACTCGCGGCGTCCATCCAGCACGCTGAGCCGCGACAACATGCGGTCCGCCCGTTCAATCAATGCCCTGGCGTCGGCCGCGGCTGCCTGATCGCCGGCACGCCGGGCTTCTTCCTCCCGGGTGAGCAACTGTTGGCGCTGCGTTTGAACGTCTTCAACCGTGGGCAAGTCCTCGCGGCAGGGGAGCGGCAGCTCCCATTGCCACAGTTGCCAGGTGCCGGTAGCGGCCAGGGCTGCGTCATCTAACGGACGATACGCCCAGGCGCCAATCGTCGCCCCGGAAACCACCGGGCCCGTGTACTCAAACCGCATCCCCGGCGGCGGCAGGCTCTCCAGCGCGGCAACCGCTGCGTGGCCGAGGATGCGCCCGTTGCGGTCGGCCACCGCCACGTCGCCCACAAAACCTTCGCGCGGCCCCAAGTCGCCGGATGCTCCTTGCAAGAAAACGCAGGGAGCCCCGCAAGCTGCTTCGACGGTTTCGCGCATCGCCCCCGGGAAGTCCGGACTGATCAGCCGGTTTTCCCAGGCCAAGGTCGTGGGATGGCAGGCATAGTTGACCACGGTGGCCAGCAACCGTCCATCGTCGGCTGTTGCCCTGGCAACCAGTACGGTGTCATCCGCGGGACCAGCGGGATGATAGCCGCACACGTACTGACCGGAGCGTTCGTCCCAAAGGTCGCGATGCGCGGCCAGCGCGCAGCGCCCTGTGCCGTAAACAATCGTCGCCGGTTCGGCCGCCTGCGCCGCGGATGCGATCGCCTGGCCGATCTTGGTGGCCATTTCCTCAAGGTAGGGCCGAATCCGCTCGCCGCCGGGCAAGTGCGAACGATCCCAGGCCATCAAACCGGCCGCGTGCGTGTGCGAAAACACCAGCAGTAACCATTTGGGCTGGATACCCAGCGACGGGGCGGCGGCGTTCGCTGCTGCCGCCGCCTGGGCTGTTACCGCTTCGGACTCGCGGCGATACAGCAGACAATGATCCAGGGCAATCAGCACCCAGGGATCGCCATCCGATGGCTCGAACGGCGCGAAGTAAAGCACCGTGGCGGTGAGCGGCCGGTGGATGCCTGCGGCGCGATCGTGCCGGGCAGCCCCCCACATCCGCTGATAAATGTCCGCCGGTGGCGTAATATCCGCCCTGGCCACGCCCAATCGGCAGCGGCTTTGGGGCGCCGTCACGGCATAAACTGAGCCATCCATTGGAACCTCGGCAAAAGCGGGCATAGGCCGCGGCAACCGGTCCAACGACCACACCGGGCTGGCTCGCATTGTATCGCGGCCACCGCGGGCATGTGGCACTGCTTGAACGTGCAGCCTCATCACCACACTGATGTAGCGAACAGCCGCCGCCTGCGCCCAAGCTGGCAGTCTGCCGTGTTTTGGTGGCCAAGGTGCGCTCGCTCGTCGCTGCCAACTGGGAGCAGTACCCAATGACGCCGTTCCCGCGGCTGCGACAAACCGCGACAATTTGGCGTACCACGCCGCTCGTTTCGCGTCCTAAGGTTACAAGAGCGGCCCCTGGTCCTTGGCCCCCGGCAGCGGGGAGCTGATCTTTTTCTAACTATGTGTCAGTCGCTAAAGTATTTAGGGCAGGTACACTGTACCTGCGTACTGACAGGGTACGAAAGTCATCGCGCCCGGTCCGCCAGCTTGACCGGCTTGCACTCGAAGGCAACGATTCTTTCGTAGCACGGCGGCAACGAAACCTATGGACTCCCCAATCGTGAGCCACTCGACGACATCGCACTCCCGGTCTTCTCCCCTGACGTTCGAGGAGCTTGAGGTCGGAGACACCTGGACCAGTCCGGCCCGCACGATCACCGAAACGGACATTGTCAACTTTGCGTGCCTGACGGGCGACTTCAATCCGCTGCACGTCGATCGTGAGCACGCCCGCGAAACCCCGTACAAAGGCCGCATCGCCCATGGCCTGCTGGGGCTCTCTTACATGGCAGGGCTAGGCAGCTACAGCCCTTGCGTCGATACGGCCGCCTTCGTCCAGATTCTCAATTGGCGGTTTGAGCGGCCCATCTACATCGGCGACACCATCCACGTGGTGACCGAAGTCATTGCCAAACGCCAGAATGGCCGACGCCGCGGCCACGTTACCTGGCGGCGGCGCGTCGTGAACCAGCACAACGAAGTGGTTCAAGAAGGCGAACTGGAAACGCTCGTGATGCGAGCCGGCGCGCGGTAGCGGCCTATTGTGCTGCCCGGATGTTTGTGGCCGCTGACCCCGTGCTTCAGCCGCAACGCACCGGCCGCCAGAAGCATTGACCTGATAGGGCTTTAGCGCGAGGCCGGATTGCCTGGCCGGCGGGTGACGTTTTCGCGCCGCACATCGCCCCGAACCGGATCAGCCGGCAGGATCAATTCGGTGCCGGGCTTGATGTAGTCGAAATCGTTGCTGAGCCGGTCGGCGTTCAGCTCGAAGATTTCGACCCAGCGGGCGGGCGAGCCCAGTTCATGCCGGGCAATGTCGAACAGCGTATCCCCTTCCTCGACCACGTAGATGCGGCCGGCATTCAGCCGCTGCTGACCCGATACGGTCCGGGCAGTGGCCGGGGCCGGTTGCCGCAACTTGGGGCACAGGTCGGGGTACGCCTTGCGCAGCTCTTCGGCCGGCGGAGCCGAGATCACGTCGCCCACCTTCAAGCTCCGCGTGTCGGGGAACTTACGGCGGTTGTGTTCGGCCAGGGCCTTGAAGAAGCCGCCATCGCCGTAAAGCTTGCGTGAGATGGTCCAGAAACTGTCGTTGGGCATCACGGTGTACTGGCCACGCGGAGCAGCCGCCGGAGGCTGCGAGGCCACGACGCCTGCGGCACCACGGCTGTCGTAGTACGACTGCGAAGCCGGCGTCTGAGACTGAGGCTGAGCGGCCGGCGCCGCATTGCGATCCGGGTGCCAACGGTCGCCGCCGTAGGGAACCGGATCGGCGGCTTCCTCGGCCACCGCCGGACGCCCCTGGGCGACAAACCGGGCCTGGGCGAAGCTGCCGCGAGCCGGTTCGCGTTCAAAATCCTCTTCGGCTCCGCGATACGGCTCCGCGGCACGGCTCGCCGGGCCGTCCATCGCGTACCGTTGATCGAGATCCTGGCCGGGGTAACCGCCACGACTGTACGGTTCTTGCGCTACCGGCTCCGCGTACGGATCGCGAGCCGCCGGTTCCTGGTACACCCGGGCCGCATAACCAGCCGCCGGAGATTCGTCACGCAGGCCGTGCTCGCGCTGCGGCAGTTGTTGCCGAGGTTCTTCGTAACGCGGTTCTTCATACCGCCGCGCGGCCGTCACCGGCTCCACTTGAGCGACAGGCGCCTGAGCCCGATAGGTTTCGCGGTAGGCAGGGTGCGTCTCCGCAGGCTCAGCGGCACTGTAGGTGGCCACCGGTTGCGGTTCCATCGCCTGCGGCCGTTCGGGCGGCGTCGGCTGTTCGGCGGCCAGCCGGTAGGTTTCCACCGGTTCTGCCTCGCTGGCCAGGGCGCCGGCCTCCACGTCCTGCGCGCGGCTGGTACGAACGGCCACGGTCACGCGATCGTTGGCGAGCGGTTCCTCACCACGATCCAACGCATCGGCTGCGGCCACGTCCTGAGCGGCTGCCATCTCTTGGGCCACGGCTTCGCTCGCGACAAAGCCGCGATCGCCACCGGCTTCAGCAGCCACGGGCTCGGCGACAGGCTCCATCGAACGGCTAACGCGACCCGCAAACGGATCAACCGCTTCGACCGGTGCGGGCGGCTGAGCCTGGGCCAATCGGGCTCCGTTGCCGGCGAACTGCGATTCGGGCGCCGGCGTGGGCCGCACGGGCTGCCGCCATGCCTGTTCCATCAGCCGGCTGCCGGTAACCTCGGGCACTTGGCGCGGAGGGCTATCCAGTACCGGCTTGGCGGTGACCTGGGTGGTTTCCATCGCGGCCACGACTTCCTGCTGCGCCAGGGCTTCGGCCGCCTCGCGGCTGCGTCCCTGGACCCGCTTGTAAAGCACAAAGCAGAAGACGCCCAACAGCAGGGCGACCAGCGACACACCGACCTTGGTTTCTTTCCGCATGGTCAAGTCCCGGGGAAAGGACCATCCTGCGAGGACCACGTCGGCCGGCGGCCGCACATGCCAGGCCTCGCATGAAAAGCGAATCTTGGGGGTGCGGGAAGTAACACAAAGCCAGTCGGCCGTCCAGGGCGGTTCCACGTGCCAGCACGCTTTCCGGCCGCTGGCGGGGCAAGTCAGGGCGGAAAATGCCCCCTGTTGGCTCCACCAGCGGACGCGCGCAGCGGCAGCGATGCTGGCGCGCGTGAACAAGCGCAGAAGAGCAGCAGACGAGCGACGCAAAACGTCGCCCCGCTATCAGCGAGCCGCCCGTGGAGTTAGATCAGCTCGGTGATTGGATCGCCGCCGGTGATCAGCCGCATGACATCCGAGGGGATGCCGCGGGCCAGCCGCAAGTCGCTGACATGGAACAGCGAGTGCATAATCGTGGAGATCAGGTGCGGGATGGTGATCGGATCGGTCTGCGGGGCGCCCGCGTCGCGGGTGCTCTGGCCAACCACTTTGCCCATCTGCAGGCCGCCGCCGGAAACCATCAGCGGAGCCAGGTTGCCCCAGTGATCCCGTCCGCCCTTTTTGTTCACCTTGGGCGTGCGGCCGATCTCGCCGCAGCACACCAGCAGGATCTTGTTGGAGAGGCCGCGGGCTTCCAGGTCTTCGATCAGGGCCGACACCGCATGATCGAACGGCAGGCCCATGTAGTACATGCCTTCGTGGATGGTGGCGTTGTTCGAGTCGGCATGCATGTCCCATACGAAGCTGGTGGTCACCGTCACAAAGCCGGCACCAGCCTCGCACAGCCGCCGTGCCAGCAGCAGCAGCTTGCCCAGGTTGCGGGCGTTGTCGATATAGTTGCGCCAGTTGTTCCAGGTGCGGCTGATCTCGCTGGGATTAATCAGCGGCGCCGTGTCGTACCGGGCAATCGTGGCCGGGTCTTCCTTGGAGAGATCGAAGGCTTCGGCCACGCCGCCCAGAATGGTGCTGAAGGCCTGCTCACGCATGCGATCGAGCCCATCGAAATAGCCCGACGATTCGGCCGCCCAACGCACCTGATCCAGCCGCGAAAGCAGGCCGCGGCGGTCGTCGATGCGATTCAGCGGCATCGTGAGCTTCATGTCTTGCTGGAGATTGCCGCCCGCCCCCGGCACAAACGGAGCGTAGGCCGCGCCGATGCTGCCACTGGACGTGAAATCGCCGAACGCCTTGGTCACCGGTTTGGCGTCGGGATCGACAGCCTGCGAGAACAGCCCCACGTTGGTGGGCATACCGGTCACCGGGTGGTTGATGCCGGCCACGCGCGAATACACCGAGCCCAGATTGGCGTTGAGCGTATCGGCGCAAACGATCGGCTTGATGTCGTGATTGGAGTTACCGGTGGTGAACGAGCGCACGACCGACATCTTGTGCGCCATCGCCGCCAGCCGCGGAAAACTGCTGCCGAAGGTCACGCCCGGCAGGCTGGTAGCGACCTCGCCGACGACGCTGCGTACGCCGTCGGGCGCCGTCATCTTGGGATCGAAGGTTTCGGTCTGCGGCGGCCCGCCATGCATGAACAGGAAGATGACCGAACGGTCCTTCAACAGCGAGGACGTCTGCCCGGCCGCTTGCGCAGAGAGCAGTTGCGGCAGCGTTAGCCCCCCCAACATCAAGCTGCCGACCTTGAGAAAGTCGCGGCGTCCAAGACGACGGTCATAATCGCCGATCGTCAGCATGGGCGGGTTCCTTTCAGCAGGACGATTTGCAGGACCTGCTCGTGCCGGCGTGACTTAAGCAAGCAGAGCGGCGGCAGGGTAGGGCACGGCACAAGTGGAGGGCAAGGCGATCCCCCTCAACCGGCCGTACAACTTGGCGAGTGTACAGCTCATCTGTTGTATCAAGCGATACCGATACGTTCAATCGAATTTGCCCCCCATCTGGCGAGTGAGCTGACTGCCACGCCGCTGCCTTACATAGCCACCGGCGCAAAAAAGTGGGCTGCGTACCAGGCACTGGTGACGCAGCCCACATGGTTTGGCGAAACTCAGACCAGCTTGGCGATTACAGGTCGTGGGAGTCCCGCAGCAGCGGTTCCATCACCTTGGTGTTGCGTTCGACGGCAAGCACGATCGTCCGCTGTTCCAAACCGTCGGCGCTCTGGGCCACGGCGGGGATCACCTGCCGGCAGTTGGGCAGACGGAAGCGGACGGTGAACGTGCCATCGGACCGCAGCTCGACCGGATCGCCCTGGAGGGTGACGCGCGAGCCGGGCACGGTCGAACCGTACACAATCAGCTCGGCATCGAGCTCGAACTGGAACTCGCGCGGCTTGCGGCCCGGGTGGCCATTGGCCGCCAGCCCCAGCGTGGGCGAGCTCATCGGCCGGCGGAGCCGTTCTTCGAACAACTCCTGGAGCTCCTCGCTGGCGCCCTCGGTGCGGTGGCCACCGCTCATGGCGTAGATCTTTTCGTAGTTCTCGGCCACGTCGGTCCAGTTGTTGTCGAGCGTATCCAGCGTACCTGCCCGGGGCGTGGTCACCACGTTGCTGCGAGCCAGGACGAACATCCGGCCGCTCTCGGTGAGGTAGCCGATATCGAGCCGGTAGCTCTTGGGCGGATCGTTGACCGGCACGTACCAGTTGTTGACGCCGCCGTGGATCTCGATATCGCGGACCACGGTCTCGGCGGCGCTGTTGCCGGCCTGCACTTCCAACAGCCGCAGTACGGGCCGAGCCAGGTGCCATTCCTGGCCCAGGGCAACCTCTGCCCGCTCGACATTGCGGCGGGAAAGCTGCCACGTGGCGTGCAGCCAGTAGGGATCGCGGACGATCACCACCAGCCGGTCTTTGTTGCTGGGCACATCCTGGTGCGAAATGTCTTTCAGACGGCTTTGGGCCTGCCGTACTTCCTGGAGCCGCCGCATGACCAGGGTGCGATTCTTGGGTTTGGCCTTCGCCTTGGTGGCGGTGGCGTTGCTTCGCAGGGCGGCACGATTGGCGGGAGAAGTCGTTGTGCTGCGGCGAGCGCTGGCCGAACGGCTCGAGGTGGTCTTGGTTGCCTTGGCACGGCTGCTAGAAGAACGGCCGGCTCCGTTGCGAGAGGCCGCGGCACCATTGCGAGAAGAAGTGCGAGAGGCGGAAGCGTGGCTGGTACCGTTGCGGCTGGAAGCGGCCGACGACCGGGACTTACTTGCCGAAGCTCGGAGCAATGCTTTGACCAGCTGGTCTTTACGCATCGCGTGCCACCCCGGCACGCCTTGCTCCTTTGCCATCTGCCCGAGGACTTTGAGGGTATAGCCTTTGAGCTGCTCTGCGGTCATCGGATGGAGTTCTCCAGATTGCACCCCGCGGCCATCGCCGGGGCTGGCAATACACGAGGACGTCATCCGTGACCTAATGCGATCGAACCGGCCGACCATCGTTCATCGGACCGGCGAGAGAGCCCCCCGAACCTCTGCCCGTCTCTGCGGCACCGGCTGCTCCTTTGCCTGCACGTTCCTGGGACCACCGATCCAATCGTTGGCCCTGACCTGAAGCCGGCCGCGGAGGTCGGCCCGTCAGCATCAAGAGCTGAGCGGCCTTATCCGCTGCGGGCTTGCATGTTCGTTCTCTCCGGCGACCTCCGAATCACTGCGCCGCAACCACTTCCGCCTATGGTTCCCATCAAAGACAGGCTTGGCAGAAGCTGTGGGGAGTCGGGGCTGATCGCTCGGGGGCTGCACTCGCCGGAAGGCAAAAAGTTGCAACTGGCACCTGGCTTGCTAGCTGAACGCTCCCGGTAATACCGCTCCCTACCGTAGGGCAACGGTCCAAACGCCGAGAAAGCCACACAAGCCGAGGCAGTGGTAGGGATCCTCCTCTTGGCCCAGCCACCAGCTAAAACCTGGAGGACGTGAGCCGTTGTTCGTTACCGTTTGCTTCGTCTGGAGCCATCGCCCGGCGACCAATCGTGGCCAGCCGTGGGCTCACAAGGCGGGGTTGTAACCTGGGATGCCGTCTGTATGCCTGTGAACCAGCTCGGTGAGCCGTGAACCAACCAGCCGGTCAAAGTGTCACTCACCGAGTGTCGTTTTATCCGGGTCGGGGTCGGTAACTGCTTGAGGGTGAGAAACGGGCCGACCCGAGTGTTATTGTTTGCTCAGATTGTTTTTTTCGTTGACCTTTGCCAGTTCGGGCTTTACATCAAAAACCACCGTTTTGTTCATCGGTGGGACGTCACCCGTCTGGCTTGTCGGAGGGCAGGGGGCGACACGGCCAGCTTCAAGTTGCCAGCTCAGGGCGTCGCACGTCCCGCACACTCGCCGATTCTAACCGCTTTTGCCTGGCTGCGAACCCCCCACAGCGGGAATTTTGGCAGGTGCCTACCGGCCAAAGTCGGTGCATTCGATCGTAAACGATCGATCTTCAAAACGCAACGATTTCGTGGGATAACCCGCCCAAGCCGACTTGGTTCTGAGTAGCTAAAGTGCATCCAGTGCTAGTTTTGCGCGCACGGGATGTTTTGCGGCCCGCCGAAGCACCCTCTCTGGGAGGGCATGCTAGCACTCGCCCGCCCCTCAGATCGACGCCTGAACAAGCGTCACAAGTCGTTTAGGCAGCACACCTTACAGGGCGAATCCGACTTTGGGAAAAAAATCACAAATTCCCCAGGGTGGCTGGTTGACTTTGCTTAGCGGGCTTGGGTAAGCTGCGGCCAATTAAGTGAGCGGCCTCACTTTCGAGCAGGCCCCGCCCGCCCCTTTCACCTGCTAAGCCGTTCCCCTCAGGACGACTTCGCCGGCACTGAGGGCCAGGCCCCGGTTTCTTCCCAGGCGCAACGCGTCCGCCTGCGTCGCGATCCTGTCGATGGTTTACGGACAGGAGACTACGTCGTGCCCCAGGCGCCGCACGACCCGCACCCCATTGGGTTAGCAATGGAGTGGGTCAGCCGCATCCTGGTTGTTTCGGCCGAAATGGTAGTACCAGGGCTCATCGGGCAGTGGCTGGATAGCCGATGGGGATATTCCTTCCTCGGCCTGCTTGGATTTGGGCTGGGGATGACCTTGGGCGTGTTCCATCTGCTGGTGATGACGCGTTCCAAGCGTTCTGCTTCCGAACAACAACCTCCCTCGACCTCCCAAGAGAACGAGCGACCGTGACCGTGCGTGACTCCAGCGACCTTACGAAGGTCACCCCATGGGGGTTCGGCACGAGCTGCCTGGTGCTCGCTCTGGCGCTGGCCGTAGCGGCCGTGCCTCTTGGCGCGTGGCGCGCCCAAAGCCATGCCGACGGCTGGTACGCGGCCCTCTTGGCCTGGTTCATCGTGTGGTTGGGGGGAACGTTGGCTTTGCTCGTGGCCAACCTGGCCAAGGGCACCGCGGTATTCGTCCATGCACAGTTGGGCGGGATGCTGTTTCGGGTTGGTTTGCCGCTGGGCGCAGTCATGGTGCTGCACGCCACCGGCGGCGAGCTGGCCAAGGCCGGCGCCCCGCAATGCCTGGTCATCCTGTACCTCGTGGGATTATTGGTGGAGACACTGTTGGTTCTGCCGATGGCGCGGCAAGCCGCGGCCCGCACAACCGGCCGCGCCGCTGCGGTGGCGGAGGTCGCCCCCGCGGGTCGCAACGTCGCTGACGCTGATGCGGCGAAGGAGCCTGGGAATCATGGCTAAACCATTGCTGCACATTCGCGATAGCTACTTCTTCGAAGTGCCCAAGGTCCTGTGGCCGGTGCACTACGAGAAGCTCAGCGACGTCCCCGCCTTCCTGCGCGAGGCCCACCCCGGCCGTAGCGTGGAAGAGTGGAACCACGAGATGTCGGGCAAGATCCTGATCCCGCAGCCTTTTGGCACGCTGAAGAATCTGTACCAACCCGCCAGCGGCTTCTGCATCTCGCGATTCATGATCGTCGAGCTGGTGGTGGCCCTGCTGATGGTGGTGCTGTTTGTGCGGCTGGCCAAGTCCATCCAGGGCGGCGAACGCCCGCGGGGCAAGCTGGCCAACATGTTCGAGGCGTTCCTCGAATACCTCCGCGATTATGTCGCCCGGCCCGCGATCGGCGCCCACGATGCCGACCGCTTCCTGCCGCTGCTGTGGACGATCTTTTTCTTCGTCCTGCTGTGCAACCTGATGGGCCTGGTGCCCTGGGTGGGCAACCCGACCGGCGAATGGGCGGTCACCCTGATCATGGCGTTGATCACCTTCTGCACGGTGCTGGGGGCCGGCATGGCCAAGTTCGGCCCGGTGGGCTTCTGGCTCAACCAGGTCCCCCACATGGACCTGCCCTGGTGGCTGTGGTTCCTCAAGCCGGTGATCTGGGTGATCGAGGTTTTCGGCCTGCTGATCAAGCACGCCATCTTGAGTATTCGTTTGTTGGCCAACATGGTGGCCGGGCACCTGGTGCTGCTGGGCATCCTGGGCTTGATCGTGGCTGCCGCTGAAGCCGTGGCCGAGGTCAACTTCCAGTTCACCGTTACGGCGATTGTCGGCGTCCTGGGTTCCGCCGCGTTCACGCTGCTGGAACTGTTTGTGGCGTTTCTTCAGGCGTACATCTTTACCTTCCTGTCGGCACTCTTCATCGGGGCGGCGATCCACCATCACTAGACCGGGCACTGGTCGCGTCGTGATGGGGAAAGCTTAACTCCAGGAAGTTTTGCCAAAACCAACTGCAAGGAGATGGAGCAAGTGAGCAAGTTCTGCCGCGTTCTGGGTCTGTTTCTGGCCATCCTGTTCGTCGCTGCCGCGCCCGCCATGGCGCAAGATGCCGCTGCCGCTGAAACCGGTGGCCGCGCTTTCATCGAGTTCTCGGGCGCCTTCGGTGTGGCCCTGACCGTGATCGGTGCCGCCTACGGCATCGGCAAGCTGGCCTCGGCCGCTTTGGAGAGCATGGCTCGCCAGCCTGAGGTGGCCGGTGCCATCCAGACGGCCATGATCATCGCGGCCGCTCTGATCGAAGGTTTCACCTTCTACGCGTTGTACATCTGCTCGACCCAGAACCCCTTCTAGGGTATCGAGACCAGGCTGGCCGCAACGCGGCCGGCCACACGTTCGCTTTGCATCCCCTTGCTAGCAGCTAAGCCGCGTCGGCGCGGCCGGTTTGTCCAACCGCCGCGCCGCGTGAGGCTCCCGTAAGCCCGGTGAAGCAGCAGCTCCAGGGTGAATCGCAACAAGCGGATCACAACGCCGCCTGACCGCGAGCAACCGCTCGTGCGCGGGCAGCATTCGTCACAACCACCGTAGCGGCCGCACCTATCGCAGCCGCCACCGAATCAAGCAAGCTGCGGGCAGCGTGCCTACGCAGCCAAACCTGGTTGGCAAAACGTCAAACCAACGAGACTTCAGTCCGATGAAGCACGACAGTCGAAACCGCTGGCTGCTGGCCCCAGGGCGGATGCCGGTGATGCTGCTGGGTCTGGTGCTGGGCCTCGCCTGGGCCGCGCTGCCCGCGATGGCGGCCGAGCAGGAAGCCGCCCAAGACGGCGCCGCGGCCGCGTCCCAGGAAGCCGGGCACGGCGAGGATCACGGCCACGGTAAGGACCACGGGCACGGCCATGGGCACTTCACCCAGGAAGGGCTCGACGACCACGTTCTCGATCCCACCTGGATTCGCACCGACTTGGCGATCTGGACCTTTGTGGTCTTTCTGGTCGTTCTGGCGCTGTTGTGGCGGTTTGCCTGGGGGCCGATTGTCGAAGCCCTGGAACGCCGCGAGCAGCGGATTGCCGATAACATCGCCGCCGCCGAGCGGCAGAACAAACAGGCTGCCGAGTTGCTCAAGGCCTACGAGCTGAAGCTGCAGAACGCGGCCAACGAAGTGCGTGCCATTCTGGACGAGGCCCGCCGCGACGCCCAGCACACGCACGACGAAATCCTGGCCAAGGCCCGCGAGGAAGCCGATGCCGAACGGCAGCGGTCGCTGCGCGAGATCGAGACCGCCACCCAGGCGGCCCTCAAGCAGATCGCCGAGGAGGGGGCGAACCTGGCCGTGGACCTGGCTGGCCGCATCATCCGCACGCAGCTCAAGCCCGAGGACCACAAGCGGTTGATCCAGGACGCGATCAGCGAGTTTGCCAACCGCACGCCCAGCGTCAACTAACCAGCGCGCCGGCGGACCATAACAGCAACGGGAACGTAACCTGTGAATCCTTCCTTACACGACAACGAGTACCGGCACCCCACGGTGTTGGACACCGATCAGCAGCAGGTGGCGGATGTGTACGCCAAGGCGCTGCTGTCGAGCACCGAGCCCGTCGGCGCGTCGGAACAAGTGATGGAGGAATTCGGCAGTTTCGTCGAGGCCATCCGTGGCAGTTCCCGCGACACACGGACGTTCCTGCAAGACATCCCGCGCGACGAGCTGATCGGGCTGATTGATCGGCTCCTGCGCGGCAAGGTGCACCAGCTACTGCTGAATTTCCTGAAAGTGGTCGCCAAGCACGGTCGGATGAATGCCCTGCCAGCCATTTACCTGGCGGCTGTGGAGCAGCTGGATAAACTTCGTAATCGGGTTCGTGTTCAAGTCACCACCGCGACCCCGCTCGAGGATTCGCAGGCCGAAGCCCTCAAGAACGCCCTGCGGCAGAAGACCGGTGCCGAGCCGATTCTGGTCACGCGGGTGAACCCCGACATGATCGGCGGGTTGATCATACAAGTGGGCGATACGGTATACGACGGCTCGGTAACGGCCCAACTGGAACAAATGCGCGGTCGCTTGATCGAGAGGAGCACTCATGAAATTGAACGCCGAAGAGATCTCGTCCGTACTGCGGGCTGAGATTGAGAAATACGAGTCGCAGGTCGATGTCCGCGAAGTCGGCCGGGTGCTCGAGGTCGGCGACGGCATTGCCCGCGTGTACGGCCTCTCGGGCGTGATGGCCGGCGAGATGGTCGAGTTTCAGAACGGTGTCCGCGGCCTGGCCTTCAACCTGGAAGAGAACGCCGTCGGCGTGATCATTCTGGGCGATTACCTGGGCATCCACGAAGGCGAGGAAGTCCGCAGCACCGGCGAACTGCTGTCGGTGCCGGTGGGCGAGGCCGTCATCGGCCGCGTGCTCGATCCGCTGGGTAACCCGCTGGACGGCAAGGGCCCCGTGGTCACCACGGAACGTCGGCCGGTGGAAACGCCGGCGCCGGGCGTGGCCCAGCGCAAGCCGGTGCATGAGCCGCTGCAGACCGGTATCAAGGCCATCGATGCCATGACGCCGATCGGCCGCGGTCAGCGCGAGCTCATCATTGGCGACCGCAAGACGGGTAAGAGCACCGTCGCCATCGACACGATCCTTAACCAGAAGAACACCGGCGTTAAGTGCTTCTACGTGGCGGTGGGTCAGAAGGACGCCAGCGTGGCGGCCACCATCGACGTGCTCCGCCGCTACGGCGCCATGGACTACACCACGGTGATCGTGGCCGGCGCCAGCGCCCCGGCTCCGCTGCAGTACGTCGCGCCCTACGCCGGTACGGCGATGGCCGA
This sequence comes from uncultured Planctomycetales bacterium, assembly GCA_937927735.1. GTDB lineage: Bacteria > Planctomycetota > Planctomycetia > Pirellulales > S012-138 > CALBRZ01. Next base: position 21,663 of record CALBRZ010000074.1, read on the forward strand.
GTACTTCATGTACCGCGGCGGGCACACGCTGTGCGTGTACGATGACCTCTCCAAGCAGGCCGCCGCGTACCGCCAGCTCTCGCTGCTGATGCGGCGTCCGCCCGGCCGCGAGGCGTACCCCGGCGACGTGTTCTACTGCCACAGCCGTCTGCTGGAGCGGGCGGCCAAGCTGAGCGACGAACTGGGCGCCGGCTCGCTGACCTCGCTGCCGATCATCGAGACGCTCGAAGGTGAAGTGTCGGCCTACATTCCGACCAACGTGATCTCCATCACCGACGGCCAGATCTACCTGCAGCCGGACCTGTTCTTCGCCGGTATCCGCCCGGCCATGAACGTGGGTATCTCGGTGTCGCGCGTGGGTGGTGCTGCCCAGATCAAGGCCATGAAGAAGGTGGCCGGCGGTCTGCGGCTCCAGTTGGCCGCGTTCCGCGAACTGGAAGCGTTCGCCAAGATGGGTACCGAACTGGACGCCACCACCCAGGCCCGTCTGGATCGCGGTTACCGCATGGTCGAACTGCTCAAGCAGTCGCAGTACTCCCCGATGGACGTGATTGACCAGGTGCTCAGCATTTACGCCGGCACCCGCGGTCACCTCGACAAGGTCCCGCTGCCGCAAGTGCGTGAGTGGGAACAGGCGTTCCTGACGTTCATGCGGGAGCAGAAGTCCGAGGTTCGCAAGAAGATCGCCGACTCCAAGGACATCGAAATCGACAAGGCGACCGATCGCAACCCCGAACTGGAAGCCTGCATCCAGGAGTTCCAGCAGCAGTGGGCCGGCAAGCACCGCTCGGCGGCTCCGGCCGCTGCGGGCGCGGCTGGCTAAGCCGGCGATCGGCCCAGGTTATACGGCGCGCCCTGGCTTCCTGAGCCGGGCGCGTCCTTCAGGGCTGACAGGAAGGCCGGTCCGCATTGCGGACGCTAACTGTCGCCTGGTTGAAGCGAGGCCCCTAATAGCGGGCCTTACGAGAAATTGCGTCCGCCCGGCGGACGATACGTGTTGGTTTTCGCATCGCGTTTCTTGAGTTTCGCGGCCCATCATGGTCAATCCCAGAGCACTCGATCGGCGGCGCAAGAGTATCCGCAACATCCGCAAGATCACGCGGACCATGGAGCTCATCGCCACCGCCCGGTTCAAGAAAGCCATGGATCGGGCGGCCGCGGCCAAGGCCTACACCGATCGCATCACGGCCCTGGTAGCCCAACTGGCGCAGGCCGGCTTGGAGGTCAGCCATCCGCTGCTGGAAGCGCGGGCGGAAACCAAGAAGGCGGTGTTGCTGGTGATCACCAGCAACCGCGGCTTCTGCGGCGGCTACAACGGCAACGTGATCCGCACTGCCTGGCAGCGGATTCAGGAGCTGCGCAACGAGGTACCCGCGCTCGACGTGGAGATCGCGGGCAAGCGGGGCATCGCTGGCCTCAAGCAGCGCGGCGTGACCGCCACGCACACCTATCTGCACTTTGAGGACAAGCCGCGGTTCGACGAGGTCGACGAACTGGCCACCCGTTACCTCGACGCCTACGCGACCGGCGAACTGGATCGGCTTGAAGTGGCCTACACCAAGTTCCTCAGCGCCAGCCGCCAGGTGCCCGTGGTCGAGACGCTGCTGCCGCTGGGCTCGCTGGAAGGTCTGGAGGAAGGCGAAGCCCAGTCGCCCGCCGCGGCAGGGCAGGGCACGCTCCAGTATGACTTCCTGCCTTCGGCCGAAAGTATCCTGGAAGAGGTGGTGCCCACCAGCTTCAAGGTGCGGCTGTTCAAGTGCTTCCTCGACGCGGCCGTGAGCGAGCAGATTGCCCGCCGCGTGGCCATGAAAGCCGCCACGGAAAACGCCGACGGGCTGATCAAGAGCCTGTCGATGGAATACAACCGTGCCCGCCAGGGCCGCATTACCTCCGAACTGCTCGACGTGCTGGGCGGCGTGGAAGCGCTCAAGTCGTAGCGTTGCCGCGGCGAGCCTGGCGGCCTGACCACAAACCACGACGCATTTGCCCGAACATATTCGCAAAACTAGCCACTGAGGTTGGATAACGATGGCGACCGCAACCCAAACGCAGCAGAACGTTGGCCATATCACGCAGGTGATCGGCTCGACGTTCGACGTTGAATTCCCCGAAGACCGCCTGCCCGCCATCTACAACGCCGTTAAGGTTCAAGGCACCAACAAGGGTGTCGAAATCAACCTGACCGGCGAAGTGCAGCAGCACCTGGGCGGCGGCCGCGTGCGGGTGGTCGCCCTGGGCAGCACCGACGGTCTGGTCCGCGGCCAGGAGTGCATCGATACCGGCGGCCCGATTAAGGTGCCCGTCGGCGAAGCCACGCTGGGCCGGGTGTTCAACCTGTTGGGCGAACCGATCGACAACCGCGGCCCGGTGAACGCCAAGGAATATTGGCCGATTCACCGCGACGCTCCGGCGGTGGCCGACCTCTCGACCAACACCGAGCTGTTCGAAACCGGTATCAAGGTGATCGACCTGCTCACCCCGTTCGTCCGCGGTGGCAAGGCCGGTCTGTTCGGTGGTGCCGGTCTGGGCAAGACGGTGATCCTCACCGAGCTGATCGCCCGTATCGCCAGTGCTCACGGTGGTTACTCGGTGTTCGCGGGCGTGGGCGAGCGTACCCGCGAAGGCACCGACCTGTGGCTCGAAATGCAGGAGACCAAGATCGGTAACACCGATCGCTCGGTGCTCGAGCAGACCTGCATGGTGTTCGGTCAGATGAACGAGCCGCCGGGAGCCCGTCTCCGCGTGGCCCTCTCGGCGCTGACCATGGCCGAGTACTTCCGCGACACCACCGGTAAGGACACGCTGCTGTTCATCGACAACATCTTCCGCTTCTCGCAGGCGGGCTCCGAGGTGTCGGCTCTGCTGGGCCGTATGCCTTCGGCCGTGGGTTACCAGCCCACGCTGGCCACGGAAATGGGTGCCTTGCAGGAGCGGATCGCCTCGACCAACAAGGGCGCTATCACCTCGGTGCAGGCCGTGTACGTGCCGGCCGACGACCCGACCGACCCCGCTCCGGCGACGGCGTTCGGTAACCTCGACGCGTTCATCTACCTGGAACGCTCGATTTCGGAAAAGGGTATTTACCCGGCCATCGATCCGTTGGCTTCGTCCAGCCGTATTCTGGACCCGGCCTACGTGGGCGAGCGGCACTACAACGTGGCCCGCCAAGTGCAGCAGATCCTGCAGCGTTACCGCGAATTGCAGGACATCATCGCCATCTTGGGCGTGGACGAACTGAGCGAAGAAGACAAGCTGGTGGTGCACCGTGCCCGTCGCATCGAGCGGTTCCTCTCGCAGCCGTTCCTCGTGGCCGAAGTGTTCACTGGCAAGCCGGGTAACATCACGCCGCTGCAGGACACGATCCGCAGCTTTGAAGAGCTGTGCGCCGGCAAGTGGGACCACCTGCCCGAAGAAGCCTTCATGTACGTCGGCGCCATCGAGGATGCCGAGGAACAGGCCAAGCGCATGGCCCAGCAGAAGTAAGGCGAGCATAACCCATGGCTGAACAACAATCGCACTCTGCGCCGGCCGGAGCGCTGCGCTGCGTGGTGGTCACTCCGGAAACGACCGTCCTGGACGAGTCGGCCGACTTCGTGGCCCTGCCGCTGTTCGACGGCGAATTGGGCGTGGCCTACAACCACAGCCCGCTGGTTGGCCGCCTGGGCTACGGCGAGCTGCGCATCCGCCAGGGTTCGCAAATCCGCCGCTATTACGTCGACGGCGGTTTTGCCGAGGTGGTCGGCAACGTGGTGTCGGTGCTGACCGAGCGGGCCATTCCCGCCGAGAGCCTCGACGTGCAGGCCATCTCCAGCCAGCTGGAGGCCAACCGGCAGCGGCCCGCCAACACGCCCGAGCTGATGGAAATCCGCGACCGGCTGGTGGCCCAGAACCGGGCCCAGTTGCGTCTGGCTCGCAAGGCCTGAACGGGCCGCGTCCACGCAGCTCACTAGATCGTTCAATCACCACTCGCCGCGCGGCTTATGCAACCGCCGCGGCGAGTTGCTTTTTGGGATCAGAGCGGTGGTTGTCACTTTCAGCCGCTTGGGCTATCGTACCGGCTTGGGCTGCTTGCGAACGGCCCAAAGGCAGCGGTCTACGATTTTTAGCGACAGGGAACCTGCATGAAACTGGCGACGTATCTCAGCGAAACTGGTCCGCGCGTGGCAGGCGTGCGCGACGGCCAATTGATTGACCTCAACCAGGCCGACCCGCAGGTGCCCTCGTGTATCCGCAGCCTGTTGGCTCAGGGCCCCGCCGGTCTCAAGGCGGCCGCCGCGGCGTTGGAGAAAGGCCAACCGCTGGGCAACGTCCGCTTGCTGGCCCCGGTTCCCAAGCCGCAAAAGGTCATCTGCATCGGGCTCAACTACGCCGACCATGCCAAGGAAAGCGGCATGGAACCGCCGCCCGAGCCCGTCGTGTTCAACAAGTTCCAGACCGCCGTGGCGGCCCACGAGGACGAAGTGGTGGTACCGTCCATCTCCGAGGCCGTGGACTACGAGGCCGAACTGGTGGCCGTGATCGGCGTGGGCGGACGGAACATCCCCGAGAGCGAAGCCCTCAACCATGTCGCCGGTTACACCTGCGGCAACGACGTTTCGGCCCGCGACTGGCAGTTGAACAAGCCGGGCAAGCAGTGGCTGCTGGGCAAGTCGTTCGATGGGTTCGCGCCGTTTGGTCCTTACCTGGTCACCGCTGACGAGGTGGGCGATCCGGGCAACCTGCGGATCTCGCTGCGGCTCAACGGCGAAACCTTGCAGGACTCCAACACCAATCAGCTCATTTTCGGCATCGCGGAACTGGTGTCGTACATCTCGAAGGTGTGCACGCTGACGCCGGGCGACGTCATCTTCACCGGTACGCCGCCGGGAGTGGGCTTCGCCCGCAAACCGCCCGTGCTGCTCAAGGGCGGCGAAGTGTGCGAAGTTGAGATCGAGAAGGTCGGCGTGCTGCGGAACCGCTTTGTGGCGGGCTAGCAGCCGGGCCATCGACAGCGGCGGGGCAGGGGGGGCGTCGTTTGGCCCCCCGTAGAAACTGCTGCCCCGTCAGCGAATTGACCATCCAAGAAGCCGATTTTTATAATCCGCCTTTTCGCCGAGCGATCGTAATGGATCCGGCGGGCGTTTCCTTACTTTGATCAAGCTCCCAGGCAAGCGGCCATGAAGATTCACGAGTATCAAGCCAAAGAGTTGTTCCGCGCTTTTGGCGTGCCGGTCCCTCGCGGCATTGTCGTCCGCACGCCGGATGAAGCGGCCGCCGCCTTTAACGAGCTTGGCACGCCTGTGGCAGTGGTGAAGTCGCAGATTCACGCTGGCGGCCGCGGCAAGGGCCGCTTCAAGGAATACCCCGATCAGCCCGGCGTGGTGCTCGTCCGATCGGCCGAGGAGGCCAAGGAGAACGCCGCCCGCATGTTGGGCAGCACCCTGGTCACCAAGCAGACCGGCGAAGAAGGCAAGCAGGTCAATGTGCTGTTTGTCGAGCAGGGTCTAGACATCGCCAAGGAGCTGTACCTGGGCATCGTGGTCGACCGCGAGGCTGGCCTGCCGGTGGTGATCGCCTCGTCGGAAGGCGGCATGGAGATCGAAGAAGTCGCCGCCGAGCACCCTGAGAAGATCCACAACGAACATTTCATTCCCTGCGAAGGCCTGAGCGAAGCCCAGGCGGTGAAGATCGCTGAAGCCGTGGGCGTGTCGGGCGCCGCCATCGAATCGGCCAAGACCTTCTTCCCCAAGCTGTGCGAGTTCTTCGTGAAGAACGATTGCAGCATGGCGGAAATCAACCCGCTGGTGGTTACCGGCGACGGCCAACTGCTGGCCCTGGACGCCAAGGTGACCTTCGACGACAACGCCCTGTTCCGGCACAAGGAGTTCCTGGAGCTCCGCGACCTGAGCGAGGAAGAGCCCACCGAGGTTCGTGCCCAGGAAGCCGGCCTGAGCTACGTGAAGCTCGACGGCAACATCGGCTGCCTGGTCAACGGCGCCGGTCTGGCCATGAGCACGATGGACTTGATCAAGCTGCACGGCGGTGAGCCGGCCAACTTCCTCGACGTGGGCGGCGGCGCCAACGTGGAGCAGGTCACCGAAGCCTTCCGCATCATCCTGGCCGATCCCAACGTGAAGGCCGTGCTGGTGAACATCTTCGGCGGCATCATGAAGTGCGACACCATCGTGACGGCCCTCTTGGAGGCCTACGACAAGGTCGGCTTCCACGTGCCGCTGGTCGTTCGCCTGGAAGGCACCAACGTCGAGCTGGCCCGCAAGATGCTGGCCGACAGCGGCCGCGACATCATTGCCGCCTCGGACCTCACCGACGCCGCCAAGAAGGTGGTCGCCACGCTCAGCGCGTAACCGCAGCCACCAACCCCAACGCCCCCCACACCAGACAACGTCCCTCACTTGCGTTAGTTCAGGCCCATGAGCATTCTTGTTTCCCCCAATACGAAGTTCATCACCCAGGGCATCACGGGCCGCGCAGGGCTGTTCCACAGCCAGCAGTGCCGCGCGTACGCGGCCGAATGCCAGCCAGGGAAAGATGTGCTGGTCGGCGGCGTAACGCCGGGCAAAGGAGGGACCGAGGTCGACGGTTTCCCGGTGTTCAACACCGTGCGTGAAGCCGTCGAGGCCACCGGCGCCAACACCTCGATGGTGTTCGTTCCGCCCCCGTTCTGTGCCGACGCGATCATTGAAGCCATCGACGCCGGGCTGGAACTGGTGGTGGCCATCACCGAGGGCGTGCCCGTCCTCGACATGGTCCGCGTGAAGCAGTACCTCAAGGGCAAGCCCACCCGGCTGATCGGCCCCAACTGCCCGGGCGTGATCACCCCCGGCGTGGCCAAGATCGGCATCATGCCCGGCTACATCCATAAGCCCGGCACCGTGGGCCTGATCAGCAAGAGCGGCACGCTCACCTACGAAGCCGCCTGGCAGTTGGGCAACGTGGGCCTGGGTCAGTCGACGGCCGTGGGCATCGGCGGCGACCCGGTGATCGGCACCACGTTCATCGAACTGCTCGACATGTTCGAGAAGGATCCCGGCACCGAGGCTATCCTGCTGATCGGCGAGATCGGCGGCAATGCCGAGATCCAGGCTGCCGAGCACATCAAGAAGCACATCACCAAGCCGGTTGCGGCGTTTATCGCCGGTAAGACGGCGCCTCCGGGCAAGCGGATGGGCCATGCCGGTGCGATCATCTCCGGCGGCAGCGGCACCGCGGCTGAGAAGGTCGCCGCCCTGGAAGCCGCCGGCGTGGTGGTCGCCGAAAGCCCGGCCGACATGGGCGCCGCCGTCCAGCGGGCCATCGAAAAGGGCCGCTAGTCGCTTCTAGGTGCCACGGACTCCAGTAGCCTTCCTAGGGTCCGCTGCTCGTACCACAAACAGGGCTTCGTAGGGTCCGCTGCACGGACCACGAACTGCCCATTTGTGACTGCCATTCTTTGGGTGCCACTGGCTTTGCCAGTGCAGTTGGGCCGCTGCTTTACCGTCCCCCGTGGCGCTGCCATCACGCGCGGCAGGCTGGCGAATTGCTGCCGTGGCTCGTGAAAATGCCTTATCCGCTTGCGATCGGCGGTTTCACCGTCGAGATACCGTTCTACGCCCCGCACCTCAGGCTGGAAGAACGGCTCTAGGCACCAGCCATTGCGGCGCATGGCGTGCGCCGCCTCAACGTCCCTCCACACTGGCAGATCCGGCGAAGCCAGTGCCAACCAGCCGCATGCTTACCTGTGCCACCCCGCCGATTTTACTTGACGATCGGGGGGATGCTAGTACTATCGAGTGAACGCCCGCCCCCCATTTATACCCGCGTAAACTCAACATTCCTCGGGTCTTGCTTCATTCTTTCATTTGGGCACAGCCATGCGGAACGTCTCTCGCTATCGAGTCGGTTTTACCCTTGTCGAGTTATTGGTGGTTATTGCCATCATCGGCATCATCATTGCCATGCTGTTGCCGGCCATTCAGGCGGCTCGTGAATCAGCGCGCAGGGCCGCGTGTTCTAACAATCTGAAACAGTGGGCCACGGCGATCATGTTGCATGCAGATCGCAAAAGCGAACAGCTTCCGCCTTTAGGCGCAACGGTAGCCAAGACGACCGTGACGCCCACCAGCTGGATGGTTTTATTGTGGCCCTTCATGGAAAACGAAGCTGCTTTCAAGCTCATCGACCTATCCCAAAGTCCGCTGAGAGGCTGTCCAAAAAGCGGTCTTGGATGAATGCCGGTTGAGTGGTTAAA
>CALBRZ010000075.1 GCA_937927735.1 uncultured Planctomycetales bacterium
CTAAATGCCGACGGCACGCCTCGCTTTGCTCTTCCACAACTGCTTGAGGCCGACGGCCAGGTGATCCGCATCCAAGCGGGCGAGAACGGCTCGATCCAAGGACCGGCCGAAGCCAAGTGGGGCTACACCGTGCCGGCAGCCGGCGACTTCGATGGCGACGGCCTGCCCGACTTCGTCATCAACTCCATCTGGGGCGAGATCCTCTGGTACCGCAACATTGGCACCCGGCAGCAGCCCAAGCTGGCCGCGGCCCAGCGTGTCGAAGTCGCCTGGCCGGGTGCTCCGCCCAAGCCAGCGTGGAACTGGTGGCACCCCCGGGACCGCTCGCTGGTTACCCAGTGGCGCACTAGCCCGGTGCTATTCGATGTAAACGGCGACGGCCTGAACGACCTGGTGATCCTCGACCACGAAGGCTATCTGGCCTGCTTTGAACGGTTCCGCGATGCGCAGGGTCACCTGAGTTTGAAACCGCCCCAACGCATCTTCGGTGACGAACGGGGAGAGCCGCTGCGGTTGAACGACGGCCGGGCCGGCAAGAGCGGCCGCCGCAAGCTGACCCTAACCGATTGGGACGGCGACGGCCGGATCGATCTGTTGCTCAACAGCATCAATGTGGAGTTCTGGCGGAACGTCGGCACGGACGGCCAATGGCGGTTCCGTAACCTGGGGAGCGTGTCGGAGCAGCGACTCGCCGGCCATACTACGTGCCCTACCGTCGGCGACTTCGACGGCGATGGCCGGCCCGACCTGATCCTCGATGCCGAAGACGGCTTCTTCTACTATCTGGCCAACCCGTGGGGGGTGCGCACCACCAAGGCTAGCGCCGCGCAGTAGTGTGCGAAGTCGCCCGCGTAACTAACCCCCAGTTACCACGCAGCCATCGATCGATTCATCTAGAGCGTCTGATGGAAAAGTTTGCGCCGATTTCGCAGTCGGCGGCACAAACATTTGCGCGCACCCACACGTATCAAACTGAGTGGTGTGTCGCTTTTTTAAGCAGTGAGTGTTGCGTTTTTGTGACACCCGGAATGGCGTCGCAGCAGCCTGGCAGGCACGCGACCGGCGATGATTTCTGCCAACTTGGCAGTGAACCTCGGGAAGCGGTCGCAAGTCCTTAAATTACAGCAGGCACTGCCCGCAACCTTTGCCATTTTTGGCGAATTGCTGCTCCGGCACGCACCTTGCAATACTCCCCATCGACGACGCTCAACTCGGCACACGCCGAACGACTTTTGAGGTGAATCATGGCAACGACAACCCTCCATCCCGTGCAGATCGCCAAGCGGCTCGTTGCAGCCGATGGGTATCTCGAACTGGGGATGCCGGCTCAGGCCTTGGAGCGGTTGCAGCCGCTCTCCACCGAGGGACCGTTCGGCGGTTTGGTGTCGTACATGCGCGGCCAGGCGCTGAAGGCGCAGGCGAATTTCCCGGCTGCCGCCTCGGCGTTGGAAACGGCTGCGCAAGAATTGCCGGAACCGATCGCCAAGCAGATCTGGTTCGAGCTTAGCGAGTGCTATCGCCGCGCCGGTTTCACCACCCACGCGGTCAATTCGCTGGGTTCGGCTCGCGGTGCGTCCAGTACGCCCGCCCCGGGTGCAGGCGAAAAGCTCTAACGCTCCGGCAAAGGTTCAAAGGAGAAGATCTGCCGCCAGTCACGCTTCATACTGACGACGTGCCATCCGCTGCGGCGGGCTTCTTCCATCAGGCTGTTGGGAAACGGGCCCACTTTCGAGTTGGGCCCGTAATCATATTCCCGCTCGCCGTCGTCGTGATGCACCAGCATCATCAACCGCGCGCCCTTGCCTGCGGCCGTCCACTCCAGCATTTGCCGGTCGCCCGTTGAGTTGCCAAACGCCGCCACTGGTCGCCGACCGATCATCAGGTTGATACCTTCCGGCTTGCCGGGTCCGTCGTCGATCAACAACGTCCGTGGCAGCTTGACCAATTCGGGCCGACCATCGGCGGCGTACTTGAACCGCGTGCCGGCCGCCGAGCCCACCACGTGCTCAGACGGCACCCCATAGACCTTCTCCGCAAAAGCGCGCACAAACTCCTGGCCTCCGCCGGTGACGATGTAGGTCCGGTAACCGTTGGCCCGGAGATACTGCATCAGCTCCAGCATCGGTTGATACACCAGCTCGGTGTAAGGACGTTTGAAACGCGGGTGGCGAGCCGTTTCGAGCCAGGCCCGCACCTCGGCGTGGAAGTTCTCGACCGTTACCCCCTGGTGCGTTTCGGCCACTACTTTCGCAAAGTCCTCGATGCTGAAGTCGGCCAGCGCCGCCTCGCCTTTCTCCAGAAGCGACCGGAACGGCTCGGTCGTCTGCCACTGGGGATGGCTAGCCGCCAGGGCGTTTACCCGTTGGGCCGCGAACACCACCTGCGTGTAAAGCGGCTGCTCCACCCATAGCGTGCCATCGTGATCGAACGTGGCAATGCGTTCAGCCGGCGGCACAAAGTGAGGACTGCCTTCGCGGGTAGTCGCCTGGACGAACTCGATGATCGCCTGCCTGCTGGGGCCATCGTTCCAGGAAGGCAATGGATCATCACTTGCCGCCATCGCAGCCGGCAGCCCCATCAACGTGGCCGCGATCGTCAAGAATAACCGGCACGTCAGAGCTCGCACGTCCGCCTGCATGGCTTCACCTCCAGCGTGAAAAAGCGACAGGCAGCCCCCCAGGGCAACCAAGCGTCAATCTAGCCGGATGGCCGGCTGAATGCCGTCATAAATCCCCCCTGCCAACGCGGCTTGTTTGCCTAGCGCATGGGAAGCGGCTGCCTGTGTTGTTTGCACGGCCCATCAACGTGCTATCGCCTTGCGGGGGGAACAGATCGCGCTGCTGGCTGGTGTTCTGAAACAGAACATAGCGCACCAAGTAGCTGTAATTCCGCATAAAAACGGGGCATTTCTGCGATGCACCGTCTGAAGCACGTCAGCAGCGATGAAGGTTGGCGCGCCGTTTGCATTTCCACCGCCGCGCTGCCCGCCCCAAACATCCCACCGGTTGATTGCACGCCCCACGGCATACCTACCCCAACGCATAACAACGCGAACACTCGCATTGATTCGTTCAATGCGTCTTAACCGTCACGTACTGCAACACTCGCTTGGCAACACGAACATTGTCACCGTCTGACCACCACTGCATGCGAAAGTCGCCAACGATGAAACACGGATTTCTGATCGACATGGATGGTGTGATCTACCGAGGTTCGCAACTGATTCCCGGTGCCGACCGGTTCATCCAACGGCTGCGCGAACTCGATATCCCGTTCCTCTTTCTGACGAACAACAGCCAGCGGACGCGGCGCGACGTGGCCACCAAGCTGCGCCGGCTCGGCATCGACGCCCAGGAGCAACACATCTTCACGTGCTCGATGGCCACCGCGCGCTTCCTCGCCGCGCAAAAGCCCGGCGGCACGGCGTACGTCATCGGTGAAGGCGGCCTGCTGCACGCCTTGCACCGCAACGGCTACTCCATCGTCGATACCGATCCGGACTACGTGGTGGTCGGCGAGGGCCGCACCGTGACCATGGAACAGGTAGAAGCCGCCGTGCGGATGATCGCCGGCGGAGCCAAGCTGATCGCCACCAACCTCGATCCCAACTGCCCCACGCAGGACGGTATCCGCCCCGGCTGCGGCGCCATCGTGGCCATGCTCGAAGCCGCCACGGGCGTCACCGCGTTTGGCTTGGGCAAGCCCAGCCCGATCATGATGCGGGCCGCCCGCAAACAACTAGGGCTGGCCGCCGCCGAAACCACGATCATCGGCGACACCATGGAAACCGACATCCTGGGCGGCGTGCAGATGGGCTACCGCACGATCCTCGTCCTTTCCGGCGGCACCAAGCTGGAGGACCTGAAGCGTTACGCCTATCGGCCCGACATCATCGTCGATTCGATCGCCGACCTGTGCGATGCCCCGTTCCTGCCCGAAAGCACCGGCCCGGCTGACGAACCGGTGCTGGCGGCCGTCTGAAACGCTTGCCAATATCAGCCGCACGCTGCCTACCCCCCGCTGCTTGACATGGCGCGCCGCGGGCCCGAAAGTGACGCCTGTGGTCGAGGCCGCTTACGGCAGGCGCGGCACGAACGTGCCGCCTGCCAGGTTGTGCCCACCAGGCCGGTCAACCTCCGAACGTTCCATGCAACCGCGGGGAGTAAGCGATGCGTGTCTGCCGTTTCCAGCATCAGGGCCAAACGCACCGTGGCTTCTATTCCGAGGAAGGCGTCGTATCCGTCGCCGCGGCCGCCGCCGCATACCGCCAGGCCACCGGCAAGGAAATCGCCCTCTCGGAAAGCGATAGCCTGCTCCCGTTACTGCCCTGCGGCAGCGACTTCCAGGCCGCCAGCCAACTGGCCGCCTGGGTGCACGCCAATCGCGGCAAGCTGCCTACCGGCGCGTCGCCGGCCCCGGCCGACGTCAAGCTGCTGGTGCCGGTGCCCAACCCCAGCAAGATCTTCCTCCTGGCGGGCAATTACGCCGAGCACATTCGCGAGGGCGGCGGCATCGCGGCCGAGCGGCGTGAAACCTTCCCCTACGTGTTCATGAAGCCCATCACCACGCTCACCAACCCGGGCGATCCGATCGTGATCCCCGAGGTGTCGCCCGACCATATCGACTGGGAGCTGGAGCTGGGCGTGATCATCGGCAAGACGGCCAAGGGCGTCTCAGAGCGGGAAGCGCTGAATTACGTGGCAGGTTACACGGTAGTGAACGACGTGTCGGACCGCCGCTACCGCCCCAATCCCGACCGCAAGGAGCGGCGCAACGACGCCTTCTTCGACTGGCTGCACGGCAAGTGGCACGACACCTTCTGCCCGATGGGCCCCTGCGTCGCCTCGGCCGACACCATCAAGCCCGAAACGCTGCCGATGAAGCTGACCGTAAACGGCGAATTGAAGCAGAACGCCAATACGGGCCAGCAGATCTTCCCGGTGGCGGCCGTGATCGAGTTCATCTCGCGGAGCGTGACGTTGCACCCCGGCGACATTATCTCCACGGGCACGCCGGCGGGCGTGGGCAATACGACCGGTACCTACCTCAAGCCGGGCGACGTCGTGGAAGCCACCATCGGGTCGATCGGGACTTTGACCAATCCGGTCAAATAAATTTCGCGCCGGCGGTGAGCGGCTTCCCCAGTCGCGCACGCGCCGCGGCGGCTCGCTGCAACGCGACTTACGACCAGCCCCGGCCTGCGGCACGTCGCCTTAAGGTGTGTTTTCGTGAAGGGTAGCGGCGAGGCGTGTTGGAGCGGTGCGGGAACGAATGCCGGCCCGAAACTTCGCGTCGTGCTGGCACCCACCAGCGTTGGCGTAGCCCGCCCCGTCCGACATTGCGCCGGCAACCCTATCCGGCGGCTGGACTGCGAGGTACGATTGACGTACGAGGCCACTGATTTCACCGGATTAAGAGGGAGAGCGGCCCATGGCGGGGAAAAAGAGTGCCCAAGGTCAAGCGACCAAGCGTGAGTGCGGCGTGACCGCCGTTACACGCTGGAAGAGCCAGGATCAACTGGAATTCGACATCGAATTCTACGATCACATCCTCGAGCGCAATCCCGACCAGGTCGAGGTCCTGCGGGTACAGGGCGAACTGCTCTCGCGCCGCGGCTTGCACCGCCGCGCGCTCAAGGTGGACCAGCGCCTGGTGGAACTGCGTCCCATGGACGGCGTGGCCCATTACAACCTGGCGTGCAGCCTGGCCCTGGTGGGACGCAACGAAGAGGCCCTGGCCGAACTGTGGCAGGCCTTTGAGGTCGGTTACGACGACGTGGTCCACCTGGAATCGGACCCGGACCTGGAATCGGTCCGCGAGCTGCCGGGTTATCAAGACCTGCTCCAGACTTACGGCAACCTGGCCGTCCAGGAACAGCCGCTGACCGACAGTCTGGCCTCGCTCGACGACAGCCTCGCGAGCGACGAGTTCATCGACCTGGGGACACTCGATATCGGCTCCATGCTGGGCTACGACGAGCTGGGCGAAGATGACGAGGATGACGATTTTGACGACGACGATGCCCAGTTCGATGACGACGACTTTGACGATGAGGATGATGAGGACGACTTCGACGACTATTGATCGTCGCTAGTCGGTCAACCTTCAGGATCACACAGCAGCGGCGGTCACGAAACTCCGCAAACACCGGGTTTCGTCCGCCGCTTTTTCGCGCGCCCAGGTTTTGATTGGCGATTTCTGATCCGTAGCGGCATGCTGCACGCGGCAAACTCTGGCCGCGATCTGTCTGGCGGATAGCGGCATACCCCGATACCATGGCCGATGCGGCCGTGTTGGCCCCGGCCCGCTCCTCCCTAACTGTCCGCCATCCCCGATCTACGAAAATACGCCATGCTCGAACTAGCCAGGCAGATTCGCGAGGCTGTGGCTCGCATTCGCGAAAACTGGACCGGCCAGGCCCAGGTGGGCATCATCCTGGGCACCGGACTGGGCGACCTCGGCCAGGAAATCGAAGCCGAAGTCACCATCCCCTACGAAACGATCCCGCACTTCCCGCGATCGACGGCCATCAGCCACAAGGGCAACCTGATCATCGGGCGGCTGGAGGGCCGAATGGTGGTCGGCATGGAAGGCCGCTTCCACGCCTACGAAGGCTACACGCACCAGCAGATCACCTTCCCGATCCGGGTGATGAAGGCGCTGGGAGCCGAGCTGCTGATCGTCTCCAACGCCTGCGGCGGTTTGAACCCGCAGTACCGCGCCGGCGAAATCATGGTGATCGAGGACCACATCAACCTGATGTGGGGTAACCCCTTGATTGGCATCAACGATGACAACCTGGGGCCGCGTTTCCCCGACATGTGCCAGCCCTACGATCCCAAGCTGATCGACCAGGCGCTGACCATCGCCCGCCGCGAGGACATCGTCGCCCACAAGGGCGTGTACGTGGCCGTGACCGGCCCCAACCTCGAAACGCGGGCCGAGTACCGCTTCCTGCGGCTGATCGGGGCCGACGTGGTGGGCATGTCCACCGTGCCCGAGGTGCTGGTGGCCGTGCACTCCGGGATGCGCGTCCTGGGCCTGTCGGCCATTACCGATATGTGCCTGCCCGACGCGCTGCAACCGGTGCAGATCGAACACATTCTGGCCACGGCCGCCATTTGCGAACCCAAGTTGCGGAAGATCGTGCGCGGGGTGCTGGCCTCGCTGGAGTAATGGCAACCAGCGGCGAGTGCGCGCGTCCGGAGACGGGCGCCGGCGGCCTCGCCTCTTGATGCCAGCGTTCAAAAGGGCATACTAGCCACCACGCAAATCGTTTTGCCGCCGCGGCTGTCTGGCGGCTTGGTGCGCCGGTCGCCGCTTCCCCAGGCTCTCTCCCCTATCGACCAGAAAGAAGGTTCATATGTCTCGCGCTGGTGCAGTCACGTTCAAGGGCACCCCGATGACGCTGGCGGGCGAAGAAGTAAAGGTCGGCCAGCCGGCGCCCGATTTCACCGTGCATTACTTCGAAGGCGGTCTGAAGACCATCTCGCTGGCGGATCTGAAGGGCAAGCCCACGCTGATCAGCGTCGTGCCCTCGCTCGACACCGGCGTGTGCGCCACCCAGACCAAGCGGTTCAACGAGAAGCTTGAGGCCCTGGGCGACAAGATCAACGCCGTGACGATCAGCCTCGACCTGCCGTTTGCCATGAACCGTTTCTGCGGCGCCGAGAACATCAAGAACATCCGCGTCGCCAGCGACTACCAGAACCGCAGCTTCGGCAATGCCTTCGGTGTGCTGATCGAGGAACTGAAGCTGCTCGCCCGCAGCGTGTTCGTGCTCGATTCGCAAGGCAAGGTGGTGTACGCCCAGGTGGTGAAGGAAGTCACCGAAGAGCCCGACTACGACGCCGCGCTGCAGGCCCTGCAGAGCGCCCAGTAAGTTCGCGAGCTCGCCGCCACTGGCGGTCGCACCCACACGCAAAAAACCAAACGCCAGCCTCGGGTCGAAACATCCGAGGCTGGCGTTTTTCTGTGGGTCGATATTGCTGAGGGGGCAACCGGGTCAGAGGTTCGCTTCCCGCTGGTACGTCACCCATTCCAGGCCGGCGCGGCGAATCTCGCCGTCGTGGGGAATGACGTACCGGACGATGCCCCGCATGGGAGCATTGCGATATTGCACGACGACTTCCTGGCCGACTTCCAGGTTCACGCCCGGCGGTACCAGGACTCCCAGCCCGCCGTACGATTCATCGCACACCGTGAGCACGACCGGCTCGCCCTGGTATTGCCAGGAAACCGTGGTCGTGTCGTCGGTGAGGAACCGGGTCCAGCGCCGCGACTCGGCCAGCAGCATCGCTGCTGCGGGGCTTACCGGTTTCTTGGCCGTCACGATGCCGATGCCTCGCTGATCCAAGCCAAACGGTCGGCTGGGCAGCTTGCGACCGGAGCCGGCGAGGATTGCTCCGGAGTCGACCGCGCCCAGACGGCCTAAAGGTTACCGCGCGAAGTCCGGCATCCAACTGCCATCCCTCCCTGCTCCGCGAACCACTGCGACGGCGTTCCGTCCCTAAAACTCTAGGTCCGCTCCAGCCCCGGTCAAACAGGTCGGGCAGCTTGTGCGTCAGGTATGCGAAAACCGCAGCCTCCGGTCGCCAGTCGCCCCCCCACATGCGAAGGGAAACTGCGGCAATACCGCACCAGCCGCGAAAGCCTCTACGCCCAATGGGCGCAGCAAAAAAGCCCCCAAGCCGAGAACTCTCGGGGGCTACATCCCAATCCCGATAAAAGGGGGCGGCGTGTTCCGCCCCCCCTCTGCTTCGCGTGGCGCTTACCGCCGCTGCGTCAGCGGTTTACTTGCCGCTCTTCTTCTTGGCGGCCTTCTTCTTAGCAGCCTTCTTCTTGGGGCTGCTCTTCGTGGCGCTCTTGGCACTCTTGGCGGCCTTAGTGCTGCTCTTGGCGGTGCTCTTCTCCGACGCGCTGGCCGTCGTCTTCTTCTTGCCGAAGATGCGGTCCCAGCCCGCGGCAAACTGCTCCGTCGACCCCGTGCGAACGATCGGGCCACTCATTGCTTTCCTCGCACACCTGATTCAGCAAATAGGATCTGAAACCTTCGCGAGCCGGCCACGCCCAGGCGGCCGGCTCAAACGTCACGTCCGTTGTGTCTTGTCGGTTCTCGCTGGGTCTTGTCGACGACCGCTAGCGTCTACGCGCAAGAGGCGGTTGCCGCACCGGGCCAGCCATCCTCACGACGCAAGCAACCGCATGATTTTGCCATTCTAAACGCTTTACCTATTGCGACAAGCGGAGCTTACGGCCGCCGTACGACTGTGCCGGCGGATGACTCCAGCCGCGGTTACGGCTTATCGGATTCGCTGGGCTTTTTGAGGATCTGTTTGCCGTAGCGGGCGACTTCACGATCCTTGCTTTTGACCAGAAGCTCGCCCAACTGGTCGAACAGTTCGTCCTTCACCTTGGCGTCGGCGATGCCGTTAATCAGCCCCACGGTTTCCGAAATCAGCCGCAGGTGACGCCGCGTGGGCGACTCGCGCATCAGCGTCGTTTTGACTTCTTCGAACAGGCTGCGCACGTCGTCCACCGTGGGCTTGCCTGCCCGGGATTCCATCAGCCGCCCTTCCAGCAGGTGCATCCGGGCCGCGGCGGCGATGGCTTCCTGCCGATCGTCGGCGAGCCGGGCCGCCCAGGTCATCAGTCGGGCATCGGCCTTGGTATCGCCCAGCACGGCCTGTTGGTGCAGGGCAGCCAGCAGCGTTTCCGCCGCCAGTTTGCGCTGCTCGTCGGTGGCCTTGGCCTGCAACAGCCGCTCGCCGGCATCGGCCAGGGCTTCCTGGAAGATCGCGCGATTGCGGATCGACTCCGGCTTGAGCTGCATCTGGCGGATGAAGCGGGCGAGCTCGTCGGCCGAAGCGCCTGGGCGGGCCGCGTACGGATTGCCGGCCGGCCCCTCGTTGGCCTGTTCGTCTTGGGCCCAGGCGAACGCCGCAGCCAACAACACACCGGCCGCCGCGGCCGTAAGCCCAAGGATCAGCTGCCCCGGCGATTGCCTGGCACTTCTCTCCATCGCTCCTCCTCCGCTGATCGCTGGCGACCGCATGATGCGCTCCCCCTACGCCCGGAAGCTTCTCAACGCATGTGTGAAAAGAACTCGATCCTGCGGCTTATCGCCGCGCTACGGCCCTCTGCTTGAGATCGTGCCGCCGCAGCCGGGTTTCGTCGCTCGGGTCGGGCACCTTCGGCGTCTGCGGCTCGCTGGGCTGCGAAAGGTTCAACATCAATTCGGCCAGGCGGCCCTGTTCCTCGGCCAGTTCGGCCAACTGCCGCCGTTGGGCCTCGGTCTTGGGCGGCTGACCGGCCAACTCGGCATCGAGCGCGGCGGTCCTGGCCTTCACGTCTTCTTGCATCATCTTGAGCATCCGCAACTGGGCCAGGGCGGGAATACCGTCGGTGGGGGCCTGCGAGCCCGGCTCCTGCTGCTCGGGCGATTGCGGGCTGGACTCCGCGGGTGGTTTGGCCTGCACGGCCTCCAGCGAACGGACCAGTTGCTCGAGCCGGCGATGAGCCGCCTGAGTCAGCCGCGTCAGTTCGGTCGACGTGTTCGCCTGCCGGAGCAGGTTGGAGGCGGCCTCCATATCGCGCGCCACCAGTTGCAGCGTGGCGGCGAAAACTTCGGCCTGGGCGATGGTCGCCCTCAGGTCCAGGGTCTCTTCCGCCAGCAGGTCTTGCGAACGCCCCAGGTCACGGGCGGTTGCCTTCTCGGCTTCGCCCAGCCCACGCTCGCTGTCAATGGTGCGCAGGCGAAGCACTTCGTCCACGACCGTTTGCTGGCGGTCGCGGAGGCTCTTGAGCTGATCCTCGATCTTGGCCAATTGCTCCTGGGCCAAGTTACGTTGGGCTTGGCGGAGCCGGTTGGCCAGTTCCTGCTGGGCTTCTTGCAGATCGTCGAGCGCTTGCTGGGCTTCCTGGCCGGCTTGCTCGGCCTGGTCGTGGCCGGCGGCGTCCTCGGCCCCTTGCATGCTCTGGCTGGCCTGCTGCATGGCCTGGGCCGCCTGTTCGGCCTGCAGTCGCTGGAGACGCCGGGCGAGCCGCTCGGTTTGCTGGCGGACTTCGGCCTGCTCGCGCCGCAGTTGTTCAAGTCGCCGCCGCTGCTGAGCCTGATCCGCGAGTCCGGCAGCCTGTTGAGCCTGCTCGCGAAGCGTCTGCTGTCGCTCATGCAGCCGGTTCAGTTCGTTCTGCGCCTCGCGGAGCTTGTCGACCAGCCGCGAAAGTTCATGTTCGCGGCGGCCCACGAGGATATCGAGCATCTCTTCCAAGCTGCCCGCGATGGCGTTCTGCTCGCCAATGGCCTGCCCCACCTGGTTCTGTTGCACCTTGCGGCTGGCTTCGCGGAGGCGGTTGCTCAGCCCCTGCTGCCGCGCATGATGCAGGGCATCGGTCAGCACGCCCGCCGCCATGGGATCGGTTTCTTCCAGCTCGCGGCTCATCCGTTCCATGTTCTGCTGGATGACGTCCAGCCGCCGGGCCAGTTCGTCCTCCCGCCGGGCAAGCTGCCGCAAGTCGGTCTGCTGCTGCGGGGTGAGATCGTCGAAACGGCGTGTGACGGTTTCCCGGCCCAGCCGTGCCGTTTCTTGAGCGATGGACTCGTGCTCACGCCGCAGCACGCTCAACTCGCGGGCAAACCGGCGGTAGTTGTCCCACTGGGTCATTTCCGCTTGCAACCGCTCCAGGCCCTCGATCACGGCGTCCTGATGCTTGCCGGCGGCGGCAAGCTGCTGGGCCACCTGCTGCTCGATCGGCACGACATCGTCGCTGTTGGCTTCAAAGGCCTGCTGCACCGACCGCACCGCCTGCGGAAGCTGCTCGGCCAGCGGGGTCAGATGCTGCTGGTCGAGCCGTGACAATTCAGCGGCCAACTGCTCCAACTGCCGATGCGTTTCCGTGGCGTCGATCCGGTTCATTTCCAGCGAGGCCAGCAGCCGGGCGATCTCGGCCGGCAAGCCTTCCTCGGCATCGGCCAGGCCGCGGCGCACTTGTTCCTGACCGGCGCTGGCTCCCTTAAGCTGGTCGAAGCCTGCCTGCCGCAGAGCGTTCAGATCCTTCAATTCCTGCTCCGCCGCGCCGAGTTGGGTGCGAGCTTGGCGCTGCGAGGCCAACAGCTCGGCCAGGTGCGACAGCAGTTCACCTTGCCGCTGGGCGAGCCGGTCTTGCAGTTCACCGCGCGTGGCCACCGTGAGCCGCAGCGGCGGCGTGCTGACGCCTTCGCGGCCTGCAAAATCGGTAGCGGCCAGCGTAACCTCAAGCTGGGTGCGAGGCGGCAGGTTCAGCGGCGTCAGCGACCACGCCGCCTGGATCGACAGCACTTCGCCCAGTTCGGGGCTGGCCAGGCCTTCCGGGCGGTGCGGCGGTCCCTCGGCCCGCTCGTAGAGAAGCTCCTCAAACGTGCCTTGCTCGGAACGGTCGCTGCGGCGGTAGCGCAGCCAGACGCGTGTAACCGCCGTGCGGTCCTCGGTCACGCGAGCTTCGATCGGAATGACGGCATCGGCCGCCACGTAGAGCGTATTCAGGTCGTCAGCCCGGGGTTCTTCCAGCACCACCTGCGGCGGCTTGTCGGGCAGGCTGGTGATGTCGTACGACTCCCCCTGCTGCCCAGCAAAGCCGTGCTTCCCCACAAGGCGAAAACGGTAGGAACCGTTGCCGGCCACATACGGCTGCGTGGCCATCAAGCCTGCCGCGGCCCCGACGCCTGCGGCCAACTCGACCAGCGGTACCGTCGGCGGCAAAGCGAACGAAAAGCTCAGCCCATCGGCCGCCACCGTGCCAGGCAGTTCTTCATCGAGATACTCAAAGTACACGGCGTCCAGCGGCAGCGTAGCCCGGCCGTGAAACTCAATCCGTGTCCCCTCCAGAGCGCGAAAATGCCGGTCCGCCGTGGTAGACGGCCAGGCGGTGTACGCAGGCGGGTGCAGCTTGACCTGCAGTTGGGCCAGGGCCGGTGTATCGACGACTTCGATCCGTACCGGTGTCCGCCGCATGCTGCGATCATCGCCGCCTTCCACCCACAACGTGACCGATTCGTTGATGGCGGGAATCTGGAACGGATGCACTTCGTTCTGCGGGCGCACCTCCACCACCTGGGTTCCCTGGCCGTCGAACTCCAGGTGCACCAACACCTGCTCGGGCAGCGGGCCGCCATCGCGATCGGCAATATCGACGGTCAGATCAGAGCCCCGGGCTACACGCTGGGGCGCCCGCAGAACCAGGTGATGTTGTTGCGGCCAGGCGGTATCGGCCCACGGATTGAGTTGCCGCAAAGCGGCGATGGACGTCAGCTCCGGCCGAACCAGGGCCAGGATCACCACCACGGCCACCAGTGCTGCCGCGACTGAGGAGGCGATCCAGACGGGCCTGGTCTCCAGGACATCGGCCCCGCGCAGCGGTTCCACCTCGGCGGCCACCTGGTTGACGACGGCCCTGCGCAAGTCGGCCGAACCGGCGACCGGGCTATCCTCGGGCTCAGCCAAGAACTCAAGCGTGGTCGCTAGCCGGTCACGTAACTGCGGAAACCGCCGCTCCAATCGCCGCGCCAGGTCCAGATCGGTCAGCCGTGCCCTTAGCGCCCGGATCACGAACCACCAGATGGCCGCGCCCACAGCGGCAAGCGAGACCACCCAAACCAGCACGCGCAGACCGCGATCCTCAAAGTGGATCAGGTAGTCGGCCAGGGCGACGGTCAGAAAGAGCACCGCCACGATCGCCACCACCCAAGCCCAACCGTACAGCAGTGCCAGCCCTCGCACCTTGCGGCGCAGCGTGCCGATCCATTCCTGCAACGGATGGAGCATGGGCGGCCTTTACGTAAGCAGTGACGACGAAGGGAATCCGGCAACGACAATCGCCGGTGGAGGCTGCAGGGAAACGATCAAACGGCAGCGCAATGTTGTGGCCATTCCCCGCGAACGATTTGTCAAAATTATAACAGCCCTCGGTACTTGCGCAAAATCCACTCGGCTACCAATAGCGTCAGCAACAGCAGCGGAACCGGGAACCAGTTCCACAGTTCAAACGGTTCCAGCGGCTCCAATACTACCTCGCGGCCGCGTGGCAAATCGGCCACCAGCGAACTGGTCTGGTCGATCATGTACAGACGGCCGTAGCCGGTACGCGGAATGTTCGTGCCGGCCTGATTTCGGGCGGCCAGGTACGGTCCTTCGGCGGCTTGCTGCAATGCGGCCAGGTCCATCTGCAATCGGGCCAATTCGCCCGGCGGCGGCTCCACCTCGAAGTCGACGCTGGGGGCCGGAGCCGGCAAGGCCGGCGAGACAATCCAGGCGTGATACCGCCCCACCGGCGCCGAGGGGAACGTACCGGTGAAGATGCCGCGCCGCTGCGCCGATCGGGTGAGCGTTAATCGCCGCGGCTTGTCGCCCTCGCGCTCGATGACGACCACCACGCCTTCATCGGCGACCGGGGCCTGGCGTTCGTCGCGGAAGCGTACCTGTAACGGCACCGAATCGCCGCGTCGGTAAGTACGATGATACGTGGTCAGCTCGGCCGGCTGTTCGCCCAACAGCTTGGAACGGCTCAGATAGCGCAGCGTTTGTACCCAATACCGGCCAAACAGCGAATCTCCCCGGCGAAACCGCCAGCGCTGGCTTTCGTCGGTGGCATGAAAGATCACTGTGCCGGCCCCCACAAACTGCTCGACGATCACCGGGGCCTGGCGCCCTTCGATCGTTTGGCGGCCGGGGTGTTCGGCCAAGACCCGCGCCGCCGGCTTCAACTGGTTGAGATCCATCAGCCAGTACAGTTGCGGCAGCTTCGACCACAGCGCATCGGTCTCGGCGAGCGAATCGCCCAATTGCATCTGCGGACTGGCCAGTCCTTGCGGTGTAGGCCGCACCTGGAAGCCCCGCGTGATGGGGCCTTCGACCGGCAGGGTCACGTCGGCCGGATTGAACGGCAGCAGGTCCGCCAGCGGCGTGTCGCGAAACGCCACCGGCATGTAACGTGGCCCGCCAATGAACACCACGCCACCGCCCCGCTCGGTGACAAAGTCGACGATGTTCTGCATGACGCTCTGGCTGAGGAACGACGGGTTGAGGTCCCCCAGGATCAGCACGTCGTACTTGAACAGGTCCTCACGCCGCACCGGGAACACGCGGATCGCCGTGCGGTCGATATCCACGTACTCCGGATCGGCTTCTTGCAATACCGTGGTCAAGTCGATCGACGGCTCGCGTTCCAGGAGCGTCTTGAGATAGCGATACTCCCAGCTTGGATACGACTGCGCAAGCAGTACCGAGATCCGCTCATCGCTGACCCGCACCGGATGCGGCGGCAGCCGGTTGTCGTTGGGGTCTTCTTCCTCGGGCAGCACATCGGTTTCGACGACGAACTGATACGTCACGGCTTTTTCGCCGGGAGCCAGCCGGGCTTCCCAATCCTCGCGGCGAGGACGATAGCTCAGCCGCACCGGTTGCGGCTGACCATCGGGGCCGACCGTGACCGTGGCTTCGGCCAACACCTGCGGTCGGTCGAGTTCGCGGAGGCGAACCTGCACCTCGCGGCCTTGCAGCCCGGTGCCGGTCAGTTGCAGCTCGAAGTTGACAATATCGCCAACGAACACGGCTTCGTCGACGGTCAGGTCGCTAAGCTCCAGGTTCTTGACCGGTTCTTCGCTGCCCACCGCAATGGCAAATAGCGGCACCTGATGCTCATTCCATGCCGCCAAGGCGGCATCGACCAGGGGCGGCCCCTCGGTATTGATGCCGTCGGATAGCAGCAGGATGGCCGCCGGGGGCGAACCGCGCAAGTCGGCCAACACGGTGGCGATGGCCGCGCCCAGGCGTGTCGAATCGCCGTCGGGCTGAAGGTCACGAATCCGCGTCTTGAGCTCTTCCAGTTCGCCGAGCTGCCCTCGAGCAGCCGTCGATACAAAGTACAGCTTGAGCTTGTAGCGGCTGGCCAGTTGATCCAGCAGCCGGCCGCCGTCCTGTAGCAGCAGCGTCTTGGCCAGGTTCAACCGCGTGGGGCCATCGAGCTCGAGTTTCTTGAGCTGTTCGCTTAGCTGGGCATAGCCGGCACTCTCGCGATAGCGGTCGCGGATGCTCATGCTCTGTGAATCGTCGATCAGGATCGCCAGGTGCGGCAGCCCTGTCCGCCGGGGCAAGAGCAGAAACTGCGCGAGCATGAACAGCAGCAGCACGAACGCGCCGATGCGGAGCGAGGCCAGCAGCACCGTCCAGCGCAGTCGCCGCACGGCCGGTCGCTCAAGCAGATACAGGCCGACGAAAAACGCCCCCCCCAAGGCCACCAGCAGCAGCGTGACGACCACGGGCAAGTGCCACGACGTGCGGTAGCCAAAGTCCACACCCGTGCCGGATTCGCCGCCTGCGACGCCGAACATCCGCTGCAACCAGTCTGGCAAGGCAAAGCCGATCATGCCTGGCGACTACCGAAAAACCAGCCTAAGAACGAATCGGCAAACAATAGGACCAACGCGGCCAGCAGCAACCACCCTTGCAGGTACTTGGGGGCAGGCACCAGTGTTTCGACCGGCCCCGCCACTTCCGGCTCCCAGCTACTGCGAATCCGCACCGGAGTGCCGGCAAAGTGAATCGAAAGCAGTTCCTGCGGATCGACCTGGGTGAGGTCGCTTTCGCGGGTGTTGAGGTTCACGGCAAAGCGATCAACCTCGGGCACACCTGGCACATGAGCCGAGTAAAAACCCGCCTCGGCCGTATCAGCAAAACTCCAGTGGCCGCGGTCACCGTCAGCAGTAATCGTGGTGGTAGCCGTAGCGTCCCAAGGCGTGTCGATGGTTACGTGTTCGCCAATGGCGTGCCGCGGAGCCATGCCCTGAAGCGGCTGGCCGACTTCGAGGTTGCGATGCCGGAACTGCCCGGCCATCGCCGCCTTCAACGACTCGCGCACCAGCGGCACAAAGTTCTGCAAGGCGGGCATCAGATTCCAGGGATCGCTGGGCGAAACCTCGGCGGGCGTCGCCACCACGATCGCCGTGCCGGCCCCGAACTCCTCGGTCATGATGAGCGGATCGCCGTTGGTCAGGCTCAACACCGTTTGCGCGGCCGAAGGTTCCGCCGGCTCCAGCTTCCAGTAGCGATAGATCGGCGTCCGCAAGAATCCCACCTGCTCGTTGCCGCGAAACACGTGCAACATCGGGTGGCGGTAATCGTGCGGGTTCAACACGTAAGGCTGCTGCGTGGGGTCAAACGACTCCACGCTTGCCAGCCGCGCCGGCAGGATACGCCCCTGCTGAGGATCGTCGCCGCCCAGGCAGCGATTGTAATTCTCGGGGCGAACCTGATCGCCCAAAAAGAAGACCACGCCGCCGCCCGCCAACAGATAGTCGCGCAGCACGCTGGCTTCAGCCCGGCTGAACTGCGGCACGTTGTTGAGATAGATCACGTCGTACCGGCTCAGATCGCGCCCGGTCAGGGCCGCGGGCCTGGCCACATCAACACGCACCGGATCGCCCAAAGCACCCGGGGTGCTCGCTGTTTCCAGCGCCGCTTCCAGATAGCCGGCTCCGGAACCGGCCGAAGGGCGACCGTCGATACACAACACCCGCACCTCGCGTTTGACCGGCACAATCAGGTAGCGACGGTTGTCGATCGTTAGCGGGTCATCCGCCAGCCGGGCTTCCACGGTTTGCAGGCCGGGCGATTCAAAACGGTAACGGAACGGCACGCTCACCTGGCCCGAGGCTTCCACACTGAACGTTTCCTCGCCCACGCCCCGGCCATCGACCAGCCATTGCAGCCGGCGTCCCGTCAGCTCTTGCCGACCAAAGTTACGCACGGTGGCTTCCAGCAACACGTCCTGGCCGGCGGTGGCGTAGGTACCCTCCATGCGCAGGCCAGTAACGGCCACGTTCTCACGGTGACTTTCGCCCAGGTTCACGATCTGAAGCGGTATCTGCTGCGCCAGCCGCCGCACCTGCCCGCGAAAATCCTGCTCCGCCTGTTCGCTGGCGAATTGCAGGTCCCAAGAGTTCTGGCCCAGGTCGGTGATGAACACGACTTCGCCGGGGGCAAGCTCAGGGTATTCGCGACGGGCATTGGCGACGACTTCAGCCACGCGCTGGAAGGTGCCGGGCACGTCGCCGCCGCCGTGCGTCAGACGCAGCTTATCCAGCTCGGCCAGCACGTTGGCATGCTCGAACACCGGATGGCCGATGATGGTCCGCGGCGGATCAGCCAGTACCACCAGAGCGAAACCGTCGCCCTGGGGACTTTGCTCCACAATCTGGGTCGCCACCTCCTTGGCGCGTTCAAACCGGCCGGTCGCCTGGCGGTCGAACTGGCCGGCAGCGTCGGACGACGTGGTGCCCATCGAATACGAGGCATCGATCACCAGCACCCGTAGCATCCTGGCCGGACCGGTATGGACCGTACCCACCGACTCGACATACGGCTTGGCCACCGCCAGGGCGACCGCGATGACCAGCAGGGTGCGGACGGCCAAGAGCAGCCAGTTCTGCACCACGATCCGCCGCGTTTTCTGCTTGATGGCGGCCAGCAGATATTCCATCGCCGCCCACGTGATCGTGCGGCGGTTGCGCCGATTCCAGAGGTGGATCAGGATGGGCGCTGCGGCGGCCGCCAAGAACCAAAGCATGCCGGTGCTGCCGAAATCAAACGCAAGCAGCGGCACGAGCGGCATGTCGGCAGTCGTGGCAACGAAGAGTGGCAAGAGACTGGTTCTTCTTGTCCTACGCGGCAGCAGGGGACGTGGTTGGCGGGCGACGGCTCCCCCGGGCAAACGGGGGGGCTGCCTGCGGAGACGTCGGCCCGCGTTTCCTCCGCAGACCATTTTACTGCGGCGAGGTGCCGTTGCCGAGCGTGTGAGAAAAGGCCGCGAG
Organism: uncultured Planctomycetales bacterium; assembly: GCA_937927735.1. GTDB lineage: Bacteria > Planctomycetota > Planctomycetia > Pirellulales > S012-138 > CALBRZ01. The sequence goes on from CALBRZ010000075.1 coordinate 18,842, forward strand.
AATCCCTAAATACCGGCGTTAACCGCCGGCTAATCGCACAGCACTTCGACGGCCTTGTACACCGTGCGTGCTTTGACGAAACCGATCCGTTCGTACAGCCGCACGGCCGGATCGTTTTGAGCGGTCACTTCCAGGTAAGCCCGACGCAAACCGGCCGCTTTGAAGCCCGCCAAGGCTTGCATCAGCAGCACCGTGCCTAGCCCCTGACCGCGATGTTCCGGCACAATGCCCAGGTTCTGGATCGAACCAATCCCGGCAGGATCGCGGATCCCCTGGATCGTGCCGCAATACTGGCGGCGATATCCGCCGTCGTAACGGATCAGCCACGTCGCTTGAGGCAGGAAACCTTCCTTCGAGCTGATGTCGGTCATCAGCCGCAGGCAACCGTACCGATCGCCCAGGCAAGGGAAGACGTTGGCATCCAGCTCGTACCGGAAGCTCCGATACTTGGTCTCGGCGTGGGCTTTCAGCAGGGCCGGGTCCCACGGCAACAACCGATAGTTCTCGGGCAATGGAGGACAGGGGAAGTCGCGACTGCCCAAGTCGATCTCCATCCGGAACCGCTTGAAATACGTCAGAACGGTAGCCACGACACGAGCCTCGCCCGGAATGGATGGGGAGTCATGCAGAAGGGGACTCCACTCGATTCAAGCTACCGCTGGGAAAGGCAGCGGTCAAACTTCGCGCTATGAAGTTGATTGTTCCCGATGATCCATCTGTTTTGATCCGATCAATCGCTTTTAGCGATTGCGTAGATGGTCCCAATTAGAGCGATCCAACCGCCGGGATTTGGGTCACCGTCATCCAATAGGGCAAGTTGCAACGCCAGACGTGCCTGCGTCATCACACGCCCCTGGGGAGTATGCCTGGGAAGGCGCAGGCATACTCCCCGTTTTCGTCAAGCTCGCAGCCGGGCCCCCCCACGGCGTCCCGAAGGCTCATTCCGGAACAATCGTTCAGAACGAGACGTTCCCGGTAATGGTCAAAAGCGAACCGGACCTGGTCGGCGTTACGGCTGGCGTGTATTGCCCGGGTCACCTTGATTGGGCCGATTGTCCGGGGCGCGCGGCGTTGGCGTAGCAGGAGCGGCGTCTTGCGGCGTACCGGTACCTGGCTGCGTTTGGGGCGTCTGGCTTGCCGAGGCGCCTTGCTGATCGTCGGCCCGACCGCCACGCAGTTCCTGGCGAAGGGCACGGACCTCTTCGTGCAAACGCTGCACGAGTTCTTCCAGCCGCTGGTGCTGTTCGGCAAACCGCCGATTCTGTTCGAGCATCATCGCGTGCTCGGAGATATCGTCGTCGCGGAAGTCGCCGAGGAACGGCTGCTGCGTCTCATCCTCGCTTTCGCCAAAGAACGCCGCCAGCGAACCCAGCCGGGCTGTCGCCTGCCGCTGCTGGCCGTTGCGGACCACGGTCAGCTCGATGGTATCGCCCGGTGCATGCTGCGAGACGGCATCGGCCAGGTCTTCCGGCCGGGCAACCGGTTGGCCGTCGGCTTGAATCACCACGTCGCCGGCCATCAAACCGGCCCGGGCCGCGGGGCCGCTGGGATAAACCCGCAGCAGGTACACGCCCTGCTGCTGCGGCTGGGGCTGGGGTTGCCCCGGTGCCGGAATCGCCTCCGGCGTGAATCGCCGCATGGTGACGCCCAGCCATGCGGTGTCGCGTTGGTCGCCTTGATCCGCGGAGTCCGCCGCCGGGAACTCCTGCCGGAACGCCCGCTGGAAGCGAGGATCAAACGTCACCTCAACCTTCCGCTGCTGGCCGTCGCGCCAGATGACCAGTTCGGCCGTGTCGCCTTCACGGAATTGCGAAAGGGCTTGGACCACGGCGTCTTCGCCATCAATCTTGGTTTCTCCGATGGAGAGCAGGTAATCGCCCGCCTGAATCTGTGCATGATCGGCCGGGCCGCCGGGCCGCACGTCGCGCACGAGCACTCCCGCGGGACTGGGCGCAAGCAATACGCCAAGCCGTACGCCATCGTCGTTCAACTGCGGCTGCGGCGTGGCAGCGTTATCCTGCGGTAGCCGGCGAGGTGGTTGCTGATCGGGCTGTTGGCCCGGCTGCTGTTCGGGTTGCTGCTGCGGCTGTTGCGCTGGCTGTTCTGCACGCTGTTGTTGCTGCTGCGTCTGAGGCTGAGCTTGTCGCTGAGGTTGTTGAACCTGCGGAGCCGGCCGCGGTTGCGGGGGTGGCTGTTGCTGGGCCGTGGCCGTCAACGCCCCCAGTCCAGTTAACACCAACACGGCACCCAACACTGGGATCGCACGTTTCATGGCGAACAATCTCCTGATGGTTCGATCTGCCGCGTTACGGTGGATGACGTCGTGCACCGCCTGCCGCTGAGGCGAGCCGATTTCTCGCTTACGCCGCAACGCCGCATCCGAAGGCAACGCAACAGATCGAAGAAACAGCTGTGGCTGCGGCCAGTCTTGGCAACCGGCAATGGATGACTTGTTTGCCGGCCAATAGCAGCGCAACCCAAGCTGCGGTTGAACGATCGCTACTTGAACCCGATTGCCCCGCACCATAAACGACTACCGCCAGTGGATATGCAGTGGCCCCAAGTGCACGCCGCCGCCCGGGCCGCGATCGTAAGGCCGGCCGTAAGGCGACCGCTGGTAGTACGACCGGTGCCGGTAAACATCGTGATCGTAGTACTGCTGGCGGTAGTACCGGTGGTAATACGGGCGATAGGTGCCGTCGTACCACGTCCAATACGATTGCCAGTAATCGTCGGCAGTGGCCTGTTGAACGCCGCCCAGCATCAGACCGCCGGCGACGACGCAGCCTAAGAGCAATGGCCTAAAGAGCCGGTACATCGATCTCCTCCTGTGCGTATGAAACGGTTGCCAACCGTAGCAGGTGTTACAGCCTGCTGGCTTGGGCCACAGAAGGTGGCAAACGAGATGCCGGAGATTTGCTCAGCAGGGGTCGAGCGTGCCGCGGCAGATCTTGGTTGAGTCCGACAAGAAGACGCCGTGTAACACTCCGCGTCCTCAAACCGTTACGCGGCGCGCCATCAGGCGCAACCGGCAATAAACAGCAGCGTGTTACACGTTAAGCCGCGGCGGCGATAGCAACCACAAGAAAAGGCAGCTCACCGCCGTGTAGGTGGCGGCCGACAGATCGGTACATGCGTTTGATCGACAAAATGCCGTCGCGTGCTGCCAAACTGACGCGGACGACGGCAGATTGCCCGCACGCTGGCGAAAGCTAACGGAACAGCCGAGTCGGCACCGAGCCAAGCAGTCCACGCCTGGGCGGCTCCGGCGGACGGTCGATCGGCGTGCGTTGCCGCGACGCCTCGGCCGATGAAGGCTGCTGCGTGTTCCCGCGGTGCAGCGGCATGGTACCGCCGCCCTGCGTACCACGCTGACCGGCGCTGCCATTGGCCCCGCCGGCACGCAGCGCCGGAGCCTGATGGGCCGGCGTTTGCCAGCTCACTTCACGCAGCTCAGGCAACTGCCCGTCGCCGTCCAAAGGCGGCAGTTCTTCCATCAGCGGCACGTAGTCGTCGCCGCGGCGGAGCAGCGGCGTTTCGGGCGGGCACCACGGATCGAGCATCACGCGGCCGATGTCCCTGCCCGGATCGATCCAGTTCCCCTCGGCGTCCAGCCGCATGGTCCCCAGGTCGAGGTCCAGGTTGCGCCGCTGCACTTCGTAGTTGACCCACACGCTGAGGAAGTCGTTCTGCACCGCGAGCAAGTCGGAGAGCGCCGACACCAGGTCGCGGGCGGCGGTGGCTCCCAGCTCGGTTTGCGATTCGTCACGAGGCGGCTTGAACAACCCTTCCTGGGCCAGGTCCACCTGATCGAGCGCGACGTTGATCGCTTGCCGCCGCAGCTCGAAGTTCAGTTCGTTCAGCCGCATCGTCCGCAGTTCGTTCCGCAACAGGGCGCGGACGTTATCGACAAACTGCATGTACTGGCGGCGAGCCTGCTGGTAGTCGATCAACGACTGCCGGTACACGTTGCGTTCCGCCAACCGCGTCAGCGGAGCATCGAACTCCAGCCCCACCTGGAGCCGGCCATTGGTCGAACGGAAGCGGAACGGGTTATCGCCCACGTTCTGAATGTCGCCGTTGAAGACCACATTCAGATCACCTTGCAGGTTCTTGGCGTTGAAGGTGATCAAACGCCAGGCATCAACCAGGCTGGCCCGGGCGTTCATCCAGTCCAGCCGGTTGGCCTCGGCCAGGCGGAACGCCTCATCCTCGTCCATCTCCACCCGTTCCAGCTCGATCTGCTCCAAGGCGGAGCGGGCGTCGATCAGCATCAGGTTGGAGCTCTGGTGGGCCAGTTCGTCGAGCTGATTCTGCACCTCGTCCAGCGTGGTGGTCAGCGGAGCGACAAACTGCTCGAGCTGCTCGCGGATCGGCATCAGTGGAACCCTGCGCAGTTCTTCCACCGCCTCGCGGAAGCGGCGCTGCGCATCCAACTGCATCGCGTCGGGAGCATCCAGACGCAGGAAGCCAATCTCGCTCGTTTGCTCCATCTCGCGCAGCAGCGGCCGGACCCGGCGGAAGTATTCCTGAAGCCGATCGTCCAACTGCGGCAATCGCTGGAACTCGCGTTCGAGCATGGCGTCGAAGCGTTCCCACGGGACGTTGCTGCACAACATCTCGTCGGCGATGTTGACCTGCAGTTGCAGGGCTTCAACCCGCTTGAGGAACGCCTCGACCCCGAATGCCTCGCGAGCCAGTTCGTCGCAGCGCACCTGGAGGTCGCTCTGGCTCAATGCCCGCAGCGTGCGGATGCGGTCTTCCTTGGAGGCCAGCAGGCTTTCAAAGGTTTGCCGCACCTGGCCGAACTTCTCGCAGCTTTCGCGCTGGAGTAGCGGAGCCACCCGCACCGCATACGGGAAGTTCATCAGCCGCTGCAACTGCTTGAGCAGACCCTTGGTGGGGTCCAGTGCGTCGGCAATGGTCTGGAAGTCGTCCTGGAGCTGTTTGAGGCTGCTGGGCCGCTGAGCAATGAACACCATGGTGCCCGTGCCCGTGGAGGCTCCGCCCACAAATCCAGCGTTGGTCAGCGAATCGGAAGCGACATCCAGGAAGCGGGCACGATCCAACAGCTTGACGGCCAGTTCGGCTTCCTCGATCAACTGAGCCAGTTGGTTCGCCCGGCGCTGGATCTCCAAGGCCCGGCGATCCAGGTCAGGTTGCGGAACCGAGAACGGATCGTTGGCATCTTCGCCCTGCTGGGCCACCGGCGGCGGCAGTTCTTCTTCCGCCCCCTGGCCACCCAGTTGCGGACCGCCCTGAGCCAACGGCGGAAGCTGAGCATCCTCCGGCGAGTCGGCCAGGTCGGGGTTGAGCGGCGGCAGCGGACGCGGCGGCCCTACCGCCATCCGGGCACGCAGCAGCAACGCCCGGTTGCGCAGGTCGAGCAGCTCTGGCCGGATCAACTCAAACTTGTTGAGCAGGGTATCGTCCGTCCGCAGGCAAAGTTCAGGCGGCAAGCCCAGGTTGATCTTGAACTGGTCGAGGGTCGTCTCGAACGCCGCCTCGGCACTTTTCAGCCGGCTCTCGGCGTTGTAAAGCGACTGCCGGGTAAGCTGCAATTGCAGGCGGTCGATGCGGCCGGCGGCAAAGAACTCTTCCATCAGCCGCAAGCTGCCGCAAAGCTGGTCCACGTTGTCCTGCTGGTTGGCGATTTCGCGTTGGGTTTGCAGCAGCCCCAGGTAGCCGCCAGCGGAAGCCGCACCGGCGCCGCCAGCCGCACCGCCGACGCCGCCCACGCCGCCAGCACCGCCCACACGGCCGAAACCACCGCCGACGCCGCTGAAGCCTTCCAGACCGGCACCACCAAACAGACCACCTCGGCGGTTGGGACCAAAGGTATTGTTCCGCCCGGTCACGATCTCCACGTAGAAACCTCGGCGGAACAGCTCCATCGAGCGGACGTTGTTGAGCAGCAGACGTTCGCTCAATGTCAAACGCTCAAGCACCTGGGCCCGGTTGCCAAATCGCAACAGCGGCTGCACGAACGCAAAATTGAGCACCGTGTTGGGTGTGTGCTGGTTGGGTCCGGCATACTCCCACAACATGCTGTTGGCAAAGCCCACCACCAACTGGCCGCCGCTGGCGAACATCTTCTCGGCACGCAGAAACGAATCGACGTCCAAGCGAGAGGAGCCCGGCTCGCGGCCCGAGCGGACGCGACCATCAGCCGTATAGAAAATGGAGTTGCCGCCAAAGAATTGGGTGTCGAACCGGAACCGCTCGAACGAGACGTCGAGGGCCGAGAGGTACAGCTCTTCAAGCTGCTCCTGGTACTCGCGGTTGTTGAGCAAGGCCACCTGCACGGCATCCTGCTCGCGCTGGAGCACCAGGCAGCCGTTCTGATCCAGCGGCAGGTACTGGGTCCAGTAGGGGTTCTCCACGTAAGGCGTGTGGGCGAATTTTTTGTCCCAGGCAAACGCCTTCTTATTGTTGACCACCTCCATGTACTTATGGGCGGTGGGGTCGTCCGGCGGCATGGCCGGCCAGTCTACCGGCCACTCGCTGGCGAAACGCGAACGGGGGTCGGGGTAGACACTGTAGTCGGGCAAACTCCAGCGGGGGTCCGTGTTGGCCGCCGCGATCACCTCATAAGCATCTCGGTCCGCCCGGATGCTGTAGTGGCTACGCGAACAGCCCACCGCCACCAGTACCGGCAGCAATGGCAGCACCCACAGGAACCTGCGAGCGGGCTGACCGGCACCAAAGCACCGACGGAAGGATTGCGGCTGGATGTTCGCCATGGACATAGGTCGCAAAGGCATAGAAGGCCGTAACGTGTTGCGTGCGTCCGCGACTGCGCCCCCCTGGCAGCACTCGGTCGGAGAATCCACCACAACTCACATTGGGATAAGCACTTAAAGCTCCCGGTGCATCGTCGTCCCCCCTCTCAAAGCGTGTTCCCCGCGGCTCGCCGCTTGGGTGCGTCGGCCGATCGTCAGCCGGCTCTACTTCCGGGGGTGTGAATGGCCGCGCAAGCGACCACGCACACCCTGGCAAATGAACGGGCGTGGAGGTTAGTTCGGCTGGCGGAATAGGCAGACTTTAACGGTTTTGCCGGTCGCACCGTGCTTGCCGGCTGAAGGGCGCATAATGCACGGAAGTCTAATGCCAGCGGAGAGTTGGAGAGCGCCGTCCACCTAATCGTAATTTCTTGACACCCCTCTGCGCCCTGCCTATGATCGAACTATATAAGCGGTTAGAGAGGACATTCGTCCGCACGGATTCCGCTCAAACAGCCCGGCCCAAGCCGGCGTTGCACCTGTCGTATGGCCCTGAATCTCGCTACCGACAGGTGGCGTGCATGGCAGACGTGGCCCGTCCGATTGCGACCTGACCGACAGTTGCGATCGCCTCGCGTGCGCAATATGCGGGTAGTGACGGTGCCGCGGTCAGGCTGGCTCGAAATACCAATCCCAATAGCCGCTCCCTGGGCGAATCGCCAACGGATGGCCGCTGTGGCGAGCTAATTGTCGAATAGAGTTATTGTTGGAGTCCTCGGTGGGCCTCGTGCCGTGCCGCCACCACATGGAACAGGGGGGAGGCGCAGCGCGGGCTCTAACTGTTGATGCCTCGACTGCTGCCGGTGCCCGGTCCCTTCCCCGAATCATTGGAACCTGGCCGCGCTGCATGCACTCTCGAACGGCACTCAGCCGCATGCGCCTAAGGAGGCGGGATGAGCACGTTGAGCAAGGTTCTGTTGGGCCTGGTCTTTCTGGCCTCGCTAGGCTTCCTGTGGGCAGCCTCTCGCGCGGTCATGACCTGGGATGCCTACCGCAGCGCCTACAACGCGCATGTGGCCCGAGTCGAACAGGTTGAGCAGAACATCGAGCGCATTCGCGAGGGCGATGCTAACCAGATGAGCATCGCCAAGCTCAAGGCCGAACAAGCAATCATCTACTACCGCCGCGGCCGTGTCTGGACCGGCTGCCGTGCGCTCAGCTACGCCCCCAACACCGGTATCGTCAAGGTTCGCACCGGATTGCCCGATCCGCCCGAGCTGGCCGTGGGCACCGTCGTTCAGGCCTTCGAGGCCGCCGACGGGCTGCCGGTGGGCAATCGGCAGTACATCGGCGAGTTCAAGGTGGTGGCTTCGGCCCCGCCCGACGCGAACGCCGCGACCGCCAATGTCGATCTGGAGTGGACGCACAAGTTCACCCTCAACGACCTGCGGAAACAGGTTGAGCGACTGCAAGGGCTGGATACCAACGCGTTGCAAGGTGCCATCCAAAGCGGCGACCTGAACGCGATCGGTACCGCGGTGCTGACGCTCCGCGACTCGCTGGAGAACAACGCCCAGCTTTCGCCCGAAGCCAAGAGCACGCTCGATTTCGAACTGGGCCAGTTGGCCTTCATGGTTCGCGAGATGCAGCGGGTTGCCCGCAACCTGGATAACTGGCTGCTCTACGAGGTCATGCCCGACGATACCCACGTGCGGTTCGCCGAGCTGACCGAGGACGACCTGCAGTCGCTCTTCCCGCCGATCAATCCGGCCGTGATGACCGCCGAGGAACAGCAGCAGGTGGAGGCGATTCGCCAGCGGCTGATCGACCAGTACCTGCGGCACGGCAAAGAGCCCGGCGACGAGGACGACAAGGGCGAGATCCTGGTCCGCGTGAAGTTCACGAAGGACTTTGGCGACCCCACGGTCGACAAGCAGGCCCTGGCCCGGTTGCAGATCGTCGACTTTACCAACCAGCAGGACACGCACATCCCGGCCGACGTCACGCGGCTGGTGGCCAAGGACCGCGAAGCCTGGGTGACGGCCGAAGTGGCCGACGAGCTCAAGGCCATGGGCCTGGCCGACGAACTGGAACGCAAGTACAACCGCCCGCTCCGTGATTACGCGCTGCTGTTCAGCGAGTTCTATCGCGAGTCGCCGCAGCTCGATGATCGCATCCGGGCAACACTGGCCGATCGCGATGCCACGCTAGCCGCGGTCGCGCTGGCCGAGGCTCACAACGTCAAGCTGGCCCAGTACCAGCAGGCCCTCCAGGCCGAGCACGATTTGCTGGCTGAAGAAGCCAAGAACGTGACCGACCATCTCAACGCCCTGACCGAACAGGTCAACGCCGTCCAGCGAGAGATCGAGGCGCTGGAAAAGAAGAACCTGGAATGGGCCGCCAAGCTGGCCGCCGCCCAGACCGAGTTGCTGCAGAAGATCGAAGCCACCACCTCAGCCCAGGCTTCTTCGCAGTGATCGTTTGAACGATCGCCGCGCAAACACGCATTTGTTCTTCTGCATCGGGCGGCTGTTTGCCACGCGATCTCTTGAGCTGCCGCCTACCCGCGAGCCGACATTCCGCGCGTTGTCTATTGGCGGTACGTGCGCGCCCAAGCCCCCCCGAAAGTCCGGCCGCATCTTTTCGGGGGAGGACTTCTAAGGTAGCCTATGGGGAGTGGCCGGAAATTGTCGGGTGCTGCGGAGGGCTGCATCGGCTCCCGGCCGACGCACGTCTGCCGCCAATCGATTTGGCTCTCCGCGCAAGATCGCGAGTTCTATTGACAAGCCGCCATCCCTGCCGGCTACCAGCGGCCTGCCTGTAGCGCCGCTTCGCCGGCGCGTGCGCGTTGTCTCCGAGGTCCTGGGACGATGGATCTGTTTGACACGGCAGGCTACGCCGATCGCTGGAGCGGCCCCGCGTGGCAGGAAATGCCCGCTTGGGGCTGGCTGCACATCGCCGCCGATATTCTGGCCTTCGCCGCGTTCACGGCGATTGCCGGTGCGCTGTGGTACTTTGCCCGGCGCCGCCGCGATGTCCCCTTCCCTCGCGTGCTGCGGCTGTTCATCTGGCTCACGTTTGCGTGCAGCGCGCTGCAACTGGTCGATGTGCTCACCTTCTGGTGGCCGCTGGTGCGCGTTTCGGCCCTGGCCAAGTTGATCACCGCCGCCATGGCCTGGGTGGCGCTCTTTGCCCTGATCCACGTGGTGCCGAAGGCCCTGCAGTTCCGCAGCCCCGCCCAGTTGGAAGACGAGGTCCGCGCCCGCACGCGGGAACTCAAGCTGTTGGCCAAACAGCAGCAGCGTGAAAGCGACGAACGCGACCGGATCGCCGCCTGGCTGCGGGAAAGCGAGGAACGGCTGCGGCTGGCGCTTCAGGCTGGCGGGATGGGCACCTGGGACTGGAACCTGGTCACCGGCATCACCCATTACGACGAAACCGAAATCGCCCTCTCGGGCATCGATGCTCCCGACGGGTTCGCCCCGGCCGAGGCGTTCCTCGCGCGCGTCCATCCCGACGATATCGCCGGCGTACGCGAAGCGCTCCAGCGGGCATTCGATGGCCTGGGGGACTACAACCGCGAGTTCCGAATCCTGCAGCCCGACGGCAGTTGCCGCTGGCTGCTGGGACACGGCCGCGTGATCCGCGACGAGAATAACCAGCCCGTCCGGATCGTAGGCGTCAACTACGACATCACCGAACGCCGCCAAGCGGAAGAAGACCTGCGGCTCCGTACCCGGGCCATCGAGTCGGCCACCAACGGCATTTTCATCATCGATGCCCGGCTGCCGCAGCGACCGATCATCTACGTGAACCCGGCCTTCGAGGAACTGACCGGTTATCAGGCGGCCGACATCCTGAACTCAAGTTGCGACATCTTGTACGGGCCGGACACCGATCCCAACGCGGTGGAGACGCTCGAGCGGGCCTTGGCCGAGGGCGTAGGCTGCGAGGTGGTGCTGCTCAACTACCGCAAGGATGGTTCCACCTTCTGGAGCGAACTGCACTTGGCGCCGGTGGAGGACAGCGACCACCGCATCAGCCATTTTGTAGGCATCCAGAGCGACGTGACCAACCGCGTCCGGTACGAACAGGAACTGCGCGAAGCCGAGCAGCACGCCGAACAGGCCAACCGCGCCAAGAGCGAGTTCCTGGCCAACATGAGCCACGAAATTCGCACGCCGCTGACGGCCATCCTGGGCTGCGCCGATACCCTGTTCGGCCAGCTCGAAGAAGACCAGGCCTTGGACCTGGTCCACATGATCCGCAGCCAGGGCCGGCTGCTGCTGGGCATCCTCAACGACGTGCTGGACCTGTCGAAGATCGAAGCCGGGCGGCTGGAAATCCATCACGAGCCTTGCTCGGTGGCATCGGTCGTCAACGAGGTCCGCTCGCTGATGGAGCCGATGGCGCAAGAGCGTGGGCTGACCCTCACCAGTTCGTTCGACACGCAGATCCCGGTCACCATCCAAAGCGATCCCCTGCGAATCCGGCAGATTCTGCTGAACCTGGTCAGCAACGCCATCAAGTTCACCGAGGAAGGCAGCGTGCATATCGGGGTGAGCTGCCACGTCGACGAGTCAGGGCAGGCCCAGCTCTTCCTCCGCGTGCGCGACACCGGTATCGGCATCGCCCCCGACAAGGTGGAAGCCATCTTCGAGGCCTTCTCGCAGCATCACGAGGTACTTACCCGCAAGGTTGGCGGCACCGGGCTGGGCCTCACCATCTGCCAGCGGCTGTGCTACCTGCTGGGCGGCCATATCTCGGTGGAAAGCCGCCGCGGGGTCGGCAGCACGTTCACGGTGACGTTGCCGGTGGGCCATGCCGACGAACTGCGGTTCGCCCCGGCCGAGGATATCTCCCGTCAGCAGCTCGATATGGCCGAAACCTCGGTCGCCCTGGACCTGAGCGACTGCCGGATGCTGGTGGCCGAAGACACCCGGGGCATCCAGTTCCTGCTCCAGCGGATGCTCGACGGGGTCGTGGCCTACGTGCACGTGGTGAGCAACGGCCAGGAAGCCCTGGACGAGCTGCAACGGGCCGAGGCGGCCGGCGAGCCGTACGACCTGGTGCTGATGGATATGCAGATGCCGATCCTCAACGGCTTCGACGCCACGCGGCGGCTGCGCGAGGAGGGCAATCGCACGCCGGTGATCGCCCTGACCGCCGGGGCCATGAAAGGCGACCGCGAAAAATGCCTGGCCGCCGGCTGCGACGATTACCTCTCCAAACCGTTTGATTGGGAGCAGTTGATGTCGGTGCTCCGCCGCAACTACTGCCACCGCCGCGCCGACCGCCAGGCCCCCACCCGGGCGTAGGGGAGAAACTGGCAACCTCGGCGGCATTCTCTGCCAAGCGGCCGTCATCGCGTCACCTTGCCGCGGGCGATGCGGCTTGGGGGGCGTGCAGCCCTACCGGGCTCGTTGACCGTCGGCGCGCGATCTGATAGCTTCGCCGTTTTGGTTAAATCTTCGCAGAAATGTTCGGCAATCCGGCCCCCAAGGCAGGGCCGATCCGCCGGCACGCACAGCAGCAGGTGACGCATGGCTTACGATGTGACGTTGATTACTGGGGACGGGACCGGACCGGAACTCGCTGAGGCCGCGCGCCGCTGTGTGGATGCCACCGGCGTGAAGATCAACTGGGACGTGCAGGAAGCCGGCGTCGACGTGATGGCCCGCACCGGCACGCCGCTGCCCGAGGCCACTATCGAGAGCATCCGCCGCACCCGGTGTGCGTTGAAGGCCCCCATCACCACCCCGGTGGGCACGGGCTTCCGCAGCATCAACGTGTACCTGCGGCAGGAACTGGGCCTGTATGCCTGCATCCGCCCCTGCAAGCAGTACCCGGGCGTCCGGAGCTACTTCAGCGATGTGCCCGTCGACATCGTGATCGTCCGCGAGAACACCGAAGACTTGTACGCAGGCGTTGAGTTCGAGGCCGGCAAGCCCGAAACCAGCCAGCTGATCGACTTCATCAACGGCATCTCCGATCGCAAGATCAAGACCACCGGCGACGTGACCGGCGTTTCGATCAAGCCGATCAGCGTGCCCGGCACCGAGCGGATTGTTCGCTGCGCCTTCGAGTACGCCCGGGCCAACGGCCGCAAGAAGGTGACCTGCGTCCACAAGGCCAACATCATGAAGTACTCCGACGGCCTGTGGCTGGCCACCGCGCAGAAGGTCGCCCAGGAGTACCCGGACATCGAATTCGAGGACCGCATCATCGACAACATGTGCATGCAGCTCGTGCAGAAGCCTGAGCTGTACGACGTGCTGGTGCTCCAGAACCTGTACGGCGACATCGTGAGCGACCTGGGTGCCGGCCTGGTGGGCGGCCTGGGCGTGGCTCCGGGCGCCAACATCGGCGACGGCGGCGCGGTCTTCGAAGCCACCCACGGCAGCGCTCCCAAGTACACCGGCCAGAACAAGGTGAACCCCACCGCCCTGATTCTCTCCGGCATGCTGATGCTCCAGCACCTGGGCGAGAAGGAAGCTGCCCAGCGGCTGGAAAAGGCCGTGGCCGAGGTGATCGCCGAAGGCAAGTACGTGACCTACGACCTGAAGCCGCACCGCGACGATCCCACCGCCGTGGGCACCCGCGAAATGGCCGAGGCCATCTGCAACAAGCTGTAAGCCGTCTTGGCCCGCTGCCTGCGTGACGCCCCCACGCGGCGGCCTGAGCCACGTTCAACAAAATAAGCCAACGGGCCTGGTCCACTGGTCCATGCCCGTTGGCTTTTTGCGTTTCAGAGAAATCTCGCCTGGTGTTGCCGGGCCGTTACTTGCCGCAGTAGCTCAGGGCCAGCAGCGAGTAAGCGGTGACCAGCTCGGGGTTGGCTTCCATCCAGCGGGGATTTTCGTTGGTCCAGCTTCCGTCGGCCTTCTGCCGGGCAGCCAGCGCGGCCACCAGTTCGTCCCGCCAGTCATGCTTGTTGCCGTTGGCGTCGACAAAGGTATCCACGCCCAGGGCGTTCAGGGCCTTGGCGAAGGTGTGGTAGTAGTAATACAGGCCGGCATCGCCCAGCCCCGGGTTGGAGCTCAAATCGTAGTGCTGCTTGATCCAACTGATGGCGGCCTCGACGCGAGGGTCGTCGCGATCAACGCCGCAGTAGATCATGCTCTTGAGGCCGGCGTAAGTCATCGAGGCGTAGCTGCGAAGGCCGCCGTTGGGCAGGGTGCCCGCCTGGCTGGAGCCTCCAGCCGCCGGCGTGTAGTAGAACCCGCCGTCGTTCACCTTCGCGGCAAACGGCGTCGTGTTGTACTCGGATTCCAGGTTCTGGCAGCGGCTGACGAAGATCAGGGCCTTCTGGAGTGCTTCGCTGTTGGCGTCGTTGCCGGTGGCCTTGAGGGCGTCGATCAAGAAGCTGGTGTTGGAGAGGTCGGGCCGCTTGTGGCTGCCGTAGCCGGCGCCGCCGTAGGCCGGGTCGTTCTTGTCCTTCTCCTCGTCTTCGTCCCACTGCAGGCCCTTCAGGAAGGCGTCGGCCTTCTTGAGGACCTTATCGTAGCGGCCATCGCGATTGGCCTCGGACAGGGCCATCACGGCAACGCACGTTTCGTAATTGCGGTGGTAGCTGCCGACCTGGTAGATGCCGCCGTCGTCCTGGACGAACTTCTCGACATACGCCAGCGCCTTGGCGACCATCGGGTCGTTCACCGTGCGGCCCTGCCGCAGCAGCGCCGCAGCAACCAGCGCCGTGACCGCCGGACCGGTATCCTTGGCGAAGGCACCGTCCTCGGCTTGCCGTGACCGCAGGTAGTTGATCGCCTTGGCGACCACTTCCTCGCGGGTCGGCGCCGCCTGGGCCACGGTCGCCCAGCCGATCGAGCCAATCAATGCTATTGCCACCGCCCAACTCGGAATCCAGCGATGCTTTCTCATGGACCTCTCCTGAAAGTATCTCGGCAGGGAGCCGGCCAACCCGGTCCGCAGCACTTGTGGGTACGGCTGCGTGCGCAAGGGCATAAGTGCGCTCGGTCGGCCTGAAACGATTGCGCACGATTCAACGGGGCTTCGCGACCAGCGGGCCTGCCGGGCGATCTGGTAGCACGAGGGGGGTGCGCACGCGCGAATAACCGCCCTGCTCATTATAGCTGCGCAGGTTGAAAGAAAAGGCAGCAGAAACCACCACAGGGTGGGCGCTCCAGAGCGAGGCCACGGCGTTTCCGCGGGTTGCAAGCGGCCGAACCCGAGCAAGTGCGAACCAGAGAAAGGCCGGCCTGATCGCGGGGGGACCACACAGCCAGAGGCCGTTACAGACCGCTGGGCTTGGCGTCGGGGAAGCTGTCGCGTTTCACCTTCGCCCGCCAGGCTTCGTCCTTGGTGAAGTCGTCGTTAAAGAGCGTAGCCGGTTTGACGCCTCCGATGGTTGCGCTTTCGCTCGTCGAGCAGCCGCCGCCCAGCGCAAGCACCACGCCAGCCAGAATCGACCATGCCCCAGCGACAAAACCGCGGCACGGCAACGCCATCAGGCTGAAGAGACGTGGAGCGACAGGCATCGAATGGTTCTCGGGCGACGTGGTCATGGCAACTTGCTTGGCGGTCCGGCGGCTGGTGTCGGCCGCCGGCCAGAGGGCTGCAATGGTGTGGATGTGCGACCGGCGGCGGTGTCTTATGGCCCCAACACGCCTTCGCCTGGCCGTGGCTGTTTCATGAACTCAGTGACCGTGCGCGGCTTCTTGGGCTCGTTCTCGCCCAAGGTCTGGCAACCTCCGGCAGCTGCCACCACCGTGGCCAGCGCAGCGGCCAGCAATCCCGCATACGCCGGGCGGCTGCTACGAGGTTGGTTCACGTTGGCTTGCCGATCCATCGCGGCGCTCCTGATTGCGTTATTCGGGGCGAGGCTGCCGCATCCATTCGGTCACCGTGGCGGGCCGCGGCGACGACTCGCGCGACAGCACCGAGGCAAATCCGGCCGACGATTCCGACTTGCCACGGCTCGACGCAATCTGGGACGAGTCGCCGCGGAAAGCCCGAACCGCTCCGGCCGTGGCTTTGAGCGGCAATGTCGCGCCGGTGTACACCGCACCCCAACTGGCCCGAACCATGCGGCCGGTGCCGTTGGCCACGCGTCCCCACATGCTGGGCTTGGAAAACTCCATCGGTCCCTTGGAGTGCGTGGCAATGCCTTGTGACCAATGCTCGGCCACTGATGCGGCCGGGCACAGCAGCCAGGCCGTCAGACCGATGGCGACGACCGCAACGCGCGTAACCATGAATGCTCCCAATCGAAAAGGCAATCAGCGCCGAATCCGCGGCTCCCGTGCGTCGGCGCACGTACAGCCGAAGCGGCGTGCCGCCGTGAGTATCGTGCGAAAGGTATCAGGTGAATTCCCGATGGCCGCTAGCCGAAGCTCACGTCCACCTCGTGCGGCAAACCGCCTTTGCCACGGCAAAGACGGTTGGCGGCGCCTCGCGGCAGCGCAGCGTCAGCAGCGCATGCATCGACAGGTAGAAAAGAAGCGGCGGAACCATGCCAGAATCGCGCCGCCAGGTAAAGACCGGTTTGGAGAGAAATTGCTGGCAAAGTAAGGCAAGAAACCCTGCCCAACCGCGATCTGCTACCGGTAATCCTCACCGTTGAGGCTGCGAATCACCGATCCCTGCCAGGCGTCCAGCGCTGCTTTCATTGCTGCCACCCGCTGTGGCTGCTGGTCTGCCAGGTCGTGCTGCTCCTGGGGATCGTCGGCCAGGTTAAAGAGCTTGTAGATGAACTGGTCGGCCGACGCGTTGCGGTTGCGGCCCTGGCCCGCGTTCTGCGGAATGCGGTGCAGCTTGTAATCGCCGTCGATCAAAGCGGCGTGGCCCGGCCGCTGGTCGAGCGGGTACTGCGGCAGCATTTCAAACGCAGCGGGAGCTTCATCGGGCGGCAGCGGAGCGTCGGCCGGTTCGTCGCGTTGCGCGCTGAGAACTTCAGCACTCCGCATGCGGCGGCCACCTGCCGGAAATACCCAAAATCCGAGCGGCTGCTGCCGCTGGAGCGGTTTGCCTTCCAGCAGCGGCACCAGGCTGGTGCCATCCAGCGGGGGCTGGCCGTCGACCTTTACCCCCGCCAGCTCCAACAGCGTGGGATAGATATCCACCGTGCTGCAGGGGACGTTCACCACGCGGTGCGAACGGATGCGGGCGGGCCACTCGATGATGGCCGGCACGCGGATGCCGCCCTCGTACAACGAACCTTTCTTGCCCGACAGCCCCGCCACCGAGCCGGGCCCGGTGGCTCCGTTGTCGCTGGTGTACCAAAGCAGCGTATTCTCGGCGACGCCCAAGCGGCGCAGCTCCTCGCGCAGCCGGCCCACGGCCCGGTCGATACCGGTAATTTCCGCCCAGTAGGCCGCCAACCGTTCGGGCTGATCTGCATACAGGGCTTTCAGTTCCGGCCATGCCTGATGCGGCGTATGCGGGTTGCCGAACCACACCACGGCCAGGAACGGCTGCTTGTTCTTGGCGGCATCGGCGATGAACTCCACGGCCTTCTCGACGGTGACCATCGAGCTTTCGCCCTGGGTTTCGATCACTCGCCCCTGGTCGGAAAGCAGCGGGTTGTTGTCATAGAAATTGGGGCTGGATACCCAGCGATCGAAGCCGGAGTTGCCCGGCGAAACCGGGCTGGCCTTACGGGTTGATCCCAGGTGCCACTTGCCAAAGTGCCCGGTGGTGTAACCGGCCTGCTTGAGCGCCTCGGCGACGGTCACTTCCTGCGGCCGGATCGGATACCCCCAACTGAAGCAACCAAAACGATTGGGATGCCGACCGGTCAGTACGCTCCCCCGGGTTGGCGAGCAGACGGGCGCGGCCGCGTAAAAGCGGTCGAACCGCAGAGCCGTGGCCGCCAGTTCATCCAAGACCGGGGTCTGCAGCGGCGAATCGCTGTTGTAGCCCACGTCGCCCCAGCCTTGGTCGTCGGCCATCACCAGCACGAAGTTCGACTTTTGCCCCTCGGCGGCAACTGCAGCGGCACCGCAGACAAACGGCAGCAGGCAGGACAGCATCGCAAGCACGAAACGCGGCATCGATAGCATTGCAAGCCACTTCATTCGAGGGTGAATTTCCGTCGTATCGGTTGCGTGCCGGCCATTGTGACTGGCGGCATGGTCACGGTCAAACACCCCTGCCATTCCTGGGCTGGCTCGGCGAATCACCTGCCGAAGGTCCCCCAACGGCCGCAGGGGTTCAGTTCGTCTTGCGGCCCCGGCAGGCGGCGGCTATTCTCCGCCCTGCTTCTTCACCAAGTGATGCACGTCTGGTTGGCTTTTCCGCCTGGGCCGTCGCGCGGTGGCGTACCGTACGCGCGAGCCGCGAGTACGTATACCCGGAGCCTGTCGCACGTCGTGGGCTACACCGCTGTAAGATCGCCCCCCCTGTCGCGGCCGGTCGTGGAAAGCAACCTGCGCCGCGTTCAACGAACCATTCCTCCATAGCGCTGCCACGATCCATGGACGGATTCATTCGCCTTGCGCTGATCGTATCCCTGGCCACGATGGTCAGCGGGTGCCAATCCCTGGTCGCCAGCCGCAATCTGGAAAAGAGCCCCCTGGCCGATGCCACCAAGAGCGGCCCCGCCGGCAGCTCGGCGGTTGCTACGGCCACGGTCTCGTCACCGGCGCCTTCTGCGCAGGCCGCTCCTGCCGCGGTGGATACGCCGGCCGCTTCGCCGATGATTGCCACGGCTACGGCCACTGATCTGCCCGGCGCCCAGGCGGGTACGCAATCGTCGCCGGCAGCCTCCAGCGACGAGATTGCCCGCACGCTCGATCAACTTCAGGCCGCAGGCAAGCTCTCGCCCGAGTCGCGTCAACGTCTGCAAAACGATCTGGCCCAATGCGATCCTAGCCTGCTCCCCAGCCTGCTACGGATGTTGCAAGGCTCGATCGATGTGAACAGCGGGAACAACGCGGCAACGACTACGGCTGCGTCCGGTGATGCCACTGCGACGGCCAGTAGCAGCTCCGATAGCAACGCGGCCGAGCCAACCGCGGGTCTGGCGAATTCCGGTCGCCGCCAGTATCTGAACAACACGTCGGTGGCCAATCCGTACGCTGAGGTCGCCCCCGGCGGCAACGATCAACAAGCGGCCAACCCGGTGCAGCTTGCCTCGGCACAAAGCGAGGCTCAGGCCACGCGCAAGCCCGGTGAGCCGGCTCCGTTCCCCGAATCGCGTCCCAAGTACACCCCCGCGAATGGAGCCACGCGACGTTTGCCGCCGGCGCCGGAGGAAGTGTTCGCCGCCTACGAAACGCTGCTGGCTGCCAAGTATCCCGACACGGGAGCGCCGGAACTGCTGGCGGCGATCGCGGCCGCCAAGCCGCTTCCGCAACCGTCGTCCGGCCCGGTGAAGCAAGCCTATGCTGAGGAAGCCACCGGCGAAGGCACCTCCGGCCGCGCGCGTGGCGAAGAAGCCATGCTGGCCAGCTTTGTGCGCGAAGCCGAACCTGCGGCCAAGACCTCGACCGCATCGAGTGCCGGGAGCTTGGATGATGCCTCGTGGCAGGACCTGCTGACGGCGTTCATCCAGCGGCTGGAAAGCACAAGCCGCGGTCCGGCTGAAACCGCCGACCAACTGCGGCAACAGGTTTACCTGCGTCTGCTGTACGTGATGGCGGGCCGCCGCGAAGAGGCGTTGGAACCGATCGCCGGCTTGTCGCTGGCCGAACAGGAGTTCTGGAACAAGTTCATCTACGGCCTCACCAGCTACCTGGATGAGAACCGGATTCCCAATCGCCAGCAACGTGCCGCCGAAGCCAAGCAGTACTTCCGCGATGCCGCGGTGCGGTTGGGCGAACTGGCCACGCTCGAGGTTCGTGGCCTCACCTTCTGCACAGCCGTGCGGAGTTTCGGTGTGGTGGAACCGTTCCCCACCAACACCTTTAAGCCAGGCGACCTGGTGCTGCTGTACGCCGAGCTCGACAATTTCGTGGCTCAGCGTCAAGCCGAAGGTTTCCGCACCGAGTTCCGGGCCAGCTACCTGATCTTCGATCGGCTGGGCCGCCCGGTGGAAACGGAGCCGCACGAGCTGCCGGTCATCACCGATACCTGCCCGAACCTGCGGCACGACTTCTTCATCAGCTACCAGGTGGAGCTGCCCACCCGGATGAACCCCGGCGAGCACAAGCTGCAACTCACCGTGCACGACATGGTGGGCAACAAGATTGGCACCGCCGAAGTGAAGTTCATGGTGGAGAAGTAAGCGCGGGCGGTTCGCCCCGCTAGCGCGTGCCAGGCTGCCCGGCCGACGGGTTGTCGGCCGGCTGCTTCAGGCTTTGCAGATATGCCAGCAGATCGGCCACTTGCTGTGCAGTCATGTCGCGCAGCAGCATCTCCGGCATGATCGATTTCTGCTGCGGTGCGAAGTACTCGACGTTATCCGCGGCCACGCGTACCAGCTTGTTCTCAGGCGTCCGCAGCACGATCGCCTGATCGCTGCGTTCAACCAGCAACCCCTGGTGCACGTGGCCGTCGGCCGTCTCGACCACGTAGGAGATGTACTGCGGGTCGATCTTCTTGGACGGCTCGATCAGGCTTTCCAGCAATTCCTCGCGACTGCGTTTCGCGCCCAGGCCATCAAAGTCGGGGCCAAGCGCAATGCCCTGGCCTTGCGCCCGGTGACAATTACGGCATTGCAGCCCCGCCGATGCCAGAAACAACTGCCGGCCACGCTCGGCATCACCGGTAAGCCGCAAAATCTCGTTGGGCCGGACATCGGTTCCCAGCCGGGCAACGCGTTCGGCCTCAGGCACAAAGCGTTCGAACAAGTCGCGCGTGCGCACATCCTCATGCGCGGCGCCGGCGGCAATTACGGCGGCTGGCTTGTCGAAGCGTTCCAACGCCATGAGTGCCCGCAGCGCGCCGCTGGGCGTAGCCAATAGTTCCTGAATCGCGGCCAACTGCTGGGGGCCGGCTTTGAGTGCCGCTTCCAACAAGGCTTGTTCCTGCCGCTGGCGGCCAGCGACAGAAGCAGGCTCTTGGGGCCCATTCTTGGGTAATGATGACGCGTCGAGCGACGCGATCCAATCGTGGATCAGCCGCACGCCGGCGGTATCGACCACGCTGGAGCCGAAGTGCGGCATCCGTCCCCGGCCCAGCTTCGCCATGCGATACAGCAGCAGCGAACGGTACGGATCGCCCGGCGCGACCAGGGCCGCCGCATGGATGCCAAACGTACCTTGCGTGGGCCGACCGCCGATCAGGTTGGTGCGTGCCAGCGGCATGGTGAACTGAATATCAAAGGCTGCCGTGCCGCCTCCGCCGCGGCGATGACAATGGCCGCAGTTCACGTGCAGATACGACCGTGCTCTGGCGTCCAGTGGCGCGGCGGTATCGTAAGGATCGACCAATACCGGATGATCGGTCGGAACCGGCTGTTCGAACAGGCCAATGTGCGAAAGCGCCCGCAACTGGTTGTCGACAACCACCTTGCCCGATACTTCGTACGCAAGATCACGGTCGAGCTGTTCCGGGACAAAGCCGTGGATCGTACCGGCCCGCGTGGTGTGACACAGGATGCACTCGCTGCGGCTGGCATGGCGCCAGGTCTGTTGCCGCTTGCCGCCGGGAGCAGTCGGGTCGGCAACGGTTAGCGTCTGTTGGCTGGCTTCCGGGCCGGCGAGGATCGCGTCGGTCTGTTCCTGGTTCCAGATGTAGTTGTAGGCCTTCCAGGTATCGCCATCGCGGTGCAGGATCTGCGTCTCCAGCCGATAACGATCCGCCGGATTCTCGGAGAGGGCGATCCAGACGGTGCGGCCCAGCACCGTATCGCTGGGATACTTCCAGGCCCCCTTGAGGTCGCCGACTTGTGGGTTATTGATTTCGTGCACGCCCAGCGTGGCCGTGCCTGGGATGCCGATGAACCGCGTGGCCTGGGTGCCATCGGCCCACAGCGGCACGTTCACGTCGTAGGGAATCACTCCGGGGGCCAGCTCATGCCGGGCAACATCGCGGAACAAGCCCGTCTGCGATAGCCGCGTGGGAAAGTCCGTATTCGCGCCGCGGCGAGGGTTTTCGACCAGGCGGTGGATCGAGCCGTTGTAGGCCACCACATACAACTCGCCGGCCGGGTCCGCCCCAAAGCAGATGATGTCCTGCGTGGAGTCGACCAGTTCCTGTTGCCAGATGACTTTCTGGCCGTCGTGTTTGAGGCCCCAGATCTTGCCGGTCACGTAATCGCCGTACACATACACGCCGCGCAGTTCTTTCAACCGCTCGCCGTGGTAGACCATGCCGCCGGTGATGGATCGGGCTTCCGTATGATCGTGGGCTGCCGTCGGAGGCAGAATCGGCGTCGGCCCCGGCTCGCGCTCGCGGTGAACAACCTGCTGGGCCTCGACCAGGCTCCAGCCATAGTTGCCGCCGCGCTGCACGCGGTAGATCATCTCCCACATTTCCCAGCCGACGTCGCCCACCCACAAATCGCCCGTCGCCGGGTCGAAACTCATCCGCCAGGGATTGCGGAAGCCGTACGCCCAGACTTCGCCCCGGGCGTCCTTCCGATCGACGAATGGGTTATCGTCGGGAATCGCGTACGGCAAACCATTCTGGGAACGGTTCACATCGATGCGCAGGATCGAAGCCAGCAGATCGTCGATCCGCTGGCCGGTGTTCTTGGCATCAGGCGGAAACGGCGACGAGCCGTCGCCGGTGGAAATGTACAAGTAGCCGTCGGGGCCAAACTTCAAGCAGCCGCCGTTATGCCCACCGCAATACCAGGTCAGGATGATCTGCTCGCTGGCCGGATCGATTTGCGGCGGCTTGTCGGGCGAAGCCGGAAACACTTTGAACCGCGAAACGCGCGAGCCGTCGGGGTTGCCATCATTGAGCACATAGCACAGATAGACTTCGCGGTTTTGGGCAAAGTCGGGATGAAAAGCGATGCCGTACGCGCGGCGAAAGCCCTCAATCGTCGCCAGATCGAAACACAGTTCCGGCTGCGGCTGTGGCTCTCTGGGATCAAACGAGTAGATCTTGCCCCGCAGTTCCATCAGGAACAGCCGCGGCGAACCGGGACAGGTCACCAGGCTCACCGGCTGATCGAACGTCAGGTGCGGAAACACCCGCTCGAGCAGATACGGCGAAGGCGGCTCCGGCGAACCGGTGATGCGCGACGTGGTCCAGGGGATGCGCTGCGTCAGGCCAAAGGGCCGTTCATCGGTAGCATCATCAGCCGGAGCGGGAGCTTCGACCGGTGGCTCTTTATGAGTCTTCTGATTGGGTGCCCCGCCGCCGGGCATGGCAGCCGCGACTCCGCCCAGGGCAACCACCAGCAGGATCAGCCAACGTGCGGTGAGCGGGTGCATCATCGTAGGCTCGGCTGGAGCAGAAGAAAGGGACCGGGCAACCGTGGCAGCGGGCACTGCCCCCCCACTGTGGTGTGTGCGTTGGTGGCCGTCAAGTTCTAGCGGACGCTATTGGATCGCGCGAACCAAGAGCGTGGACCAGTCCAAACCCTTCCGATCAGAAACCGCCGAGCAGGCCGAAGCCTCGGCGTTAACTGTTGGCAACTTGCCGCTTTGTTCGGATTGGCGGAGGTTTGTGGGCCAATTGTCAGCGGCAGTGGCGCTGCGGTAAACTTAACTGTTCACTTGGCGCCGGCCTGGGGCACGGACGCGGTATGCGCGTGCGCGGGTCGCAACTCCCCGTGGCTGCGCCGCGTTCTGTCTTTTGGCATCCATCTCCTGCGGAAATCGGGCGGCTTCGCCCGCCGCCCTTCCCGGTGGCTTTATGTTTGAAACGCTGCAAACGAATCTAAGGCAAGCCCTGCGCACCATCACCGGCCAGGCCCGGCTGACCGAAGCGAACATGCGGGACGCTCTGCAACTGGTGCGGCAGGCCCTGCTCGAAGCCGACGTCAGCTTCCCGGTCGTCCGGCAGTTCATGGACCGGGTGTCCGCCAAAGCCCTGGGCCAGGACGTGCTCCAGTCGCTCAAGCCGGGCGACATGGTGCTGCACATCGTCTACCAGGAACTCGTCGACTTGATGAGTCCTGCCGACCCGTCGCTGCATCTGCGCGACTTCACCAAGATCATGATGTGCGGCTTGCAGGGTTCGGGTAAGACCACCACCTGCGGCAAGCTCGCCCGCATGCTCAAGCAAAGCGGCCGCAAGCCGATGCTGGTCGCCGCCGACTTGCAGCGCCCCGCGGCCATCCACCAGTTGCAGGTGCTCGGCGAACAGATCGGCGTGCCGGTCTTTGCCGATCTGGAAAGTAAGAATCCGGTCGACGTGTGCCAACGGGCGGTGCGGGAAGCCCAGGCCCAGGGCTGCGACGTCGTCATCCTCGACACCGCCGGCCGTCTGCACATCGACGAAGAGTTGATGGGCCAGTTGCGGCGGATCGACGCCACCGTGCAGCCACACCAGTGTTACCTGGTGGTCGACGGCATGACGGGCCAGGACGCGGTCAACAGTGCCAAGGCGTTCAACGAAGCCTTGGAGCTGGACGGCGTGATCCTCACCAAGCTCGACGGCGACACCCGCGGCGGTGCCGTGCTGAGCGTGAAGGCGGTCACCGGCGTACCGATCAAGTTCCTCGGCACCGGCGAACATCTCCAGGATCTGGAACCGTTCCGGCCCGACGGCATGGCCAGCCGGATCCTGGGCGGCGGCGACATCCTGGAAGTGATCCGCCGCGCCCAGATGGAAATTGATCAGGACGAGATGCGCCGCCAGGAAGAAGCCCTGGCTCGCGGCGAGTTCACCCTCGACAATTTCCGCGACATGCTCCTGCAGACCACCAAGATGGGTCCGCTGGGCAAGATCCTCAGCCTGCTGCCGGGCATGGGCGCCGCCCGCGAACTGCTCCAGCAGGTGGACGCCGAACGCGACATCAAGCGGCTGATCGGCATCATCAACAGTATGACCAAGGAGGAGCGGCGGAACCCCAAGCAGGTGATCGACCAGAGCCGCCGTCGCCGTATTGCCGCCGGTGCCGGCGTGCAGCCGCATGAAGTGAACGAACTGGTCAAGCAGTACGAGCCGGTCCGCGAGATGATGCAGCGCATGGCCGGCATGGGCATGCGCGACCGCATGAAGATGATGAGGGAAATGCAGCAGCAGATCGCCGCTAACCCGGGCGGTGGCCTGGCCGCCATGAAGAAGGGCACCGGCAAACGGCTCTCCAGCGCCGAGAAGAAGAAGCTCAAGAAAGAACGCGAAAAAGAAATGCGCCGCCGCCGTCGCGAAGCCAAGAATACCGACCGCACCAACGGTCAGGAGTAACCGGCTCGAGCGGTATCGCAACAACAAGCACAGGCTGCGAACACCAACAACTAAAAACGCCCCGGCGATGTTCACCATCGCCGGGGCGTTTTCCGTTCATACTGTGTTCTTGCTTTGAGCCTCGCTGTTTAGCGTTGGAAGCGGCCTTCGCGCTTTTGGCTGGCGCCCCGAGGTGCCGTCACCGGTTCCCAGTTGACCGAAGTCGCGTACGAGGGATCGGTATCGTCGATCACCGTTTCAGGCACCGGCGGCGGCACGATCGCCTTGCCAGGGCCGGTAGCGATCTCGGCCGCCGCGGCGAAGGCACTATCGGCCCTCATTGCCGCGCGATCGACCGCGGCCACAAAGCCCCGCCGGTCTTCGGCGCTGATGTTCAGCATCCGCTCGCTCCAGGCGTGCAACAGTTCGGGTCGCGTCTCGGCTACCCGGGCAAGCTCGCTGAAGAACTTGGCCGTTTCCAGGAAGTTGGTATCGGCCGATTTAACGAGCAGCGGGTGAAACGTCTTGGCCATCAGTTCCAGGCCCGAATGCTCGATCCGGAAGAACGCGTCCATCCGGCTGGTCACGTAGTAGCCGCCGGCCGGGTTCTGAGCGTAGCCCGAGCGCAGCAGGATCAGGCAACCGCCGTGAATCGGCTTGCTGAACACGCCGCCTACGTAGGTGCCCACAGCGTAAATCAGGTGCAGTTCCGGCGAGCTGTAAAGGAACTGGATATCCGTCGTGGAACCTTCGGTATCGCGGCCATGGAAGGTGTTTGGCCCGGTCCGCACCAGCGTGAGATTGCTGATGCCTAGTGCCTTCCACAGATCGACCATCACGTCCGGGTGATGGATCATGAACAGGTAGAAATCCGGATCGCACGACATGATCTGCACCGGCATCCGGCGGAATACGGTGACATTGTCGAGCACCGCGTCAACCTTGCGCCGGGCGTCGGCATCGAGCTGGCGGTAAGGGATGGTGCGGATCGCGTCTTCGCGGGCTTCGCGGCTACTGGTACCGCTAACGCCCTGGGCGTGCACCACGGTTGCGAGGGACAGGCAAAGCCAGCCGCCCCAGCAGACAACGAATGCGCGGCGCAGCGCAATCAGGCCAGACATCGCCCTCGGCATCGCTTCCCCCCTCGGTCCATGTCGAGCATGTGTGTCGGCCTGCCGCGCACCGCGAAGTGCGGAGTGCGGCTCGACCGGTGATTGCCAGACAACCGACCGCGCAGCCGGGCAAGCCGCGGCGGTACGAAATGCCCAGCGGTGCGGAACATCCTGCTCCGACTCCTCCAATCGTTGACCGCCGCTGGTAGATCGCGCGGCCCTGCAGGTTGTACCGGTTCTTCTGAATATTCGGTCGGGGCGCACGCCGCCGTCCACCAAAGTTCAGAAAACGGCGTCCGCGCCAGCAGGCCCCGGCGAACGGCTTCCAGCACCAACGACCTACATGGGCCATTTAGGTAAATGCTGGCTATAGCCGCCATCCGCGAACGGCGCCACAAAAGAGGGGGAATCACAGCACGCACGCAAATATCCCAAACTACGCACCTATCCCGTATTGATCTGCTAGCGGCCTTCCTGTACCTTTCTAAGTCCTTAAACAGGGCAAATTACGCACATTTTTCTCATTTGCTTATTTACCTATCCGTAAGGTTTGCTAGATTCTTCGCCATGTTGCTGCCATGTCTCACATGGCTTCAGTGGAGTTGATCCCGCCTCCCAGGTGTTCCACGGAGGCGGGCCGTGCGGCGTAAGCCACCCACGATCACGGAAGATGCTCCTCTAGCGGCAGCGAGCCTCGCGGACGAGGTCCTGTCGCTTGGACCGTCGCCATGGCGCGCGGCGGGCTCAGGCATGCATGCCTGGTAATGCAGCCAGCCGGCCCCCGGTCGTGACTGCCGGAGCCGCGGCCCAAGCTGCGCTTCTCGTTCTTGGAAAGCTGACCCCTTCTTGTGTCCGGGATGCGCTCGGTCGTCGGCGACGGTAGTACTGCGCAACAGCTAGGGCCAAGTTGGCCACGGGGGAACGGTTTCCTGGGCCGGTAAGCCTGTCTGGTGGAACGTGCGGTCGCGGTGCGCGCATAGATCGCACCAGTGCGTCGCCCGCCAGTCTCAGCACCTCCCATCAGGCAGCTAGCGCGCCCAGCCTGGCGTGCTCAACCGTAGGGCCAGCGGCACAATGTGCATCCTCGGCGATCGCAGTTGCACCTCATCTGGCACCTCTGGCCCGACTCCGCCCTTGGTTCGCGGGGCAGCGATTGCTCCGCCGATCGCGGCGTAACTGGGCAGTTTGTTCGGGGCACCCGGCAAGTGCGCCTCGGCCCCCGTGTTGGCCGGAGCCTTGACCGAAACGGCAAAGCAGTGGACCGCGGATGCCACAACGCATGGCGTGCTGATCGTTGCGCAACCCGCGAAGCCCCCGATGCAGAGAGCGGCGCGCGTGCGTCCACCTCCCGACGGGTCCACTCTCCCTACCCACAATCCACAGCGAATCCACAAGGAGTGCACGATGTCGAAGTCGATCAGGATCCTGCTGGCGACGAGCCTGCTGGTGGCCCTGACCGGCCCGGCGCAGGCTGAGGAACCTGCTCCGCGGTGGTCCCCCCTGTTTCGCCTGATGCCGGCGGCCAAAGACCGCCAATACCGGGCCTATTTGCCCAAGATCGAAGGCGATCCCCAGGTGGAGCGGATGCTCCAAGATCCGCGATTGATCCTCTACACCGAGGCCGAGATGCCTCGCGCATACCAGTTCTGGGATAACCAGCTTCAAGGAATCCATTCGGCCTACTACAACATCTCGGCCAACGGCAGCGAGCCCTACGGCAACGGCAACATCGAGTTCCCCTGGGGCACTCCAGCCGGCACGCACCGCTCGCGTTATGTGCGTTCGTTCCGCTTCTTGTGGCTGCCCTACGATCACCAGGGCCGGTACTATCCGATTGTCTGGTATCGCAAGCAATTGAGCGGCGACAGCAGCATGGGCTATGCCTGGACCTTCCCCATCGGCACCGTGGTGGGCGAGGTGCTGCAGCAGCGTGCTTACGACGGCAAGTACTACACCTTTGAGATGCGGCTGCGGATGCGCGAGGCCGACGACTGGGCCGTGGACGTTTTCCGGCCGTTCCCCACGGCTGAGCACCTGGCCCGGCGCATCCGAGAGTTGCGGCCCAGCTTTGCCGACGATCCGGAACTGACCCGCCTGGTCGAGCACCTGGAGCAGCCGCGCCGGCTACCCAACATGACCCTGGCCGACTACCATCCGCGGCGCACGTTCCATCAGCGGATGGGCGTGGACTCGCTGCCACCCATCGACGATCGCCTGGCGATCGAACTGCTGACCACCACGCCGTTCCGTTCGGCATTGGGTGAAACCTGGCGGTTTGGCGCCGACGGCAACTACACGTTCGCCCCGACTACCAGCGACACGTTCCACGTGGTACCGCAGAACTACGACGCCGGCTTCATCTCGGTCGATCGTCATTCGTGCGTGCGTTGCCACGAGACGGTGAACCAGCACGTGAACCGCTTCCAGTCTGGCCGCGACTGGTACGGGCGGATTCGCGGCTCCGACGGCATCTTCTCGTTCCACCCGTTCGATCCCTCCTCAATCGCGGGCAACGGCATTGGCCGCGGCGTCGCCATGCGGCGTGAGCTGATCGAAGCCGGCATCCTCGCCCCCTTTGACCAGCAGCGACACACGTCGCGCGTGTACCGCCGGATCAGCCATCTGCGTGAGTAGCGACGCGTCCGCTGCGCGGACCATCCCCATCGACGCACGCCTTGATGATGATCGTGCGGCCTTTAGGGCTTGCTGTGCGGACCGCTAAACAGGCGCGAGGCAATCACCACCGATGTATCGTGATGATCGCGGCACGCGAGAGCCGTGACAGGCCTTGAATCGGAAACCCGCGCGCTCAGGTAATATGGGCGCCGCGGGTTTCTACATATACGGCGTAGATGGACGTGCTGGCCGTCATAAACAGCCGGTTGCGGCGGGGACCGCCAAAGCACACGTTGGAGCAGATCTCCGGCAGGCGGATCAGACCGATCCGCGTTCCGTCCGGAGCGAAAATGTGGACGCCGTCGTAACCGTCGCCCACCCAGCCGGCCGCGGCCCAGATGTTGCCATCGATGTCGGCCCGGATGCCGTCGGCCAGGCCGGCCACTTTCTCGACCATTAGGCCGCCATTTTCGCCCTTCCGCTTCAGCTCCATGCTCATGTCGGCGAACTCGCGGCCGTTGGCCAGCTTGCTGCCATCGACCACTTCCCACACTTTGATGTTCTTGGGAGCGTCGGGATAGTGGCTGGCCCCGGTATCGGCCACGTACAGCTTCTTATAGTCGGGCGAGAAGCATAGGCCGTTGGGCTTATAGATTTCGTCGGTAACCTTGGTCAGTTTGCCGGTGGAAACGTCCAACCGGTAGACCGCTTCCTTCTGGTAGGGCTGAGGCGAATCGTTGGGAGCCTTGTTGCCCTCGTAGTTCAGCAGGCTGCCGTAGCCAGGGTCGGTGAACCACACCGCGCCGTCGTCTGGATGCACGACCACGTCGTTGGGTGCGTTGAGCGGCTTGCCGTTGTAACTGTCGGCCAGTACGGTCACCGAGCCATCGTACTCGTATCGCACCACGCGGCGGTTGCCGTGCTCGCAGGAGATCTGGCGGCCCTGGTAGTCGAACGTGTTGCCGTTGCTGTTGCCGGACGGATACCGGAACCGGCTGACATGGCCATCGTCGTCCAACCAGCGGAGCTGCACGTTGTTGGGAATGTCGCTCCAGATGAAGTACCGGCCCACGCCGTTCCAGGCCGGGCCTTCAGCCCAGAGCATGTCCTTGCTGTGATAGATCCGCTGGATCGCCGTATTGCCGATCTTGTACCTGGCGAAGCGTGGATCGAGCACCACGATATCGGGGTCGGGGTACTTGGGCGGCGGCGCGTCCTTGCTGTAATCGCGTCCCCACGCCCGGGCGGTAGCAAGCGCCACGGCCCCGGCCACGGTCGTTGCCAGAAATCGCCGCCGCCCCAGCCGCTCGTGCTGGGGTGACGTCGGCGTCGTGGGCTGGGAAACCGCGGGCTGAACAGGCGAGGCAGCAGGCTGGGGCGTGGGCGACGTCATGGCGACTCCTCGAACTTCGACTCGAAAGCAGTTAGCCAAACCACCGATACCGGAGGTGACGCTTCAAGAATAATTCGCCGCCTGGGCTGCCGCGATGTTCTGACCCGATTTTGCGGGGGGCCTCGTCCCGGCGGCCCCCTGCCTGCTTGGGGAGTCGCCGGCCCCGCGGAGCGGCCCGGCCGCCGGTGCCCAAGCCGGGCCCAGGCTGGTATAGTTGAACGAATTGACTCCTTGGATTGGTTTTATTGGTTCCTCCCTTCGCTTGCCCGCCGCCATGCCGTCGCTCAAGGCCATTACGCTCGGCTGCAAAGTTAACCAGTACGAGACCGAATATCTCCGCCAGGGCCTGCTCAGCATTGGCTACGTGGACGCGGCTGACGATGCGCCGGCCGACCTGTGCATCGTGAACACCTGCACCGTCACCAACGAGGGCGACGCCAAGAGCCGGCAAGTGATTCGCCGCCTGGCGCGCCGCAACCCGCACGCCCGTATCGTCGTGATGGGCTGCTATGCCACCCGGGCGCCCGAGGAAGTGGCGGCACTGCCCAACGTAGCCGAGGTCATCACCGACAAGCGCGAACTGCCCGACGTGCTGGGCCGCTTCGGCGTGGTCGACATCCCCACCGGCATTTCGGAGTTTGGCACGCGGCATCGGGCCTACGTGAAGGTGCAGGATGGCTGCCTGCTCAAATGCAGCTACTGCATCATCCCCACCGTGCGGCCGCAGATGTCCAGCCGGCCAGCCGCCGAAATCCTCGATGAGATCACCCGGCTGGTCGACCATGGCTATCGTGAGATCGTGCTCACGGGCATTCACCTGGGCCATTACGGCGTGGACTTCAATCGCCAGCGTCCCAAGGACCAATGGCTGCGGCTCTCGCACCTGCTGGAGCAGATCGTGGCCTTGCCTGGCGATTTTCGCGTGCGACTTTCGAGCATCGAGGCCACGGAAGTCACCCGCGAGCTGATCGACGTGATGGCTGCAAACCCCGGCAAGGTTTGCCCGCACCTGCACGTCTGCCTGCAAAGCGGTTCCGACCGGATTTTGCGGCGGATGAAGCGTCGCTGGGGCGCCAAGCGGTTCGTCGATCGCTGCCACCTGATCCGCGAGCGGTTGGATCATCCGGCGCTGACCACCGACATCATCGTGGGCTTTCCCGGCGAGACCGAAGAAGACTTTGCCGACACCTGCCGCGTGGCCCGCGAGGTGGGTTTCTCCAAGATCCACATCTTCCCCTTCAGCCCCCGGCGAACCACGCCGGCCGCTGAAATGTCCGACCAGGTGCCCGGCGACGTGAAGGCCGACCGCGTGCACCGGCTGACTGAGATCGAAGCCGAGCTCCGGCAACAGTACTTCGAAAGCCTGGTAGGCCGCGAGTTGCACGTGCTGCTGGAAGGCGAAGCCACCGCAGCCCCATCGCCGGGGGAAGGTGCGGAGCCGTCGGCCGTATTCACCGGCACCACGTGCCGCTACGCGCCGCTGGAGCTTACCGTTGCCGGCCCGGCTGCCAACGAGCTGAAACCGGGAATGATTGTCGCCGTCACGCCCCACCGCTTGGCCAACGACCGGCTTGTGGCGAGCATCGCCCCAGCGTAAGCCACACGTTTTCGCCGGCGGTCGATGGCATTGGCGGCGAGTTGCCGCCTCCGTCTGCGAGCATGCGCAGACATTTCACGCTACCGCGTTCCCAAGAGGAGCATCATCACGTGTCGACCGTTGAAACTTTCACCAAGAGCTACGCGTTCTACCGCAAGCGCACATTGGACCTGCTGGACAAGATCGCCGCTGAGCCCGATCCGACGGCCGTACTGGGCTGGCGGCCCGGTCCTGGCAGGGCGCACATCGGTTGGCAGTTGATGCACATCGGTGTGACAGAAGAGATCTTTGCCACCGAGCGGCTGAACCCCGCGCGGCCCGCGGCGTTCACCGACCTCTGGCCGCGTTTCCGTGGCGGCAGCACGCCCGACGACAATATCCCCACCGTGGACGAGATTCGGACGGTGCTGGCCGAAAGCCGCGAGCACTTGCTGGAAACGCTGGCCACGTACCCCGAAGACCGGTTGGAGGAGATTCCTGCGGCGCTTCAGGCACGTGGGCTAACGGTCCGCGACTGCCTGTACGTGATCGGCTGGCACGAGGCGCACCACCACGGGCAAGCGCACATCACGTTCAACTTGTATAAAGCCAGCCGCACGTAAGAGCTGAAGAATCGCTCGACCAGCGGCAGTTGCCCGGTACGCCGGGCAACTGCAAGTTGTTATAAGACTTCGGCCAACATCTGCGAGGCGACCTGCTTGGAGTTGTTGAGCAGTTCGCCGTAGTCGCAGCTTTCCAGTTCTTCGCCGATCAGTTCTACGTCGAAGTAACCGGTATAGCCAGCGTCGATCAGTTTGCGGATGATGTCTTGTAGCGGCACCACACCTTCGCCGAGCAGGCAGCGGTTCTGCTCGCCCCGGGGAGGCGTTTTGCCGTCGCCCAGATGCACCACGCCGATGCGCGGAGCGATTTCGTCGATCCGGTCGAGGATGTTCGGATCGAAGCCCAGGTGGTAGGTGTCGAACACCAGCTTGAGGTGTGGGCTACCGGCCGCGTCGAGCAGCTCGAGCGTATCATCCAGCGAAGTGAGGAAGGTCCAATCGGCCGCGCAATCACGATGCATCGGTTCCACGGCCAGATCTACTCCGAACTCCTCGGCCAGCGGCACCAGTTCCGTGAGGGCCGAGTGGATCAGCCGCCGGGCGTGATTGAGCGTGTGGCCCGCCCGGGCTCCGCTGTAGACGACCAGGCAGCGAGCGCCGATGGCCGCCGCGGTTTGGATGGCTTCGTGGGCGTCGTTCAGACTTTCGCGGTAGGTTCGGCCATCGCTGCCGGTGAACCCGCCCGCCCAGCAGAAGTTGGAAACTTGCAGGTCATGTTCCCGCAACAGTTCCACCGCGCGCTCGACGCCGCAGTCGGACAGTTTTTGACGCCAAACTCCGATGGCCGAGAGACCGGCCTCGGCATACCGCGCGACGTCTTCTTCGAACGACCAGCGAAACGTCGTGACTTCGTTGACCGACAATCGCAGCATCGCGGCTCTGCTCCTGTTGCCCAAGCCGTCTACCGTTGGCATGGGTCGATCAGTATGAAGAATGGCTGTAGAACTGTAAAGCCGCGACGCGTAAGGTGAGCAAAAACGCCGGCTCGGATTGCGGCCCGCGCGGCGATTCGTATCGAAATGGCAAACCTGGGCATGGCCCCCCCCACCGCACCCAATCCCCGAGCAGGCGGCACCGTACCCCCGGTACGGCGGCTCAGCGTGTTGATGCCCGTCTATAACGAAGAAGCCACGGTGGCCACCATCGTGAGCCGAGTTACGGCCGTGCGGCTGCCGGTGGAAATCGAACTGGTGGCGGTGGACGACGGTTCCAGCGATGCCAGCTATCGCATCCTGCATGCACTGGCGGCCGACGAACCGCGCTTGCGGGTTGTGCGGCATCGGCGGAACCTGGGCAAAGGCGCCGCGGTCCGCACCGCCATCAAACACATGACCGGCGACGTGGCCGTAGTGCAGGACGCCGACCTGGAATACAACCCGGCCGACATCCCCCGCCTGCTGGCCCCGATCCTGGCCGGCGAAGCCGACGCCGTGTTTGGCACCCGTTTTCCCCGTGGCGGGCCCCGCAGCAGCCCCTGGTGGCACTGGCTGGTCAATCACTTTCTGACCGAAGCCGCCAACGTAGCCGCGGGGCTCAACCTGACCGACATGGAAACGTGCTACAAGCTGGTGCGGGCAGACCTGCTGCGGCAACTTTCGCTAAAGAGTCGGGCATTTACGTTTGAGCCGGAGCTTTCGTGCCGGCTGGCCCAGGCGGGTGCCCGAATTTGCGAGGTGCCGATCGGCTATCGCTATCGCACCTGGAGCCAGGGCAAGAAGATCGGCCCGCGCGACGCCTTCGAGGCCCTGGCCGAGCTGTTTCGCTGCCAGGTGCTCGATCGCAACTGGCAGCGGACCGTGCCGCCGATCCAGCGGCGTCCCCACGGCGAGAGCCCTCGTGCGCACCGGCGTCCGGCGTGCGCAAGTCGCGACTGACACCAGGGAATCGCGGCAACCGCGCACAAGAAGCTAACGAGCCGCGGGGCTCTTGGCCGATTCTGTGGTGTTGGCCGCCGCAGGGTAGAGCCGCTTCGAGCATGCCCGCGGCAGCCCGGCAGCTAACAGTTGCCTGGTATGCGTTTTGCCGGCAATAATCACTGGTACAGTTGCCATAATTAGCAACGGTACCCAAGCGCGGCCGCCAGGCCCCAACCGTTGGTGGGGATTCGGATGCGCGGCTGCCGGGGCGGGCGCCGGCCAGAAAAGTGAGCCGGCCTGCTTTATTGCCCATTGCACGCCCCTGGGCGAACGCTAGACTATAGGCTTCTGAATTTTGGTTTGTATTGTGGTAAGTTCCTGGCGGGACCATTCCCGTTCTTCGCCGGAGGACTACTACATCCCTGCTGCAAGGCGCGGGATCGTCACACGAGGAGGGGTTGCGTCCGCGAATGATTACGAAAGAGCGTAAGGCCCAACTGATCACTGATTTCCGGCGCGATGACAGCGACACGGGCTCGCCCGAAGTGCAGATTGCCATCCTGACCAGCAGGATCAATCGCCTCACCGAGCATATGCAGTCGCACAAGAAGGACTACGCCAGCCGCCGGGGCCTCCTGGCGATGGTGAGCCGCCGTCGCCGGTTGCTGGACTACCTGAAGCGCGTTAACCCCAGCCGGTACCTGGAAATTCTCCGGCGGTTGGAACTGCGCAAGTAGTCGGCTTGGGCTGGGGGGCCATTGCCCCCGGCCTTCCCTATCCATGGTTGCGGTGGTTGGTCGTGGCCCCGCGACCAGATCATTGGCCGATCGTGGCCGCGCTCAGGGCGGGGCTCTCGTGGCTTGGTGGCCGCCGTCGCGCGCGGCGGACTCAACCAGCCACGGTTGCTCTTCCCCGCATTCATTCGCATCCCGCAGCACCCCCTCCGCTGTCGATTCAAAACGCCCGCCAGGCGGAAACGTTCTGTAGCCGGGGGCGCTTCATCGGCTCCCGGCCCGGTCTATCCGCCGCCCTGGGCACTGCCCTCGCGCCCCTTGCTTCGTGCTTTGCCAGCAGGCTGTTGTAGCGTCCTCCGCGCTGCCTGAAGACCGCTGTTTGCAGACGCCGGCCAGGAGCCGTAGTATCAGGATGTAAGAAATTGAAAGTACGTGTTGAAAAGCAGATCGGCGAACAGGTCTTCTCACTCGAAACGGGCAAATTGGCAAAACAGGCGGCGGGCGCATGCCTGGCACAATACGGCGAAACGGTCGTTCTAGCCGCCGCCACCACCGGCCCTGCCCGGCCGGGCACCGATTTCTTCCCCCTCACCTGCGATTACCGCGAGCGGACCGCGGCGGCAGGTAAGTTCCCCGGCGGCTTCCTGAAGCGCGAAGGCCGCCCCACCCTCAAGGAAGTTCTGAGCTCCCGGTTGATCGACCGGCCGATCCGCCCGCTCTTCCCCGAGTGGTTCCGCGACGAAGTCCAGATCCAGTGCATGGTGCTCTCCAGCGATCGCCAACAGGATGGCGACGTGCTGGCGATCAACGCGGCGGCCGCTTCGCTGGGGCTCTCGCCCACGCCGTTTGCCGCTCCGCTGGCTGCCGTCCGGCTGGGCCGGGTTGATGGCCGGCTGATCCCCTTCCCCACCCAGGATGATCTGGAAGAAAGCGACCTCGATCTGGTGGTCGCCGGCAACTACAAGTCGGTGATGATGATCGAGGGCTTCGCCCGCGAAATGCCTGAAGACGAGATGGCCGCGTGCATCATGGAAGCGCACCGGTACGTCTGTCAGCTCTGCGACCTGCAGCAGGAACTGTACGAAAAGGTCGGGGTGGTCAAGGCCCAGTACGAGATCCCCGCCGACGACGGCCTGTTCGACCGGCTCCGCGAAAACTACTACGAGACCTTCAAGCAGGTCAAGCAGACGCCGGGCAAGCAAGCCCGGGCTGAGGCCGTCCGCGAGCTGCGCGAACGCGTGCAGGCGGAGCTGATCCCCGATCCCGAGGCCGAGGGCGCCATTTCGCTGGCCGCCTTCAACAAGGCCTGGCACGACCTGGAAGCGCGGGTTGTCCGCGACTTGATCCTGTCGGGCACCCGGCCCGATGGCCGCGGCCACAAGGAGCTGCGTCCGATCGAGTGCGAAGTGGACGTGCTGCCCCGCGTGCACGGTTCGGCCCTGTTCCAGCGCGGTGAGACGCAAGCGCTCATCACCGTCACGCTCGGTACCGGCCGCGATGAACAGAAGGTCGATGGCCTGTTCGAGGAATACAGCAAGAAGTTCATGCTCGACTACTACTTCCCGCCGTTCTCGGTGGGCGAGTGCCGCCCGATCCGCGGACCGGGACGGCGCGAGTACGGGCATGGCGCGCTGGCCGAACGCAGCGTCAAGTCGGTGCTGCCCGATCCGGAAGTCTTCCCCTACACGATCCGCGTGATCTCCGACATTCTGGAATCCAACGGCTCCAGCAGCATGGCCTCGGTCTGCGGTGCGACCCTGGGCTTGATGGCGGCCGGCGTGCCGATCAGCAACCCGGTGGCCGGCATCTCGATCGGCCTGGTCAAGGAGAGCGACGATCAGTGGGTGCTGCTCACCGACATCATCGGTGACGAGGACCACTACGGCGACATGGACTTCAAGGTGGCCGGTACCCAGCGCGGCGTGACGGGTATCCAGCTCGACCTCAAGATCGACGGCATCAGCGAGGAAATCATCCGCGCCACGCTGGCCCAGGCGCGCGAGGCCCGCATCGAGATCCTCCGCAAGATGCTCTCGGCCATCCCGCGGCCCAATGCCGACATCTCGACGTTCGCACCGCGTCTGATCCAGACGCACATCCACCCGGACAAGATCGGCCTGCTGATCGGCCCGGGCGGCAAGGTGATCCGCGGTATCCAGGAGTCGTGCGGCGTCACCATCGACGTCGAGGACGACGGTACCGTGACCATTGCCAGCGAAAACGCCGAGAACGCTCGCCGGGCCCTGGAGCAGGTCGAAGCCTTGACCGCCTCGGTGCAGGTGGGCCGCATCTACCGCGGCCGCGTGACCAGCATCAAGGACTTTGGTGCCTTTATCGAGATCCTGCCGGGCAAGGACGGCTTGTGCCACATCAGCGAGCTGTCCGACGGCTTCGTCAAGAATGTGACCGACATCTGCAAGGTGGGCGACATTCTCGACGTGAAGGTGATCGCGATCGACGAGCAGAATCGCGTGAAGCTCAGCCACCGCGTGGCCAAGCGCGAGCTGGAAGAAGCCGCCAACGGCCAACCGGCGGAAGCCTCGCACGAGGAAGGCTAAACACGGCCTGCCGACGGCCAGCCTGGCTTGGCCAGGCAGCCTAGAACTCCCAATGCTGACGCCTGCCCGCGTTCCATAGATTGGATCGCGGGCAGGCTTATTTCATTGTCCGCGTCCCCGGCCAGGCACGACGATTTCTTGCTGGCTCCGCCCAGTTGCTGTGATCTTGATCCACAGCCGCCGGGGGGTACAAAGAATTTTTCTTCCGGAACGAACGCAGGTGCCATGCGACGCGCGGCCCGCTCACACGGCCGCCCGTCGCAATCGGCACGCTTGGCAAGAGGCGATGGTTCAAGCATGTCCAGCAGCGAAGACCAATTGCGCGCCCAGTACACCGAGATCGCCGTGCTGGCAGGTGCCCTGGCGCACGAGATCAAGAACCCGCTATCGACAATCAGCCTGAACATCGAGCTGTTGGCCGAGGATTTCAGCGAGGCCGCCACCCCGCGCGAGCGGCGGGCTTTGGAGCGGATTGCCCGCGTTCAAAAGGAATGCCAGCGGCTCACCACCCTGCTGAACGACTTTCTTGGCTTTGCCCGCCCGCGGCCGCTCCGCCGGGGCGAGGTCGATATCAACAGGCTCATCGAAGAGCAGTTGGACTTCTTCTCGCCGCAGGCGCGCGATGCCAATATCGAAATCGTACGACTGCTGGACCCGAACTTGCCGACGGTCCTGATCGACCGCGAGCAGATGCGAAGCGTGCTGCACAACCTGGTGCTCAACGCGCAGCAGGCCATGCCCGGCGGCGGGCGGTTGGAAGTCCGCACGCGCCGCGTGCCCGAGGGACTGGCCGTCGACCTGATCGACACCGGCTGCGGCATGACCGAGGAAACCCTCAGCCATATTTTTGAAGCCTTTTGGTCGACCAAGGGAGGCGGCACCGGGCTGGGGCTGCCCACGGCCAAGAAGATCGTCGAAGCCCACGGCGGCAAGATCTTCGTGCAAAGCGAGCCGGGCCGCGGCACGCAGTTCACCATCCAACTGCCGACAACCCAGGTGGCTCCGCTCAAGAGCGAAGAAGCGTAAGCGTGCCGCCAGGCAAGCAAAGCGCTGCTCACCGTTAATCTGCAGCCGCGTGGTTAGAGCCGACGGCGTGCGATCTAGCGCGCCGGTTTTACCTTGAGCATCGCGTTGCGCCAGCGTGCTTCAAACTGGCTGAGCGGCATCCCAGCCACGGCCTCAAACCGTTGCACGGGATCCTTAGGCTCGCCGGGACCGACCAGCCGGGCCAGGTCCTCCATCGTCCACGCTTCATCGTCCTCAAAGAGCAGGTACCAGGCCATGCCCCAGGCATAGGCATACAACCGGCTGGCCTTGGCCCGGTCGGCGGCGTCGGTGGGCAGAAAATCCTTGGCCTCGGCATGGAACAGCCGCTCCAGCGGCAGCGGGTTCGTCTTCAGGTCGTTTTGCAGAACCCGCAGCAACTCAGGGTCGGGGGCATCGACCCGCAGAGTATCGCCCTCCAGGATGCCGTGAGCAAAGACTTGCGCGAGGCCTTCGTGCAGCCAGCGCGGCACCTGGTTCTCGCGCAATGGAAACACCTTGTTTTCCAGGTAGGCGTGGAACGCTTCGTGCCGCAGGGTCGTCAGGCAGGCCTCGGTGCGTTTTTCCAGCACGCGCTGATTTTGCCGGGCGGTCTGTTCGGTGGTCTTGCGGAGCGTGTCCAGCTCCTGGTTCAGCTTTGCCCGCAGCCGCGACAGATAGGTGCGGATCTCCGCCTCGGACCGTTTGGCTTTGACCAGTTTTTCGCGTTCTTCCTGGAGCCGCTGCGGGATGTCCCTGCGCAGGGCGTCGATCTTGGCAACCAGGGCCTCGTGTTCGGCCTGGGCCTGGGCCGACTCGCGGGCGATTCGCGCCAGCGGCGAGTAAACCGCGATCACATTCTCATCGGCGGCAAAGAACGCATCGTTCTGGAGAACGATGCCCCGCATGGCGGCAAATCGGCGATAGGCTTCGTCCGAGTGAAACACGTAGATCGTGAGCCGCGAACCATCGCGGGCGGACCGCGGCGGCAGCACTTGCGACAGCGCCGCGAACACTTGCTCCAGGTGGCCGACCGTCTGCCGCGTGACGTTCTCGTCGCCGTCGCTCACCAGGTTGAACCAGTCGCCATGGTAATGCCAGGTGACTTCGTGAGCGGGCGAGGTCTGCTGTGTGAGCTTGATCGAGGAAAACCGTCCGGCCTGAACGCGAGCTCGCCGCCGGAACCGCTGCCAGCGCGCCATCAGCTCCTGGCGTTCCTGGCTGTTGAGCCGCTCAAGCGATTGGACTTCGTCTTTGCCGTAGGGGCGGCGCACGGCAAACATGGGCTGCCCTTGTCGCCGCACCAATTCAAGGAAGTGGTAGTTGGCGTCGTCCTCGGCTTCGACCAGGCCCAGGTGTACCTTGCCATCGGTCGTCACCAGCCGTTCCATCTTCCAGTCGTCACCGCCGGTATCTTGGCGCATCTCGTCTGCCGCGGCCGGTCGGCTGAATCCGGCAGCCAAGAGCGCACACAGAATCACCAGGTGGGAGCTTCCCATCGGCGGCTTGTTCTGGTGGAAACGGCCCGTACGGAGATCGATATCTATCAACTTCCCCGTCGCGCATGGCCATGTCAAGAAAACTTCGGCATGGCCATACCGCATGCCCCCCCGTACGAACTGTTCCAAGACGCTTGCAACATTAGCCGCATGCACGTGGCGACCTCGATGAAGTTTAGGCCGCGTCGTTCTAGCGAAGTGATTGGCCGCCCCATGCCGTGCTCGTTCACTGTGGCTTGCTCAAAGCCCTAGCCATCGGGCCAGGCAATCAAGGCCATGAGCGAAAGCATGCACTGAAGCGCCGCAAACAAAACCGGGTCGAACATCGGGGCCGGCTTGCTGGGCGGTCCCACGCGCCATAGCTCGCTGCGTTCCCAGCCCCAGGCGGTGCGCCGCCACCGCGGCCCCACTTCATCGTCGGCGGCGGTACTCGCCAGCGTTTCTCGTTCGGTGGCTTGCACCAGCGTTACGCCGACGGCGACAGCCTGAAGGCACCACACCTCGCCGCGATCGCGCGACCGGACGGCGGACGGAAGCGTACTCGTGCGTTCGCCCGCCGTCGCCGCCAACAGCGGCAACAGGCATAGCGCCAAGCCCCGGCAGCTCACGAATGCAGCCGATCTTTCCATCGTCCCGATGCTGGATTTCCGTCATAAGCGATAGGTTCCTACCCGTTGGTAGGCAAACGGCGGGCCAAGCCATGGCAACCGTGCAACGGCCACATTTAACGTATTGATTCGTCGAGGCTTAGCGCAGCGGATCGATGTCGCGGCCGGCAAACGCATGTCGCCGAAACGCATCACATCCCCATCTCAGCACGAGGCGAAAGTACAGCATCGCACCGGCGGCCGTGTGCTCTCGCGACAACAGCAACGAATGGATCGATGGCCGTTTTTGCCTTCTGGTGGATG
The DNA here is from genome assembly GCA_937927735.1 of uncultured Planctomycetales bacterium. Taxonomy (GTDB): domain Bacteria; phylum Planctomycetota; class Planctomycetia; order Pirellulales; family S012-138; genus CALBRZ01. Next base: position 59,654 of record CALBRZ010000075.1, read on the forward strand.
TGACCTAGATTTAAGCGCGAGCAGAGAACGAGGCGATGGCGGCGCGGCCATCAATCCGCGCAGTGGGGCTTGCCGACTGGCCGTCTTTCCAGGTTGCCAGGCGATCGGCCCATGCTCCACGCTGGTGATCCAGCGCGGGCCGCGCAACTTCTCTGCTGTCGGAGCCAGGAGTCTGGGTCCTCCCTTAAAGTTGCACCCGAGAAGCACGCGCAAAGGAATCGATCTCACATGGCAACCGCCACCGTTGATATCCATCGTTTGATTGCTGCCGGACAGTTGCCTGCGCTGCCTCAAAGCGCGATCACGCTACTGCAGCTTTCCAAGGATCCTGATTGCGGTCCGGCCCAGTTTGCCGTACCGATCGAAGCTGATCCCGGCCTGACCAGCCAAGTGCTGCGGTTCGTGAACTCATCGTACTTCGGCTTCCCCCGTGAGATCTCCAGCGTGAAGACCGCGATCACGCTGGTGGGCATGCGGACGATCAAGAACTTCGCGCTGTGGAGCGCCGTCTTCAGCCTGATGCCCAACCCCAAGTGCGGGCCGTTCGATCTGCGTAGCCTGTGGCAGGACTCGCTGCGTCGGGCGTTGTTTGCCCGCAAGCTGGCCAAGCAACTAGGCGCGCAAGAGGTTGAAGAACCGTTTGCCGCGGCGTTGCTGCAAGATATGGCCGTGCCGCTCTTGGCCAAGGAATTCCCGGACACCTACGAGCAGTTGCTCAACTCGCGGATGGATGGCCAGTGCCGGCTGTCGAACCTGGAGCGCGAACGCTTCGGCTACGCCCACAGCGACGTGGCCGGCGTGATGGCTCGCCAGTGGAATCTGCCCGAGGCGATGGCCCGGCTGATCGAGCAACACACCGACATCGATACGCTGATCGAGCAGGCTGCCGAGCGGCCGGCCGAGGTGGCGGTGGCCCTGTCGGCGTTGCTGCCGGCCAACCACGATAACTGCTGGCCCGAAGCCGCGCAGTTCATGGACTACTACCAGCGGCTGCCCAACCGGAACAGTCAGCCGATCCAGTCGGTGCTGACCGAGATCGACGCCGAGTTCGCCGATTTCGCGCCGGTGCTGAAGATTACGACGCCCAAGAAGTCGCTGACCGAATTCCTGACCGAGGGCGTGGCAGCCCTCAAGTAGCCAGGCGGCTACAGCGCAGGGAAGCAGACAGCGAGGAAGGCCGGCAGCACGGCGGTCTTAGACAATGATCGCCGTGAGTGCCTGGAACTCCGGATCGCCGCGCAGCGGATCGAAGTCCGGCTCGGTGGCAATGAGTTCGCGATACTGGCTATCGCGTTCCAGGGCCATCGCCAGCAGATCCAGCGTCCGGCGGCGCTTGCCGCACAGACTGAAATCGCGCGCCAAATGGTACAGCAGCTGCGCGTTATCGGGTTCGATCAGCAGCGCCTGCTCCAGCGTAGCGATGGCCGACGGCAAGCGCCCGGCGCGACGGTAGCACCAGGCCAATGCCAGGACGATGTCGGTGTTGCTGGGACTCAGATCGGCGGCACCTTCCAGCGCTTCGATGGCTTCTTCATACAACTGCATCATCTGCAGCGCCTGGCCGCGAAGATACAGCGTTTGGCTGCGAAAGGTGCCCGGGTCGTCGATGCGTGCCAACGTCTGCAACGCCTGCTGTGGCATCTTCAGCTCGAGGTAGCCCTCGGCTTCGCGAAGCAGTCGTTGCACCCGCACTCGTCTGCTGCCAACCGTCACCGTCGAATTCCTCTATGGCGGGAGAGATAAAGCCCAGGCTCACGCATGGGTCCGCCGCCCCAAACAGTGTCAGACAAGCACCGCCGCCAGCACCGTATGGCCGGACCGCGCTGCCTGCCGTCACGGCTACCGGTCTCCTCCTGAGACGGCCGCCGTGAGCTCCGCACCCTCGTGGGCGCGTGTCACTATTTGGTTGTGGTATACGAAATCGCTGGCTTTCATAGCCGCGATTTATTCTACGCAGGGAGCCATCATCGCAGAAGGCGAGTGCGGAAAAACCCGGCCCAACTCGCGGGGAAAACCGCACGACGCAGCGGTCGATCTGCATGCATCGATCCCGCTGACCCTACCATCGGCGTGTTCGGCCAACAGCCGCATCGCCATGCTAGCAACGCTTCCTCCGTGCCACCCCACCATTGGGGCAAACTCCAGAGTATTTGCCCCTGGCGTCCATTTCCAGAAGGGGGCAAGCCGCCCTAAAGAGGGGGATTCGGCAGACGACACGATCCCCACCTGCGAAATGTCCCACCTGGCTGGTGAACTGCTCCCAGCCGGCACGTTGCGCCGCCGTATCCCGCGGTCGAGGGAAACCAATCGCCGCGTTCTCTCGTATTTACCCTAGCCGCCGCTATACTGAAACAGAGTGCTTGCCTTGCCAGCGCCGGTGCAAAAGCAGCGGTGATTGCGAGGCGGCACCGCCGCGCTTTCCATTCCGGGGAAGGCGTCCGCACGATCAACCACCAAGCGGGAAACGACTCCCATCGCACTCCCCGCTGAAACCTGCCGCGGCGGAAGTTTCCCGCAACGCCCCCTTACGGCGAAACTCCCCAGGCAACTGGATATCCCTTGGCTTTGTTACCGGTTGCACCTTCTGAGTCGGAGCGGATTGGGATGAGTCTCGACCTGGCCGAAACTTACCAACAAACCGGCGACGACTGGAACGAAGACAATGTGTACGTGCCGTACCGGGCGATCCCCAAGTCTGCCGTAGCCAGCCTGGCTATTGGTGTGTTGAGCCTGATGGCGTTCTTGGACCCGTACCTGGCAATCGTGCCGATCCTGGGCATCCTGTTTGGCCTGATCGCCAAGCGGCAGATCAAGAACCGGCCCACCGAGTTCACCGGCAACGGTTTGGCGACGGCCGGCATCGTCCTCTCGGCCTTTTTCATGGTGAGCGGCGTCGGCCTCCAGGCGTACATCTATCACACCGAAGTGCCCGAGGGGTACGAACGCATCTCGTACGAACCGCTGCAGCCGCCGCGCGATAATCCACTCCTGGTGCCGCCGCCTTCAGCCGTGGCCCTCAACGGCAAGAAGGTATTCATCAAGGGCTACGTCTACCCCACGCGGCAGTTGGAAGGCATCAAAGAGTTTGTGCTGTGCCGCGATAACGGCGACTGCTGCTTCGGCGGTCAGCCCAAGCTCACCGACAAGATCCTGGTCAAGCTGAAAGATCCGCTGGAGTTGACCTATAGCCAGCGCATGTTCAAACTGGCCGGTGAATTCCACGTGCTCCCGGCCGACTCCGGAGTCGTCGGCGAGGTTCTGTACCAGCTTGAAGCGGACTACCTGAAATGAAACGCTCCGTCGGTGCCGCCAGCCTGATCCTGATACTCGCAGCAGGGTGTGGACAGAACCAGCGGCCAACGGAGGATGAACTGGCCGCGGCCGACGCCACGCAAGAAGCCGAGATCCAGCGGTTCATCGAAGAGTTCGATGCGGCCGCGCCCAAGCCGGCCGAACCGTCCGAAGCCGAAGCGGCCCCGGACGCTGCTCCCCGGCCGGCACCGTCGGAAACTGCCGGCGATCCGGCTTCACCTCAGGGCGCTCCTGCCGGCAGCATGCCGGTTGCCCCCAATGTTGGCACGCTGGCCGAAGTCTCGGAAGACGACAGCGTCGCCCCGCCGGTCGATCCGCGGCTGTTGGCTGCGGCTGAAACGCCAGCCCAGCAGCCGGAAAAGAAGGAGCCGCTGGTCATTCCCAAAGCCGAACGGGGCCGCGATGGCCGCTTCGACATCGCGTTTGATCACATCAAGTTCGAGATGGACAAGGATGCGCCGTTCGACCGCAGCCTGTTCACCGACCAGGTGGAGATGCTGTTCGGCGAACCGATCCGTATCCGGGGTTACATCCACCCTAGCGGAGCCTTCTATCAGGAACTCAACCAGTTCGTCCTGGTGCGCGATAACCAGGAATGCTGCTTTGGCCCCGGCGCCGCGCTTTACGACTGCATCATGGTCAAGATGAAGCCGGGCAAGACGGCCACGTACACGGTCCGGCCGATCACCGTGGAAGGCATCTTCCTCTTCAACGAGATGAAGGACCCCTTCGACGAAACCAAGACCGTGGCGATCTACGAACTCCAGGCCGATAGCGTGCGTTAGACCTCGGCCAAGCTACGGTTTCACCAGCCTTCAAAACAACATCGCATACAGCAGCAGCGTGTTCCGGGCTGCTGCTATTTTGTTGCCGGTGGTACCACTGATGCCGTCACCAATACGGCGACGTAAGCCGCAAGGCGTTTGTCCGCTGGGCACGCAGTTTCTATGATTCTCCCGGCGGGGCTGCGGCTCTTGGCACGTGGCTGCGCAGGTTCCATCTGGCAGGTTGCACGGGAGGCTGTCCATGTTTGCCGATTTGCTCAAGCGGCTGAGAATCGAGCACAGCAACTCTGGAGTCAGCCTGAACGGCCGTTGGATTGCCGAACCGGGCGGAGAAACGATCGCCTCGCTGAATCCGGCCACCGGTGAAACCTTGGCCGAGGTGCGCACCGCCAACCGCGATACCTACGACCAGGTTGTCGCCGCGGCTCAGGATGCCTTTCGCTACTGGCGGCGCGTGCCGGCCCCCGTGCGTGGCGAGTTCATCAGGCGATTTGGTCTGAAGCTCCGCGAGCACAAACAGGACTTGGGGCTGCTCGTTACGCTTGAAACCGGCAAGATTCGCAGCGAGGGCGAAGGCGAAGTCCAAGAGATGATCGACATGTGCGACTTTGCCGTAGGGCTCTCGCGGCAGTTGCACGGCTTGACCATCGCCAGCGAGCGGCCCGAGCACCGGCTGTTCGAGCAGTGGCACCCGTTAGGCCCGATCGGCATTATCACCGCGTTCAACTTTCCGGTCGCGGTTTGGGCTTGGAACTCCACCTTGGCGGCCGTGTGCGGCGATACGGCCGTTTGGAAGCCCTCGCCCGCGGCTCCGCTCACGGCCATCGCCGTGCAGCACCTGGTACACGACGTGGCCAAGTCACTCGACTTCCCCGTCACCGACGTGTTCAACGTGTGCATCGGGGCGGGCCACGAAGTCGGCGAGTGGATCGCGCAGGATACGCGTTTGCCGCTGGTCTCGGCCACCGGCAGTTGCCGCATGGGCCGCAGTGTCGGCCAGGCGGTTGCCGCGCGACTGGGACGCAGTCTGCTGGAGCTTGGCGGCAACAACGGGGCGATCGTCACCCCGACGGCCAATCTCGATCTGGCCCTGCGGGCTGTGGTCTTTGCCGCCGTAGGCACCGCCGGGCAGCGCTGCACCACCCTGCGGCGATTATTCTTGCACGAGTCAATTGCCGAAGACTTCACCGCCCGGCTGCGCCGCGCGTACGAGAGCCTCACCATCGGGCGTCCTTGGGAAGATGGCGTGCTGGTTGGCCCGCTGATCAGCCGCGAGGCCGTGCAGCAGATGCAAAACGCCCTGCACGAGGCCAAGGCCCAAGGTGGAACGATCTTGTTCGGCGGTGAACCGCTCCAGGGGCCAGGCAATTTTGTGCGGCCGGCATTGGTGGCCGCCACGCCCGACATGCCCATCGTCCAGCATGAAACGTTCGCCCCGATCCTGTACGTAATGACGTACCGCGATCTGGATGAAGCCTTGGCGGCGCACAATGCGGTGCCGCAGGGCTTGTCGTCGGCCATCTTCACCGACCGCGTGACGGAGATGGAGCGTTTCCTTTCGGCCGAAGGCAGCGACTGCGGCATTGCCAACGTGAACATCGGCACGTCGGGCGCGGAGATTGGGGGAGCGTTCGGCGGCGAGAAGGATACCGGCGGCGGGCGCGAGGCCGGCTCCGATGCCTGGAAGGCTTACATGCGCCGGCAGACCTGCACCGTGAACGGCGGCACCAGCCTGCCGCTGGCTCAAGGCGTACGGTTCGACGTACCCGCTGGCGAAAGCAACGTGCCCTCTCAGCCTTCCGGCCACGAGGTCGCTCGACAGCAAGACGAAACGCCGGCTCCGCAGTGGTCGCGTGGCGCACGTGGTTAATCGCATATCAGCAGGCAGCGATTCTGCCGCGACCGTCAACAGTGCGGGCTATACCGGGTGGACAGTTTTCGCGGTTACAAGGCACACCGCCAATTCGCCATTTTAGCCAACCAGACATTTTCTCTGGTCCTTCCTATTCTTCCGAGACGATCTATCTCGTGTTGCCGCTAGCGTTGGAGGACGCAAACGGCTCGAATGGATCAACGGATTGCCCGCACTGGCTCCCCCTGGAACCGCGTGCGAACGGCCAAGCTAGGAAGGTAAGGCCATGCAGCTCTTCAGTAGCCGATTTGGAGTCTTGGCCATTGAGGCCCAAGACGTGCTCTACTTTCCGGCCGGTCTGCCGGGCATGGAGGATTGCCGCACGTGGGTCTTGCTGGCCGATGCGCGCAATGATGCCCTGGCGTGGCTGCATTCGGTGTCGCAGCCGCAGATTGCGTTGGCTGTGGTCAGCCCCAGCCGGTTCGTGCCCGGCTATCGCCTGCGAGTATCGCCTAAAGAGATTACCGCTTTGGGCTTAGATTCGTTGGAGGATACCGAGGTGCTGGCCATTGTCAGCAGCCATGCCGGGCAACTGACGGCCAATCTCAAGGCCCCGCTCTTGATCCATCCGGCCAAGCGGCTCGGCCGCCAGGTGATTGCCAGCGACGATCAGCCGCTGCGGTTTGTTCTGCCGCGGCGCGAGCTGGCGCTGAGGCGTTCGGCGTAACCGCCGGTCGCCCGCCAAGCGGCGGCTCGCCCTCCACCCCGCCATCGCTCGCCCAGGTGTCCTGTTCCCCAAATTACCCAGAGAATGCTAGCATTCCACAACTTTTGAGGGGGCTAAGGGCCGGGGTGACGTTGACGTCCCACCTAGAATAGCGGGTGTGGCCTCAGGCGAGCAAACGTTGGACTTCTACCGTCACCGTACATGGTCGATTCCGAACACAAATCGGCGTTACCAAGGAAGGAGCCGTCGATGCTGGTTTTGTCGAGACAACGCGACGAAAGCATCATTATCGGGGATAACATCATCGTCACCGTGGTGGACATTCGTGGAGACAAGGTCCGCCTGGGCATTACCGCGCCTACCGAGATCCCCGTCCATCGTCAGGAAGTGTACGAGGCCATTCAGCGCGAGAACATGCGGGCCATGGGACTGGATCCCAACGCTGTCGAAGACCTGGGCCAGCCGCCTGAGACTCCGCCGGGGGGCAAGTCGTAAGCGCCTGGCCAATGACCTGGCCCAGCCACCAGCCGCATGGTGCAGCGGCCAGCGTGAACAACGCCTCGCAAGCGAACACCATCCACAACCGCAGCCAGCATGCACATGCTGGCTGCGGTTTTTTGCGCATATCCGTCAAACTTTCAAGAAGGCGGGCGATTACCCTGGCTGATGCATGCCCTACAGCATCAGCTGAACCATCAATGCTAGCCGATGACACATGCAGCAGGGGCGCATCGCGGGCAACGCGGGGCACGCTTGAGCCTGCCCGTCGCCGCCAGGTGGTGCGCAACCGCCGCCAAAACCGTCGCTATCTGTTCAAGCCGCTCCCATCTTTCGCGGTATAGCTACGGATTTTCGGTCCCCAGCATTGACAATCCACCATCCTTTCCAGCCAGGCCAGGTTGACTGCGCGCACTCCGTATCCTCTTTTTCCTAAAGGATGCAGACTGTTCGTTCGAACCATAGTCAATGGCGACGAACGGTAACAGGAGTTGGACGCTGGTGGAAGCGAAGGCAGGGACGTGAAGACCGGCGGGAACGGTTCGACAGCGCCACCGCATCGGGAAACGGGCCCAGTTCTCATGACCGCGAGCACTGGTCTGCCTGATCCACATCCCGCATCGGCAGTCGATTCATGTTGCTCGTACCATACATCAGGAGTGTCCGTCCATGACACGTATTAACACCAACGTCAGCTCGCTCATCGCGCAAAAGAACTTGCAGCGGTCGACCGATTCGTTAGGGCTGGCGTTGAACCGGTTGAGCACCGGTTTGCGAATCAACACGGGTAAAGACGATCCGGCCGGCTTGATCGCTAGCGAATCCTTGCGTGCCGACATCACCAGCGTCGAGCGGGCGATCAGCAACAGCCAACGGGCCAATCAACTCATTGCCACGGCCGACAGCGCGCTGGGGCAGGTCAGCTCGCTGCTCAACGATATCCGCGGCTTGATCACCGAGGCCGCCAACACCGGCGCGCTAAGCGAAGAGCAGATCGCCGCGAACCAGTTGCAGATCGACTCCTCGCTGGAAGCCATCGATCGCATCGCCCAAATCACGCAGTTCCAGGGCCGCCGCCTGCTGGATGGCAGCCTGGACTTCATCACCCAGAACGTGCCCTCCACCGTGACCGACCTGCAGGTCGACCAGGCCAACCTGGGCACCGCCGGTTCGATCTCGGTGACCGTGAACATCGCCGCCGCTGCCACCCGGGCCAACATCGTCAACACCAACGGCATCGACTACACCGAAGGTAACAAGGCCAGCGGCACGCTGACCTTCAGGGACATTACCACCCCGGCCGTACAGGCCAGCGGTACCGTCACCCTGACCAACGGTTCGTTCGATATCGAAGCTGAGGCCGGTGGAATTGCCGACGGTGCCGCGGGTAACGACATCGACTTGGTCATTGTCGACAGTGCCAGCGGTGATTCCGCGGTCTTCGATGCTGCCAACGGCCGGATCACGGTCACGGTCGACATCTCGGGTGGTGCGACGATCGCCGACATCGTCGGTGCCATCAACAACGACTTGGCCGGCATCTTCAGCGCCAGCACATCCAACGGCGGGCAAGCCGTGGATGCCGCGGACGCGACCACGTTCACCGACGTAACCAGCGGCGGTCAGGACGCCGCCGGCAACGACGACGTGATCACCATCGAGGCCAAGAAGGGCGGCACGCAGTTCAACGGCACCATCAACGTCGTGAAGAGTGCCACGGCCCAGGCCGGTTCGATCACGGCCTCGTTCGCCAACGGCGCGCTGACCATCACGCTCGACAACTCCACGAATTACGACGTGGCGGATATCGTCGATGCCATCAACGAGCAGTTGGGCGATGACTTTGAAGCCGAGCTGACCGCCACCGCCGGCGACGGCAAGTTCAACGCGCAAACGGAGACCGGCCCCACCGGCACGCTGGCCGGCGGTACGGCTTCCACCGGCCAAGGCCTGCTGGCCAGCCTGGTGGTCGAGATCAGCGGCAAGGCCGGCTCCGAGGTGTTCAGCTTCAGCGCCGGCACCTCGCTCGATCAGATCGTGGAAGCGATCAACCTGGTCAGCGACTCGACAGGCGTGGAAGCCAGCATTGAGGACGGCAACCTGTCGTTGAGCAGCACCGACTACGGCAGTGACGCCTTCGTCGACATCAACGTGATCGCCGAAGGTGAGGGCGGCAAGTTCCGCGAAGGTCTGGCCAACCTGCGGGCCAACGGTACCGACATCAATGCCTCAGTCAACGGCGTGCAGGCCACCGGCCGCGGCAACCGCCTGTCGCTCAATACCTCGCGACTCGACCTGTCGATGTCGGTTGAGCCCGGTGCGAGCGGCAGCTTCAGCTTCCAGATCACCGGCGGTGGCGCGCTGTTCCAGCTTGGCCCCGATATCGTCAGCAATCAGCAAGCTCGCATCGGTATCCAGAGCGTGAGCACGGCCCGCCTGGGTGGCGTCAGCGGCAAGCTGTACGAACTGCGTTCGGGCGGCAACGCGGCCCTGGATACCGACGTTACCAAGGCCGCCAAGATCATCGATGAAACGATCGACCGGGTGACCTCGCTCCGCGGTCGGTTGGGTGCCTTCCAGAAGACGACGCTGGAAACCAACATCTACACGCTCAACGAGACGTTGGCCAACCTGACCGAAGCCGAGAGCTCCATCCGCGACGCCGACTTCGCTGCCGAAAGCGCGGCCCTCACCCGGGCTCAGATTCTGGTGCAGTCGGGTACCTCGGTGCTGTCGATCGCCAACAGCAATCCGCAGAACGCCCTGGCTCTGCTGCGGGGTTAATCCTCCGGCACGCCGGTTCCCAGAACGAAAAAGCCGCCGGGCGCGAACGTTCTTCGCCCCGGCGGCTTTTTTTCGCGCTGGCAGTCTGATGAAACGAGCGTGGCGGTGACCGCCAACCGCGTCCTCTACGCGGCGTGATTACCCTTCGAGTGCCCGGGCCACTGCTTCCTGCATCTTGAGCAGGCCGGTGCGGGCAACCTGGGCGGCATCCTGCTGCCAGTACGTGCGGTTGAACAGCTCCAGCGACAGCGCGCCCTCAAAGCCGATCTCGCGCAGCGTGCCAAAGATCTGCTTCAGCGGCGCTACGCCGTCGCCAGGGTATACCCGATCGGCGTCGGTGATCGTTTCGCGCGGGGGCTGGGCCGGGTAGTCGTTCACGTGAAAGCAGGGGATCGCCCCGCCCCACAAGAGCCGCAGCCCCTCAAACGACGAGCCGCCCTTGTAGAGGTGATACACGTCGGGCAGCAGGCAGGCATCGGGATGGCCGGCTGCGACGGCGACATACACCGACTCGGCCAACAGGCCCAACGAACGCGAGTGCCCCCAGACTTCCAGCTCCGGCACCACGCCCATCTGCCGCCCCAGTTCCAGCAGGGCGCGATAGCGCTGAGCCAACTCCGGCAGCGCGACCGGCTGCGCCGTTGCCCCCACCGGCGGCGCGGCGATCCGAGTTCCCCCGATCGCCCGCACGCGCTCCATATCGCGTTTGGCTTGCTCCAGGCCGGCCGCGCGTTCCTGCGGATCGTCCACCGCCCAGCGGGCAAACCCGATCACGCTTTCGACCGTCAGGCCCGCGTCTTCCAGCCGCTTGCGCACATCGCGCAGGCTGCCACCCGCCTGCTCAAAGGCTTCGATATCTCGCAGCCACGGCTCGATGCCCGAATAGCCGGCCTTGACCGTCACATCGATCTGCTCCAACAGCCCCAGCTGCTGGCCGCGGATGCAACTGGTATTGAAGCAGAACCGCCAGGCGGGCTTGTCGCCCAAGCGCGCGGGCGCCGCCTGCACGCCCCCGGAGGGCAAGGTCGCCGCGGCGGCAGCACCGGCCGTGACGGTGGCTGCCTGACTGAGCCAGCGGCGGCGCGTAAGCCGGACATCAGCCTGGGACGCATTGCGGTCGGCGGGGTCGGCGTCGTTCATGGCACCTCAAACCGTGAAAGGATGTTGATGTAGCAATCACACCGCCGGGAGCTATCCGGCGTCCAGGGCGGTCCCGCGTGGCGGCTAGCGGCTCCAGCTCGCGGCGCATCGCGTTCAGCCGTCGGCCGTCTCGCCGTGCAGCGTGATGACCAGGCGGCGCCGGCCGCCGTGGTTGCGATGTTCGCACAGGTAGATGCCCTGCCAGGTGCCCAAGAGCAGCCGGCCCTGCTGCACCGGCACGCTGACGGAGCTCCCCATCAGCGAGGCCTTCACATGGGCCGGCATGTCGTCGGGCCCTTCCAGCGTGTGCGTGTACGGAAAATCTTCCGGGGCGATAGCGTTGATCGAGCGTTCCAGGTCGCGGGGCACGTCGGGATCGGCGTTCTCGTTGATCGTCAGCGAGGCCGACGTGTGCTGGATGAACACGTGCAGCAGGCCGCACCGAAAGTTGGCCAGCTCAGGCACGGCGTCCAGCACGTACCGCGTGATCAGGTGAAAGCCCCGCCGGTGGGGCGGCAGCTCGATCTGACGCTGAATCCAGAGCATGAAATCTTCGAAAAAAATAAGAGAACCAAACGGCCGCCAGCTGCGTATGGGGCTGCATGGCAGTCAGGTTGAGTCTCTCAGCTTAATCGCCGCGAGGCCCCCGAGCCAACCATCCCCCAAGAGCGAGTTACCGCGGGGGTCATTGTCTGCGTCCCCATAAGGACGACCAGCGCGCCGCCATCAACCGGCGCTTCCGCCAGTTCGCGACTGCGTCGTTGGTGGGCGAAGTGTCCACTGAGAAATTTTGCGGGTCGCGGCGACCGCTATGACAATTTGTCCGCCAAAGTCGCGAAGGTTTTGCGCATCACGTGCCCGATTCATTGAAATTCCGCGGAAGTTGCGGAGAAATGATTGACAGTCGCGTGCTGGCAAGAATAATACGTTGCTTCAAGCATCTGCCGTCGCTCCTCCTCGGCCCATGGCGGCTCGAGGTCCCGCCTGATTTATCGACGGCTTGGTATGCCTTTGAACCCTCCGCCGTGGCCTGTGGCGACGTTTGGAGGGAGATGGTCTTGGTGCGGCCATGTTGGCTGCCGGCTCTCTCTGGCATTGGAGAGAGATTCTGCGCTGTACGCGTAGAGAAGCGTTTGCAGGCCCCCGACGGGGTCGCGGTCCATCCTCGTCAGGGTCCTACCTGCGAACGCCCCCGAGAACTGGTTTGAGTCGGTTAAACTCAGGTTTCCGAGGGAGAGATAGATGCGGAACGTTTTCGAAGCTATCGAGAAGTACGGGCACGACGAAGAGTTTGTGCCGCGGGAGGACGATGAGTCGTTTGTTGCCACCGACGCCCCCGCCGGTTCGCGCGAGAAGCTCGAAGAACTCGCCCGCCGCGTGCAACTGGGCCTGCCGCTGTGGCATCCCGACGACCGCTCCGACTACAGCGGTCTGACCGGCGCCGTGCGTCCCCGCGACTAAGCCGGCCCCACCAAAAAGGAACAGAGTGCTCGCGTCAGCGAGCGCAGACGGAACAACAACAGGCCGCGCGGCATCTCGCCGCGCGGCCTTTGTTTTTGCGCATTGGCAGCGCGCCACATCACGATCCTACCGGGCACCCAAAGTCGCAGCGGCAGGCTGCCCCGCCTGGCTCGCCAAGCGGCTATAATCGGGGCCTCGTGATTGCCGGTTGCATCCCGCTCCTTTCACCTCACCGATCCAGGCCCTCCGATGTTTTCTCTGGAAAGCGTCCAAGCCGCGCTGCGGCAATTCCAGCTCGATGGTTGGCTTTTGTGCGATTTCCGCGGGCGGAACGTGCTCGCGGGGCGCGTCCTCGGCCTCACGGTCGGACACAGCACCCGCCGCTGGTTCTACTGGATCCCCGCCGAAGGCTCTCCCCAAAAACTCGTCCATCGCATCGAAAGTGGTGCATTGGACAACCTGCCGGGCGAGAAACGCGTTTATCTGCGGTGGCAGGAACTGGAAGCGGGCCTGGCGGCCATGCTGCCCTCGGGCGGCCGCGTGGCGATGGAGTATTCGCCGCGCAACAGCATCCCCTACGTGGCCCAGGTGGACGCCGGCACCGTGGAACTGGTCCGCAGCCTGGGCGCCGAGGTGGTGTCGTCGGGCGATCTGATCCAGGTGTTTGAAGCCGTCTGGGACGAAGCCGCCTGGCAGTCGCACCTGGCAGCCTCCGAGCGTGTGCTGGCCGCGTTCGAACACGGCTGGGCGTACATTGCCGACCAGGTGCGCAGCCGCGGCCAGGTACGCGAAAGCGAGGTCCAGGACGAGCTGATGCGGTTCTTCGATCAACAAGGGTTGCTCACCGATCACCCGCCGATCGTGGCCGCAGGCCCCCATAGCGGCGACCCCCACTACGCGCCGCAGTCTGGCAGCGATGCGGCGATCGTCCCCGGCTCGTTCGTCCTGCTCGATATTTGGGGCAAACTGCGCGATCCGGGAGCCGTGTTCGCCGATTACACCCGGGTGGGCTACCTGGGCAACACGGTGCCGGAAACCTACCGGGACATATTTGAGATCGTGGCCGCCGCGCGCGACTCGGCTGTCGACCGCGTGCGACAGGCGTTCGCCGCCGGCGAGCGGCTGTGCGGCTGGCAGGTCGATCGGGCTGCCCGGGAGGTGATCGAGCAGGCGGGCTACGCCGCCGCCTTCATCCACCGCACCGGACACAGCATCGGCCAGGAAACGCATGGCAACGGCGCCAACATGGACGACCTGGAAACGCACGACGAACGCCAGGTGCTGCCAGGCACCTGTTTCTCGATTGAGCCGGGCATCTACCTCGACGCGTTCGGCATCCGCAGCGAGGTCAACGTGTACGTCGATCCATCCGGCAATGTCCACGTGACCGGTGATCCGCAAACCGAGATCCACCGCGTGGCGCTGTGAGCCGGCGGCCTGCTGGCCCCCCCTGCCACCCAGACGGCCGGATGACCGCATTTTCCTTGGCATCCCCGCGGCCTTTCCCCCACAATAGCAGGTGGCCGCCGCGCGACGATGTCGCGGCTTTTGCACCGCAAGGGCAGGGTGTGCATCGGGAGGGCAGCACGTGGCCAACCGCGATAACCATTACGAGGCCGCCTTCGAGGCGTATCTTCGCGCCAAGCAGGTTCCCTACGTGGCCGTGGATGAAACCCGGCGGGCGCTCCTGGCCGGCGACTCGCTCAAGAGCCTCGATTACATCGTGTCGGCCAGCAGTGGTGCCCGCTGGCTGGTGGACGTGAAAGGCCGGCTCTTTCCCTCCGGCGAACAGCGGCAGTACTGGAAGAACTGGTCCACGCGCGACGATCTGATCAGCCTGGCTCAATGGGAGCGGCTTTTTGGCGAAGGCTTTGAGGGGCTGTTCGTGTTCGCTTACTGCGTGGTGGGCGACCGGGCCCCGGTGCCGGAATCGCGGCTGTTCGAGTTTCGCGATTTGAAGTACGGGTTCATCGGAATCCGGCTCAGCGATTACGCCCAGGAAGCCAGACAGATCTCGCCCAAGTGGGACACGGTCGCCCTCCCGGCGGAACGTTTTCGTTCGCTCGCCCGGCCCGTCGAAATGTTCTTGGGCTAGCGACCACGTGCCCCGCTCAAACGCCGTCGCCTGAACGCCGCGAACTCAACGTCCAAGCATCTCCGTGGTCACTGGGCATGCCGGTTGCTTGACCTTCCGACACCGAAACGTGTGCCGGCAGCGGCCTTCTGCGTCTTCCCTTAGCCATCGCGGCCCCCTATGCCCCAACGTAACCCCGACTTGCACGGCAGCGCGCCGGACCAATCGCCGGTAGCGCTCGTTCTGATCGACGTGATCAACGACCTGGAGTTTCCCGAAGGCGACCAGTTGCTGGTTCACGCCTTGCCGATGGCCGAGCGGATCGCGGAACTCAAGCACCGGGCTCGCGACGCGGACGTGCCGGTGATCTATGTGAACGACAACTTTGGCCGCTGGCGGTCGGACTTCAGTGCGCAGGTGGAGAACTGCCTGCATGGCGGCGTGCGTGGCGAGCCGATCGCACGACTACTGCAGCCGCAGGACAAAGACTACTTTGTGCTCAAGCCTAAG
>CALBRZ010000076.1 GCA_937927735.1 uncultured Planctomycetales bacterium
CCTCGTTGCGGCCGTAGTTGAAGATCAGCGTGCCCCAGTCGCGGTGCTCGCCCTGCCGCGGGTCGGCATGTTCGTATAGGCAGGTGCCGTCGAACCGGGCCAGGCCGTGGCCGTCGCGCGGGAAGTGCGCCGGCACCCAGTCCACGATCACGCCGATGCCGTTCTGGTGGCAGCAATCGACAAAGTACATGAAGTCTTCGGGCGTGCCGTACCGCGAGGTGATGGCGTAGTACCCCACGGTCTGATAGCCCCAGCTCGCGCTCAGCGGGTGCTCGCTGATGGGCAGCAGTTCGACGTGCGTATAGCCCAGCTCTTTGACATACGGGATGAGCTGTTCGGCCAGTTCGCGATACGTGAGCCAGCGGTTATTGGGGCCGCGCCGCCAACTGCCCAAGTGGACCTCGTACACCGACATCGGCTGGTCGAGGGCCTGGATCCGCTCGCGGTTATTCATCCAGGCGGCGTCGTTCCAGCGGTAGTTCTCCAGGTTGGCCACGATCGAGGCCGTGCGCGGCGGCACCTCGGCGGCAAAGCCGTAGGGGTCGCATTTTTCGAAGACTTCGTCGCCGCGGCGGACGCGATACTTATACAGCGCGCCGGCAGTCAGGCCCGGTACGAAAAGTTCCCACACGCCGATGTCGTGATGCTTGCGCATCTGGCAGCGGCGACCATCCCAGTGGTTGAAGTCGCCGATCACGCTCACGCTGTCGGCGTTGGGCGCCCACACGGCAAAGTTCACGCCTTGGATGCCGTCGATCGTGCGCAGGTGGGCTCCCAGCCGCTCGTAACTGCGCCAATGGTTGCCTTCGCCCAGCAGATGGCGATCAAATCCGGTCAACAGCGGCGGAAAGGAGTACGGATCGTGCATCACGTTCTTGGTTCCCTGCGCGTCGAGGGCGTGAAGTTCGTAGTTACCAGGCCGCCAGTGTTCGCCGTAAGGACAAATGGCTTCGTAGAAGCCAGCCGGGTGGATGCGGCGCATGGGGCGGGCTCCCTCCATGCCGCGAACCTTCACCCACACCTGCTTGGCATCAGGCAAAAAAGCACGCACCGAAACGGCGCGACGTCCGCCTTCGGAACTGACTTCGTGCGGACCCAACAGGTGAAACGGATCGGGATGATTTCCCGCAACCAGTTGACTGACCTGCTGCAAATCGACGGTGGTGCGCACTGCACCCTCCCTAGTTTACCGATTCTGTGAAGTTGAACATTCAACGTCTAGGGGGCAGCCAACCGTCAGCGCCCCCTGTTGCAACCGCTGTGCCCTGGATTTGGCGGCCCCTGTGTCAGGCATTGTCCCCGTCGGCCAGCCATGGCGGCTTGGCGTGCCGAATGCAAAGCCCAAGGACGCGGCGGTTACGAAGTTCACCGACCGTTCCGCTTGCCGCGCGGCGCGGTCAGCGCTCTTGATGGATGGATTGGTAGGCAGGCCAACCGCTTGTCGCCGCCCCGGGTGTGACCAATGAGGCGGCAGCTGCTGCTCGTTTATTTGGCTTTGCGAAAATTGCAATGCGGGGCCGGGATGCCATGTCCGCCGCGGCGTACGCCTGAGCGGGCGAGCCTGCGGGTACCTCGTGCCAGGCGAACTTCGGCGGTCACCACCGTGGCTTCTTCCACGGCCGAGCTTTCGTTCAGCGTACTGGCCGTGGCGATCCGTTGCCGCAGCAACCGATAGGCGTTGCGAACGCGGTCAGTGGGCCGCGGCGTTTGGGGCGGATCAAATCGCAAGTCTGTCCGGTGCAACCACCGCATCCCGCCGGTCTGAACCCGGTGAATGTGAATCGCCCGATCCAACCGTTGCCACAGGTCGACATTCTTGACGGGCACCAACTGACCGTACGATTCCCACCGCCAACCGTTCTGCCGCCACTGCTCGAGTCCAAACAACAGACCTCGCCGCACATACCGACTGGATGTCACTAGCACCACGTGGCTGGGACGATCCAAGGCCTCCAATCCACGGACGGCCGCCAGCAATTGGAGACGCTCGCCGGACACGTCAGGCTCGCAATCGGCCACTTCGAGCACCTGGCGGCCCTGGGGCGTGCGAATCACGAACCGCCACAAGTTGGGCTCATCGTCACCGCCGGCCTCGGCCCACACGATGTACTCCGGTTCGGCGAGCGTGGGGGTAGCGGAACGACTGCGGCGTGCGGATGCGGCGTCACGCTGGGGCGCCGCCAGGCGGTCGTGGCTGGCGCGTCGGGTGGCGTACACGGTGACAGATTCCTCAATCACGAGTCTCGACGAATTCCGGACCAATTCTCTTGTCGGCAGTCTCGCCGCCGCTTGCCCAAGTGCCGCCTTGAGATTCGGCCTGTGCGGAAAGTTCGCATGGGAACGGATTTCGGCGCTGGGGCGAACAGACCGGAGGCAAGGGGGGGAAAGTCCAGCACGTCTGTCGCGTCAACGACCAGTCGGGTTCTTTTACGAGGGCCCCGGAGCAGCCTATAATGGCAGTCGTGCGAGACCTTATTGCCACCCGCCGGGCTTGCCCGTTCAGCCGCCAGTGCGCTGTGCAACCGTGGCTGAACTCCTCCCCGCTGCCCGCTTTGTTTCATCCCCCCGAAGCGGAGAATTTCTACCGATGCGATATGTGACGCCGACGTTTGCTTTGCTTTGGCTTTTGACAGCGGCTGTGGCCCAGGCGCAAGAGAAGAAGGTGGAAGCGTTTACCGCCGCTCCGCCGGCCGACGTGCTGTCGGAGGAAGTGGTTGAAGCCTTGAGCCCCGACGGCGTAAAGGTTAGCCAGGGCGACAAGGTGATCGCCGAGTTCTGGTTCCGCAAGGACATTCCGGCCAAGGCCGGTTTCACCCCCAGCGCCAACGTGCTGTATCCGTTTCAGCCGGGCGACCTGATCGGCGTGGTTCGTTTCAACAGCACCCGCGAGGATTTCCGCAATCAACAGTTCCGCCGCGGCGTTTACACCCTGCGGTATGGCCAGCAGCCGGTGGACGGTAATCACGTGGGCACGTCGGACACGCTGGACTTCCTGCTGTTGCTGCCCGGCAAGAAGGACAAGAGCGTCGCTACGCTGGACACCGGCAAGCTGATGAACCTCAGCGCCGAGGTCACCGGCAGCACCCATCCGGCGATCTTGAGCATGCTGGTGGCCGGCGCCGAACCCAAGCCGCCCGCCGTTGTCCACTACGCCGACCGCGAACTGTGGAGCTTGAAGGTGGCCCTGCCGATCAAGACCGGCGGCGACGCCAAAACGCTGCCGGTGGAATTCGTGATCGAAGGCCACTCGCCGGAATAACGAGCTGATTCTCGCGGCCGTATGTTGGCCATTCCACCAGAATCGTACCGTTGAGACTCAAGCGACGCGGCGACCAGACCAGTCCCGCGTCTCTTGTTGTTTCTGCCGCAAGCTATTGGCCGCGCCGGCCGCATCGGCGATGGCTCGAACGCTGCCGCATGTCGAGGGCTGATATACGTCTACCCTCGCGCCAGGTTTTGCCGTTAAGCTGGAAGTGGAACCGCAACCGCAGAACACGCAACAGGGGATAGGGAGCATGCGTGCCCGGCACTCAAACTTGATTCTGGCGGCTTGGATGCTGGTCATCCCGGCAACCTCGCTGCTGCTGCAACCAGCCAGCGGTGCGCCGCCGCGATCCGGCGGCCCGTCGCCCAGCGAATCCACGCAGCAGGAAGACGGCCGGTACCGCACCGAGCGGATTCGCGGCAAGGTGGTCTGGCTGGCTGAGGCGATCAAGCGTCTGCACGGCGTAAACGCCGATCCCGATGTCGCCGAGACGATGGTCGCCCTGGAAACCGAGGATGGCCAACTGATCCCGCTGCTCAAGGATGCCCGGGGCCGCGGCTTCCTGATGGACAAGCGGCTCCGCGACCGGCCCATGGAATTGCTGGTGCGGCGTTACGAAGGCCTGCCGGTCGTGCAGGTCATCACCGTGTACACGCTGCACGATGGCAAGAAGTTTGAGCTCGATTATTGGTGCGATATCTGCGCCATCCCCATGTACGAACTAAAAGAGTGCGAGTGCTGCCAGGGCCCCAGCCGCCTGCGTGAACGTGAGGTCGGGCCGGCCGACTGACGCCGGGCTGTGCGTTGGTCACGCCATGTTTGCTGACGTTTGCGCGGCATACCCCCTGTGGCTGCTTGCTCCCCCCGCCATGCGTTATCTGCTTGCCCTGTTTGTCGCGCCCTGCTGATTGCTGCCATGTTCGCGCTGCCAGCCGGCGTACGTGCGACTTGGGGCACGGTGGCCCCGGGCGACGCAGCCCAAACGTGGACCGGCGGCCAACTGCTGCTGATCTCGCTGGCCCATACCATCGACCGCTGGGCATGGCCGCTATCCGCCGTCATCGTGCTGATGTGTTTGGCCACGGCCGCCCTATGCAAACCGGGCGCACGAAAAGCGTCGGACGCCGCCTTTAATAAACCTGTCTCGCCCCGGCAACCCGATAAGGAATCGCGATGAATCAACGGGTGGAACTGGTCAAAGCCACAACCGAGGACGGCATCCGGCTCGACGGCGCGTTGCAACTGCCCGATGAACCGGCCGAAAACGCCGCTTGCGATGCCGTGCTGCTGGTCCACGGCACCGGGGCGAACTTTTATGCGTCGTCGCTGCTTCAAGCGGCCGCCCAACACTTTCAAAGCCGAGGCGTGGCCACGCTACTGGCCAATACGCGAGGGCATGACATCATTTACACGGCCAGCACCTCGGCCGGCCCGCGTCTGCTGGGGGCCGCCTATGAGCGCGTGGCCGACTGCGTCCACGATCTGGCCGCCTGGCTTGGACTGCTGCATGAACGAGGCTTCCAGCGAATCGGCATGCTGGGGCACAGCTTGGGCGCCATCAAAGGCGTATACACCTTCTCCCAACAGGTACCTGAGAGCCTGGTGTGGCTGTGCGCCGTGTCCCCAGCCCGGCTGTCGTACGAGCACTTTGTTCAAGGGCCGCACCGCGACGAGTTTCTGGAAACGATCGCCCAGGCGGAAGGGCACGTGGCCCAGGGCCAGCCCGACACCCTGATGCAGGTGCGTTTCCCGATCCCGTACTTGGTGACCGCCGCCGGCTACCTCGACAAGTACGGCCCCGGCGAGCGGTTCAACGTGGTCGCCCTGGCCCCCCAGCTCCAGGTTCCCACGCTATTCACCTTTGGCACCGTCGAAACGCAGCAACACGCGGCCTTTGCCCGCATGCCGGAAGACCTGGAGAAAGTCGCCCAAGTCAACCCCAACATCCGCGTGGGCGTGATCGCCGGCGCCGACCATGTGTACTCCGGCACGCGGGCAGAGCTGTTTGCCCGGATCGACTTCTGGCTCAAACGGTTGACGAAGTAGGGGGCAGCCCTCGCGCAGACAGGCTGCTCGCCCCTGTGCAATGCCTGACCATTGCACTGCACTCTTGTAGGGCGGTTGCTTGCAACCGCTATCTCCTCGATGCCCCGCTAAAGGGCTTGGTCATCTTGAAGGACGATCGCCGTCCCGGCCTCCAATTCCACCCGCGTTTCAACCTGCGAGGTCGCTTGCAGGCGAGCCAACCCAAACCGCGCTTGCTCATCGGGCGGGAGCGAACGTAACTCCTGTTCTTCGATGCCGACGGTTGCCTTGGCTGCGCTCCGCCACCTGGCTGTGGCATTACCCCATCGCGACCATTTGCCAGCGTGCCGACTAAGCGAACGTTGCAGGGCCAGGGCGTTGAGCCGCATCGCAGGCATGGAGACGATTTTCTCCAGAGAAAGCATGCAAAATCCGCTGCCAGTAGCTATCTTGCGGGGGTATCCGGTAGTTCGTCAGTGGCTGGGCGATCTTGCCCCCCGTGATTCACCACAGCTTGTCCGTGGAGTTCCCCGATGAAACGCATTGCCGCCTGTCTGTTGGCTTTGGGCATGTTGTCGCAGGGTGTTGCCGCTTGGGCGGAAGAGTCGGTCACTTACTCCGGCGTGCACCTGTGCTGCGGCGCGTGCAACCGTGCTGTTCAAAACGCGATTTCGAAAGTGCAGGGCGTCACCGCCAAGGTCGACGGCGACGCCGGCACCGTCACGCTGACGGCCGCCGACGCCAAGCAGCTTAAGGCGGGTGCCAAGGCGCTGGCCGATGCCGGTTTCCACGGCACCGCCGACAAGAAGGACTTCGCTCTGCCAGACGATAGCGGCGCCACCCAAGAGAAGGTGCAGCGGATCGTGCTGGTCGGCGTGCACAACTGCTGCGGCGGCTGCGCTTCGGCCGTGGAAGACGCCTGTAAGGAAGTCGACGGCGTGAAGGCCGTGGCGATCGGTTCGCGGCAGCCCAAGTGCGTGGTCGAAGGTGAATTCGTGCCGGCCGCCGTGGTCAAAGCCCTCAATGACGCCGGCTTCCACGTCCGCGTTGAGAAGTAGTAGTGAAGTCGTCCAGAGACAATCGCGGAGGCCCCAAGCTCGGGGCCGGCTGCGGCGGCAATGTTAGCCGCCGCAGCGCTTGAGCAATTCATCGAAGCGGGCTTTCATCTCCGCACCGCCCAGTTCGGGATGCAAGACCGCCGTCACCTTGATCAGCCGCACGGCATAAGCTGGTTCGCCCAACTTTTCGTAGGTGCTCGCCAAGCCATACTTGGCGCGGAACCACAGGGGCGTACCAGCTTTGGTGTTGCGCTCGATCTCCCGCCACCGCCCCAGTGCCTGCTTCAAATGCTGCGGATCGTTGCTGCTGGCCAGGCATTGGGCGAACGCCTCCAACAGGGCCGCATCGCGCGGCTGCTCGGCCAGCAACTGTTCAAAGAGCGGGATCGCACCCGCAATGTCGCCGCTGCCGGCCTTCGCCGTAGCCAGGAGCCGGCGGTAATGCGGCTGGGCGGTCGCCGGCAGTTGCTCTGGTTTGATGGATTCCAGCCCCTTGAGCGTCAGCTTGGCAATCAGGCTGCGGTGGTTGGGGTCGCTTTCTTCATCGGCCAGGGCCTGCAACCGCTGGAGTTGCTCCAGACGCTGTAGCGGTTGGTCGGCGGCGGCCGAGGCCAGCAGCCGCTCGGCATCCTCAAGACGCCCCAGCCCCGCCAGGGCCACCGCCTGTTCGGCCGTGGCAGCAGCCCGCCAGGATTCGTCGGGCAGCGGCTGGCCGCTGATCGCCACGTTCAAAATGCGCGAAGCCCTGTCGAAGTCGGGCGGCGTTTGATGAAGCCGCAGCCGAGCGGCCGCCAGGGCTGCCGTGCGCTGGGCCATGGACCACCGCCGCGGCCATTGTGCCTGGGGGCCCAAGAACACCTGCTCAAAGTATTCGGCAGCGGCCCGCAGCGTGGGCTCGTATGGTTCACCGGCGGCTTGCAGCGAAGCGATCCAGCCGCGATAGGCTCGTTCGGCGCCGGCCACGGCGGCCTCGAACTGCGGATCTTCTGGAGCGACCGCCCGAAACGCCTCGACGGCTCCTTGCCATTCGCGGCGATACTCCAGGAGATTGCCGAGGTAAATCTGCGCGTGCGCGGCCGTGGGCGCCTGCGGCCAATGTTTCAAGTGCTCGCGGACGTAGGCTTCGTAATCGTCCACCGAAATATCGCCGGCCTTGACGGCTTGGCCGGCATGAAACACGCCCAGCAGGTGGGCCTCGGCCGCCTTGCGATGCTCAGGCATAGCCAGTGCCAACCGCCGCAGCCGCGTAGCGGCCGGTAGGTGCCGGTTCTGTTCATGCTCGATGCCGGCGGCCAGGTACTCCAGGTCAAAGGCCGCCTGTCGCTGCCCTTGGTCGCGTGCCATGGCGGCCGCTTGTTCGTAGGCAGCGATGGCGTCGTTCCACTGGCCGCCGCGGTAGAAGCCCTGGGCGGCTCGCACTTGCAGATCCAGGTCGCTCGAACCGCCGCCAATATGGATGCGGCTGGCCAGCAAGGCTTCAGCCCGACGTGCCCAGTACGGCGCGTGCGACGTTTCAATGTGCTTGACCTGCTCGGCAGATAGCCGCTCCCACTGCGAGGCTTCGTCCGTCTTGCCTGCCTGATGGGCTTGCGCCCACATCGCCAGGCCGTACTCCAGCAGGGCAAAATCCCACTGCGGATGGCCCCCGGCCGGCTTGCCCACCTTTTCGACAAACGCCTTGGCCTCGACGAGCCTGTCCGCGGCCAACAGCACGCGCAGCCGCTGGGCATCGGCCTGTTGAGCGATCGCTGGCGGCGGATTCTCGCCAGCCAGAGCATCGAGCTTGCGCAGCGCCCCGGTGTAATCCTTCATCAGCCGCAGGCAGTTGACTTCGTCGAGCCGGGCTTTGAAGGCCAACGGATCGACCGTATTCAGCCGCGTCAGCCCGTCGAGCAATTCGATCGCTTGCCGCAGAGCGTTATCGCGGTCGGGCGTTTCCGGGTCATAGCACTGGCCTTGGCTCATGTAGGCCCTGGCCAGTTCGTAACGCAGATTCTTCTGTAGGGCCAGCAGTTGCGCGCGGCTGGGAGCGCCCTCGGGCGGCAGCGACTGATCACGCAGCGCCGCACTCAGTTCTTCCTCGACCATGCGCAATGCCCGAATGCCGGTGCGGAGATACCCCCTGGCTTCGTTCAGCGTGGCGCCGGAATCGGCCGAGACTTCGGCCTGCTGCCGCAAGAACTCACCGCGTGCGACCAATACCAGGGCCGCCTGGGTGTTGACGACGAGCTTCCAGCGCGAGTTGGGAAACTGCTGAGCGTACTGCAGGGTTTCTTCGGCCGCCTGCTGCCACAGCCCATCGGCATCGGAAGCCTTGGCATCCAGAGCATGCTGCACGTAGGTCTGCGAAAGCAGCACAACCAGTTCGGCCCTGGCCTGCTCGGAAAGGTCGGTCGATTGCAGTCGCCGCTGGCAATAGCTGGCCGCCAGGGCATATAGCCGCCGGTCGCGCAGACCGGTCACGAACCGCTCGTCCTCGCTGGACGACTGGCCCAAGCTAACCCCAGACGGCACCGTCAGCGCCACGGCCAGCAGCGCCAGCACGGCAAGGATCCATCGTGAGCCGGGTTGGAAGGGCCGGGCCATGGACAACGTCGCGGAGCTTAAAGGCAGACGGGATCAACGGCGAAAAGTAAACGCGGCGGCAGGGTAGCGAAAACTGGCCGCATCTCAAGGTTCATTGTATCCATAAGCCGCCAACCGCTCGATGGCAGCTTCGAGGCGAGCGTCAGCAGTGGTAGCACGAGTGGCCCCTGATGCCTGGGATTGCTGGCCCCCCCGCCGTTGCTGTCGGGCCTCCAAGCCCCCCCCCTCCGCTGGGTCGACTTTCCTCCCCTGTCCCGAGCCGGCGATGAGGCCGGTTTTGGGGTTGCCACATTTCCTAACCTCTCTTCTCTCAACGGCCCTTGAGGGCTATCATGGCGGGCACTGCATGGAGGTAGGGTGGGTTGCCAGCAACCGCCGGCCGCCGCGGATTAACCGCTACGGTGTGAGACGTTACGTCCGAGGCAACCTGACCGCCCCCTGAGCAAAGCACAGTGCTTGGCCGGGAGCTTTCCCATGAATGGACTCTTGCTGTTGGTCGCCGCCGCGGCCACCGGTGTGGACGTTGGCTGGCAACCCCTGGCAGGGGGCGGCTACGAATACATCATTCAGATCGAGCCACAGGCCCTGGCGGCGATGGAGCAGGGCCGTGATCTGGTCAGCGATCTTCCGCCGCAGTTGCGCGATGTGCGGCGTTACCGCATCACGATCGGCACCGGCCCCGTGCCGCGGATCGGCACCCCGCCGGAAATGACCGACCCGGCCAGCGTCAATGACAACCGGAGCACCCAGTCGGGCACCGGTCCTCAGTTGCCGGCGCCGCCCAGCACGAACGATCCCTTTGCCGGCAACAATCGCACGGGGGCGGGCAGCTACGGCACCAACGACGGCTACAACTCCGGCAGCAACACGTACCCGGCCGGCGGCGGTATCGGCGTGACCGATCCCCGCCTGGGCGCGGCAACGGGCCTGGCGGCCCCCCTGCCCTCGCGTTTGCCGATCTCCGATCCGTACGGCACCGACCGCTATCCGACCAATTCCGGCACCAACAGCGGTCAGGCGAACAACAACTCGAATAACAATCAGAATTCCGGCAATCTGCCCTCCAACCAGCAGGGCACCGGGTACAACAACGATCCTCGCACAAACCTGCCGACCGCCGGGCCGGTCGATCCGTTCTACGACCGCGGCTACGGCAATACGCAGACCAGCAACCTGCAGGATCCCCGGCTTCAGCCCGGCGGCAATGTGCCGATGAATCCTGCCTACCCGCAAGGCACGGGCTACCAGAACCCGGCCAATCCGCAGGGCGGCAACACGCTCAACTGGCCAACGGCCCCGCAGAACGCGATCCCGAGCACCCCCATGCCGCCGGCGAACTACGGCGTCCCGATGGGCCCGCCGGCCAACTACAACGTTCCGCCGCAAGGCAACCCGGCCGGCTACAACCAGCAGCCGCCGTTCAATAACCAGCCTCCGGCCAATTACAATCCGCCGGCCGCCAACAACCCCCCGGCAACTAACTGGCCGACGAACACGCTGGCCGACAACTCCCGCAACAGCAGCAGCACCGGCAACCAGATTCCCAAGCCGTTCCTGGACGAGGACGAACTGCCCCGGGCCAGCTTCCACTCGGGAGCCGAGGGCGACAAGGCAACGCCCACCCCGCAGTGGTTCCCGTTCACGATGGCTCTGCTGATGTTGTTTGTGTCGCTGGGCGGCAATGCCTACTTGGGCTGGATCGCCCTGACGCTGCGCAACAAGTACCTGGCCCTGCTCGAGAAACTGCGGCGGCGGATGAAGATTTGAGCGTCCGCCCGCACCGCTCAGCCGTGTTGGCCCTGCCCTGTGTCAGTGGCCGCTACGAGGTGGGCGGACTTTGGCAGGCGTTGACCATGCCTGGCTGGCGTTTCATACTGCAAGCAACAGGTCATGGTTAGGGGCTGTCGACGCGAGCAACTCACGGGAACTTAGATGGCTGTCGCACCGAGCGCCGATCTCGCACAATACTGCCTGGAAACGGCTCAGAAAGCGCATCGTTCGATGGATGCTCTGGCCCAGGCAACCGGCGCCCAGAAAGAACGTTGGCTGCGCCGCAGCGCTGCCTTGTTGCGTGAACACTGCGACGCCATTCTGGCGGCCAACCAGCAGGATATTGCCGCGGCCCCCGATTACGGCCTGACCGCTGCCCAGATTGACCGGCTGAAGCTTACGCCGGAGCGTGTGGACGCCATCGCCCAGGGGCTGGAAGAAGTAGCCGCCCTGCCGGAACCGATCGGCGAGGTGATCGAAAGCTCGATCCGCCCCAACGGGCTGCAGATCCTCAAAGTGCGGGTGCCGCTGGGCCCGATCTTCTTCATTTACGAGTCGCGGCCCAACGTCACCGCCGATGCCGCGGCGCTGTGCGTCAAAAGCGGTAACCCGGTCATCCTCCGCGGCGGCAAAGAGGCCGCGCACTCCAGCCGGGCCATCGTCGATCTGCTCTCCGCGGCACTCGCTGAAGAAGGCCTGCCGGCCGACGCCGTGCAATTGGTGAACACTACCGACCGCGCTGCCGTGGGGCACTTCCTCAAGCTGAACCAATACATTTCCGTGGCGATCCCGCGCGGCGGCGAAGGGCTGATTCGCCGCGTGGTCGAAGAAGCCACCATGCCGGTGATCAAGCACTTCAACGG
Organism: uncultured Planctomycetales bacterium; assembly: GCA_937927735.1. Classification (GTDB taxonomy): domain Bacteria; phylum Planctomycetota; class Planctomycetia; order Pirellulales; family S012-138; genus CALBRZ01. Next base: position 11,568 of record CALBRZ010000076.1, read on the forward strand.
CAACTGCCACGTATACATCGATCGCAGCGCGTCGTTGGACATGGCCCGCGAGATCGTGGTCAACTCCAAGTGCCAACGGCTGGGCGTGTGCAATGCGGCCGAGTCGCTGCTGATTCACGCCGATGTGGCCGACAGTTTGTTGCCCCCCATCGCCGCGGCACTGATCGAACGCGGCATCGAGATCCGCGGCGACGAGCGGGTGTGCCGGCTCGTACCCGAGGCCAAGCCGGCGACTGAAGAGGATTACTACACCGAATACCTCGCAGCGATCATCTCGGCCAAGGTGGTCGATTCGCTCGACGAAGCGATTACACATATCAACCGCTACGGCTCGGGCCATACCGATGCCATCGTGACCGAGAATCTTAACGCCGCCCGCGAGTTCACCGTGCGGGTGGACAGCTCGGCGGTGATGGTTAACGCCAGCACGCGGTTCAATGATGGCGGACAGTTCGGTCTGGGAGCCGAAATCGGCATCAGCACCGACAAACTGCACGCCCGCGGCCCTTGTGGGCTGAAGGAACTGACCAGCTATAAATACGTGGTCTACGGCAACGGACAGGTCCGCACGTAGACCGCGGTTTGAAACGGCCGGCCCACAGGATGTTCGCTGGCCGGACGGGGACGCTTACAACGCATCACACCGGGGATACGGACATGCCCGGCGACGTACTGAGCCAATCCGAAGTTGAAAGCCTGCTTTCCGCACTCGATATAGGCAGCGGTAAGCCGGTGGACACTGCGCCCGGCCCCACGGGAGTTCGTAGCGGCCGGCTGCGCGAGAAGGTCACCACCTACGACTTCAAACGCCCGGAGCGGGTCGGCAAAGAACAGATGCGGGCGTTGCAAACCCTGCACGAAGGGTTTGGCCGCAACTTTGGTGCTGCCCTCTCGGCGCTCTTGCGCACCATTCTGGAGGTGAAGCTCACCAGCGTCGATCAGCTCACGTACAGCGAGTTCATCTTCAGCCTGGAAAACCCCACCTGCTTCAACCTGGTGCGGGCCAAGCCGCTGGAAGGGTACCTGATCCTGGATATCAACCCTTCCATTCTCTATCCGATCATCGACCGGCTCTTAGGCGGCGGCAAGGAAAGCGGCCCGCCTGCCCGGCGTCCGCTCACCGCGATCGAATTACGCCTGGTGGGCAAGATCACCGACCTGTTCTTGCGAGAGCTGCGGCGTGCCTGGGAAAACGTGGTCGAACTGGATCTGGTCGTTGAGCGAGTGGAAAGCAACGCCCAACTGGTGCAGATCGTGCCGCCCAACGAAGTAGTGGTGCTCATCAGCTTTGAGCTGACGTTGGGCGATGTCCGCGGCATGATGAATCTCTGCATTCCGTTCAACTCGATCGAACGGATCGGTAACAAGCTGCTGGCCAACACGTGGACCAGCTACGGACGCCGCGAACGCAACGACGACCACGTGCGGCAGATTACCCGCAACCTGCGGACAGCCCCGCTAACCGTCAGCGTAGAGTTGGCCCACACCACGATCTCTACCGGCGACTTGGTGGGACTGCGGGTGGGCGACATCATCACCACCGAGCAGGATTGCCACGCACCGCTGCTGGTGCACGTGGAAGGCATCCCGAAGTTCCGGGCAATGCCGGGCCTGTTCAAAGGCCGCAAAGCGATCCAGGTGGAAGAGGTCATCGAGCCGGAGAAGGACGCCAAGTAACTCCGGTTATACCGCGAGCGGCGCGTAATCCCCTTACTTCGCGTACCGCTCCATGAGTTCGGCCGCCTGGCTGTGCATTTGCCCGCGGGTTAACACGGCGTCGCAGCCAGCCTCCTTCGCGGCTTGAAGCGTCTGCACATGCACATGCGGACCGAACGCGACGACCGCAGGGGGGGACTCCAGCCCTTTCAGCGACGCAATGATCTCTGCCAGGTTCAGTTGCGGTGTTGTCAGATCGATCAACACCAGCTTGCTGCCGGGCGCTTTCTCCATCAGCGACTTGGGCCCCAGGGCCGTAGCGCACGGCACGCCAACGTGCTTCGCGGCCACGTGAATTTGCGATCCCGTCGCAAGGTCTGAGGTAAGCACAACAACCGACATTGCTGATAGTTCCTGCGGGAGGAGGTGGCGGTCAATCCGCCGATGCCAGCCCTGCGGTATGATGGGCGTTTGCCGCCGCAACGGCAAGGCCCCCCGGCCCTTCCCTTTACCCGTACGTAGCCAGCGCTGTGCCCGATCCTAAGCTGCCCATCCTGCACTTCACCAAACGGCTGACAGGTCCGCCGGCGTTACCCCTTGTTGGATCGCCGCAGGGGATCAAGCTCGTCACCGGTGTCGGACCAGCGGAGATCACCTGCTGGGTGGAGATCCAACGTCTGGCGTTGACGGACCAGCCGACCCAGGTGCGGCCGCCGACGGAGGCCGATCTTCGGCGCGAACTGATCGACCGCGAAGGTTGGCAGCCCCACTGGCTCTGGTTTGCCGTTATGCCGGAAGACGCCGGCGCTGGTTTGCGGCTGGCCGGCGGCACCGCCGTTGGCACCGTGGGCCTGGCGGTGTGGGCCGGCAGCGGCACACACCGGGCGGTCATCCATCGCCTGGCCGTCGTTCCGCAAGCCAGGCGGCGCGGCATCGGCCGGCTGCTGTTAGCCGCTGCGGAACAAGCCGCCAGGGAGGCCGGCTGCCGGCAGATCTGGTTGGAAACGCACGCCCGCTGGGAAGCCGCCGTCGCCCTGTATCGGAGCCAGGGCTGGGAAGTGGCGCAGCCTGGCAAGTGATGACGTTTGCGCGGTGGTACCCCACAATAGCGTGATCCATCGGCCACCGTCCCGCCACACGCCGCCGGCACACAAGAAAGCCGTGAAACTGCTGCGGCAACGCGCATAATAAGTTTTTCGACCGACCGGCTTATGACCAGATCCCCTTTCACGCATCGTCCGCCGCCACACCTTGCCGGCCGCACCAGTCGCAAACCCCGGGGCCCTTGCAAAGATGGATATCGCCAAGTTTGAGTTGGATGCCGATCGGGTGCGGGCCTTGGAACCGTTTGGCAAGGTGCCCAGCGTCGCGCTGGTTTCGCAGGCGGCCCCGGTGGCCTTTGGCCGCGATCGCGAGCTGGCGCAACTGGAACGTCATCTGCTTAGCGCGGCTCACAACTCGTTCATCCTGGTTGGCCCTTCCGGCTGCGGAAAGTCGGCGATCCTCCGCGAGCTGTTCCGGCGACTGGCACGTCGGACGGAGAATCCCTGGATCGTCCTGGAGACCTCGGCTGGCTTTCTGCTGGCCGGCTGCAGCGTGATCGGCACCCTGGAACGCAAGCTGCGCGATCTGGTATACAGTTGCCCTCGCAGCCAACGGGTGGCCGTGTACTTCACCGACATCTTTGCGGCGGCCGAAGCGGGGCGCACCAGCAAGGATGACATGAACATCGCCGATTTTCTCACGCCGTACGTCGAAAACGGCGACCTGGTGCTGATCGGCGAGTGCACGGCCGAGCAGTTCCGCCGCGGCATCGATCCCCATCCCACGTTCAAGAACCTGTTCACGGCCTTCCACCTGCGACCACTGGAAGATCGGCAGGTCAAGCAGGTCATCGCCGCCGTGGCCGAACGTACCGCCGAGCAGTACGCCGCTCAGGGGCTGCATTTGCATTTCACCGCCGAATCGCTGGCGGCGTTGCAAGAGTACGGGCGGTTGTACTACCCGGGTGTTTCGCCGCCCGGCGGAGCGCTGCGGCTGATGGAGCACATGGTCGCCCAGCGTTTCAGCCAGGGCGACGACGATGAACTGCATTCCGCCGAAGGCGTGGAGCACACCATTCAGCACCAGGACGTGATCCAGGCGCTCGAATCGTTCACCGGGATTCCGGGCCTGCTGCTGGACGACTCGCGGCAACTGTCGCTGGGCGATTTGCGGCAGTTTTTCGAGGCGCGCGTGCTGGGCCAGTCGGAAGCGATCGGCACCGTGACCGACGTCATCACGCTCATCAAGGCCGGTGTGACCGATCCCACCAAACCGATGAGTGTGTTGTTCTTTGTCGGCCCCACGGGCGTGGGCAAAACGGAGCTCGCTAAAGCCCTGGCCGAGTACATCTTCGGCAGTGCCGACCGGATGATCCGCTTCGACATGTCGGAGTTCAAAGATTATTACTCGTTCGAGAAGCTGATCGGCTCGGTGGGGCCGCGCAACGGGCCCGCACATCAAGGAAGCCTGTTGAGCCGGGTCAAGCAACAGCCGTTCTCGCTGATCCTGCTCGACGAAATTGAGAAGGCCCACGAAAACATCTTCGATCTGCTGCTGCAACTGTTCGACGACGGCAGGCTGAGCGACGCCCAAGGCAACACGGTCGACTTCACGCAAACGCTGATCGTGATGACGTCGAACCTGGGGGCAAACCTGGCCGACGAGCGCACCAGCTTCGGCTTCTCGCCCGAGGACGAGCCCGACGACCTGGAAAGCCGCATCCGTACGGAGATGAGCCAATTCTTCAGGCCGGAGTTCGTCAACCGGATCGACCGGATCGTGGTTTTCCAGCCGCTCAAGCGCGAGCACATGCGCACGCTGGCCCAGCGCGAGTTGGGGCAGGTGCTTCTGCGCAACGGCATTACCCGTCGCAAGCTGCGGGTCGATGTCGACCCCGGCGTGATCGACATCCTGATGCAGGAAGGCTTCAACGCAACGTACGGTGCCCGGCCGCTGAAGCGTGCCGTGGAACGCTTGGCCCTGATCCCAATTGCCCGGCAGATCGTCAAACTGGGCCCCGAAGGCCACGGCGCGCTCTTGCGGCTGATCTCGGCCAAGAACCGCATCCACGTGAAGATTGTCCAGGACCGCCGTTCGCGATCCACCGATGTGGTCACGCAGGGCGTCAAGATGGTCGATCCGGCCAGCGCCCGCCGGGTTAAGATCACGCCGGAGGTTCTTGAGCAGCGGATGCAGCGTCTCAACGAACTGGTGCAGTCGCTCGAAGCACTATGCGACGAAAGCAAACTCCGCGAGCGGAAAGCGGTGCTGATGCAGCAAACATCGCGGGTCGATTTCTGGGACCAGCCCGATCGTGCCCGGGCCGTGCTGGGCGAGATCTACCGCGCCGAGCGGCTACTGGACGCGACCACGATGGTGGTGGAACGCACCCGCAAGTTGCAAGACATGCTGGCGTCGGGCAAGCATCGCGCCGAGGATGTAAGCCGCCTGGCCCAGCAGATTCACGATATGCAGCAACACGCGGAACTGCTCCGCTACAGCATGGAGTGCCAGGGCGAGCTGGAGCAGTGCGGGGCGTTTGTCATCGTGTCGGCGCTCGACGAACTGCAGGACGACGACCTGATCGGCAAGCTGGCCGACATGTACCGCCAGTGGGCCGAATTCAAAGGCTTTGAGGTCACGGTCCTGCACGAGGAACTGTTCAGCCCCAAGATCGCCAAGGAAGTCGCCATGCTCATTGAGGGCGTGGCGGTTTACGGCGTCCTCCAGGGTGAAAGCGGCATCCACGAGTTCATCTACAACCGCACCTCGCAGGCGCAGCGCATGTCGCGGCTGGCCAAAGTACGCGTGCTGCCTGCCGTGGACGACGAAGTGCTGAAGCTGCCTGCCTCGGAACTGGAAATCTCCAAGCAGAAGTCACAAGGCAAGGGGCTGCGTTGCAAGCGGTACAACTCGCTGGTCACGGTGACGCACCTGCCCAGCCATGTCTCGGTGACGGGCCGCAGCGAGCTGGTTGCCTCGCAGGCCGCGGAACTCTTGACCGATTGGCTGCGGGCGGAAATGCACGCGGTACGCTACTTGGAGAGCGACGCCAGCAACGGCGACCACGAGACCATTCGCCGCAAGTACACGCTGCGGCCGCAGCAGCACGTCAAAGATCAGCAAACCGGCATCACCACCCGCAACCTGGGCGAACTGTGGCAAGGCCGAGGGCTCGATGAGTTCCTGTACGCCACGATCCTGCAGCGCAACGGGCGTGCACCCCAGGAAGCGTAACGCATTACCACCGCATCAGTCGCAGTGGGCAAGCTGTCTGACACTCGTTTCCGTACGACTGCTGCCGGCGGTGCCTACGACACCTTTTCGTGGATGGGCGGGTAGCACATGCTGCCCCAATCTTCGTCGGCGCCGTGATGGATCATCACATAGAGAAAGCCCCGCACGAACTGATTCAGCGTCATGCTGCAGTACTTGAGGGCGGAGCGATTGAGGTCGCTTTCGTACGTGGCCGCACCGTGCGCCAACTGGCACCGCAGGAAGTAAATGCGTTCAAAAAGTGCTTCCAGGAGCCGATTCCAGCGGGCGTCCTCGTACCAGTTGGTGGCACTGCGCAACGCTTTGCTGGCACGCTGATCGCCGTTCTCGCACGGATCCTGCCAGAAATGGCGTGAAAGGAACTTGTTGCGGAAAACCGTCAGGACCAGCGGACGATTGTTTTGCAACAAGCTGCCCAGGTGCTGTTCGCGATCCAGCTTGAGAATGCGGAACAGATATTCGCGCCACGTGGCGATGTCGGGCTTGGGCTCGCGTCGTTCGGCATCCCACTGGCCGTACAGGGCGTTGAAGGCCACCCATTGGCTCAGCAGGGCAACATCCAGATCGTTGCTCGCAAGCGCCGACTCGCCGCGAATGAGCCAGCTGCATGCCCGATGAAACCGGATGCAGGTCGGATGCCCCTCGGGAATCAACGCATTGAGCCGCTCTTTGTGCGGCTTCCACATTCGCCGCAATTCCCGAATGGTGTGAGACATGGCATTCTCCCCCGGGTTAGGATTCCCGACCCGCCTCGGCCACGTTTGCGAGTTGCAGCGGCACGATTGCCAAAACTCGATTCTAATCAGCCGCAACAAAAACCCATAGCGAACTTGTGGCCCAATCACGGCCACTAGAGAGAAAAGTCCTATAGGCCGCGTGCTCTATGCTGGCACAACTTGCGAGGGGAGAACCGCATCTTCAGACACGGCTGGCCGCATGATCGCCGCTTGGTGCATGTACGTTCGGAACCGGCGCCGGAGCTGAGGATTTAGCACTTTCCGCGGGGTGATAGCCCGAGAGAAACTCGTCCATCGGCAGCCAATAATTGGGCACCCAGCCCAACGGCAACGTGACGCCGGTGATCCAGCGAGCATCGTCCGAGGCCAGAAAGGCCACCGCTGCGGCCACGTCGTGCGGCGAGCCCAGCCCGAGCGGGTGCGATGCATCCATCATCTTGGGGTCAACTTTGCCTTCCATCCTGGCGATATGGTGTGCGGTCATCGGCGTCGGAACCAGTGCCGGCGCCACACAAACCGTGCGAATGCCACGCGGCGCGAGTTCCACCGCCAGCCCTTGCATCATGGCCATCAAGCCCGCCTTGCTAGCGCCGTAGCCCTCGAAGCCGGGGCAGCCCGCCATGGCCAGCGTGGAAGCAATGCCCACGATTACGCCACCTGGGGCGCGCAGATATGGCAGCGCCGCCCGGGTAAGCCGCATGGCGCCGCTAAGGTTTACATCCAACTGGCGCTGCCAGGCGTCGTCGGCCAGGTCGTCAAACCGGCCTGCGATCTCCAGGCCGGCGTTGTTCACCACGACGTCAATCTGTTTAAACCGGGCACACGTAGCGGCGACAAGCTGATCGACCGACGCATTGCTGGTGACATCGCACTCGTGACACACAAACGCCACGTCCCACCGCCGCAGCTTCTTGAGCAGCCGAGCGGGCGGCTGTTCGTAGTATCCCAAGGCCACCGCGGCACCTTCACGCACCACGCGTTCCACGATGCCGCTGCCGATGCCGCGATCGCTCACCCCAGAAATCAAGACCACTCTACCGCGGAACCGCTGAGCATCGGGGGCGGGAGCGGATGAAGGGCCAGCGCCGGAAGAAGTGCCGTTGCTGCTCACGTGCGGATCCTCACCCTGGGGGCATCCGCTGCCCAAGGAAGTCGCAAAGAGGGGAATGTCCACCCTCGGAAGGGTGGGCACCTATCCGTATTCTATCGGTCGATGCCAGCCAAGGGGGGCCCCCTAGGCGGATTTTCGGAACTTACGGGGCCAGCGTAGGTTTGACCTCTTGGAGATTTACCAGGGTTCGCTGCCTGGTCCCACGCTGGTGGCGCACCACGCCTGCGCGGCGGCTCAAGACGCGTAGACACCGCACCGCTGGCGGCGCGTAAGCCCCCCACCCGATGCTGTCCTACCTGCGGCGACAGCTAAGCTGCCGTGATTTTTTCCAAGTTTTTTTGAGAACGTCTTTGGGAGCCCCAGGTTGCGGCGGCACGGCGACCGGCAAGGCTTACCGCAATCGGCTCCAGCGGTGTTTCTGGTCGCAAATGCGTCCGCCCCGCGGAATCGTTACACGTTGGCTTTCATTTTCGCCGCCTGTCCGAGGGTGCCCTGGTGCCGTATTATGGTCGTATAGAAAACGAAAAGTCCTGATCGACGGCCCCGCGGTGCAGGGGCGAGCCGATAGTCGCCGCCGCTGCACCGCGGGGCCCATCCGAGAGCGAGTCATGGGAGTTCCACAGGTTGTCATCGTAGGCCGGCCGAACGTTGGTAAGTCCAGCCTGTTCAATTGGCTGATCGGACGGCGGCTGGCGATCGTCAACGACCAGGCGGGCGTGACGCGTGACCGCCTGACCTACCTGGTTTGCGTCCGCGACCGCTACTTCTTCGAACTGGTCGACACCGGGGGAATGGGGATTGAGGATGTCGACAACCTCACCGCCGAAGTCGAAGAACAGATCGAAACCGCCATCCAGTCGGCCGACGTGATCCTGTTTGTGGTCGACACCCAGACGGGTCTCACGCCGCTGGACGAAGAAGTAGCCAAGCGGTTGCGATACGTGGATGTGCCGGTAATCCTGGTCGCCAACAAGACCGACACCGACGCCCTGGCCCCCCAGGCCGACGAGTTCTACAAACTCGGCCGCGGCAAGCTGGTACGGGTAAGCACCGTGCACAACCGCGGTATGAACGAGCTGATGCACCACATCCTGGAGCGGCTCCCCAAACAGGACTTCAACCGCACACAGCAGGAGCTGGCCGAGCCTACCATGAAGGTGGCCATCGTGGGCCGGCGCAACACGGGCAAGAGCACCTTCGTAAACACGCTCGCCAAGGCCAAGCGGGTGATTGTCAGCGAAGTGCCGGGCACCACCCGCGACAGCGTCGACGTGCGGTTCGAGCTCGACGGCAAACAGTTCATCGCCATCGATACGGCGGGCCTGCAGCCCAAGAACAAGGCGATGAACGACGACATCGAGTTCTACAGCCTGCACCGCGCGCAGCGGAGCATCCGCCGGGCCGACGTGGTGCTGCTGTTCTTCGACGCCAAGGAAACGATCAGCCGCGTCGACAAGCAGTTGGCCAATTATATCGCCGAACAGTTCAAACCGTGCATCTTTGTGGTGAACAAGTGGGACCTGCTGGCCGGGCAGACGTTCACCGAAAAATGGGTGCACTACCTGCGCGACACGTTCCGCACCATGTGGCACGTGCCGATCGCGTTCATCACCGGGCAGACCGGCAAGAACGTCAAGGCGCTGCTGAACCACGCGCAAATGCTGTACAAGCAGTCGCGCACCCGCGTTTCCACGCCTGAGCTGAACCGGCTGGTGCAAGCCGCGGTGGAGAAGAACCCGCCCCCCATGCGCAAGGGTCGCACGCCCAAGATCTTCTTCGCCACGCAGGTCGGCGTGCAACCGCCGACGATCGTGCTGTTCTGCAACAATCCCGCCGCGTTTGACGACACCTACCGCCGCTACCTGCTGAGCGTGTTCCGCGACGAGTTGGTGTTCGGCGAGGTCCCCATCAAACTGTACCTGCGCAAACGCGACAGCCACGGCGGTGGTGGCAGCCAGGAAGAAGAGCTCAGCCGGCAGGTCTAGCCGATTGCTGAACCAAAAGAAGGGCCCGGCAGGTTGCCGGGCCTTTTCATTTTGCGCGTATCGTGTTGTTCGTCCGGTACCTGGCCCACTTGCCGCCACATCTTCGGCACGCCAATCAAGCGGGCAGCCGACAGCTTCGTCGCCTACTTAGGCAGGTTCGCGAACCGGTCCTGGAGCGCCTGCACAGTCAGTTCTTCTTCGCGCATCGCTTCCATGGCTTTGACCGTGGCCTGGGCGGCCTGCACCGTGGTGATGCACGGTACGCCGTGCGCCACGGCAGCGGCGCGAATCCGGCCTTCGTCGGTCCGGGCACCTTTGCCCATCGGCGTGTTGATGATCAGTTGCACCTGGCCATCCACCAGGTAATCGAGCAGGTTGGGGTGGCCTTCTTTCAGCTTCTTGAGCGTGGTGACCTCGATACCGGCTTCTTGCAGCACCTTGGTGGTGCCCGGCGTGGCCAGCAGCCGATAGCCCATCCGCGACAACCGTTCGGCGATGTCCACGATGTAGGGTTTCGCCCGATCAGCCACGCTGATGAAGATGTTGCCTTCCATCGGCAGTCCGGCACCGGCGGCCAACTGGCTCTTGGCGAAGGCGATGGAGAATCGTTCGCTGACACCCATCACTTCGCCCGTCGACCGCATTTCCGGCCCCAGCACGATGTCCACGCCGGTGAACTTGCGGAACGGGAAGACGCTTTCCTTAACCGAAACGGCCGCAGGAATCGGATCGCGCGTAACGCCCTGCTCGGCCAGCGAGACGCCGGCCATCACCTTGGCGGCGATCTTGGCCACGGGCAGACCGGTAGCCTTGCTCACAAACGGCACGGTGCGGCTCGCCCGTGGGTTCACTTCCAGCACGTAAACATTGTGCTTGTTGTCCTCGCGTTTGACCGCGAACTGGATGTTCATCAGGCCTTTGACTTGCAGGGCCTTGGCCAGCTTGTGCGTGGCTTCGCGGATTTCCTGCACGACCGGGCCGGGCAGGCTGTACGGCGGGATGGCACAGGCCGAGTCGCCGGAGTGCACGCCGGCTTCCTCGATATGTTCCATCACACCGGCGATGATCGTATCGACGCCGTCGGAGATGGCGTCCACGTCCACTTCCGTGGCGTCTTCCAGGAAGCGGTCGATCAGCACCGGCTGGCCTTGGGCGGCCGCGAACGCGTCAGCCACGAACTTTTCGAGCTGCACCTGGTCGTAGCAGATCTCCATGGCCCGGCCGCCAAGCACAAAGCTCGGACGGACCAGCGCCGGGAAGCCCACCTTGGCGGCCTCGGAACGGGCTTCGGCCATGGTGCGGGCAATCGCGTTGGCCGGCTGCCGGAGCCCCAATCGCTGGAGCAGTTGCTGGAACTTCTCGCGGTCCTCGGCGTCCTCGATCGTATCGACGCTGGTGCCGATGATCGGTACGCCGTGTGTCGCCAGGCCACGTGCCAGGTTCAGCGGCGTCTGGCCGCCGAACTGAACGATCACACCGTCGGGCTGCACCCGATCGACGATATTGAGCACGTCCTCGGTGGTCAGCGGCTCGAAGAACAGCAGGTCGCTGGTGTCGTAGTCGGTGGAGACCGTTTCCGGGTTGCTGTTGACCATCACGGCTTCGATGCCCAGCTCACGCAGGGCGAAGCTGGCGTGGCAACAGCAGTAGTCGAACTCTATACCTTGCCCAATGCGGTTGGGACCACCGCCGAGGATCATAATTCGCTTGACGCCTTCGCGCTTGGGCGGCGTTTCGTCCTCGTCCTCGTAGGTGGAGTAGAAGTACGGCGTGTAGGCTTCGAACTCGGCCGCGCAGGTATCCACCGCCTTGAACGTGGCCACGATGCCGCGGCGTTTACGCTCGGCCCGGACATTCACTTCGGTCGAGCCCAGCAGGTTGGCCAACTGGCGGTCGGAGAAGCCGAACCGCTTGGCTTGCCGCAGCAGGTTATCGGAGATGCTCTCCAGGCTGCCGGCCGCCCGGAGCTTGTCTTCCATCTCGACGATTTCGGCCAGGTTATCGAGGAACCAGGGGTCGATGCCGCTCAGCTCGTGCAGTTCCTGCACGCTGATGCCGTGCTTGAGGGCGTACCGCAAGTAAAGCGGCCGATCGGCACCCGGCGTGGCGACCGCGGCGCGGATATCGTCCTCGGTCGGCTGTTGGTCGGTGCCCCACAGGTCGCGGCCGTCGCAACCCAGGCCAAAGCAGCCCACTTCCAGACCGCGCAGCGCCTTCTGGAACGATTCCTTGAAGGTGCGGCCGATTGCCATGGTTTCGCCCACGCTCTTCATCTGCGTGGTGAGCGTGGCGTCGGCGTCCGGGAACTTTTCGAAGGTGAACCGTGGGATCTTGGTCACCACGTAGTCGATGGTCGGCTCGAAGCAGGCCTTGGTTTCGCGCGTGATGTCGTTGCGCAGCTCGTGCAGCCGGTAGCCGACGGCCAGCTTGGCAGCGATCTTGGCAATGGGGAAGCCGGTGGCCTTGGAAGCCAGGGCACTGCTACGGCTGACCCGGGGGTTCATCTCGATGACGATCATCCGCCCGGTCTTGGGATGGATCGCGAACTGGATGTTCGAACCACCGGTTTCCACGCCGATCTCGCGGATGACCGCGATCGAGGCGTCGCGCATCCGCTGGTATTCCTTATCGGTGAGCGTTTGCGCGGGGGCGACCGTGATGCTGTCACCAGTGTGGACGCCCATCGGGTCGAAGTTCTCGATGGAGCAGATGATCACGACGTTGTCGTCGGCGTCGCGCATCACCTCCATTTCGAACTCTTTCCAGCCGATGATCGACTCTTCGATCAGCACCTCGCGGATCGGCGAGAGGTCCAGGCCGCGCCGCACCAGCGTGTCGAACTCATCGCGGTTGTAGGCGATGGACGAGCCACTGCCGCCGAGCGTAAAGCTGGGGCGGACCACCGCCGGCAAGCCCACGACATCGAGCAGCTTGCGGGCTTCCTCCACGGTGTTGACCGTGTCGCCGCGGCAGACCTCCAGGCCGATGCGTTCCATGGCCTCCTTGAACAGGTGCCGCGTTTCGGCCTTGTCGATCACCTCGGGCTTGGCCCCGATCATCTCCACGTTGTACTTCTCGAGCACGCCGTGGTGATGCAGATCCATGGCCACGTTCAGGCCGGTCTGCCCCCCCAGAGTCGGGAGCAGGGCGTCGGGCCGCTCTTTCTCGATCACCTTGGCGACCATCTCCCAGGTGAGCGGTTCGATGTAGGTCCGCTCGGCCATGTTGGGATCGGTCATGATCGTGGCCGGGTTGGAATTGACCAACACGACCTCGTAGCCCTCCTCGCGGAGAGCCTTGCATGCCTGGGTGCCGGAATAGTCAAACTCGCACGCCTGGCCGATGACGATCGGGCCGGAACCAATCAGGAGGATTTTCTTAAGGTCGTCGCGGCGCGGCATGGGGGACTGTCAGTACGTGGAGGGAGCGGGCGCCCAGGCTCGGGTTTCGGGTAAAATCGCTAGAGAATACCGCGCGGGTGCCGCTGGCTTCAAGGAGCCCAGTTTCAAGCGGCCGCCCACGATCTGCCGACAAATGGCAGGCTGTACGGTTTAAGGCGAGTTCAGCGCGGCAAGCAGGCCATACGCCGCCGGTCTTAGGCGGAGCAATGCGGCGTCATGTCCTTAGGCAATCGTTGCCGCGCGTCGCCTGCGATTCAAGGGGGGCAAACTGCCCCAAAACGCGGTTTGCCGGACGCGCCGCTATGCATGCTGTCGGCATGCCCCCGTCCGGGCCGCAGGCAAACCCGTAACGGCTGGCCAGCAGGCCCTAGTCGATTGGCCACGAATCGGGCACAATGCGGCACGTCAGACCGCAATGTGCAGTGGTGACCCCTACACAACGTAAAGGCTGAGCGAAGTAATGAGTTCTGCGATTGTAGACGTGGTGGGACGGCAGATCCTGGATAGCCGCGGCAATCCCACCGTGGAAGTCGAGGTGCGGCTGGAGAATGGCTCGTTCGGACGTGCCGCGGTGCCCAGTGGTGCCAGCACCGGCCAGCACGAAGCCCTGGAACTGCGCGACGGCGAAGCCGCCTTCCTGGGCAAGGGCGTGCAGAAGGCCGTTCACCACGTCAATAACGAGCTGGCCGAAGCCATTCTCGGCTTGGACGCCTTGAATCAGATCGAAGTCGACCAGCGGATGATCGACCTGGACGGCACGCCCAACAAGCAGAACATGGGCGCCAACGCCATCCTGGGCGTCTCGCTGGCGGTGGCCAAGGCCGCGGCCGACTACTGCGACCTGCCGCTGTACCGCTACCTGGGCGGCTCCAACGCTCGGCTTCTGCCCGCCCCGATGATGAACATCATCAACGGCGGCCAGCATGCCGACAACGCCGTGGACATTCAGGAATTCATGATCATGCCGCTGGGCTTTGAGTCGTTCAGCGACGCCCTGCGGTGCGGAGTGGAAATCTTCCACAACCTGAAGAAGGTGCTGCACGCGGCCGGCCTGAATACGGCGGTCGGCGACGAAGGTGGTTTTGCCCCCAACCTGGAAAGCAACGCCCAGGCCCTGGATTACATCGCCAAGGCGATCGAGAAGGCCGGCTACGAGCTGGGCTCGCAGGTGCGGCTGGCCCTCGACGTGGCCGCCACCGAGTTCTACGACGCCGACAAGAAGGTCTACACCGTCGAGGGCCGCCAACTGGATTCGGCAGCCATGGTGGACCTGCTGGCAAGCTGGGCCGACAAGTACCCGATCTGCTCGATCGAGGACGGCTGCGCCGAGGACGACTGGGAAGGCTGGAAGCTGCTCACCGAGCGGCTGGGTAAGCGCGTCCAACTGGTCGGCGACGACCTGTTTGTGACCAACACCCAGCGGCTACGGCAAGGCATCGAGAAGGGTATTGCCAACAGCATCCTGATCAAGGTCAACCAGATCGGCAGCCTGACCGAAACCATCGATGCCATCCAACTGGCCCACCGCAACGGTTACACCGCGGTGACCAGCCACCGCAGCGGCGAAACCGAGGACACCACCATTGCCGACCTGGCCGTGGCCCTGAGCACCGGCCAGATCAAGACCGGCTCGGCCTCGCGTACCGACCGTATCTGCAAGTACAACCAGTTGCTCCGCATCGAAGAACAACTGGGCGATGCCGCCGAGTACGCCGGTCCGCTGCTGCTGAAGTAAGCGTGCCAGGCCAAGTACCCGGCCAGCAACCTACATCAAACGCTCAAGCCGCCTGCGGGCCATTTGCTCCCGCAGGCGGCTTTTTTTCTGTTGGCACTTCCACCACCGCCGTCTGGAAAGAGCAGCGCCCATTGATCGATTGGCGGCTTCAATCACGCTCAGGCCGCACAAATTTCGCAGACCGTGAACGCGGTGCATCCGGCTTGGATGGGGAATCCCCCCCCCCACCCGAGCGTGCATGCCATACTTCGCGGTGGTTGCATCAGCGGGTACCAACGTATTAAGCTCTGCGAAGGCAAGTGGATACTGATGTCCTGTTCTGCCTGGTTACGCGTCTGCGCCGCGGCCTGGGGTGCCAGTACCCAGATCGCATGGCAAACCGGGACATCGTGCAGCAAGGCCACGACAAGGTCCGCGGATTTTGGGGGCCTTCCGCTGCCATCTGGCAGGTCGGGGGAATGCGTGTCCGCCGCGCGGGACCTGATAACACAGACACTTCCAACTTGAGTGGGGGCAGGCTCATTCGGCTGGCGGGCAATGCCGCCTGATACCGAACCGCCGCCGAACCCTTTCTGATCCAAACCCGTTCCGGTTTATCTCCTTAGTGATGGGGCGACGACTAATGGCTGCCACCTGGACGCTCTTGGATTCGGCAAACGATATCCACACTGCCGGATTCACCGCCGGGCCCTCGGATGTAGGGCTGGCCGAACAAGGGGATGGCATCGCTCCATTCCGTGTCCGGTTCCGCCGCAAGCGTGGTGGCCAATCCGAGGGTGTCGATTGCGTGGAGATCGATAACGGCGTCTGCCGCATCGACCTTTTGCCCACGCGCGGGATGGGCATCCACCGGGCAGAAGCCGGCTCGGTTCGTCTGGGCTGGCAATCCCCAGTGCAAGGGCCCGTCCATCCCAAGTTGGTGCCGCTTATGGAACCCTCAGGACTTGGCTGGCTGTTCGGCTTTGATGAACTGCTGTGCCGGTGCGGGCTGGAGTCGAACGGCCCGCCGGTGTTCGACGAACACCATCGCCTGGTTCACCCGCTGCACGGCCGCATCGCCAACACGCCCGCCCACAAGGTCGTGCTGAGCATTGATCCGGACCAGAAGCTGATCGAAGTCACCGGCGAAACGGTCGAAGCCCGGCTGTTCCACAATTCGCTCCGCATGCAGACGACGCTGCGGACGCGTCTGGGCGAATCGGGCTTCACGCTGATCGACGAAGTGACCAACTTCTCCGCCGAGCCTTCGTGGCTGGCGCTGTTGTACCACATCAACGTCGGCTCGCCCTGGCTCCAGCCTGGCAGCCAGATCAAACTTCCGGTGCGGGAGATCGCCCCCCGCGACATGGCCGCCGTGCCGGGCCTGGAAACCTGGCATCGTTACCCGGCCCCCAAGGCCCACTTTGCCGAACAGGTGTTCTACACCCAATTGGCGGCCAACGAGGCCGGGCAAACCCAGGTGTTGTTGCACGACGCGGAGGAGGCCACCGGCATGGGGCTGAAATTCAACGTGCAGCAGTTGCCCTGGTTCGTGCTGTGGAAGAATATGCGGATGCCCGAGGACGGCTACGTGACCGGCCTGGAGCCTGCCTTCAACCTGCCCAACCACAACCGTTTTGAACGTGAACAGGGGCGGGTTCGGCAGCTCGCCCCCGGCGAGACGGTGCGGTTTGAGATCGCCTTTGAGATCTACAACCAGCAGGCGGAGGTCGAAGCCGCCGCGGCGGCCATCGACGCGCTCCAGGGTGGGCAGCTACCGATCGTGCACAGCCTGCCACGTCCCAGGTGGAGCCCCGGCGCGTAAGCGGGTGCGGGGCATCCGCAGTCGGAGGTTCACTGCGGCGGGGCCAACAAAAAACGGCTGGCGAGGTCCGATCAACCTCGCCAGCCGCGCGACTCACGGTTACTGCGTTACTTCTTCTTGGCCGATTTCTTGGCAGCCTTCTTTGCGGCCGGCTTGGCCGTCTTGGTGGCAGCCTTCTTCGCGGCCTTCTTCTTCGGAGCGGCGGCCTTCTTGGCAGCCTTGGCGGTAGCCTTCTTGGCCGTCGTCTTGGTGGTAGTGCTCTTGGCCGCGGACTTGCCGCCGAAGATCCGATCCCAGCCTTCGCTGAAGGCGTTACTACCGCGACTGTGCGTTACGGTCATTGGTGTGCGATTCCTCTCGCTGACAAAGGGCGCCGTCAGGTCGCGCCAAACGAAAACCTGGTGCCGGCAAGGCGGGCCAGAAGCAATCGCTGCTGGATCGGCAACCTTGCAACACGATGCCGATCGGCCAACGTTCCCCGCCGCGCAGCCATGTAAACCTCATGTACTTTGGGGGAGCATCTTAGCGAAAATCGGCATTCGATCAATCGCCACTAACGCCGGGCCGGCGAAGAAACTCACGTTGCCAGCCGCGGCGATGTAAGGCAGGCCGATTCTCGCCATAGCACGGCACAGAACACGCCATGAACAATACGCCGTGAGAGCCACTTGCGGTTCACTCCGGTGACACTTCTACAGCGATACCGCCGGCAGAATCACGCCGGAGGCCTCGCCAAAGCCGATGCGGTAGCCGTCGCCCTGGCACCAGGCGGTCAGCGTGACTTCGTCGCCGTCCTCCAGAAACCGGCGCTGGCTGCCGTCGGCCAAGGTGAGCGGCTCGCGTCCTCCCCAGGTGCGTTCCAACAGACATCCGCGAGATTCCGGCGTCGGCCCGCTGATCGTGCCCGAGGCCAGCAAGTCGCCCGGCCGCAAGTTACAGCCCGAGATCGCATGGTGGGCAAGCTGCTGGCACATCGACCAATACAGGTAGCGGAAGTTCGAGCGGCAGATTTCGGTCGCCGGGCCGCCCGCTACCTCGGCTCCCCCGCCCTGCCCTGACCGTAGCGTCACGGCGAGTTCGATGTCGTACGTCGAATCCTGGCGGGTTTGCAGGTACGGCAGCGGCCGCGGATCCTGGACGGGCCCGGCGGTGCGGAAGGGTTGCAACGCGTCGAGCGTGACCACCCAGGGCGAAATCGTGGTCGCAAAGTTCTTGGCCAAGAACGGCCCCAGGGGCTGGTACTCCCACTTCTGCAGATCGCGGGCACTCCAGTCGTTCACCAACACCAGGCCGAAGATGTGCGGCTCGGCGGCCGCGGCGGTGATCGGCTCGCCCAGGTTGTTGCCGGGCCCGATGAAAAAGCCCATCTCCAGTTCGTAGTCGAGTGCCCGGCTGGGGCCAAACCGGGGCGACGTGGCTCCCTCGGCCATGGTTTGTCCCAGTGGCCGCCGCACCGGCGTGCCCGAGATCACTACCGAGCTTGCCCGGCCGTGATACGCCACGGGCAAGTGCAGCCAGTTGGGCTGCAGGGCATTCTCCGGACCGCGGATCATGGTGCCGACGTTCTCGGCGTGGTACCGCGACGAGTAGAAGTCGGTGTAATCGCCGATGACCGCCGGCAATTCCATCCGCACCCGGCTTTGCGGCACCAGGGCGGCCTGACGCAGCTCGGCGTTGTCGCGCAGCGTCGGATTCTCGGCGCTCAACAGTTCGAACAACCGCCGCCGTACGGCCGTCCAGGCATCGCGGCCCAGGGCCATGAACGCGTTAAGCCGCTCCTCCGCCAGCGGCCGCTGGCCAGCCAGCTCCGGCAGATCGAGCAGACCGCGCTCGCTCAGGACGCGCAAGTCGAGCACGTAATCGCCGATCGCCACACCGATCGCAGGCCGCTCCCCCTGCCCCCAGCGGAACACGCCGTATGGCAGGTTCTGGATCGGAAAGGGATGATCCGCCGGAATGTCGATGAAGCTGCGGGCCTGGGCGTCGATGACCAGCACGGTGGCCCTCCTCGGCTCGTGGAACCGTCGGCAAACGTGTCAGGCGGCTGTCCCCTGGCTGGCGAGGCCTTACACGATCCTCAGCAGCAGATCGCCCGTGTCGACCTGGCTGCCGGCCTTCACCAGGACTTCTTCGACCTTGCCGTCGCGTTCGGCGTAGATGGTGGTTTCCATCTTCATGGCTTCCAGGGTCAGCAGCTTCTGGCCCTTGGCCACGGTGTCGCCCGCCTGGACGGCCACGTTGACCACCATGCCCGGCATGCTGGCCCCCACGTGCGTGAGGTCGGACGGATCGGCCTTCACGGCGGCCTTGGTTTCCGGCTCCAGGGCCCTATCGATGATCGTCACGTCGCGTGGCTGGCCGTTCAGTTCGAAGAACACCGACCGCTCGCCGTCGGCGTGCGGATCGCCCACGGCCAGGAACTTGATGATCAGCGTCTTGCCCGGCTCGATGTCCACGGCGATCTCTTCGCCCGGCTCCATGCCGTACAAGAACACGGGGGTGGGCAGCACGCTGGTATCGCCGTAAGTCATGACGTGCTCGGCATACTCGCGGTACACCTTGGGATACAGCAGGTACGACACCACGTCGCGCGACTCGGGCTGCCGTTTGATGAAGCCCTCGACCTCTTTGGCGGCCTGCTCGAAATCGGCAGGCGGCAGCGATTCGCCGGGCCGGCCGTTGATCGGTTCCTGGCCGCGGAGGATGCGGTGTTGAACCTCCTTGGGAAAGCCTCCCGGGGGCTGGCCCATCCGGCCGCCGATCAGGTCGATGACGGACTGCGGGAACGCCAGGTCGCGGCTCTCATCGAGCACGTCGTTGCAGGTCAGCCCGTTGGCGACCAGGAACAAGGCCATGTCGCCCACGGCCTTGGAGGTCGGCGTTACCTTGACGATGTCGCCAAACAGTTGATTCACGTCGGCGTACATCCGGCAGACTTCGGCCCAGCGGTCGGCGAGCCCCAAGGCCTGAGCCTGCATGTACAGGTTCGTGTACTGGCCGCCGGGCATCTCGTGCTCATAGAGCGTGGCGGTCGCGGCCAGGGCTTCGCTCTCGAACGGCAAGTAGAACTGCCGCGTGATCCGCCAGTACTCAGAAATGGCGTCCAGGGCCTTGGCGTCCAGACCGGTATCGCGAGGCAGGAAGCGCAGCGCCTCTACCAGCGTGTTGAGGTTGGGCTGCGACGTTCCACCTGAGAGCGGCGCCATCGCGGCATCGGCAATGTCCAGGTCGACCTCGGCGGCCGCCAGGATCGACGCCGCCTGGATACCGGCCGTGTCGTGCGTGTGGAAGTGGATCGGAATGCCCACCTCCTGCTTGAGGGCCTGCACCAGCATCTTGGCGGCCGCCGGCTTGCACAGCCCGGCCATGTCCTTGATGGCCAGGATGTGGGCGCCCATCTTTTCCAGCTCTTTGGCCAGCTCGATGTAGTACTTGAGCGTGTACTTGGTGCGATTGGGGTTCTGAATGTCGCCCGAGTAGCAGATGGCCGCTTCGCAGATGGCGCCGGTATTGAGCACGGCTTCGATGGCCACCTTCATGTTCGGCACCCAGTTGAGCGCGTCGAACACGCGGAAGACGTCAATGCCGGCGTCGGCGGCTTCCTTGACGAAGGCCTGCACCACGTTGTCAGGATAGTTCGTGTAGCCGACGGCGTTGGACGCCCGCAGCAACATCTGGAACAGGATGTTGGGGATCGCCTCGCGCAGCTCGGTCAGCCGCTGCCACGGGCTTTCTTTCAGGAACCGCATGCTGGTGTCGAAGGTCGCCCCGCCCCACATCTCCAGCGAGAACAACTGCGGGCAGTAATGGGCATACGCCTCGGCAATGTTCAGCAGGTCGCGTGTGCGCACCCGGGTAGCCAGCAGCGACTGGTGGGCGTCACGGAACGTGGTATCGGTCAGCAGCAGCGGCTTCTGCTCTTTGATCCACTTGGAAACAGCTTCCGGGCCTTCTTTCAGCAGCAGGTCGCGCACGCCGGGCGGCACGGTCTTGCCCGACGGGACCGTCGGCACCGGGGCCGGCTGCCGCCGCGTGGCCTTGGGCCGACCGGCCACCAGCGGATTGCCGTTGACGATGACGTCGGCCAGATAGGTGAGCAGCTTGGTCGCCCGGTCGCGCCGTTCCGGGAACTGGAACAGTTCCGGCGTTTCGTCGATGAACCGCGTGGTGCAGTTCCCCTGGATGAACCGCGGGTGGTTCATCAACTTGATCAAGAACGGGATGTTGGTCTTCACCCCGCGGATGCGGAACTCCTGCAGGCACCGCTCCATGCGGCTCACGGCGTCGTCGAACCGCCGGCCGCGGGCAGTAACTTTGACCAGCAGCGAGTCGTAGAACGGGTTCACCATCGCCCCCGAAAACGCCGTGCCGGCATCCAGCCGGATGCCCATCCCACCGGCCGAACGGTAGTGGCTCACGCGGCCATAGTCGGGCATGAAGCCGTTTTGAGGGTCTTCGGTGGTTACCCGGCACTGCAGAGCAAAGCCCACGGTGCGGACCTCGTTCTGCGCGCCCAGCCCGATTTCGGGATCGTTGAGCGCCGCGCCCTGCGCGATCAGGATCTGCGCCTTAACGATGTCGATCCCGGTCACTTCTTCAGTGACCGTGTGTTCGACCTGGATCCGGGGGTTCACTTCAATGAAGTAGAACTTGCCCGTCTCAATATCGACGAGGAACTCAACGGTACCGGCGTTCTCGTAGCGCACCTGCCGCCCGATGGCCAGGGCGGCTTCGCACAACTGGTCGCGGAGCTTGCTGTCGAGGTTCGGAGCCGGGGCGATCTCGACCACCTTCTGGTGCCGCCGCTGCACCGAGCAGTCGCGTTCGAACAAGTGCACCAGGTTGCCGTGCTTGTCGCCCAGTAGTTGCACTTCGATGTGCCGGGCCTGGGCGATGAACTTCTCGACGAATACGTCGGGGCTGCCGAACGCGGTCAGCGACTCGCGCTGGGCCGATTCAAAGGCCGCGTCAAAGTCACTTTCCTGCCGCACCACGCGCATGCCGCGGCCACCGCCGCCCTTGGCCGCCTTGAGAATGACCGGATAGCCCAATTCGGCGGCCACTCGCTTGCCTTCGGCAGCGTCTTGCAGTGCATGCTCGCTACCGCCCAGGACGGGCACACCGGCCTTCTGGGCGATGTTGCGCGCTTCGGTCTTGTCGCCCAGCAGATGCAGGATTTCCTCAGAGGGGCCGACGAAGATGATGCCGGCCTCGCGGCACGCCTTGGCCAGCTCGGGGTTCTCCGACAGGAAACCGTAACCGGGGTGGATGGCGTCGATCTCGTGCTCTTTGGCCAGGGCGATGATGCCGGGAATGTCCAGGTAGGCCCTGATCGGCTCGCCTTTCTTGCCGATCAGGTACGCTTCGTCGGCTTTGAAGCGGTGGAGCGCGTAGCGGTCCTCGTGGGAGTAGATGGCTACCGTGCGAATGCCCAACTCGTGCGTGCTGCGAAACACGCGGATGGCAATCTCACTGCGGTTGGCGGCAAGTAGCTTCCTGATTTTGGTCATGCGACTTCAACTTCGGCGGCTTGATGCGGACCACCACAAGACCGTGGAACTCCCCCGACCGTTCCCCCCTCTAGCCTGAGGTGGTCAGGCCCAGTCCACACCCCTGGCGGCGACAATAGCGCCCATGCGAGGCATTGGTTTACACTACGCTTGAGCCTGTTATATCGTTAGGGGGTTGCTTCGGAAAGTTGCCGGCTCCCTCCCCCGCGGCTGTTCCTACAAGCTGCGTAATCGTTACGCGCAGGCGCTTTTCGCTGGCGCAGCTCTGCTTCGTCCCCCCCTATGCGAGTCGCGTATCATGCTCGCCTGGACCGTACACGCCGGGCCAATGCGTCGCGAGCAAGCCGGTGAGCCACAGGGTGGTGCGATCGCTGTCCCCCAATGGCTGGAAGACGTGCGGGCACTGCGGGGACGGGTACTGTACGCCGGCGGCCGTCGTCCTCAGTTCTTCGAGCCTGAGACGCAGCGATACGACGATGCCCAGCCGCACGACCTGGAAGCCTGGCATATCGTGGCCCGACTTAACGGTAGCGTGGTGGGCTGTGTCCGCTGCGCGCCGCTGGGTACGGCGGCCTCTCCCATCGCCGAGTTATTGGGGCCGGAGAAACTCGACGAGGTCGTAGCCAGCCTGGGCGCTTCGCCTGACCGCTGCGCCGAGGTGAGCCGCTGGACCGTCGATCCCGAGTGTGGGCTGATCGGGCTGGGCTACGACCTGGTGGCCGCCGTTTGGGCGTTTCTGGCCGATCGCGGCTTTCTCTTTGGACTGGCCGCGGCAGGCACCGCCGGCAAACAAGACCGTATCTTACATCAACTGGGGCTGCGTTATTTAGAGAACGTGCAGGAGTTGTGGTCTCCCACGTTCGACGACACGCTGCGCTTCATGTACGCCCCGTTCGAAGAGCCGGTCGAAAAATTGGAGCCGGACCTGGCCGAGATGCGACAGCGGCTGCAGTACGATCTCGATTGATGCCGCAGCCAACGGCATAAACGGTGCGCGACTCCGGTTCGCGCCGATCTTGGTGGTGCGGCTCGCGTTCTGGCGGCCAGCAGAGTATGGTGGGAGCCAGCATCAGGCAGGCGAAGAAGGTCAACCTTGCCGGGGAGACGGCATTGCAGGGAAGACCTTCTCGTAGCCATCCATCGTATCGCCACTGCCGCGCGTTACACCGATTGAGTTGCCTACGAGAGTGAAGCACCATGCCGCAACTGTCCGTTGAAAACCACCGCTGGCCGCAGTCTCGCCCACAGCAGGCCGTACAGGAGATCACGCCTGAGCCGATTCCCTGGTTGCCGTCCGAATTGTCGCGTCGCGCGTGGCTGCGCGGAGCCGCCGTCGGCAGCATGGGCGTGGCGCTGGCCCAGTGCTGTTTGCGAGGCGACCTCGAAGCGGCCCAGGAAACCCTGGCTGCCCGGAACCGCTTCCCGCGGATGGTGCAGGAGTTCTTCGTTGAGCAGGTGCGCAAGGCCGAGGCCGAAGCCAATCGCCGCCGCAAATCGCTCAAGACCAAGGAAGATGCCGAGCGGTACGTCCAGGAAGTCCGGGCCAAGGCCATGGAGTGCTTTGGCCCGTTCCCGGAAAAGACGCCGCTGGAGGTGCGCAACACCGGTACGGTAAAGCGCGACACTTACGTCATTGAGAAGATCATCTACGAAAGCCGGCCCGGCTTCCTGGTGACCGCCAACCTGTACATCCCCACCGGCCGCAAGGCGCCGTCGCCGGGCGTCGTGGGCGTGTGCGGCCACTCGACCAACGGCAAGGCGGGCGAAAGCTATCAGGCGTTCGCTCAAGGGCTGGCCCGGCAAGGCTACGTGGTGCTGATCCTCGACCCCATCGGCCAGGGCGAGCGCCTGCAATACCTCGACAAGGCTCTCAAGCCGGTGGTGGGCGCCGGCGTATCGGAACACCTGCTGGGCGGCAACCAGCAGTTCCTTGTCGGCGAGTTCCTCGGCACGTGGCGCTGCTGGGACGCGATGCGCGGCCTGGACTATCTGCTCACCCGCGAGGAAGTGGACCAGAAGCACATCGGCATTACCGGCAACTCCGGCGGCGGCACGATGACCACCTGGTTGTGCGGTGTCGAGCAGCGGTGGACCATGGCGGCCCCGAGCTGCTTTGTCACCACGTTCCGCCGGAACATGGAGAACGAGCTGGCGGCCGACACCGAGCAATGCCCGCCCAAGGCCATCGCCCTGGGCCTGGATCACGACGACTTCCTGGCGGCAATGGCTCCCAAGCCGGTGATCATCCTGGCCAAGGAAAAGGACTTCTTCGATGTCCGGGGCTCAGAGGAAGCCTTCCAGCGGCTTCGCCGGCTGTACAAGCTGTTGGGCGCCGAGGATCACGTCGATCTGTTCACCGGCCCCACACCGCACGGTTTCTCGCAGGAAAACCGCGAAGCGATGTATCGCTGGTTCAATCGCTTCACGGGCGTTTCCGATGCCACCACCGAGCCGGAATTGACGATCGAAAAGGACGAGGTTCTGTACGCCGCCCCCAAGGGCCAGGTGGCCACCCTTGAGTCCAAGACGATTACCGACTTCACGCGTGAGAAGTCCAAGACGCTGGCCCAGCAGCGGGGCGAAGTCTCGGGTGCCAAGCTGCTGCAAGTGCTGCCGGGCCTGCTCAAGTTGCCTCCGCGCAAGGGCACGCCCGACTATCGCATCCTGCGGCCAATCAGTGGCCGTCGCTGGCCGCGGCGGTTTGGTACGCCCTACGCGGTCGAAACCGAGCCGGGCATCCAGGCGATTGTGTACCGTCTGGACAACGCGAGCCTGGTTTCGCGGCCGCCGCTGGCCAAGAACCTCGACAACGCCGAGAAGGGCGTGCTGCTGTACGTGTCGCACCAATCGGCGGATGCCGAACTGCGCGATGATCCGTGGGTCCGCGAGCTGATCGAGGCCCACGGCGGCGAGGTGTTCGCTTGCGATGTCCGCGGCATCGGCGAATCGCGGCCCGACACGGCCGGCGCCAACTCGTTCCTGAATCCCTACGGCAGCGACTACTTCTACGCGATCCACTCCATCATGCTCGACCGGCCATACGTGGGCGAGAAGACGCACGACTTGCTCAGCGTGTTGGACTGGATCCGGTCGTTCGGCCACAAGCAGGTGTACCTGGCGGCCAAGGGCTGGGGCACGCTGCCGGCCACGTTCGCGGCGCTGCTGCACCCGATGGTTCGGCAGGTGAGCCTGAAGAACGCGCTGACCAGCTACAGCGAAGTGGCTGAGTCCACCCTGTACGGCTGGCCGCTGTCGAGCCTGCTGCCCAACGCGTTGGCGCACTTCGACCTGCCCGACTGCTACCGCGCCTTGCGCGACAAGCAACTGAAGATCGTGGAGCCCTGGGGCGCCAACCCGCCCGGCACACGTTACGCTGACCGCGATCACGACCACTAATCGCCTGGCGTGATCGATCACGCCAGCCAACCGATTGGGGGCCGCCCAAGTGTGTTACCACCCGTGGCGGCCCCCGTTTTTCATTTGGCGAATCCTCTCTTGGTTTATCCGGGGCAGATGGCTAATCTTCCGCCTCGCTGGCGGAGCCGCCGCTGCTAGCCCTGGCAAAGGCGATTGCATCGGCGGAGTCAGACGGACACGCCACCGTCCGCCGCCCCCCGCTCCACGGTGAGGCAAGCGCATCTTTTGCAGCTTGTTTTCACAAAGGTGGGGGTCAAAAAGAGTTTGAATTTGCAAATTTTGACGTTCGATAGTTTTAGGAAAGCCCCCCAGGTGATAGAGTACAGCCAGTGAACTGAAGCGCAGCGGGGACCGGTTAGCCGGGGTGCTGCGCGGGTCGGTAGGGGGAGGCCGGTGGCGTGGACGTCGAGCTCAGTCTGACCACCCAACTGATCCACGAAGCACCCATTGCCGAACCACTGATCGTGGGACCGGACGAGCCGGTCCGCGATGTGCTGCGGCGGCTACAAGAACTGCGCACGGGAAGCGTGCTGGTCTGCCGCGACGACCGCATGGTCGGCATCTTTACGGAGCGTGATGCTCTCCAGCTTATGGCTCGTGCTTGCCGTGAAGGCGAGTCCCTGTTCGATGGGCCGATTGAAGAAGTGATGGTCACTTCGCCGGTCACCCTGACGCAGGACGCCTCCATCGCATCAGCCATCCGCAAGATGTCCGAAGGCGGATATCGCCGGCTGCCCGTGGTCGACGCCCAAGGACGCCCGCAAGGGATGCTCACGGTGTCGGGGATCGTGCACTTTCTCGTGGAGCATTTCCCTGAGACGGTGTACAACCTGCCGCCCGATCCCAAGCTTGCCCCACAGGAGCGCGAGGGCGCTTAGTCAGGCAGGCGGTGGTCCGCGCCCGGCTGCTGGTCGGTGTTCCCAGCCGCTTCATAATGCATTTGAGCGACGCTCTATCCTTCCGCGTTTCATTGCACACCATGGCCACTACCACCCAGTCCAAGAAGCACGTCCGGGACCTGGAAGCGGCGACCGTTCGCTTCTGCGGCGACTCTGGCGACGGCATGCAGCTTGCCGGCACGCAGTTCACCAATACCTCGGCGCTGGTCGGCAACGACGTAGCGACCTTCCCCGACTTTCCGGCTGAAATCCGCGCCCCCCGCGGCACCAAGGCGGGCGTGAGCGGTTTCCAGATCCGCTTTTCAAGCAACGATATTCACACGCCCGGCGACCAAGTCGACGCCCTGGTGGCGATGAACCCGGCGGCCCTGGTCACCAACCTGCCGGATCTGGTCCCCGGCGGCATCCTGATCATCAACAGCGAGTCCTTCGACCAGAAAGATCTGCGGCTGGCGGGCCTGGATCGCAATCCGCTGGAGGATGAAAACCTCCAGAACTACCAGGTGTTCCTCGTCGAAATGACGCGGCTGACCCGCGAGGCGGTGAAGGATACCGGTCTCTCGGTCAAAGAGAGCGACCGCTGCAAGAACTTCTTCGCCATGGGCCTGGTGTTCTGGCTCTACGACCGGCCTCTGGAGCCCACGCTGCGGTTCATCGACGCCAAGTTCAAGGCCAAGCCCGAAATCGCCGAGGCCAACCGCCGGGCTCTATACGCCGGCTATCACTACGGCGAAACGACCGAGGCCTTCGCCAGCCAGTTCCGCGTGGGCAAGGCTCAGTTGCCGCCGGGCACGTACCGCAACATCACCGGCAACCAGGCGCTGGCCCTGGGCCTGATCGCCGCGGCCGAGGTCAGCCAGTCCGAGTTGTTCTACGGCACCTACCCGATCACGCCGGCCAGCGACATCCTGCACGAACTGTCGCGGCACAAGAACTTCCGCGTACGCACCTTCCAGGCCGAGGACGAAATCGCCGCCATCACGGCCGCCCTGGGCGCCTCGTTTGGCGGGGCCATGGGCGTCACGGCTTCGTCAGGGCCGGGCATTGCCCTCAAGGGCGAAGCCATGGGCCTGGCCGTCATGACCGAATTGCCGCTGGTCATCATCAACGTGCAGCGCGGCGGCCCGAGCACGGGCTTACCCACCAAGACCGAGCAGGCCGACCTGTTCCAGGCTGTATTCGGCCGCAACGGCGAGTGCCCGCTGCCGGTGATCGCCGCCCGCAGCCCCGCCGACTGCTTCGACTGCGCGATCGAAGCCTGGCGGATCGCCACGCAGTTTATGGTGCCGGTGATGCTGTTGACCGACGGCTACCTGGCCAACGGTTCGGAGCCCTGGCGGCTGCCCAAGTTGAGCGAGCTGCCGCGGATCCACATCAAGCACCCCGAGGGCCGCGAGAACGGCAACGGCGAACCGTTCCGTCCGTACACGCGCGACGAGTACCTGGCGCGTCCCTGGGCAATTCCGGGCACCAAGGGCCTGATGCACCGCATCGGCGGCCTGGAAAAGCAGGACATTACCGGCAACGTGAGCTACGACCCGCTCAACCACCAGCACATGGTGGACATCCGGGCGAAGAAGGTGGCCAATATCGCCAACACGTTGCCGCCGCAGACCGTGGATGGCCCCGCCAGCGGCGACCTGCTGGTGGTGAGCTGGGGCGGCACCTTCGGCGCCTGCGCCACGGCGGTGGCCCAGGCCCAGCGCGAAGGCCTCAGCGTGGCCCACTGCCACCTGCGGTATCTGTTCCCCTTCCCGACTAACCTGGGCGAAATCGTCCGCAATTACAAAAAGGTGTTGGTGCCGGAGCTGAACAAGGGACAGCTTCGGCTGATGCTGCGGGCCGAATACCTGGTCGATGCGATCGGGTACAACAAGGTTCAAGGCAAGCCGTTCGCCGTGGGCGAACTGGTCGAACGCATCAAGCAGACGATCAACTCCTGAGCGCACTGCGGCGTCCGACCGAATGACTGTCGTTCCTGCAAACCTTCCGGTTCATTCCTCGCTGATCCCGCCCCCAACACGGGCCTTGAAACGCTATGAATCCTAATCCGTCATCCACTCCGGCTCCCGTCCAAGGCGAGTCGGCCGCCTTGCCTGTCCTCACCCCCAACGACTTCGCCAGCGATCAGGACGTCCGCTGGTGCCCCGGCTGCGGCGACTACTCGATCCTGGCTCAAATGAAGAAGGTCCTGCCTACCCTGGGCGTGCCCCGGGAGAAGACCGTCTTCATCTCGGGCATCGGCTGCTCCAGCCGGTTCCCATATTACATGAACACCTACGGGTTCCACTCGATCCACGGCCGCGCCCCGGCCGTGGCCACCGGCCTGAAGGTTTCGCGGCCCGACCTCACGGTCTGGGTCATCACCGGCGATGGCGACGCCCTGTCCATCGGCGGCAACCACCTGATGCACGCCATCCGCCGCAACGTCGACATCAACATCGTGCTGTTCAACAACCAGATCTACGGGCTGACCAAGGGCCAGTACTCGCCCACCAGCCCGCTGGGCAAGATCACCAAGAGCACCCCGATGGGGTCGGTCGATAACCCGTTGCGTCCGCTCTCGATTGCCATCGGCTGCGAGGCCACGTTCGTTGCCCGCAGTATCGACGTACATATCAAGCACCTGGGCGAAATGCTGCGGCGTGCCGCCGAGCACCGCGGCACTTCGTTTGTGGAGGTGTACCAGAACTGCAACGTGTTCAACGACGGCGCATTCAGTTGGGCCACCGATCGGGAAACCAAGGCCGATACCGTGCTGGAACTGGAGCACGGCAAGCCGCTGATCTTCGGCAAGAACCGCGACAAGGGCATCCGCCTCAACGGTATGGAGCCCGAGATCGTCGAGCTGGGCAAGGGTGTCACCGAGGACGACCTGCTGTTCCACGACGAAAAGGCGGCCGAACCCAGCCTGGCTTACCTGCTCAGCCGGATGCGGTATCCCGAGTTCCCCGAGCCGATTGGCGTATTTCGTGACGTGGATCGCCCCGTGTACGACGAAGAGCTCAACCGCCAGATCGACCAGGCGATTGAGAAGTACGGCCGGGGCGACCTGGAAAAGCTGTTCGCGGCCGGTGATACATGGACGGTCGAGTAATCTGTCCCCATTGCAGTACGTGGAACATTGCCGGCGTCGATACGTGCGCGCAGTGTCACCAGAGCCTAGCAGATGTGCAGTTGACGCGCAAGCCGATGAGCCGTGTCGAGGAGAACCTGCTCCGCGACCGGCTCCGGGCGCTGGGCCCTGTGCCGCCGGTCGTCGTCGGCCCCGAGACTCCCGTGTGCGAGGTGCTCGATCGCCTCGTTACCGAGAAGATCGGCTGCGTACTGGTGATGGAGGACGATCAGCTCCTGGGCATCTTCAGCGAGCGCGACGCGCTGCTGAAGTTGAACGCCGATGCGGCCCAGCTGGCAACTCGACCGGTTTCCGAGTTCATGACGCCGTCGGTCGAAACGCTCGAGTTCGACGACAGCATCGTGTTCGCCCTGCATAAGATGGACCTGGGCGGTTTCCGCCACATCCCGCTGTATCGCGACGGGAAAGTGGCCGGCATCGTCTCCATCCGCGATTTTTTCCGCTACATGGTCGACGACCTGATTGCAACCACGTAGCGGGTTGATCATCATCGAAGCAATAGCGCGCGGTATTCCACAATCAGCGCAATGAAACGGGCGTCGCCGCCAGGCCAGGCAGCGACGCCCGTTTCTAGTTGGCTGAACCTGAATCGGCCGCGAAGCCTTTGTAGCGAGTCTCCCGGCCGAGCCTGATCTGTTAGCCCAGGTAACCCTTTTCCTGGAGGTAGGCGATCACCTCGTTGGCCAGCGTCTCGGCGTCCTTGCTGGCGGCGTCGAGCACCAGTTCGGGATTCTCGGGCGCTTCGTACGGATCGTCGATGCCGGTGAAGCCTTTGATTTCGCCGGCACGGGCCTTTTTGTACAGGCCCTTGGGATCGCGGGCTTCGCAGACTTCCAGCGGAGCGTTCACATAGACTTCGATAAAATCGCCCTCGCGCATCATCGCCCGGACGCGGTCGCGGTCGCGACGGTAGGGACTGATGAAGGCCGTGAGGGTGATCAGGCCGGCCTGGGCGAACAGCTCGGCCACGGCGCCGATGCGGCGGATGTTTTCTTCACGGTCCTGGGCCGAGAACCCCAGACCGAACCGCTTGGCGAACTCCTCACCGTGCTTTTCCTTGAGCATGCCGGGGCCGGCATTCAGGCCGTGGCGGACGTTGTCGCCGTCGAGCACGAAGCTGCGCTTGCCCATCGCGTGCAGCTTGTGATCGACCAGGTTCGAAACCGTGCTCTTGCCGCAGCCACTCAGCCCGGTGAACCAGACCACGCAGCCGCGGTGGCCGTTGAGTTTCTCGCGTTCTTCGCGGCTGACGCTGTGCTCGTGCCAATGGACGTTGGTGTCGTTGGTCATTCGTCGCTTGTGGGGGTAAATAGGAAGAAACGGGGAGCGGTGACGATCCGCCAGAACGCCGCCGCCCCGGCCCCCAAACGCCATGCGGCCAGGTTGAGCACGGGGACAAACGTGATTCTGACGGGCTGAATGCCTGGGAAAAAACCGATGATACCCCAGCTTGCCCGATCCGCAAAGGCCGCGACTTACCCCGAAATGGCCACTGGAGCGGCCGCGGAGGCGGTCTCGGCCGCCCGGCCGATTGCGCAGCGTGTCGCGTTATCCAGTCGCCGGCCGCCTTGGGGTGTGCGATACTCGTAGCATCGGTTCGGCGAGTTCTGCCCGGCGATGGACCGCCCCCGGCTGCCGGCTCACCAATCCCCCCTAGAAGAGAGCAGACTTTTCCATGACCGTCCCCCATCCTTCGCCAACTTGCGATCCCTTGCGCGCCGTGCCGGAAAGCTATGCGGCCAGCCGGCAGCGGTTTCTGGCCGCGGCCCAGTCGCTGGGAGCCCAAGTACGTTCGTTTGAACTTGCGGCCTATCGCGACGAAGGGCAGACCGGCCAGGCTGCCCCGGCGGGCCCCGGCGGCGAGCCGCTTTTTGTCGATGCCGCGCTACTTGGTCCGGCCGATGCGCGGCATTTGGTTATCGCGTCATGCGGACTGCACGGCGTGGAGGGCTACTATGGCGCCGGCGTGATCCATCACTGGATGGGCCTGCTGGCCGCCGGACCGGTTTCACTGCCGCCGGATACGCGCGTGGTTCTGCTGCACGCCCTCAACCCCTGGGGCTTTGCCTGGAACGCCCGATTCAATGAGGACAACGTCGATCCAAACCGCAATTTCCTCCTGCCGGGCGAGGAGTTTCGCGGTGCGCCGCCCCAGTATGCGGAGCTGGATCGGTTGCTGAATCCGCCGTACTTGCCCTCCCGGTTCGAGCCGGTGCGATGGAAACTGGCTCTGGCGGTCCTCCGCCACGGCATGGCCAGTCTCAAACAGGCCGTGGCCGGCGGGCAGTATGAATATCCGCGAGGGCTGTTCTTCGGCGGGCACGGTCCCATCGCCACGCAGCGGCTGTTGGCACAGCACTTACCGGAACTGGCCGCGGGCGCCGAGCGGATCATCCACCTGGATCTGCACAGCGGGCTGGGCCGGCTCGGCACATACATGCTGATCGTGGAAGATCACCTCAGCGATGCCGACCGAGCCGCGGTGAGCGCAGCCTTCGGAGCCGACAAACTCCGCGAACCGACCTACGCTAATAAAGACTACCAGGTACGGGGCGATATCGGCCGCTGGTGCGGCCACGTCATCCGCAGCCAACACCCCGGCGCAGACTACCTGGGCATGTGCGTGGAGTTCGGCACGTATCCGCCGCTGAACGTGCTGATCGGGCTACGGGAGGAGAACCTGACGCGGCAGCACCTGCCTGTCGACCACCCGCGCCGCCGCCAAGCGAGAGAGCGGCTGCGGGAGCTGTTCTGCCCGGCCTCTCCCAAATGGCAACAGTGGTCGATCCCGCAGGGGGCCGCATTGATCACCTGGGCCGTGCAAAACGCCGGGCAGCCACGTTAGCATGGCTCGTGCCGAGGCCGATGGCTGGCAGCCCCCCGCAAATGCCCAACTGTCCAGTAATCCGATCTCGGGGATGCCGTTTGCAACTCCAGGCATGGCAAGCCCCTGCGAACGAGGGGGCATTTGCGGTGGTTTCGGCTCGCCGGTTGCTAGAATATCGGTATGGACTTCCATTACCTCCCCAAATGGAGACCTTGCCGTGTTCCGCATCGCTCTCGCTGCCGCGGCCGTATTGTTCCTGGTGGCCCCCTCGCAGGCAGATGCCCAAATCTATTACGGGTACGGATATCCGACGTACGGCTTGGGATACGGCTACGGGTATTCGCCGTACGGGGCCTACTACGGCGGTTACTACCGTCCCCCGATCTACAACGAATACGGTTACGGCTACCCGACCTACAACCGCCCAGCCTATCGGCCGCCGTATTACCAGGCTCCCATGGCCCCGAGTGGTACCGGTGGCGCGTTCAGCGGCTCGCGCAACAACGGAAACTACTGGTACTGGCTCCAGCAGCAGGCCAACCAGGGGAAAATCCCGCAGTCGCCCGTCAATCGCATGATGTACGGTAACCGGTAACGACCGGGGTTTCATCGCTACCACACACGGCGCCGTGCCGGCGACAGTTCAAGTCTGTCGGCACGGCAGCATTGCTGCCAGCAGCGGTTCACACCTGCCCTTGACCGCACGTGGGCCGGATCTTAGGATCCGCCCGCTTGCCGGGCATGTTCGCACGGCGGAAATCGCCGGTTGCGCAGCAGCAAACCGGCAATTCGGTTCATCACCCAGGGGCGGTCTGGCACCCCGCACAGACCATGTAGTTCGAGGTAACCGCAAAGCGAGGGCCCCATGGGGAAGCTTTTGCGCCGGCTGGGGATTGCCCTGGCAGCCGTGGTGCTGCTGGTAGGCGGCCTGGCCGGTTGGGCCTATTACGCCAGCCAACAGGTGCCCGACTTCTATCGCCGGGCCTTGGCCGAACCTCCGGCCGACCAGGAACAAAAGAGCGATGCGTTCCTGACCGAAGCCACCGAACTGTACAACGAGCTTCGCCGGCAAGGCCGCTGGGAAGCCCTCTTCACGGCGGACGAAATCAATTGCTGGCTGGCCGTTGATCTGGCACGCAATCATGCCGCGAGCTTGCCGCCGGGCGTTTCAGATCCTCGCGTGGCATTTACCGAGGGCGGCATCATTCTGGCGTGCCGGTATCAGACACCCAAGATTTCCACGGTGCTCTCCCTGCACGTCGATGCCTACCTGACCGAAAGCAACGTGCTGGCCCTGCGGTTCCGCAAAGCCAGGGCAGGCAACTTGCCGTTGCCCATGGCCGAGGTGCTCGACAACCTCAGCCGTGAAGCTGCCCGGCATAACATTCCCGTTCGCTGGCTCCAGAAGGACAGCGACCCGGTGGCGCTGATCTCCATGCCGCCGCCGGCCAAGGATCAAAAGCTTGTTTACTCGGTCGACACGGTGCGCATCGGCGAGAAGGGTATCTATGTCGCCGGCACTTCGGCGCCTCGCACGGCGCACGCCGACGATCCGGTCCAGCATCTCCCCAGCCGCTGAACGCCCAGCCTGGCGTTCGCAAGCTTCATGCGTGTTCTCAACACGACGCCGGCACTATGCTTCCTCTGGCTGCCATAACAGTCGGCAGCCCTCGGGCACGGTTTCGATCTGCAACGTGCCGCGGAGCCGGCTTCCCCACACCCGGGCTACCGTGCGTGTTTCGTCGCGAACCAGCACTTGGCACGTGCCGCTTTCGTGACGGGTTACCCGACCTCGGTCGCCGGAAATCGGCCCTTCGTACTCCAGGTACGCCAGGCGGTGGTCCGGCAGCGGCTCCACGTCCAGCCAGGCGCCTGGCTTCGGCCAGTCAGGCAGTGCCCAGGTCCAGAGCGCGTCGCCGGCTTCGATCATCAAGTCAAAATGGCTCGGCCGCTGCGCGTCCGGCGGAGTCTCGTGGTGCAAAACAACAAACCGGCGCATGTCTGATTCACAACTGGCAGGATCGCAGGCAACCTGTGCGCACCGCGACCGTAGACTCCAACCGCTCAGGGCAGGCGATACTCTGATCACCTGCCCCCTGCCCTGCCGAGCCGATGCTCCGGGCTCTGTCACCTACACGCGGCCGAACAGATATTCCTGGAGGAAAAAAATCTTGAACTCGCGGTCGTCGGCATCGTAGGCGTTGAGGTCGCCGATGGAGATCAGCCCTTGCAGTTGCCCCTGCTGATCGATCACCGGCAAGTGTCGGATGCGGTGGTGTTTCATCACATTGCGGGCGTCGCGCAGATCGGTTTCAGGATAGCAGCATGCCACGCGGTCGGTCATGACCTCGCCCACCGTACACGAACCTGGGTCGCGTTCCGCCCCCACCACGCGGCGTAGCACATCGCGTTCGGTAAACATGCCAACCACGCGTTCTTCGGCGGTGACCACCAGCGCGCCAATGCCGGCATCGTTCATCAGCCGCGTGGCGTTCAGAACCGACTCATCGGCGGCCACATAATAAACCTTCGTGCCTTTGATCGCGAGGATGTCTTGAACAGTCGCCATGGATGCCTCCAGAGGGGGGCGTTGGGATGGCTCGGCGCACGATCGAACGGCTTACAACGGTCAGGGGCAAACAGCGAACAACCGGGCTCTCAGCAGCCCGGGGGGCGCCAAGCGATCTCGAACGAGAAACAAAGCAGAGAAGACGTGAAAAGCGATCTGGGCCCCTGCCGGGAAATCAGTATACCGTAACCCTGGCCAGATCGCAGGAAATTCCTCCACTAGCCGGCGACCCGCGCCGCCGACGCCGCTTTCAGCGCCAGCATCTTCGGTGCCAAGGCCGCACAGCCCGGGGGGAGCAGCGAAGAAATCAATAAGCGTTGATATACGACGTGCCGATCCGTATACTGGACCCCCGACTGGCCTGTGGGCACCCCCTGCCAGAAGCACCTAGACTACGCAGTTTCAAGAGTTCGCCAGCCTGCAAGAAATACGACGCCTGTTGATGATAGCTCCGCATCACGCGGACACGTAGCTCCCCGATCGTACGCTCCATTGGGAATGACACCATGCTGCGGATTCTCGATCCTCACGGAACACGGTTGTGCGACGGCATCACACGTCGCGAGTGGCTGAAAATAGGCAGCATCGGGCTGGGTGGTCTGACGCTGCCCAAGCTGTTTGAGCAGCGTGCCAAGGGCGGCACCGCCGGCAACGGCCCCGCCAAGTCGGTGATCATCCTGTTCAACACCGGCGGTATCCCGCACCACGAGTCGTGGGATCCCAAGCCCGATGCACCTGCGGAAATCCGCGGCGATTTTGGCGCCATTCAAACCAAGGTGCCCGGGATGCTTGTGGGCGAGCTGATGCCGCTCACCGCACAGATTACCGACAAGGTGGCCGTCATCCGCACGATGGTCACGGGCGACAATGCCCATTCGTCCAGCGGCTACCAGATGCTCACCGGCGTACCGCACATTCCGCTGAACCGCGAGAATGCCAAGCCCGGCCGGCCCAACGATGCCCCGTCGCTGAACGCGATGGTGCAGTACCTGCGGCCGTCGCGGGGCGGTTTGCCGCCCTCGATCGTGCTGCCGCGGCGCATGGCCAACAACGGCGGCCGTGATCCGTGGCCCGGTACCGACGCCGGCGCCATGGGCCGCAAGTACGATCCGTGGTTCCTGATCTGCAATCCGGCCGAGAAGGGCTTCACCGTGCCCGGCGCCAAACTGCCCGAGGGGCTCGATCCCTTGCGGGTGGACAAGCGGTTCTCGCTGCTGGAGCAGGTGAACAAGCACCTGGACCACCTGGAACAGACCGCCGCGGCGCGCGACTACAACATCCACGCCGAGCGGGCCATCAGCCTGCTCACCGGCGGCAAAGCCCGTGACGCCTTCAACCTGGAAAAAGAACCGGACAAGGTTCGCGATCGCTACGGCCGCACCAAGCACGCACAAAGTGCATTACTGGCCCGGCGACTGGTGGAAGCAGGCGTTTCGCTGGTGCAGGTGAACTCCATTTCGGAGGATACCAGACGTTTCAACAGCGGCGGTTGGGATACGCACTCCAAGCACAGCGAAAGCCTCAAGGGCTGGCTGATGCCCGACATGGATCGGCTGTTCTCCGCTCTGATCACCGACCTGGATGAGCGGGGCATGCTCGACGAAACCCTGGTGTGCTGGGTTTCGGAGTTCGGCCATACACCGCGGTTCAACCGCAACGCGGGTCGCGACCACTGGGGACGCGTGTTCTCCATCGCCATGGCGGGCGGCGGTATCAAGGGCGGCGTGATCCATGGCGCCTCCGATGCCCACGCCGCGTACCCGCTGGGCGACGTCGTAACTCCGGCCGATTATCTGGCGACCGTGCTGCACTGCATGGGCTACGAACCGGAAACGCCTTACTACGATATGCAAGGGCGCCCGATCCCCATCAGCCGGGGTGAACCGGTCAAGTCGATTCTGGCTTGATCCGCCAATTTTCTGTTGGCTCGCGCGTCGCTTTTGCCTTAGTGTGGCAATCAATGCAGAGGGCCGCCGGAGGTTGGGGTGAACCTGCCACCGGGCGGCCTGTTTCGCCTGCCACGCTATCTCTACCCGACGGATCGAACAGGCCGTGCAGGATGCCGCGGTATCTTTGTTTCACCGCTGACTTTTCCACCAGGAAATGCCTTGTATGCTCCTGCATCGGTTGTTTGTTGCGCTCGTTGCCGCTGTAGGTCTGGCCACTACCGGAATCTCGGTCCAGGCTGCTGATCAACCTTCCCGCCAGATTCGCGTGGGCACGTTCAACGTGGACGCCACGCCGCCGCTGGGCAGCCCGGTCGCCTATGCCGCGGCCCGTAAGATTGACGATCCGTTGAGTGCCCGCGGCATCGTGCTGCTGGGCGCCGGCGATCCGATCGTGCTGTGCGCCGTCGACTGGATCGGCATTGGCAACGGCGGCCACGATGTGTGGCGTGAGCAGTTGGCCGAGGCCGCCGGCACCACGCGTGATCGCGTCGCTGTGCATGCTCTGCATCAGCACGACGGCCCCCGCTGTGACTTCTCGGCCGAGGAACTGCTGGCCGCCGTTGGCCAGGGCAACAAGAACATGGACGCGGTGTTTGCCCGACAAACCATCAAGAAGGTTTGCGAGGCCGTGCAGCAAGCCGTCGCCACGGCTCAGCCGGTGACGCATGTGGGCGTCGGTCAGGCCAAAGTCGAAAAGGTGGCATCCAACCGCCGCATCCTCGGCCCCGACGGCAAGGTCAAACTGTTCCGCATGAGCTCGTGGAAGATCGAGCCGCACATTGCCGACCGGCTCAAGCAGTCGTCGGACAAGGAAGGCTATCAACTGAGCCCCTTCCATCCGGAAGAAGCCCAGCGCGCCCCCGAGGGCGTGATCGATCCGTTTGTGAAGATCGTCAGCCTGTGGAATGGCGACCAACCGCTGGTGTGCCTCAGCTATTATGCGTGCCATCCGCAGAGCTACTTTGGTCAGGGCGACGTGACTTGCGAGTTTGTGGGCATTGCCCGCAACCAGCGCGAAGAGGAAGTGAAGGTCCCGCACGTTCACTTCAACGGGGCGGGCGGCAACATCGCCGCCGGCAAGTACAACGACGGCACGCCCGAAACCCGCAAGGTGCTCACCGCCCGCATGCACGATGGCCTCCGCCGGGCCTGGGAAGCCACCAAGAAGCAGCCGCTGTCGACCGCCGACGTCGAATGGCGCGTTGCTCCGGTGCAGGTTCCGCCGCGTGATACGCTCGTGGAATCGGAACTGGAAAAGACGCTGATGGACGATTCGGCTGCTCTCACCGCGCGTGCCAGCGCCGCCCGGAAGCTGTCGTTCCTCCGCCGCCGCAAGGCCGGCATTCCCATCGACCTGACCTGCTTGAAGCTCGGCAATGCCTACATCCTGCACATGCCAGGCGAGTTGTTTGTCGAGTACCAGCTGGCTGCCCAGAAGCTGCGGCCCGATGACTTCGTGTGCATGGCCGCGTATGGCGATTACGGCACGGGCTACATCGGCACCGAGATCGCCTACAGCCAGGGCGGCTACGAAACCAGCCCAGGTGTTTCCAACACAGCTCCCTCGGTCGAAAAGGTGCTGATGGGCGGTGTGAAGCAACTGCTCCAGGTGAAAGAGTAACCGGCCCGTTTCTTGATACGTGCCGGTTGGTACCGACGAAGCCCCTTCGTAACCTCGCAGGCAGTAGGTTCGATGAATGTGAAGTACGTGCTCCAGGTAGCCGCTGCCTCGCTGATGGTGGCGGCCAGCCTGGTTGAATCCTCGGCCCTCGCTTCCGAAAGGCCCGGCGGACCGCTGCGTGTGGCCACGTTCGACGTGGACGCCACGCCGCCCCTGGGCAGTCCGGTCGCCTACGCCAGGGCACGCAAGATCGACGATCCGCTGAGCGCCCGTGGCATTGTGCTGCTGGGTGCCGGTGATCCGATTGTGTTGTGCGCTGTCGACTGGATCGGCATCGGCAACAGCGGCCACCAGATCTGGCGCGAACAGTTGGCCGAGGCCGCGGGCACCACGCCCGATCGCGTGGCTGTGCATGTTCTGCATCAGCACGACGGCCCCCGCTGCGACTTCTCGGCCGAGGAACTGCTGCAGTCCGTCGGCTGCGGCAATCTCAAGTTCGATGCCGTGTTTGGCCGCCAGACCATCAAGCGGGTCAGCGAAGCCATCCGCACGTCGCTCGACAAAGCCGAGCCGATCACGCACGTCGGCATCGGGCAGGCCAAGGTTGAAAAGGTGGCGTCCAACCGCCGCATCCTTGGCCCCGACGGCAAGGTGCAGTACGTGCGTCCCAGCAGTTCGCGCAACCCGATCTTGTTCGAGCTGCCTGAAGGGCTGATTGATCCGTACGTGAAAATCGTCAGCCTGTGGAACGGCGAGCGGCCGGTGGTGTGCCTGAGCTACTACGCGTGCCATCCCCAAAGCTATTACGGCAAGGGCGATGTCACGTGCGAGTTCATCGGCATCGCCCGTAATCAGCGGCAGGCGGAACTCAAAGTGCCGCACGTTCACTTCAACGGGGCGGGCGGTAACGTGGCGGCCGGCAAGTACAACGACGGCGCGCCGGAAACCCGCAAAGTGCTCACTTCCCGCTTCCATGACGGCCTGCGCCGGGCGTGGGAGGCCACCAAGAAGCAGCCGCTGGCCGTGGACACCATCGAGTGGCGAGTGGCCCCGGTCGATATCCCGGTGCGCGACACGCTGGTCGAAGCCGAACTGGTTAAGACGCTCAAGGACGACTCGGCCGATATCGCTGACCGCGCCAGGGCCGCCAGCAAGCTGGCCTTCCTCGATCGCCGCAGGCAAGGCATCCCGATTGAATTGGCCTGCCTGAAGCTCGGCGACGTGTACATTCTGCACATGCCGGGCGAGCTGTTCGTGGAGTATCAGCTAGCCGCGCAGAAGCTGCGGCCCAACGACTTTGTCTGCATGGCCGCGTACGGCGACTACGGCACCGGTTACATCGGCACCGAGATCGCCTACAGCCAGGGCGGATACGAAACCGGCCCCAATGTGTCCAACACGGCACCTCATGTCGAAAAGGTGCTCATGGACGGCGTGAAGCGGCTGCTTCAAGTCAATGACTAAGACCGCCCGCGGCCTGCGCACGTTGTCGCGCAGGCCGCGGGTTTATTTTTGATTAGTCATTCAGCTTCACGGTCCGCAGCCGCAAGGCGTTGCCGATCACCGATACCGAGCTGAAGCTCATCGCCGCCGCGGCG
The DNA here is from genome assembly GCA_937927735.1 of uncultured Planctomycetales bacterium. Lineage (GTDB taxonomy): Bacteria > Planctomycetota > Planctomycetia > Pirellulales > S012-138 > CALBRZ01. The sequence goes on from CALBRZ010000076.1 coordinate 51,843, forward strand.
ATCATCGGGTTCAGCAGAACGTGGATGATCGGGTAAAGCACGCCGGCGGCGATGGGCACCCCCAGCGCGTTGTAGATGAAAGCGAAGAACAGATTCTGGCGAATGTTCCGCATCACGTGGCGGCTGAGCTGTACCGCCCGCACAATCCCCCGCAAGTCGCCCTTGAGCAGCGTGATGCCGGCCGATTCAATCGCAACGTCAGTGCCGGTGCCCATTGCGATCCCCACGTCGGCGGCCGCCAGCGCGGGCGCGTCGTTGATGCCGTCGCCCGCCATGGCCACCTTGCGCCCCTCGTTTTGCAGAGCCTGCACGCGGCGGTGCTTATCCTCAGGACGTACGCCGGCTTCAAAGTCGTCAATGCCAAGCTGCTCGGCCACCGCCTGCGCCGTGGCGTGCTGATCGCCGGTCAGCATGATGACCTTCAAGCCCAAGCGGTGCAGTTGCCGTACGGCCTCCGGCGTGGACTCCTTGATCGGATCGGCCACCGCCACTGCGCCCAGGAACCGGTTGCCGGCCCCGGCGTAGAACACGGTCCGTCCCAGCCGCTGAAGTTCATGCACGCGGCTTTCCAGCTCGGTGGGCACGTTGATGCCGGCCTCGGTCAACAGTTCGCGCTTCCCGACCAGCACGCGCTGCCCCTGGACCGTGGCCGCGACGCCGGCGCCCGTGGTGGAATCGAAGTCCGTTGTGTCCGGTATTGGCAGCTCGCGAGCCTTGGCCGCTTCCACAACCGCTACAGCGAGCGGATGCTCGCTATTGGCTTCAACGGCTGCCGCCAAGCGGAGCAATTCCTGTTCATCGACGCCCTCGGCCGGCAGCAACTCGGTCACTGCCGGTTTACCTTCGGTGAGGGTACCGGTCTTATCGACGACGATGGTATCGACGCGTTCCAGTGTTTCCATGGCGGCCGCCTCGCGAATCAGCACGCCGGCCTTCGCTCCCCGTCCTACGCCCACCATGATCGACATCGGCGTGGCCAGCCCCAGCGCACAGGGACAGGCGATGATCAGCACGGCCACCGCGTTCATCAGTGCGTAAACCAGCGCCGGCTGCTCGGGCGAGAACAATGCCCAGACGATGAACGTGAGCACCGCCGCCAACACCACCGCCGGCACGAACCACGACGAAACCGTATCGGCCACGCGCTGGATCGGAGCCCGGCTCCGCTGGGCGTTGCCGACCAGTTCGACAATTTGTGCAAGGACGGTTTCCCCACCCACCTTCTCGGCCTGCATCGTAAACGCGCCGGTCTGGTTGACGGTGCCGCCGATTACCTGGTCGCCGGGGGTCTTCTCCACCGCCACCGGCTCGCCGGTAATCATCGACTCATCGACACGGCTGCGGCCTTCGACCACGCGGCCATCCACCGGGATCTTGTCGCCGGGCCGCACGCGCAGGAGGTTGCCCACCACGATTCGCTCCAGCGGCACTTCGGTTTCCTGACCATCGCGAATCAAACGCGCGGTCGGCGGTGCCAACGACAACAACTCGCGAATGGCGCCGCTGGTCTTACGGCGTGCCCGCAATTCGAGCACCTGGCCCAGCAGCACCAAGGTGATGATCACGGCCGCCGCCTCAAAGTACACGGGGATCTCTCCGCCGTGGCGAAATGCCGCCGGGATCAGGTCCGGGAACAGCACCGCCCACACGCTGTACAGGTAGGCGGCCCCGGTGCCGATGGCGATCAGCGTGAACATGTTGAGATTCCACGTGATCACCGACCGCACGCCGCGGACAAAGAACGGCCAGCCGCACCACAACACCACCGGAGTCGTCAGCACCAGTTGAATCCAGTGCATGGCCTCGGGCGACAACCAACGATCAAGCGGCAGGCCGACCATGGGCCCCATCGCCAGCACGAACACGGGCAGCGTCAGCGCGACCGAGATCCAAAACCGCAGCGTCATGCTCCGCAGTTCGGGATCGTCTTCTTCCATCGCGACGGTCTTGGGTTCCAGGTCCATGCCGCAGATCGGGCACGTCCCGGGGTGATCCTGCTCAATCTGCGGATGCATGGGGCAGGTGTAGACGGTTCGCGTCTGGAGTGCAGCTGCAGGGTTGCGTTCCAGCGCCATGCCGCAGCGCGGACAACTGCCTGGCCGATCGCTTTCCACGCCGGGACACATGGGGCAGATGTACGCGGCCTTCGAACCCACGTTGGCCCGCGCATGCCCGGCATGATGCCCGTGATCGCCGTGGCAGCAGGAGTGGCCTGATTCAGACGGCCCGGCATCAGGCAATGATATGGAAAACACTTCCGGAGTCGCGGCGGGCGAGGGCGTGGTCGCTGGCGTGCGGCAGCACGATTGGGCTTCTTCCACAGCGACGCCGGCCCCTTGGGCCAGGAATTTCTGCCGGCAGTGGTCGCAGCAGAAGTAATACTGCTTGCCATCGCGCTCGGCCGAGATGGCCGTGCTCTCGTCCACTTGCATGCCACAAATAGGGTCGATTGCCATGATTTCCGGTGTACCTTTCGCGCAAGTGCGGGAGCGCCGCCCGCGGCATCTCAGAAATCGTCTCCCGATGGGATCATGCAGACGCGGGAACCAGCGTAACCGCTGCCGCCTGCCTTACTGACATGTGCTCAGACGCGGAGGTCAACGACGCTAGCCACGTCCGGCCTCACGCAATCGTATCGTACATCACCGCGCAAGGCACGCGCTGCGCGAGTCGCGTAGAGAAGCCGCCCTGTAGGCTGCCGCACGATTGACGCTTTTCGGCGGCAAGCGGCTGGCGCGCACGAGTCACCAATCTTCACCGGCGCGCAACAAAACGGCCGCTCGCCTTTTCGGCGAGCGGCCGCGTAGTCGATCCTCTTGCCATGTGCGACGGTGGAGTCGTCTGCGAGACGAGCGGGGCCTGCCGGTGCTTGGCACAGGCGCTGGTGGCCCAGGCTCACGCGAATGGGTTGGCACCTCCGACGGACAAGTGGGGCAAGAGGTATCTTTTTCATCTGCCGGCAACCTCGCGGCCGCCGTTGGCAATTGTTATCGGCACGCCGGGCGGCGACTCCACGAGAAAAGTTGGCATTTTCTGCATCGCTAGCAGGTGGGCTGTGTCCCCGCCTGCAATCATGGCCCCGCAGCGATAGCTACTGCCAGCCCAAGGGCATATGTGGAGTTCGTACAGCGTTGGCCAGCTACCGCAGCAACCGAAGCGATCACGGTGCGGTCGCACCCTGCGCAAGACACAAGCGCCGCCGGGGTATGGCGCGACCCGCCGACGGCGCTTGGAGGCAAAGGGTACTTGCTCGTGCGCACGCTGGGCCTGGCCCGCATTCGGGCAGCGCTAGAGCGCGGCGACATCATTCGCATTCAGCTAACTGCTGGGAAGCCATCCGCTCAAAAGCACGCCGGCGTGCGATGATGATGGCTACTTTTCCAACTCGGCGAGGAAGCCTTCAAACAGCGTGCGGTGTTCTTCCTCGTCGGCCAGGATCTGCACGGCCAGGTCTTGCGTCACCGGGTCAACACCGTCGGTGGCCTCGAAAATCGCCTTGTAATGGGCGATCGCTTCGTGCTCGGCATCGACCACCCCGCGCACCACGGCCAGCACGTCGGTGGTGTCCTCGGGCGGACGCAGCGATTCCTGGTCAAAGTCCAACTCCAGCGAGCCAGGCACGCGTCCGTTGAGTTGCTTGATCCGCTCGGCCAAACGGCGAGCGTGGCCCAGCTCCTCGGTAACGTCGGCGGCCAGGGAGCGTTTCACTTCCTCCGCCCGAACGCCGTCCAGATGGACACTGTTGGCCAGGTAGTTGGCCACCGTTTCCAATTCCATCCGGTACGCCTTCTGGAGCATGCTAATAATGTTGCTTTGCGTTTTGGCGCGACCTTCTCGTTGGGTTTGCGTGCTCACGTAAAAACTCCTTTTCCGCCTCCTGCGGCGGAACTAGGGAATGGGTTGCTTGTTCTGACGATTGCCTTACCAGCAGTTCCCTAGAGCAAGCACGATACCAATTCGCCGAGCGAGACATGTGTTTGCGTGTAAGTGTCGCAGCGGGCAACACTTGCATCATCGGTCTTCATTGGCGCAGAGAGAAGCTGCGCAGAGGCGTCGGTCACCACCCTACCGAACGCCCCTGTTGCAAGTCTAAGGACAGATGGGATTTACGAAAAAGAACGTGTCCGCACCGCCTGGCCGAGCGCAAGCGCGCAAACCGTCACACCGCGCGCTCCGGACCGCGCGCCCTATCGGGAGGCAGGATCGCTAGCCGGCCACGATCGGCTTCATGCCGTCGCTCAAAATGCCGTCGATCTTGGGCGAGCAGAACGCCATGGAGACTTCGTAGCCCCCCAGCGGGTACGCGTCCTGGGTGGGGACGTACCACGGGCCGCCGTCGCCATAAGCGGCCGTAGCCACGAACCGCTCGGGGGCCAACTGCTGGGCCTTCAGTTGGTACTCGATGAAACTTTCGGCCGGCAGGTGCAAGAGAGTCGCCGGTCCGATATGCAGGGCACTGAGTACGATCGGCTGCTTCCGCTCATAACGCTGGATGTAGGCCAGCATGTACGATGGCCGGTTGCGGTTCACCACGGGGTTCTGACGATTGCCGATCTGTGCTTCGAGTTTCTTGGCGTCGAGCGCTTCGTTGGGAGGCGGCAGCACCTCCAAGGTTTTCCAGGCCAATTTGCTGACCGGCTCACGGCGCAGGCTGTTCTCCGAAGCCACGATCGCGTCGTAGATGCGGCCGGTCAGACGCACCCGGGCTGCCGGCGAACCGTCGTTGTATTTTCCGGCGGCGACGTTGCCGGAGCAGCCGGTGAAGTAAATCTGCACGCAGCCGGGCGTTTCTTCCTGCCGCCGTTTGCGGGCCAAGCCGACAAAGTCGCTGCTGACGCGGCCGTCGCCGTAGTAGCTCATAGGGTGCGTGGCGTAGTAGTGGCAGCAGGCGAGCTTATCGTTACCGCCGTAGAAGGCCACGGTCTTGAGCCACGGATCAATCAGCCCCTCGGGCAGTTCGTGCAGCAGAGGATTGCGGGTACTGCTGCTGCGCCAGTACTGAAGCTTGCCATCCGGCCCCAGGATGCGGCGGTTGGAAGCGACTTTCTCAACCTTAGCCTGGCCGGTTGCGACGTGCGTGACCGGACGTGCCTTCTGCACCGCGGCGGACGCTGCCTGATGCAGCCGCTCGAGGCAGCGCTGGAAGAAATCGGGATCAACGATGTTCGGCAAGTCGCCTTGGGCTTGCACAATCCGCTGTGCGTCAAGGCATGCAAACGGGGCGTTGTGCTGGTGAACGCACTGCACCGCCACGCGGTCAGGCGTGGTGCCCACGGCCTCGGCCAGCGTGGTTCGCCAGGCCAGATGAGCCGAGTTCAAGAGGCCCGTCCAGTCGACGGAGCAGATCACCACCGGTTTTCCGGCCCCCAGCAGCACCAGCCCGATGGCTTCCAGCGGATCGTCGTAATCGACCACCGGCTTGATCCAGCCACCGCAGCACGAGTGGCCCTTGGGCGGCGATACGTCGATGCGGAACGTGGCCAGGTGCAAGTCGCCCATCGCTTCGCCGGCCGCCAGCGGCGACGTCAACGTCACCAACGCCGCGCCCAGCCCTGTCGACAGGGCGGCCGTCTGCAAGAACTGCCGACGATCGACGGACTGGGCCGTCAAAAGCGTTTGCGTCAGATTCCCCCGATCCGAAGAGCGGGTGTATGGGCCCAGCGACATGCGCAATCCTCCCACACAGCCAAATGCGGCCGAGCCAAGACTCGGGCAAAACTTCGTAAGCCTGGTGCCCGCTATGGTACGGTCGCCCAAGGCGCGGCGAAAGCACAACGGCAGCAAATGATGCCCCCCAGGCTAGGCGATGGCAGAGGGGGGAGAGCCGCCGCGTCAATCGCGGGCGATCGACTCCAGGTCGGTATCAAACCGCAGGGCCACGAGCACCCAGTTCTCGGTGTCGCGGGGTGTTTCGTTGGCCTTAAAAACCCGGTAATACGTGAAATACCAGACAACCGGGTACCGCTCGCACTCGTACAAATACTTCAGCAGTACGAGATTGTCGCCCACGCGGCGGGCCGGCAGCGGCGTCACCTTACGGAACTCGCCATATTTGGTGCGTAGTTCCTTGGTGCGAGCGATCATCATTTGCATTTTTTCCTGATCGTTTTGCAGCGGGCTGGAGGTAAGCAGGACCTCAAACGACTTGTCCACCCCGCTCTCGCTGCCGATGCCGCCCAGGAAGTCGACGGCCTTCGTATTCAGAAACTCAATGACCGGGTCGGGCTGCTGCGCCAGCGCTGTCTGGGGATAGTTCGCCCAGCACGCCGCCAGCCCGATTATCATGGCAAACCAAGGCCGATTGAACTTGCAACATGAGGGACGACGAATCGTGTGCATTGCGACCACTCTCCAGTACTGCGCCTGTACATTGCCAAGGCGGCATCCATGCTAAGCTCCGGCCCGCCTCTGGGGAAGGAACCTGCCGCCACGAAAACCTGCCCGCACAGCCGGCACAACTGCGCCATCCCGCCAGCAGGCTACCGGCATTCGACCATTTCCAGGCTCGGCCAGCCCTGCCAGTCCGTACCCTGCGGCCTTATTGGCGGTAACTCTGCGCCAGCTCCCATTCGGTATGCTAGGTTTTCCCATTGAAAGGGGGGATCCATGCCTAAGATTGAACCATTCGCACCGGGCTGGCCTGGTGGCGCGCCGACCTGGACCTCAAGCGCCAAATCGGGCGTGGGCACAGCGATTGCCACCAGTAGTCGGATCTGGTTCACGATCAGTCACGGCATTCTCAACGAGATCTACTACCCCCGCGTGGACCTGGCCTGCACCCGCGACATGCAGCTCCTGGTCACCGACGGCCAGCAGTTCTTCTCCGAAGAGAAACGCGATACCCACCACGAAATTGAATGGGCGGCCGACGGCGTTCCCGCCTTTCGCATCAGAAACCGCTGTCTGCGCGACCGCTACCAGATCGACAAAGCGATCGTAACCGATCCGCAGCGGCACGTGGTGCTGCAACATATTCGCTTCACCCCGGCGGATGGCATCCCCGACCACTACCAACTGTATGTCCTGCTGGCCCCGCACCTGGGCAACTTCGGGTGCGGCAACACGGCTTGGGTCGATGAATACAAAGGCGTGCCGATGCTGTTCGCCTCGCGCGGCGAACTGGCCTTGGCCCTGGCCTGCTCGGCCGGGTTCGCAGCGCGAAGTGTCGGGTTCGTGGGCGTCAGTGACGGTTGGCAACTACTGAGCCATTACAAGCAATTGCCGTGCTGCTACCTCCGCGCCGAAAACGGCAACGTGGCCCTGACCGGTCAGTTGCCGATCGAGGCCGCCTCCTCGCCCGAGGGCGTCGTCCTGGCCCTGGGCCTGGGCGAACGTCCGGCCGAAGCCGCGCAGCGTGCCCGAGCCAGTCTGCAAGCGGGCTTTGAGAACGCCTGGCAGCTGTACGTCGAGCAATGGAAGGCCTGGCAAGACAGCGTCTGCGCCAGCCGCGCTGGTCACCGCTGCCGCGTCAGCCTGGCGGTGCTCAAGACGCACGAAGCCAAGCGATTCCCCGGCGGCATCATCGCCAGCCTGTCGATCCCCTGGGGGACTGCCAAGGGCGATAACGACATCGGCGGCTATCACCTGGTCTGGCCGCGCGACCTGGTCGAAACGGCCGGCGGTCTTCTGGCCGCCGGCGCGCACACCGACGCCGTTCAGGTGCTCGACTTCTTGCGTGCCACGCAGGAGGCTGACGGTCACTGGTCGCAGAACATGTGGCTCGATGGGCAGCCGTACTGGCACGGCGTCCAGATGGACGAAACGGCCCTGCCGATCCTGCTGCTGGACATGGTGCGGCGTGAACTCAACTGGCCCGCCGAAAAGCCCCTGGTCTATTGGCCGATGGCCCGGCTGGCTGCCCAGTTTGTGGTTCAGAATGGCCCGGTTACCCAGCAAGATCGCTGGGAAGAAGACCCCGGTTATTCGCCGTTTACGCTGGCAGCCGAAATCGCCGGCCTGCTGGCCGCCGCCGACCTGGCCGATCTGGCCGGTGAAGAAACGGTGGCGAACTACCTGCGCGAAACCGCCGATAGCTGGTACGCCAACCTCGATAGCTGGATCTACGCCACCGATACGCCGCTGGCACGCGAAGTCGGCGTCGAAGGCTACTACGTGCGCGTGGCTTCGCCCGAGGTGTCCGACGCGTCGTCTCCCCTGGGCGGATTCGTGGCGATCAAGAATCGTCCGCCCAGCGACATGAATCACCACGCGGCCGATATCGTCAGCCCCGACGCCCTGGCGCTGGTACGGTTCGGGCTGCGGTCGGCCCGGGATCCGCGCATCGTCAACACGGTCAAGGTGATCGACAAGGTCCTTAAGACCCAACTGCCGTACGGCCCCGGTTGGCGCCGTTACAACCACGACGGCTACGGCGAAAAGGCCGATGGCAGCCCCTTCGACGGCACGGGCATCGGCCGCGTCTGGCCGCTTCTGGCCGGCGAACGGGCACATTACGAGCTGGCGGCCGGTCATCGGGAGCAGGCCGAACAGCTACTCGCCACGCTGGAAGCCTCGGCCAACGATGGCGGACTGATCCCGGAGCAATCGTGGGACTCGGCCGATATCCCCGAGCGCGAGCTCTACTTCGGCCGCCCGGCCGGTTCGGCCATGCCGCTGGTCTGGGCGCACGCCGAACATCTGAAGCTGCTGCGTTCGCTGCACGATGGCCGGATCTTCGACCTGCCGCCGCAGACCGTCGCCCGCTATCTCGACCAGCCGCTGCCGCATCCGCCGCACGAAGTGTGGCGGTTCAACCACAAGATTCGCGAAGCTCAGGCGAACCGGCCGCTGCGCATCGAAGCCCTAGCACCGACGCGCGTTCGCTGGTCGATGGACAACTGGAAAACGGTGCACGAGACGCCGAGCTTCGACACCGGGCTCGATATGCATATTGTCGACCTGCCGACCGCCGACAGCGTCTTTGGCAAAGAAGCGATCGCCTCAGGCAAGGAATGCGCCGTGGAATTCACGTTCTACTGGCCGGAGGTCAACCGCTGGGAAGGCGTCAACTACCGCGTGGTCTTCACGCGCGTCGCGAATTGACGCGGCCGGCGGTGAACGCATTCAATCGCCTTCGTACCGGCAACCGGCATCGCAGGTTTCGGCCACTTCGACCGCCTTCAGTAGCGGCAGCCGCGGTTTGAGCCTGGCCCAAATCCAGCGGGCAATGTTCTCGCTGGTGGGGTTCTCCAGCCCCTCGATCTCGTTCAAATAGTAGTGATCGAGCTGCTCCCAGATCGGCTGAAAGGCCGCCTTAATATCGGCGTAGTCGATCACCCAGCCCAGCTGTTCGTCCACCGGCCCTTCGACCCAAATCGTGGCTCGGAAGGAATGGCCGTGAATCCGCGCGCATTTGTGATTGGGCGGAACATTCGGAAGTCGGTGCGCTGCTTCGAACTGGAACGACTTGAAAAGTTGCATCGAGCGGGGTCTGGTCAAGCAGCAGTAAAAGGAAGGATGACAGCGGCGGGGGCGTGACGCCGGAGTCCGCCAACGCGCCGGCCAGGGCGGCTAGCCTGTGTATTATTGCCGGAGTCCGGCTGGCCGTCGAACGCCCCAGAAGGGCGGGAAATCAGGAACTGCCGACGACGCGGGCGGCTCCATCGATTACTTGCCGCCGGGAGAGTCAAACTGAGGCGTTGCCCGGTACGGGGTGGGATCGGGCACACCGGCTTTCTGGAAGGCCTCGCGCCGTTCGACGCAGGTTCCGCAGGCCCCGCAGTGCACGTCGCCGCCTTCGTAGCAGCTGTAGGTGCTGGAGAAATCCACGCCAAGCTCCGCTCCGCGGGCCACGATCCCGGCCTTGTCCAGGTGCAGGAATGGGCAGAACAGCTCCAGGTGGTGCCAGTCGGCCAGGGAGAGCGCGTTGCGCATTGCCGCGACAAATTCCGGCCGACAATCTGGGTAAATTGCGTGGTCGCCCGTGTGGGCCCCATACGCCAGCCGGTCGGCTTTGAGGCTGATGGCCCAACCGCCGGCCACAGCCAGCATGATCATATTGCGGTTGGGGACCACCGTAAGTTTCATCGTTTCTTCGGCATAATGGCCATGCGGCACGGCAATGTCGCTGCTGGTCTGGCTGCTGCCGGCCAACAGCGGCGCCACGGCCGACAGGTCGGCCCGTTGCCAGGAAATGCCGAGTTTCTCGACGGTTCGCCGGGCGTACTCCAGCTCGATCCGGTGCCGCTGGCCGTAGTCGATCGACAGCGCCAGCACCTCATCGCCGGCAGCGAGCAATTCGTGGAGCAGGACCGTAGAGTCGAGTCCGCCGGAAAAGATCGCCACGCTTTTCAATCGTCGGCCCTTTCAGTAGGGGTTTGATTTCGCCCAGCGGTCCAATTTTGCCGATGGTAGGAATAGTAGCGCCGTGGCGAATTCCACTTCGGTCACCATAGCCGTGCACTGGCGCCGCGACAACCAGGGGCATACCTAGCGACCGGCCGGCCCTACACGTCCTGATCACCGGCCGGCGGAACACGTGGTAGAGGGCCAGATACGGGGCTGGATTTGCTGCTGGAGTGCCCTGCGGCCGTGAAATCGGTTCGCCGCCGGGCCGCCCGGAAGCCCCCCCCAACAGGGCTGGCGATATTTCCTCAGGGCCACCCGCTAGGAGCCCCCCAATATTCTGTGTAAGCGGTTGCTTTCGCCGGTGACAAGCCGGTGCTAGAATGTGCGCGGTTTCCGAAATTTCGGAGCCACTTTGTCTTGTGAAGCAAGCGACGTAAGATAACGTAGCTGCATCCGACGCATTTCTATCCTATTTTTCGTAGGCACTGGGTTCCAGCCAGATTAGGTGGTTCGGCCACCGGATGTTCTCGTACGAGGTGTTCCCTCGAAACAACACACTGCTAGGAACCAGGTCTTCACTTGGGCATGGCCAAGCTAACGGTTGAACAACTTCTCGACTTGATCAAACGGAGCGGTCTCGTTGAACGCGACCAGCTTGCGAAGATCATTTCGGAGATCAAGTCGTCCGGCGAGCGGCCCACGGAGCCTGAGGACCTGGCCCAGCGCTTTATCGACGCCGGACTCCTCACCCGCTGGCAGGCCGACAAGCTGCTGGAAGGCCGGCATCGCGGATTCTTCCTCGGCAAGTACAAGCTGCTGGGCCACCTGGGCACCGGCGGCATGAGCAGCGTTTACCTGGCCGAACACGTGCTGATGCGGCGCCGCGTGGCCATCAAGGTACTGCCGCAGAAACGCGTCAACGACTCGTCGTACTTGCAGCGGTTCTATCGCGAGGCCCGGGCGGCCGCCGCGTTGAACCATCCCAATATTGTGCTGGCCCACGACGTCGACCACGACGGCGGCAACCACTTCCTCGTGATGGAATACGTGGAAGGGTCCGACCTGCAGGTGATGGTCAAACGCGATGGGCCGCTCGATTACGTGCAGGCAGCCAATTACATCTACCAGGCCGCCAAGGGTCTGGAACACGCCCACCGCTCGGGCCTGATCCACCGCGATATGAAACCGGCCAACCTGCTGGTGGATCAGCGAGGCACCGTCAAAGTGCTCGACCTGGGCCTGGCACGCTTCAGCGGCGAAGAAGAAGGCAAAGCGTCGCTAACCGTCGCTTATGACGAGAACGTGTTGGGAACGGCCGATTACCTGGCTCCCGAGCAGGCGCTCAATAGCCACGAAGTCGATCACCGCGTCGATATCTATAGCCTCGGTTGTACCTTCTATTTTCTGCTGACGGGCCATCCGCCTTTCCCCGAAGGCACGATCGCCCAGCGGATCATGAAGCACCACACCGAGGAACCGACCCCCATCCGGCAAGAACGACCAGACGTGCCGGGCGACTTGGCCGAAATCTGCCAGAAGATGATGGCCAAGAGGGTTGAGAACCGGTATCAGACCGCTCAGGAAGTGGTCGACGCCTTAGGCCGCTGGCTGGCCGAGCACGGCGTGAACGTGGAGCCGACCGGTTCGTCGGAAGCCCTGGCCGCAGCCGCGGCCGCACCAGCCGGGCAGCGGCAGGTGCGAGCGGTTCGCCGGCCAGGCGAAACTCCGGTGCTCCGCAACGTGCGTCGCCGACCGGATTCAGGCCCGGCGGGCGCCGGTGGCATCAACATCAATGTCACGGAACCGCGCCCAGGCGAGCGTTCCAGTGATCTGAGCGGCTCCGATATCCACGGTGCCAGTCCCACCGATGCGAAGTCGGACTCCGACACCCGGCGTACCAAGCGAAACGCCCGCGACGTCGTTCGCAAGCTCCAGAACCGCGACTCCGACGTCAATCTCAACCAGATTGTCATCCATACCGACGTCGAGGCGAAAGAAAGCGGCAGTACCAAGTCGGATATTGGCTCTGCCACGCCAGGGCCGGTTCGTACGGAATCGGGTAGCGATCAGCGGCTGGCTCGGGCGATTCCCGAGGGTCCGCGTGTAGCCGCAGCAGCCCGCGGCGTTGCAGCTCCGGCCACCGCCGAGAAGCCTAGCAGTGGTCGCCTGGCCTCGGTCCCCGTGGCCACCGCACCGGCCACGGACGACGTGCCTGAGGCCCAGCCGGTGGAGGAAGAAGAACCCGAACCGGCCATCCGCTATCGCCGGCGTAACCCCATGGTGCAGGTGGCCATCATGATCGGCCTGGTAACCGTGGTGATGGCGGCCCTGGTCGCTACGGTGGTGATGCTCGCCCGGTAAACTCGCCGGAGTTGGCGGCGATCCGCCCTCTCTCTTACCCTTCTGCGTTCCCACTCTGGACGTAGCCCCGCAGGACTTTGGTCACGCGGGCCCAGTCATGCTAGCCGTGCCTTACTGGGGGGCACAAACGCGTCCCTACTATCGGCCTATACGATAGATACGGCATAATTGCGATCAACTGAACGGTCCCGCTCGCCGATGATCGGTCTGAGGGGGACTGTACCTGCCCGGGCTTCAGCCGTTGCCCGCGAGGGCAGTTCACGGGTTGGGAAGATGCTTTGCCGTTTTCAGGTTTCTCCGGGGACAGCCCCCTGCTGAGGATTGGCAAACCCGCTAATTTTGGGGCACACCACCCACCTACCCGATTAGGGGTTTGCAAGCACTATTCCATCGACGACAATGATTGCGTCGTGGGCTAGTGCCTGCGCCGTCACGCCCTTGCGCCGATTTGCGACAGTAGAGGAAAAGATGTGTAGTCGACTCCGCACGGCCGCAATTCTGCTTGGATGTTTAGCGAGCTGTCTGGGTAGTGTTGCCACTGCCGCGGAAAAGGTTTCGCCCGAGCATCTGAAATTTTTTGAAACCAACGTTCGCCCCCTGCTGGTCCGCAAGTGCCTGAGCTGCCACGGCGAGGACCACCAGAAAGGTTCGCTCCGGCTCGACTCGCTCGAAGCGATCCTCAAGGGAGGCGACAGCGGGCCCGCGATTGTACCCGGCAAGCCCGACGAAAGCTTGCTGGTCGAGGCGATTCGCTACGAATCGTTTGAGATGCCTCCCTCGGGCAAGTTGTCCGACAAGGAGATCGATACGTTGGTGCGCTGGGTGGAGCTTGGCGCCCCCTGGCCGGGTGGAGAAACGGCTCGCATCCGCCGCACCGACGCCGACAAGATCACCGAGGAAGATCGCCAATGGTGGTCCTATCAGCCGCTTCGCAAGCCCCAGGTTCCGGCGGCCGGCAGCGGCTGGGCGCGGAACCCCATCGATCGCTTCATTGCGGCCCGGCTTGAGTCCGAGGGCCTGAAGCCGGCCCCCGAAGCCGATCGGGCTACGCTCATTCGTCGGCTGTACTTCGACCTCATCGGTCTGCCGCCTTCGCCGGAGGAAGTCCAGGCATTCGTCAACGACGAATCGCCCGACGCCTACGAAAAGCTGGTCAACAAACTCTTGGACAGCCCTCAGTACGGTGAGCGGTGGGCGCGTCACTGGCTCGACCTGGTTCGCTATGCCGATTCCGACGGCTACCGCGTGGACCACTACCGCCCCAATGCCTGGCGGTACCGCGATTACGTGATCCGCGCCTTCAACGAAGACAAGCCGTACGACCGCTTCGTGCAAGAGCAGATTGCCGGCGATGAGATGTTCCCCGGCGATGTCGATGCCCTGATCGCCACGGGCTACATGCGGCACTGGATTTACGAGTACAACCAGCGCGACGCCCGCAGCCAGTGGTCGATCATCCTGAACGACATCACCGATACCACGGGCGACGTCTTCCTGGGCATGGGCATGCAGTGTGCCCGCTGCCACGACCACAAGTTCGATCCGATCCTGCAGAAGGATTACTACCGTTTGCAGGCGTTCTTCGCCGGCATCATTCCCGAGGAATCGCCGGCCCAGACCGCCGAAGAAAAGGCCGCCTACGAGAAGCAATTGGCGGAGTGGGAAAAGGCCACGGCCAAGATCCGCGCCGAACTCGACGCGATCTTGCAGCCCTATTACAACAACGCGGCGGCGCGGCAGATCTCCATGTTCCCCGAGGACATCCAGGCGATTGCCAAGATCCCCGAGGACAAGCGCACGCCGCTGGAGAAGCAGTTGTGGTACCTGGTCGATCGCCAGGTGCAACTGGAATACGAGCGGATCGATGGCCGGCTCAAGCCCCAGGACAAGGAGCGAGTACTGGCCCTGCGCAAGCAGCTCGCCGAGTTTGACCGCAAGCGTCCCAGCCTGCCGATCGCGATGACGGTGCGCGACGTCGGCACGGACGAAGCTCCGGTCCACATCCCGGGGCGCCAGTCCGAGACGATTGCCCCGGGCTTCCCGACCATCATCGATCCCTCGCCGGCCAAGTACGAACCGCCCGCGACCGCACCGTATTCGTCGGGCCGCCGCACGGCCCTGGCCCTGTGGCTGACCCAGCCCGATAACCGGCTCACCACGCGTGTCATCGTCAACCGGATCTGGCAGCATCACTTCGGGCGCGGCCTGGCGGATAACCCCAGCGACTTTGGCAAGCTGGGCGGTCAACCGTCGCACCCCGAGCTGTTGGACTGGCTTACCGTCCGCTTCGTGGAGGACGGCTGGAGCTTCAAGAAGATGCACCGGTTGATCGTCACGTCGGCGACGTACCGGCAATCGACCGCGCATCCGGAGTTCGCCAGCTACCAGACCCGCGATCCGGAAAACCGCCTGTACTGGCGTGCCGACACGCGGCGGCTCGACGCCGAGCAGATTCGCGACGCCATCCTGGCGGTTACCGGGCAACTGGATCTGCGGCCGGGCGGACCGGGCGTCAATGCCGACGCTCCGCGGCGCTCGATCTACACCCGGTACATGCGCAACGCGCGCGATCCGCTACTGGACGTGTTCGATCTGCCGCAGTTCTTCTTCAGCGAGTCGTCGCGGCAGACCACGACCACGCCGATCCAGTCGCTGCTGTTGATCAACAGCACCGAGATGCTCCGCCATGCCAGCAAGCTGGCCAATCGGGCCTGGACCAGCGGCAAGGACCTGAGCGAACGCGTCACCGCGGCCTGGTGGCTGGCCTACGGCCGTGCTCCCACGCCTGAGGAGCTGCGGGCTGCGATGCAGTTCGTACAGGCACAGGTTGACCTGACGCGACTGGCTGCCAACGAGGTGGACACCACCGATGTGCCCATCGGCAAGGTGCCCTACCGCGACGGCCAGGCCGTGCTGATCGATCCTGAAAAGAACGCCCAGCGTTACCAGACGCCGCACGCCGATTGCCTGAACACGGCCGACTTCACGGTGGAGGCGTTCTTCCAGATCCGCACGATCTACGACTCGGGCGCCGTGCGTACCATCGTCTCCAAGTGGGACGGCAACCCGGGCCATCCCGGCTGGTCGTTCGGCGTGACCGGCCGCGGCTCGCGCCGCAAGCCGCAGACGCTGGTGATGCAAATCCACGGCAAGAAGATGAACGGCCGGTTCGGCGAAGCGGCCATCTTCTCCGATCAGCACATTGAGCTGAACAAGCCGTACTACGCCGCTGCCAGCGTGAAGCTGGCCGAGGGCAAGAAACCCGGCGTTGTGAAGTTCTTCCTCAAGGACCTCTCCAACGACGACGAACCGTTGCTCATCGCTCAGGTGGAGCACGACATCACCGGTGGCTTCCAGAACGAGCAGCCGCTGACGATCGGCGGCCGGAGCAACAACCGAGGTGGCGATTTCCACGGTTTGATCGACGACATCCGCCTGTCGGGCGCGGCGCTCGATACCGGCAAGTTGCTGTTCACCGCGGAAAACACCACGCGCGACACGCTTGGCTACTGGCAGTTCGAAGTCTCGCCGGGCGTGTTCCGCGACAGTTCGGAGCAAGCGTTGCACCTGCGGCCGGCCGCGGCCAACTACAGTTCGGGCGACCCGACCCAGCGGGCCTTCCTGGACTTGTGCCACGCGTTGCTGAACTCCAACGAATTTCTGTACGTGGATTGAGAGCCGAAGCCATGTGGAAGATTCCCCACGTTGAATATCCGACGACCCGTCGCGAGTTCCTCTGCCGCAGTGGCGCTGGCTTTGGCGCCGCCGCCCTGGCAGCCATGCTCGCCGAAGCCGAAGGACTGGCCGCCAACACGGGCAACAGCGGGGCCACGCCGGCCCCGTACAATCCGCTCGCGCCCAAGCAGCCGCACTTCAAGCCGCGGGCCAAGAGCGTGATCTTCCTGTTCATGGAAGGCGGCCCCAGCCATATCGACACCTTCGATCCCAAGCCGCTGCTCAACAAGCTGGCCGGTCAGCCGCTGCCTGAGAGCTTCGGCAAGGTGATCACGGCCATGGGCGAGTACAATGCCCCGCTGCTGGAGTCCAAGCGCAAGTGGAAGCAGCACGGCGAGGCCGGCACCTGGGTTTCGGACTGGCTGCCCGAGATCGCCACCTGCGTGGACGACATCGCCGTGATCCGCTCGTGCTGGGCCAACGGTATCAACCACTCGGCCGGCGTCTGCCAGATGAATACCTGCTCGCTGGTCGGCGGGCGGCCGTCGCTGGGTAGCTGGGTGAGCTACGGCCTGGGCACCGAGAACGCCGATCTGCCGGCGTTCGTCGTCATGCAGGACAACCGCTCGCAGGTGGTGAACGGCCCGCGTAACTGGAGCGCCGGTTTCATGCCGGCCGTGTACCAGGGCACCCGCTTGCAGGAAGGTTCCGAGGCGATCCCCAACCTGAAGAACCCCGAAGGCATCAGCGCCGCCCAGCAGCGTTCGAAGCTCGACTTCCTCAACATGCTCAACCGCAATTACGCGGAGCAGCATCCCGAGCAGAGCGAGCTGGAAGCCCGGATCGCAAGCTACGAGCTGGCCTTCCGCATGCAGGCTGCCGCCCCTGAGGCGATCGACCTGTCGCGCGAAACCGAGGCCACGCACCGCATGTACGGCCTGGATCAGAAGGAAACGGCCGCCTTTGGCCGACTTTGCCTGTTGGCCCGGCGGCTGGTGGAGCGCGGCGTACGGTTCGTGCAGTTGTATCACGGCGCCGGCAGCAAGTGGGATGCCCACTCGAATATCGAGAGCAACCACTCCAGCTTGTGCAAGGCGATGGACCTGCCGGTGGCCGGTCTGCTGCGCGACCTCAAGCAGCGCGGCCTGCTGGACCAGACGCTGGTGGTCTGGGGCGGTGAGTTCGGCCGCACGCCGATGTCTGAAAAGGGCAACGGTCGCGACCACAACCCCACCGGGTTTACCATGTGGATGGCCGGCGGCGGCGTGAAGGGCGGTCAGACGATCGGCACCACCGACGAACTGGGCCTGCACGCAGTCGAGGATCGCCTGCATGTGACCGACATCCATGCATCGATCCTGCACCTGCTCGGCCTGGACAACATGAAGCTGACCTACCTGCACAAGGGTCGGCCCGAACGTCCCACCGTCAACGAAGGCTCGTTCTTCAAGAAACTCGTCGGCTAGCGAAACGTTCGCCGTTTGACATTCACCACCGCGCCGCGGCATTTGCCACGGCGCGGTTTTTTGTTGCCGGTGCTTCTTTGCAAGTTGCGGCCACGAGTTGCGGCAATACCTGGGCCGGCGGCTGCGTGCTTTGCTACAATGGCCGGCCACGCGTTGCCGATCACCGAAAAGGCAATTCCGCTACGTCCGCCGTCTTGCCGCCAAGTGAGGAACCGTTGCGATGACCGACCGCGTCGTGCTGCTCAGCATCCCCGGCCTGCGTCCGCAGGATGTCGACTCGATGCCGAACCTGGCACGCCTGGCGGTCGATCGTACCGCGCTGGGGCCCAGCTTCCCCTGTGTGACCTGCCCGGTTCAGGCCAACATGACCACCGGCGCGCTGCCCAACGTACACGGCGTAATCGCCAACGGCTTCTACTATCGCGACAAGCAAGAAGTCGAAATGTGGACGGCCTGGAACGAGTGCATCCAGGCTCCGCAGATCTGGGACACGCTCCACGATAAGCGGCCCGGCACCACGTCGGCAGTGTGGTTCCCGCTCCACAGCAAAGGCGCGGGCGCCGACTACATTTGCACGCCGGCCCCCATCCACAATCCCGACGGCAGCGAATCGCTCTGGTGCTATACCGTCCCGACCGACCTGTACGGCGAGCTGCGCGACCAGTTAGGGCATTTTCCGCTGCATCACTACTGGGGGCCGCTGGCGAACATCAAGTCGTCGGCCTGGATCATCGACTCGGCAGTGATTGCCGCCCGGAAGTTCCGGCCCGACTTTTTCTACATCTACCTGCCGCACCTCGATTACGCGGCCCAGAAACTCGGCCCGGATAGCCCTGCCGCGCTGTCCGCCCGCACTGAACTCGACGAGGCCCTGGGCCGGTTGATCGAAGGCCTTAACGCCATAGGCCCCCGTGAGCCGCTATGGCTGATCGCCAGCGAGTATGCGATTACGCCGGTAAGTCATGTCAGCTACCCCAACCGCGTACTGCGCGAGGCGGGCCTGTTAAGTGTGAAGCAGGCCGAGGGCGGCGGCGAACTGATCGACTTTGCCGCCAGCGCCGCCTGGGCGCTGGTCGACCATCAGTTCTCGCACGTCTTTGTCCGCGATGCCGCGGCCGACGTGATCGAGAAAGTGGTCAAACTATTCACGGGCCACGAAGGCATTGCCGAAGTCCTGGCCGGTGACGATCGCAAGCGGTACGACCTGGACCATCCCCGCAGTGGCGAGGTGGTGCTGGTTTCGGCCGCCGATAGCTGGCAGGCCTACTATTATTGGCTCGATGATGCCAACGCGCCGGCGTTTGCCCGGACCGTTGATATCCATCGCAAGCCCGGCTACGACCCGGTGGAACTGCACGTCGATCCGGCGACGCGGAGCATTCCGCTGGACGCCACGCTGATCAAGGGTTCGCACGGCGCCCCGGCTCGGCATGAATCGCAGCGCGGCGTGATCCTCTGTTCCCAGCCCGGTGTGCTGGTCGGCAGTGCCATGGCCGATATCGACGTGGCACCGCTGGTGCTCCAGCAGTTTGGCATCTAGCGGCGTGCGGCGGAGCTAGCGAGGCGAGATCGGCAGCCGCCCTAGCTGAGTGCCCGGATGAGCATCATGCCCAGCACGACCACCACGGTGAACATGCCCAGGGCGATGGCGACCAACGCGGCGGTGGGCAACCCGCCTCTCTTGGGCAGGGCAAAACCGGTTTGCGAATCGAGCGGCAGGGTTTCTTCGCTGGCCATGTAGACCGGCAGGGTTCCGTCGGACGATACGCTGCCGCTTTCCTGGCGGTCGTCGAGCTCCAGGCCATCGAGCACGATCGGCTTGGTATCGGTGACGGAACCGAAGTCGGAAGCCAGCACGCGCGGCCGCTCCAGGCTGCGTCCAATCGCCCTGCCTTCGGCCGTCACAAGCCAGTCGCTACCGGCCCAGGGCGCGAGCCGGTGCATCACCTCGGCGGCGGTCGGAATGCGATCCTCGGGCCGCTTGGCCATCATGTCGGCCAACACGTCCACAAAGTCGGCATCCAGGTCGGGGTTCAGCCGCCGCGGGTCCAGCGGATGATCGTGGCAATGCTTGCGGGCTTTCTCCCGCGTATCACCGCCTGGGAACGGCACCTTACCCGTGACGGCGTAATACAGGGTGCACCCCAGCGAGTAGACATCGCTGGCCGGGGTAAGCCGGCCCGGCGTCATGATCTGCTCGGGCGAGAGGTAATCGGCGGTGCCCACCGTCCGGCCCGACTCTTCAGCATCGTGCAGATAGCCGGCGAGCCCCAGGTCCGACACTTTGCAGCGGCCATCGGGCGTCACCAGCAGGTTCCCCGGTTTTACGTCGCGGTGGATGAGGCCGCGGCTGTGGGCGTGATCCAGTCCGCGGGCCGCCTGGGAAATGATGGCGGCGGCCGAGTGCATATCGAGCTTGCCGTGGCGCTTGATGAACTTCCGCAGGTCGAGCCCCGGCACGTACTCGGTCACCAGGTAATGGACGTTACCATCCTGGCCGGCGTCGTACGCCCGAACCAGGTTCTCGTGGTCGAGCTGCGCCTGGGCCTGCACCTCACGGCGGAACGCCTGGATTGCCTCGGGCGTGGACTTGCTCAGCGGAAGCACCTTGATGGCGACCAGCCGCCGCATGATGGTGTGCTCGGCCTGGAATACCTGGCCCATGCCGCCCTGGCCGATTGCGTCCAGAATGCGGTACGGCCCCAGGTTCCACTTGACGCGGCCGTTGAGCAGTTGCTCGGCCTGCCAGCGATTTAGCTTGCCCTGCTCGACAAAATGCTGGGCGAGCGTACGTTCGGTGATGCGGCGGGTTTCCGAGGCGGCGCACAGCTTGACAATAGCTTCCTCAAGCTCCTCTTTGGTGAGGAGTCCGCTCGCTAGGGCGGCTTGCCGGAAGTTCGCCCGCTGAGGAGTTGCCACGATCGACCTTTACTTGCCGCGCAGGCGCGAGAAATCAGAACTTTAAAACCCGCCGGCACAAACGGCGTCCGAGGAACAAGCAATCCACACTGTATGTTACCCGGTGGTAGGGGCTTGCGCCAAGGAATCGGCCCCACCGCCTGGTGCGGCCTTCCTCCCCTTTTGGAGAGCGACCAAGTTGGGCCACCGCAGGCACTTAGCACGGCGGCCCCGAACTTCGGCCCGCGGAATGTGTCAGGAAACCCAAAACGCGCTGCCGCATTTTGACGATGGTGATTCGCAGAGCCGGCCTTCGTGAACCACCGGTGGTCGGGGCAGGACACTTTTGGCAAGTGAACGGCCAAAGAACGGGCCGCGGTAGGTGGTTGCGAAAACCTTTGTTCCAGCGTAGATTACAAAATTCCTTCCCCTGGCGCAGCCAAGCAACAGGCCCGGCGACTCTTGCAGGAGTGGAAAAATGGGGTCGCAGTGGGCGCTACGATCGGCGGTTTTGCGCCTGTTCCGCGAAAGTGTTGCCGCGCGCGTGTCGCCTGATGAGCGGCAGGATGCTGCGGAACGAGACGAAGTCTGAGGAGTAGCTAGTGGCCGAGATCGTGACCGGTGCCGACGCCGTGATTCAGTCGCTTATCAATCACGGCGTGGAAATTGTTTTTGCGTATCCTGGCGGGGCCAGCATGCCCCTGCACCAGTCGCTCACCCGCTATAAAGACAAGATCCGCACCATCTTGCCCCGGCACGAGCAGGGCGGCGCGTTCGCCGCGCAGGGGCTCGCGCGCAGCACCGGCAAGCCGGGTGTGTGCATGGCCACCAGCGGCCCGGGCGCCACGAACCTGGTGACGGCTATTGCCGACGCCAAGATGGACAGCATCCCGCTGATCGCCATCACCGGCCAAGTGAAGACCCGCGTGATCGGTAGCGACGCGTTCCAGGAAACGCCGATTGTCGAGGTCTGTCGCGGCATCACCAAGCACCACTACCTGGTGACCGATCCGGAAGACATCACCCGCGTGATGCGCGAGGCCTTCCACATCGCCACTACAGGCCGGCCCGGCCCCGTGCTGATCGACCTGCCCAAAGATGTGCAGGAAGCCAAGATCGTCCCCAATTACGATGCGCCGATGGACCTGCCGGGCTATCGGGTGGAGAACCATCCGCCGCGTCCCGAGCAGGTGGCCCAGGTTGCCGCGGCCATTCGCCGCGCCAAGCGCCCGGTCATTTACGCCGGCGGCGGCATCATTCACAGCGGCGCCTCCGAAGAATTGCACAAGCTGGTCGACAAGACCAACATCCCCGTCACCATGACCGTGATGGGGCTGGGCGGCTTCAACAGCTACCACCCGCTCTGCCTGGACATGCTCGGCATGCACGGCAGCGTGTACGCCAACTATGCCGTCAACGAGTGCGACCTGTTGATCGCTCTGGGTGTGCGTTTCGATGACCGCGTGACCGGCAAGCTCGAAGAGTTCGCCAAGCACGCCAAGATCGTCCACGTGGACATCGACCCGTCGGAGATCAACAAGAACAAGGCCGCGCACATTCCGATCGTCAGCGACGTGCGGCAGTTCCTGGCCATGCTCAACGAGATCGTGGAGCCGCCCGAGGACATTTCGGCCTGGCTGGAACAGACCGCCCGCTGGAAAGAGTCGGACCCGTTCACCTACGACAAGTCGTTCGACGGCATCCTTTCGCAGCACGCGATCAGCGAGCTGTCGCGGATCACCAAGGACCGCGACACCGTGATTACGGTGGGCGTGGGCCAGCACCAGATGTGGACGGCCCAGTTCTACAAGTTCCAGCGGCCGCGGACATTCCTGTCCAGCTCGGGATTGGGCACCATGGGCTTCGGCCTGCCGGCCGCCATGGGCGTGCAAGCCGCCAACCCGGACAAGCTGGTGATCGACATCGACGGCGACGGCAGCTTCCTGATGAACATTCAGGAGCTGGCCACCTGCTACTGCGAAAAGCTGCCGGTGAAGGTGTTCCTGCTGAACAACCAGCACCTGGGCATGGTGGTGCAGTGGGAAGATCGCTTCCACCAGGGTAACCGCGCCCACACGTACCTGGGCCCGGTCGATAACCCGGAAGCCGTCGGCAAAGGCAACGGCATCGGCCCGGCCGAGCGTTACCCGGACTTTGTGACCATCGCCAAGGGCTTTGGCTGCGGTGCCGCCCACGTGCAGAAGAAGTCGGACCTGGTCGACGCCATCGAAGAGATGCTGTCGTACCCCGGTCCCTTCGTGCTCGACGTGGCCGTGCCCTACCAGGAGCACGTGCTGCCGATGATCCCGGCCGGCATGACCGTCCGCGACCTCATCAAGCAGTAAACGTCGCCCAGGCATCCACGCCATTGAAAGATTCCCAGCAAGCATGGCTCAGCCGGGCCATGCTTGCTTTTTTTGCGCGCGGGGGCCGCTGGGGCCTTGTTGCCCCCCTTCACGATCTCTGTGCCGCCGAGGCTTGCTAGCCATGCTATGGGGGTATTGGAGACACACCTCGCGGCAATTGTTTCAACTTGTTGACGCCAGATGCCGACATTCTTGGCGGGGGAGTCGAACGATTGCGCAAACTTTACCGCTGCAAGGTGCTAGCGAATGGACACGCCAGATCCCTCCCAGGGCCATCAGCGCACCCAGCGTGTGGATCAGCCGCACACCTTTGCGGGCCGGATTGCCCCCATTGAGCTCTCTCCCCCCCAAGCCACGGCCGCAGCGGCTTCCGCCGCCGTTCGTTCGGCCGCGGCCATCGGCGGCCAATCCATCGTGGTTCCGCTTGAGCCCGATGCCGGCGACTGGGAGTCCATCGACGAGTTGATCGACCTCGATAACGAGCAAGAGAACCCGCTGGAAGCCATGCGCCGCCAGGCGCGCCAACTGGCCGATTACCTGCGTCACCGCTCCCAGGAGCTCCAGGAGCAGGAGTCCAAGCAGCAGGATCGCGAGCGGGAAATCGAGGAACAGTTGGCCGCCGCCCAGGCCTGGGCCGACGAACGCGACACGCAGCTTCGGCAGCGGGAAGATGCTCTGGATACGCGTGAGTTGGAACTCGACGAAGTGGAGCAGCGTCTGCGCCAACGCGAGGCCCAGCAAGCCCAGCGAGAAGCCGAGCTGCAACAGCGCGAAGCGTGGCTGTACCAGGCCATCTTACAGGTGAAAACGCAGCGAAAGTCTTTCCGCCAGGCGGAAGCCGCCGCCCGCGAACAACAGCAGCGATGGTCCGCGCGGCAGCAGGATCTGGACCGGCAAGTTGCCGAGCTGGAAGCCAAGGCCCAGCAACTGGCCCGGCTGGAAGCACGGCACGAAGAAGAACGCCGCCACCGTCTGGAAGCGATCGAGCATCGCTGGCGCGTGTTGCAAAACGCGGAAGCCACGTTGCAGCAGGAACGCGAGGAGCTGGCTCAGGCCAAAGCCACGTTTGAACAAACGGCCGCCCGGCGGCTGGCGGAAATCGAAGAGCAGAAGCGGCTGGCGGAAGCAACCGCGGCTCAGGTGCAAGAAGAACTCCAGCGTCGCAAACAGGCAGCCGACGTGCGCGCAGCCCGGCTCGATGCTCGCGAAGTTCAGCTTGAAAAGCTCCGTCAGCAGTTGCGGCAGGCCCAGCGTGAAACCCTGGAAATGCGGCTGGCCACGGAAGAACTCTGGGGGCAGCTATCGGGCACGCTGCCCGCGGCGGCTCTCACCAAGAGCATCACCAAGCTGCGTAATCGCCTGGCCGATCAGTTCAAACTGGCGGCCGACGACCTGGCCGACCAGCGCGAAGCCATCGAGCAAGCGCGAACCCGGCTGGAAACCCAGCTCGAACGCCTGGTCCAGCAGCGCAGCGAACTGCAGCAGTGGTTCCAGCGCCGCCAGGCAGAATTGCAAGAACAGGCTGAGCTGCTCGCCGCCCGCGAACGCGAGCTGGATGAACAGCAGGCCCAGTTCGAAGCCGCGCGGAGTCGCTGGCAGGCCGAACGAGCCCAGTACCAACGGGAGCTGCGTCAGGCCCTGGCCCAGCGAGAAACGGCAACCGCCGACGCCCGCGCGTAACCGGCATCAAGCGGTCACAATTCGCCCTTAGTCACCACGCACGTTCGCCGTGGGCCCGACCAATAGTCGCCGAAAGGTTGCGGCCTGAAATGCCTTGAGCAGTTCGCCAGCCTTGGCGAATTGCGACTCTACGTTGCGCAGCATCCGCGCCAGCGTTTCGCGGCGAGGGCAATTCTGTAAGTGCCGCAGCGGGTCGAAACCGCCGCCCAGGCCGGTGATGATGTCCTCCAGATCGTCCTCGTTGACGATGCGTCCGCCGCCAAAGGCATCGACGATGATGTCGGTTCGCGGGAAGCCAGCCGGAGCCCGGCTGCCGTCGTACTTGAACATGTAGCGGTAAGGCAATGCCACGCCCTCCAGGGGCAGTCCTAGCCGCGTGCCAACCGCCACGGCGACGTGCGAAAGCACGATCGGCAGCCCCATCTGCCGCTTGATGACTTGCGACAGCGCGCTGTTGCGCGGATCGTCAAAATTGGTGCTGGCTCCCGCCAGGCCGGCCGGGCCGAAAAGCGTCTGACAGTGCGCCTCGACGGCCTGTTGCGGCGTCACCGTGCGAGGGTCCATGCCGCCTAGCCGTTGCCGCACTTCGTCGGCCCAGGCATCGAACTGCCGGCGAATCTCGACCGGATCGGTCGCCGGGTCGATCAACTGCGAGATCAGGATCATGCCGCCCTCGATATCGATGGCGGCGTCGGGCATTTCGCCCAAGGTTCGGAAGCCGGCGGCCAATTGTTCGAACCGCACCACGGCCATAATCCGCCGCGCGCGAGATCGCACTTCGGCCGAAGGGTTTTCGCACGCCGACGCGACGGCGGCCAGTGCCGTTGGACCGGCGGCGATCAGTTGCATCTCCGCCCGCCGCCTCACCAGGTACGAATCGGCGTCCAGCTCACGCACCCATTGTTCGATCGCGGCCGGGCTGACCAATCCGTTGGCAGCGTTGGGCGTATCCACCGGCACGCGCACCACCGCCGCCACTGGGCGTTGGAGTGTTGACGCGAGCGGCCGCAGCTCGGCAACCGGTTCTTCGCCGACGGCCGCCAACACCACCGGTGCCGGGGCGTTTACCACCAGAACCATCGCCCCGGCGACTGCCGGCGGGCGTCTGCGCCAACAGCGTCGCAAACACTCGGGCAAACGCGTCCTGACGGATTGTAAGTTCATGGTGTAGCTCCCCGGCGGCAATCCAATCTCCGACGGCGATGCGGCGCGCTGACCTCCACCCCAACAGGCTACCAGTCCCGGCGACCGATCGATAACGGTTTTTGTGTCGACAGCGCTGAAATGGCCCGCCGCCGTTACCGGTTATGCGGTTTTGCGGTTGCCAGCCTGGCGGCGCGCCACGCCCAGCGTCCGCGAGCTGGCCACGACATCCCCCGTCCCGGCCCTTGGCGGTACCAAGCAGGTAGCCTAAGATAGCCGGCGTTCTTTTCCCGCGGTTGCGAGGAGCCCGAGTTGAGCGACAAGATTTTGATCCGCGTGGGGCACAGCCCCGATCCCGACGACGCGTTCATGTTCCACGCCTTGACGGCTGGCACCATCGACACCGGTCCGTACGAGTTCCAGCATGAACTGGTGGACATCGAGACGCTGAACCGTCGGGCATTGACCGGCGAACTGGAGCTGACCGCCCTCAGCGTCCACGCGTACGCCTTTTTGCACGACCGCTACGTGCTATGCCCCAGCGGGGCGAGCATGGGCGACAACTACGGCCCGATGGTCGTCGCTCGCGAGGCGATGGAGATTGGGTCGCTGCGCGACAAGCCGATTGCCGTCCCCGGCACCTGGACCAGCGCGTTTCTGGCGCTGCGGCTGTGCCTGGGCAGCGAGTTCCCGTACGTTGTCGTGCCGTTTGACAAGATTCTGGA
The DNA here is from genome assembly GCA_937927735.1 of uncultured Planctomycetales bacterium. Classification (GTDB taxonomy): domain Bacteria; phylum Planctomycetota; class Planctomycetia; order Pirellulales; family S012-138; genus CALBRZ01. Next base: position 78,444 of record CALBRZ010000076.1, read on the forward strand.
TGCCGTGGAAGCCGGGCAATACGAAGGCCAGGAGGTGGCCGCGGGCCTGATCATCCACGAAGGCCAACTGACCTACGGCGAGCGGCAGCTCAAGCTCGTGGTCGACCTGGGTTGCTGGTGGTACGAGCAGACCGGCGGTTTGCCGCTGCCCCTGGGCGCCAACGGGATTCGCCGCGACCTGGGCCCAAAGGTGATCAGCGATGTGAACCGGCTGCTCAAGGAAAGCATCGCCTACGGCCTGCAGAATCGCGAGGAGGCCCTGAACTACGCCCTGCGGTACGGCCGCGACCTCGACCACAGCCAGGCGGACCGGTTCGTCGGCATGTATGTCAACGACTGGACGCTCGACTTTGGCGAGCGCGGGCGTGAAGCCGTGCGGCTGTTCCTCAAGCGAGGGTACGAGGCGGGCGTAATCCCGCACCTGGTGGAGCCGGAGTTCTCCGCATGAGTTCTGGCGCGGACCGCCCGACTCCCGACCGCAACCCGGTCGAGCCGGCCACAGGCCCCAAGCCTTCGCCGGCTGAACGGTCCCCGGGAGCAAGGCGGCCGACGCCCTCCCAGCCTGCCCAGCCCCTGGCGGCCGACGATGTTGCCGCACGCCGCCGGGGCTGCCTGGCGATGCTGCTGGCCGGCTTTCTGGTGCTGATGGCTCTGGCGGTCTTGGCGTTCCTCAGCCAGGGCTATTTGATTCCGGTGGTCTTGATTGCCGCCGCGCTCTTCCTTTACATCTTTTTCCATTACGTGGTGTGGGGTGGTGGCTGGGGGACATCATCCGCGAGGAAGCCCGCCAAGATGAAGAAGCCCGGCGGGCGATGCAACAGGCCGAGCGGCGGCCGCATTGATCGCTACGACAGCATGAACCGTGCGAACGCTGCCCGTCCCAACCAGGAAAGGAAAAGCCGTTGAAGCTGGTGATTGGATGCGGCTACCTCGGCTCCCGCGTAGCCTCCGCTTGGCGTGATGCCGGCCATGCGGTGACGGTGGTCACGCGCAGCCCTCAGCGCGCCGAGGCCCTGGCCGCGCAGGGCTTCACGCCCGTCGTGGCCGACGTGATGGATCCGCCATCGCTGCGGCGTCTTCCCCAGGCCAAAACTGTGCTGTACGCCGTCGGCTACGATCCGACTTGCGGCCATTCGCGGCACCGCGTCTACGTAGGCGGACTGGCGAATGTGCTGGAGGCGCTCAGCGACGACGCCCCCGCTCCACCGGACAAGTTCATCTACATCAGCACCACGGGCGTGTACGGCGACGTCGACGGCGACGTTACCGAGCAGACGCAGTGTGAGCCTACTCGCGAAGGCGGCATTGCCTGTCTGGAAGCCGAATGCATGCTGGCCGCCCACGCCTTTGGCGGCCGCCGCGTGGTGCTGCGACTGGCCGGCATCTACGGCCCCGACCGCGTGCCCAACCGGCAAGCCCTGCTGAACGGCGAACCGATCGTCGCAGCCCCCGAAAGCCGCTTGAATCTGATCCACGTGGACGATGCGTGCCGTGTGGTGCTGGCCGCCGATGCCCAGGCGGAACCGCCGGCGCTGTACCTGGTTTCCGACGGCAATCCCCCGCTTCGCAGCGAGTTCTATACGGCAGCCGCCCGCTTGCTGGGTGCCCCCGCCCCCAAACTGCAATGGCCGCCGACGGAGGCCGAGCCGCAGACATCCACCGGCCGCACTCGTGGCGAATCCACCAAGATCATCCGAAACGACAAGCTGCTGAGCGAGCTCCAAGTGCAGCTTGCCTACCCGGACTATCGGGCAGGCCTGCGCCAAGCGATTCTCGGTCAAACCGACTGACAGCAGGCTGCGTTGCGGCGGTGCCGGCCGTACGCCGTTGTCAGCGGCAATCGAATGCCCGTATCCGGCAATATCCGCCAGCACACGGGCGGCTTGCCCCGCGGCGCAATGGTCCCCCTCTTGCCGATGACCGAATCTGGCCCCCATCCTGCTGGTCGCCCCCCTGCCCTTCCCGCCGCGGCAACCGGCCCGAGCGTACCTCGCGCGGCGTTTCCCATGGCGACCATGGGCGGCAACCAGTTGTGGGGCGACGAACTGGTTTACCGCAACTGGCGAATCCAGCGGCATATCTACACGGGGCATTGCCGGCTGCTGGATGGTGACAACGTCCGCCGCGCATCGGGCACCTTCGAGGCGTGCCAGGCCTATCTGGCCGTATATTGCCGCGAACACAACCTGCCGCCGATGCAGGGCCGCGTGGTGTTGATCCTGCACGGTATGATTCGCACCCGCCGCGCGATGCTGCCGCTCTCCTGGCGAGTGGCCGAAGCCTTGCCGGCGGCGACCGTCGTCTGCCTCAGCTATCCCAGCACCAGGGCCTCTGTAGCGGACCACGCCGCGCGGCTCGCCCGGGTGATCGACCACCTGGGCGACGGCGTGACGCAAATCGACTTCGTAGGCCACAGCCTGGGCAACATCGTGGTGCGGCACCTCCTGGGCGATCAGCTCCGAGCCCACGGCGACGTCGATCGGCGGTTTGGCCGCATGGTGATGATCGCCCCGCCCAATCGCGGTTCGCGCAGGGCGCTGGCCTGGTCCAACCGGCGGCTGTTTCAACTCGTGATGGGCAGCCCCGGCCAGGAGCTATCCGTCGGTTGGCGGCAACTGCAAGAACGTCTGGCCACACCGCCCTTCCCTTTTGGAATCATCGCCGGAGCCAAGGGCGATGGACGCAGCTGGAAACGCTACCTGCCCGGCGACGACGACGCTTGTATCAGCGTGGCCACCACGCGACTGGCCGGGGCCCACGACTTCATCACCGTGAAAGCCCGGCATACGTTCATCATGTACCACCCGCAGGTGCAGGAGTACACGGCCCGCTTTCTCGCCGAGGGCTACTTCATTTCCGAAGAAACCCGGCAGCCGATTGTGACGCTCGACGATGACGGCGAGCTTTGACAGGGCGCCGCGCGTACTGTCTTTAGCCGACTACGGCAGCGGGCGATCCGTCGGCATCGGCTCCGGTGTGCTGCGTACCGTCAGTCCTCCGTTTACCGGCAATACATGGCCGGTCACGAAGCCGGACGCAGGCGACGCCAGGAACACGATCGCCGCGGCCACATCCTCAGGTGTTCCCCAGCGGCGCATCAAACTTTCTTCTACGGCCCGGCGTTGCCACGCTTCGCTCGCTTGATCGCCCCAGGCGGTGCGAATCCAGCCGGGTGCCACGCAGTTGACGCGAACTTCGGGCGCAAGCGAAGCCGCCGCACTGCGGGTAAAGGCCATCACAGCCCCTTTGACCGTGGCGAAGATCTCGCCGCTATTACCGCCCATCCCGTAATCGGCCTGGTCCCAGCCGATGTTGACGATCGCGCCCCCGCCGCTGGCTCGCATCCAAGCGCCCACCGATCGCGTGAGCGCGATGGTAGCTGCCACATCCACCTGCCACAGCGCTTGCAGCTTGCGGTCGAACGACCACGATGCGGCCTCGCCGGTCAGCACGTCCACACCGGCGTTATTCACCCAGATATCGAGCCCGTGCCACAACCGCCAGGCCCTGGCGGCAAAGGCGTCGCGTGCCTCAGGCTCCGCCAGGTCGGCCAGCAGAACCTCGCAGCGCCGGCCGGCTTGCACAATCGCTGCGGCCGTTTCATGCGCGGCCGCTTCGGAACGCCGGGCATGCACGATCACGTCGGCGCCGGCTTCAGCCAGGGCTATCGCCGTGGCGCGGCCGATCCCGCTCGACGATCCGGTTACGACAGCCCGTTTACCGGCCAGCGGCTGCGACATGATGTTGGCACCTTCCACACGGCATTCGATGAGAAACGGCAGGCGGAATGCAACCTGCCGCCCCTCATTGTGCCAACGCGGCGTTGTCAGACAAGCGAGGGCGAGCGCCGGTTACTAGAAGTCGAGCCAGATGCCGGCGCCTAGTTGTTCTTCGAAGTCGTCGTAGAACTCAAACTGGGGGCTCTTGCCGTTGTAATACTGCACGCCCACGCGGAACAGACGCGTGGTGTCGGCCCGCCATGCCCAACCGGCCTGAACGACGAAATTACCGCCGAAGTTGACGTCCTCACGCAGGTGCACGTTGGCCGCCACGAAGGGCGCCCCGGCCAGGCCCGTGGGACGCTCGGGCGCGTAATCAAAGCCGAACTGAAACTCCCATGGCTTCGCGCCGTCGGAAACGCCGAACGCCCAGGCGGCCTCGGCATACAAACGCAGCGGCGGCGTCAGGTAGTAAGCCACGCCCAGCACGATGGCATCGCGGGTGTAGTTGATTCGCTCCAAGGTCGGGTCGATCAGCATGATCTCGTCGCCCAGGTGCGAGCTGAGATGGTAATAGGCCAGCTTATACTGCCATGGGCCCGATGCGTACGTGATCGGCACGCCCGCCCGGAAGTCCGTGGCCACCATGTCGCGGAGCCCGTCGTTGAGCGTGAGCCGAGGGAACGCCGCGCCTTCGACCCCCAGCTCCCAGCCCTGCGGCCGGATGCCACCGGCCGTACCGTAACGCAGCAGCGCCACACGGCCGCCCAGGGCAATATCCCACAGGGTGCCGCCATCGCGTTCGTCGAGCCACACGCTGGCCAGACGAGGTTCGTGCACGCCGGCCAGATAGCTGGGATAGATCACACTGGCGGGCAGGAGATGCCAATCCCAGGTTTCTTCGGTCCAGGTGACGTCGTAGACGCTGCCGCCCTCGATATCGCCGACCGTCAGCGGAATCTCGTCGCTGTGCGGCTGCCGCACGTGGACGCCGGACATGTCGACCGTCATTTGCCGGGGCGGTGGTACCTCTTCCAGCACGCTTAAGCAACTGGTGCTGGAGCCCAAGCCGCCGGGCGTGGTGTACGGCCCGCGCCAAACCTCGCCTTCCGCCGGCAGCGGCGGCTCCAGTTGGCTCAAGACCGAGGGCCGCAAGAATTGGCCGCCGGGACGACTCGGGGCGGTGCTATCAGCGAAGGCAACGCCGGGCACGATCCAACTGCAAAACACCAGCAGCGCAGCACACCACCACGCCCCGGGTCGTGGCCGCGACGGGCTTGCCATGCCGCGAGAGGTTGCAGTTTCCTGAACCATTGCTGCGAAACCTAATGCATCGCCCCTTCCTGCGGATCAGGCAATGCGTCACACGTTGCCTGCTCCCTGCCGGGGAAACCTCCCGCGGCCACCGTAGCAGGCCCCCCGGCCGCGCACGCTTAGGGCGCACCGGTACCGGCCAAGTGAGATACCAAAATCGGCCTCGCCGCGGGATGCCAGTTTGCTGGTTACGCGCGGAGGGGAGAAGCCAAGGTTTCCTCCCAATCCGCGGCGGGGCTGCCACGGTGGAAAAGACCGCAGCCAAACTGCCGCGAATCCTTCCTCTCACGTTCATCGGCACAATCCGCAGCGTGCAAACGTAAATCGCCTCACATTCCCCAAATTCCTTACTACCCTCCCCCTACTGCTTTTCCTGCACCACCAATTTGAATGATCCCTGCCTTTTGCTCATCTCGCCCAAGCTGAATAAAATCGGGGTCTCCGGGCCCCGCACCGGAAGACTGCATGCACGTTTGGATCACCTTTCCGCAGCCACGGGGAGCCGCCGCCGGCGGCCAGGGTTGTGGAACCTCGCACTTGGGAGTCGCCCACCATGAAGAAGCTGCTGTTAATGCCTGTCTTGCTGGCACTGCTGAGCCTGCCGGCGTTTGCCGAGGTGAAGACCAAGAACATCACCTACCGCGACGGCGATACCGAGCTGCAAGGCTTCCTGGCCTGGGATGACTCCATCCAGGGCAAGCGGCCCGGCGTGCTGGTCGTCCACGAATGGTGGGGCCTCAACGATTACGCTCGCCGCCGCGCCACCCAACTGGCCGAGATGGGCTATGTGGCCTTCGCCCTCGACATGTACGGCAAGGGCAAGGTAACCCAGCATCCGCAGCAGGCCAGCGAATGGGCCTCGACCATCCGTTCCAACACGCCGGCCTGGATCGCCCGGGCGAAAGCCGGCCTGAACGTGCTCAAGAGCCAGGACCTGGTCGATACCGAGCGGCTGGCCGCCATCGGCTACTGCTTCGGCGGCTCCACGGTGCTGCAACTGGCGTTCGCCGGCGAAGACCTTGATGCCGTGGTCAGCTTCCACGGGGCGCTGCCGGTGCCCACCGAACAGCAGGCCAAGGCCGTGAAGGGCAGCATTCTGGTCTGCCACGGCTCGGCCGACGCCTTCATCCCGCGTGAAACGATCCAGAAGTTCATCGAAGCCCTGAACAACGCCGGCACCGACTGGCGGCTGGTGGAGTACGGCAACGCCCGGCACAGCTTCACCAACCCGGACGCCGACAAGGCGGGCATCGAAATGCTCAAGTACAACGCCAAGGCCGACAAGCGCAGTTGGCAGGATATGACCGACCTGTTCAACGAGGTGCTGAAGAAATAACGCGTACATTGCACGATAGCAGGTGCCAATCCTCAGGGAAGCCAACAAACACTGGATTGGCAGCTTATTGCCGGCCCATCCGTCGTTAGAGGCTGTCCAAAAAGCGGTCTTGGATGAATGCCGGTTGAGTGGTTAAAC
>CALBRZ010000077.1 GCA_937927735.1 uncultured Planctomycetales bacterium
ACCCCCGGAAATACGCGAAAAACGCGGTATTACCGGGGGCAAGTGAAAGCGGAGAATGGGCTCGACTGGATTCGAACCAGCACTCAGTAAACCTGAACTAGGCCCTCAACCTAGCGCGTCTGCCAATTCCGCCACGAGCCCGGGAATTGCAGTCAATCAAATTAGTGTACGCGAGGGCACCGCTACGTCAAGGCAGACAGCAGCGTGGTCCATCAGGTTCGCGGCGCGGCGTGTACTGAGTCGGTGCCGCGGAACCGATACTAAGGATGAGGCGCTTTTTTGCGGTGGTCGCACCCGTCCGCACCAGCCCGTGCCACGGTTGTCGATGGCAGCCCTGGCGCGGGGCTGCGGCATGCTCGGTCCGGCAAGGCGCGTTGCCGCCGACACGGTAGGTATGGCAGGTAAATATGGTGCGATCGATTGAACCGCAAGCGCTGGCAAAGGCGGCAATCGTTGGGTGGTCGCAGGCTAGCCGCCGCGTGATCACACTCCCGGTCCTCGCCCGAACCTTCACCCCTAAACATGCGGGGGTAGCTAAAGGGGGGTGGCCCAGGCACAACAATTGCTAAAATCGCTTGTAAAAGTGCGCGGGCCACGCAGTCTTTGACGGCGCGCTACTCGCACTCCGTTTCGGGCGAGCTAGAATGGAGAGATTACACCGCCCCAAGATCCTCCCTCCCCACCTTTTCGGTTCCGGCATGCCAGGCCCGCCTGTCGATATCAATCCGTCCAACGCGGCGTACGTCGAGTCGCTCTATTTGCGGTATTTAGAAGATCCGCAAAGTGTTCCGGAAGCGTGGCGTCAATGGTTCGCCCAGCAAGACGGGGCAGAACCAGCGCAAGGCATTCCGCGGGGCGGCCCGTCGTTTAAGCCCAGCTCCATCTTCCATCCGCCGGCGCCCGCGGCCGAGAGCGTCAACTTGCATGTCGCTCGGTTGCAGGAACGTGCGGACCAGTTGGTCCGTAACTACCGCGTCCGCGGTCATATGATCGCCAAGGTCAATCCGCTGGGGATCCCGCGGCCGAACTTGCCGGAACTGGACCCGCAGACCTACGGCATTACCGAAGAAGACCTGAACCAACCGGTCTCCACCTCGTGGCTGCAACACGCCCAGGTGCATACGCTCCGGGAATTGATCGAGCGGATGCAGGAGACCTACTGCCGCAGCATCGGCGTGCAGTTCATGCACATCGATGACTTGCTGGTGCGGGAGTGGCTCCAGAACCGGATGGAGCGCACCGAGAATCGGCTGAAGCTGGAGCCGGCCGAGCAGCGGCGGATCCTCACCCGGCTGACCGACGCCGTAATCTTCGAGGAGTTCGTCCGCAAAAAGTACGTGGGCGCCAAGTCGTTCTCGCTGGAAGGGGCCGAAAGCCTCATCCCGCTGTTGGACCTGGCCATCGAGACGGCCGCCAACCAGGGCATCCGCGAGATCGTGCTGGGCATGGCCCACCGCGGCCGCCTCAACGTGCTGGCCAACATTCTTCAGAAGAGTCCTCAGGATATTTTCCGGGAATTTGAGGACTTGGATTCGCACCGCTACCGGGGCGGTGGCGACGTCAAATATCACCTCGGCCACAGCAACGACTGGATCACCGCCAGCGGCAAGAAAGTCCACCTCTCGCTGTGCTTCAACCCCAGCCACCTGGAATACGTCAACCCGGTGGCGCTGGGACGCATGCGGGCCAAGCAGGACCGGATCGAGGACTACGGCCGCGAGCGCGGCATGGTGCTGTTGATCCACGGCGACGCCGCGTTCATCGGCGAAGGCGTCGTGCAAGAGACGCTCAACCTGAGCCAACTGCCCGGCTACACCGTGGGCGGCACGCTGCACGTGGTGCTCAACAACCAGATCGGCTTCACCACGTCGCCCAACGAGGCCCGGTCGTCGACCTACGCGACCGACGTGGCCAAGATGCTTCAGATTCCGATCTTCCACGTCAACGGCGAGGACCCCGAGGCCGTGGCCCAGGTGGTCCGTCTGGCGCTGGAATTCCGCGCCACCTTCCACCGCGACGTGGTGATCGACATGTACTGCTACCGCCGCTGGGGTCACAACGAAGGCGACGAGCCCTCGTTCACCCAGCCGCTGCTGTACCAGGCGATCCAGCGCCGCAAGTCGGTGCGCGAGGGTTACCTCGAACACCTGCTCAAGCTGGGCGGCCTGACCGCGGAAGAAGCCGAGCAGATCGCCCAGGAACGGTACGAAGTGCTCGAGCAGGCCTTCCATGCCGCCCGCAAGGAAGACTACGTCCACAAGGTCAACACGCTGCAGGCGGCCTGGGAAGGCTACTACGGCGGCAATGAGCGCGAGGACGACGATCCCGAGACCGGGGCCCCGCGCGAGCTGTGCGCCGAAGTGCTGCGGCGGTTGTCGGAAGTGCCGCCCGACTTCAACGTGCACAGCAAGCTCAAGCGGTTCCTGTCGGCTCGCGCCGCCATGGCCGAGGGCGAAAAGCCCCTGGACTGGGCCGCCGGCGAAGCGTTGGCGCTGGGCACGCTGGCCATGCAGAAGCACAAGGTGCGCCTGACCGGCCAGGACAGCCAGCGCGGCACGTTCAGCCAGCGGCACGCCGTGCTGCACGACGTCAAGAACGGCGCCACCTACGACAGCTTCAACTTCCTCGCGCCGGATCAGGCCAAGGTCGAGATCCACAACAGCCCGCTCTCCGAAGTCGGCGTGCTGGGCTTTGAGTACGGCTACAGCCTGGACTTCCCCGAAGGCCTGGTGATGTGGGAGGCCCAGTTCGGCGACTTCGTCAACGCGGCCCAGGTGATTATCGACCAGTTCATCTGCAGTGCCGAGGACAAGTGGCGGCGGCTGAGCGGCGTGGTGCTGCTGTTGCCGCACGGCTTCGAAGGCCAGGGCCCCGAGCACAGCAGTGCCCGGCCCGAGCGCTTCCTGGAAGTGGCCGCCGAAGACAACATCCAGATCACCATGCCCAGCACGCCCGCGCAGTTCTTCCATCTGTTGCGGCGGCAGGTGCTGCGCAAGTGGCGTAAGCCGCTGGTCGTGTTCACGCCCAAGAGCCTGTTGCGTCACCCGCAGTGCGTGTCGATGCTGGACGAGTTCACCTCGGGTCGGTTCCAGCGGGTGATTCCCGATCACAACGCGGGTCCCAACTGCCGTCGGATCCTGTTGTGCAGCGGTAAGATTTACTACGACCTGCTGGCGGAACGCGAGAAACGCGAAATCGACGACGTGGCCATTGTCCGGCTCGAGCAGCTCTACCCGCTGCCGCTCAAGCAGTTGCGGGATGCGCTCAGCCCGTTCGCGGCCGACACTCCCCTGTACTGGGTGCAAGAGGAGCCCGCCAACATGGGAGCCTGGCGTTACTTGCTGGCTTCGCTTGGACACCGTCCGCTGGGCCGCTTCCAACTGAAGTGCATTGCCCGGGCGGCTTCGGCGTCGCCGGCGACGGGTTCGCCGGGTGCCCACCGCTTGGAGCAGCAGGAGCTGTTGGAGCAGGCGTTCGAAGCCGATACCGGCGTGGACGTCGCCCAGCCGACCGAGGATATCCACGCGTAAGCCCACCGGCCTCCGGGGCAGCGGCCTTGCAGGCCCGTCTGCCGCGGATTTTGCCAACCTTGCCCCCGGCGGAAGCGTCTGCGGACGCAGACGTGGCCGGGGTTCGCCAAACGGTTATTCGTATATCTCATTGCCCCCCAAACCAGTCCTTATTCCTCCAGAAACGAACAGCCAAACAGCCATGGCCCGCGAACTTAAAGTGCCTCAGGTGGGAGAATCCGTGCAGGAAGTGCAGGTTGGCCGTTGGCTCGTGAAAGAAGGCCAGTGGGTCGAGGCGGACCAGGAGCTGGTCGAAATCGAAACCGATAAGGCGAGCGTCGAGGTCTTCGCGCCCGCCGCCGGCGTGGTTTCCAAGATTCTCAAGAAGGAAGGCGATCCGGCCGACGTGGGCGAGGTGATCGGCTTGTTTGAGCCGCAGGATCAGCCCAGCGAAAACAGCCGCAGCAGCGCCCCGACGGATAACGCTCCCAAGACGGCGGAGCCGGCTCCGGCTACCGAGCAGGCGGCGGAGCACGATTACGAGGAAGTCGGCGGCGTGCGCGTGATGCCGTCGGCCCGGCGGCTGCTCACCAAGTATGGTCTGACGCCGCAGGAAGTACCGGCCACAGGCCCGGGCGGTCGGCTGCTCCAGGAAGACGTGCTGCGGTACGTCAAGGAGCGCGGTCTGGAGGAGGGCGAGCGGAAGGAAGCCGCTGCGAAGCAGCAGGCATCGACAACCACCGTGGTGGCGGAGAAACTGCTGCAACCGGCGCGCAGTGCCGGCGATAGTGCCCAACGCGAGGAAGAAGTTGTGCCGATGAGCCTCATCCGCCGCAGGATCGCGGCCCGCCTGGTCGAAGCTCAACACACGGCCGCCCTGCTGACCACCTTCAACGAGGTGGACATGTCGGCGGTGATGGAACTGCGCAAGCGATACAAGGACGAGTTTCAACAGAAGCACGGCGTGAAGCTGGGCTTCATGTCGTTCTTTGTGAAGGCGGCGGTCGAAGCCCTCAAGGCCTTCCCCGCGGTCAACGCCGAGATCCGCGGCAACAACATCATCTACCGCAACTACTACGACATCGGCGTGGCGATCGGCAGCGGCAAGGGCCTGGTGGTTCCGGCCCTTCGGAACGCCGAGCTGATGAGCTTTGCCGAGATCGAAAAGGCGATCAACGACTTCGCCACCCGGGCCCAAGAGAACAAGCTCTCGCCCGATGAACTGGTCGGCGGCACCTTCACCATCAGCAACGGCGGCGTGTACGGCTCACTGCTCTCGACGCCGATCGTCAACCCGCCGCAAAGCGGCATCCTGGGCATGCACGCCATCCAGGAGCGGCCCGTGGCCATCAACGGCCAGGTGGTGATCCGTCCGATGATGTACTTGGCGCTGACCTACGACCACCGCATCATCGACGGTCGCGAAGCCGTGTCGTTCCTCAAGCACATCAAAGAGTCGATCGAGGATCCGACCCGGATTCTGCTCGAAGTGTAAGAGCGGCACTTGCGCGTGCCACCGGCTCTGTGCGCCGCGCGCAGAGGTGATTGCGCGCTTGCGCACGCCTCACCCCCAGTATGAGCGGGGACGGTTACTCGCTACCTGGCTTAGGGTATGCGCGCCGTAAACCTGAAAGGCACGCGTGAGAAAACGGTTACCCGACTAGGGCCAAGCACTTGGCGCCTGCCGCTGTGCCAGCGATTCGCCGGAATCAACCAACCAGGCTACCGGCAGTACGAAAGCGCCAGCAGTGCAAATGATGTGACCAGCGTGGCGTCGTTCTCGAGCCAGCGCGGGTTGGTGTTCACCCACGAGCCGTTCTTCTGTTGCCGTTTGGCCAGCGCTTCGACCAGGTCGCGCCGCCAGTCGTGGTTCTTGCCGTCCGCGGCGGTGAGCTTGTCGGCGCCTAGCGCATTCAGGGCCTTGGCGAAGGTGTGGTAGTAGTAGTACAGGCCGGCGTCGCCCATGCCGGGGTTGCTGTCCAGGTCGTAGTACTTGCTGATCCAGCCCACGGCGGCTTTGACGCGCGGATCGTCCTTGTCGACGCCCGCGTAGATCATGCTCTTGAGGCCCGAGTAGGTCATCGCGCCATAGCTGCGCAGGCCTCCGTCGGGCGACTGGCGGTCTTCGCCCTGTTCGCCCACTACCGGCGTGTAATAGAACCCGCCATCGTTGATCTTGCCGGCGAACGGCGTGGTGTTGTGCTCGCTTTCGAGGTTCTGGCAGCGCGAGACGAAGACCAGGGCTTTTTGCAGCGCTTCGTCATCTTCTTTGGCGCCGCTGGCCTTAAGCGCGTCGATCAGGAACGACGTGTTGGAGAGGTCGGGCCGCGATTGGCCGCCGTAGCCGGCGCCGCCGTAAGCCGGGTCCGACTTCTGCTTGCCTTCGCCTTCGTCCCAGATGCCGGTCCGCAGGTAGCGGTTGGCCCCCTCGATGATCTTGTCGTACTTGCCGTCCTGGTTGGCGGCTTGCAGGCAGAGCACGGCCACGCAGGTTTCGTAGTTGCTCAGCCGGCTGCGGGGCGGATGGATGCCGCCATCGTCCTGGACAAACCGGGTAATGTACTCCAAACCCTTGGCCACAACGGGATCTTTAGGCGTACGGCCGCAGCGGATCAGGGCCAGCGTGGCCAAGGCCGTGGGGCCAAGACCTGCCCGCGAGTTGAACGAACCATCCGGAGCCTGCTGCGACTCAAGGAACCGGACGCCCCCGCTGATCATTTCCGCCACTTGGTCGTCGGTCGCCTTGGTGGCGGCGGCGGCCGGAGTGCCGTCGGCGGTTTGGGCCAGCGCCGGCTGGAAGCTCCCGGCCAGTACGCCCAGTGCTACCACCGCACAGCAGCCCGCTCGAAACCGGGAACCAGCACCGCGGGAACGAGTTGCCAGCCAGGAACGCAGCGTAAGCATGACGGACTCGCACAGGTCAGGGGGAGAGGGAACCAACATGCACTTCGCGAGCATGCCCGGCGCGTGGCGGATCGCACGCTTGCACACTCAAGCCAAGCCCTCGCAACTGCCGTTCCACAAGCTTACGACGCCGCAAATTGCCGGTCAGACAACCGTCGTAAGTCGCCCATCGATAAGAGGATTGCGCGATGCCGCCGGTGCGCGGGGCACTGGCACGCGGGTGGAAACTCCCTGACAACAAACCGCCACACGAGGCGAATCTTTCGCCGCCCATGGGCAGGTTTCGCACACACCCCGTGCGCGGCCCGTGCTGCGGCGAACGTTGTGCAATGCGCGCCGGGCTGGGATGATGCACGCGCTGCAACGGCCTACAAGAGATCCCAGATCACCTTGCCGTTGTTGACGATCTTCACCGGGCGGCCTTCGGGCGTGTGGAACTCGTCGTTGTAGTTGATGCCCAACAGGTGGTACATCGTGGCGGCCAGGTTCTCGGGCCCATGCGGATCGGTGGCGGGGCGTTCCGCCCGGTCGTCGGTAGCGCCCACCACGCGGCCGCCTTGCACGCCGCCTCCGCCCACCATCACGGTGAATGCCGGTCCCCAGTGGTCGCGGCCGGCGTTCTTGTTGATCCGCGGCGTGCGGCCGAACTCGCCGGTGACAATCACCAGGGTCCGCTCCAGCAAGCCGCGGTCGGCCAGGTCGGCCAGCAGGGCCGATAGCCCCTGGTCGAAGGCGGGCAACAGCTCGTTCTTGAGGATGTTGAAGTTGTTGTCGTGCGTGTCCCAGTTGGAGTGGTCGATGGTAACGCAGCGCACGCCGGCCTCGACCAGCCGCCGGGCCATCAGGCAGCTTTGTCCCAGCGAAGTGCGGCCGTAACGATCGCGGGTTGCCGTGCTTTCCGACGCGATGTCAAACGCCGCCTTGGCCTGTGGCGAGGTCATCATCGCAAAGGCCTTCTCGCGGAACACGCTCACGGTGCGCGCCTGATCGTTGGCCTCGCGTTCGGCTGCTTGCTGGAACCGGTCGACCTTGGTCAACAGGGCACGCCGGGCGTCGAGCCGGTTGGCCTCCAGCGAGAGCGGCGGCACGAGGTCCGGTACCGAGAAACCGGGAGCGTTGGGATCGGCCTCGATCACAAATGGCGAGGCCGAGGCTCCCAGGTACGCCGAGCCGGCGCTGGGGTGCATCTTGGGCAGGCACACATAAGGCGGCACCGCACCAGCCGACGAATCGCCCAGGCGCGGACCGAGCTTGCGGGCAATCACCGAGCCGTGGGAAGGCCACTGGTTGTTGGGCGACAGGCCAGAGTTGAATCCTGCCCGGGGCCGATACCCGGTCAGCATGTAATGGTCGGCCGATCCGTGGCTGGAATCGCCGTGCGCAAATGATCGGATCAGCGAGAATTTGTCCGCGTGCCGAGCCAGGTGCGGCAGGTGCTCGCAAACCTGGATGCCGGGCACGTTGGTGGCGATGGGGTTGAACTCGCCGCGGATTTCCACCGGCGCGTTGGGCTTGAGGTCCACCGTATCGATCGTGCTCAGGCCACCATGGAGGAACAGGATGATGACCGAGACATCATCCTTGGAACCGCGCCCACGCCGGGCCTCGGCCGCAAGAAGTTGCGGCAAATTAACCCCCATCCCAAAGACTCCAGCCGCGCCCACATGCAAGAAGCTGCGTCGCGAAAGGCCATCGCAATACACTCGGCGAGCGGATCGGGGAGTCATGGTGGCGGTTCCTGAAAGTAGGGTCCGCCGTGCGGACCGACGTCATGATCGAGTTGTTGGTTATTCTCTGGTGAGCTGCGGGGCCGCGGCGCACGTGCGCCATTTATGGATGCTTTGTCGTTCGCACGGCTCGCTGAGCCGTGGCACACGATGCATGCTGCGGCACGTATGACCGTCAGTGATTGAACACAAACTCCAGGCTGTTCATCAGGCTCCACGTCAGATCCTCGGCCGCCTTCTGACGGGCAGCGGCGCGGTCTGCGGTCTGGCTAACGTTACTTTCGCTGGCGGTTCGTAAGTGTTCCACGGCGACGGCCAGTTCTTCGGCGGTTGGCTGCCGGGCAAGCACCGTGAGGTAGATCTCCTCGGCCAACTGGTCGTCGTCGGCGATCGTGCGGCAAAGCTGTGCCACACGTCCGCCGGCATGACCGATCTTGGCCTGGATCTCCGGCCCGTTCATCAGGTGCAGCACCTGGGCGATGCTCGGTTCGACGTTCCGTTCGCACTCGCAGGCGGTCTCGCGGATCGGCCGGCCGAACACCTTGAGGAAATAGTGCGAAACGCGGTTGTCCCACAGTTGCACCGCCCGTGCCCCGGCAGGCACTCCGGAAAACTTCTCCGGCACGCCGGTCACCTGGCAGACGGCATCGAGCAGCACCTCGGCGCTGAGCCGTTTGAACAAGGCCCGGGAGTAATTTTGCTGATCGGCCGCATTGGTTTCGTTGGGCCGCGACGAAAGCTGGTAAGTCCGCGACGCCACGATCGTGCGGACCAACGCCCGCAGGTCGTAGCCGCTTTCCACCAGATGCGCCGCCAGGGCGTCGAGCAGTTCGCGATTGCTGGGCGGGTTGGTCAGGCGGAAATCATCCACCGGTTCCACCAGGCCGCGGCCCATCAGGCGAGCCCAAACACGGTTGGCCATGCTGCGGGCAAACCACGGATTCTCGGGAGCCACCAGCCAGGCGGCCAATTGGTGGCGAAGATCGGCCTGGGGCAGGGGGCCGGATGCCTGCGAAGCTGCGTCCGTCGTTACCTGTGATTCCCCCAGCGGGTGTGGCGGCACGACCTCGCCGGTGCGCGGGTGCAGCACCTTGGGCTGTCCTTGGCTGAAGAGCGCCTTCCGGCCGCCTACATCCTTGGTGCGAAGCTGCTGGAAGTACGCCTGCATGCCGTAGTAGTCGGACTGGCTCCAGCGATCGAACGGATGATGGTGGCACTCCGCGCAAGCGATCCGCACGCCCAACAAAACCTGGGCCAGCGTGCTGCTCACGTCGCCCGGCCGTTTGACCACGCTGTAGAAATGCCCGGCGGGCGCTTCATCGAGCGGGCCTTCGGCGGTGATCAGTTCGCGAGCGAATTGATCGAGCGGTTTGTTCTGGGCGAAGCTGTCGCGAATCCAGCGGTAATAAGCGTAGGCGTCCTTGCGGCCCAGCGTCTGCGTATCGACGCGAAGCAGATCAGCCCACAGGAGGGCCCAGTAGTCGGCAAACTCCGGCCGCCGCATCAGATCTTCGACCAGCCGGGCTCGCTTGTCGGGCGAGCGGTCGAGCAGGAATTGCCGGGCCTGATCGGCGGTGGGCAGCGTGCCGGTCAGATCCAGGTACACGCGGCGGAGGTACGTGGCATCGTCGGCTTCTTCCGACGGCACGATCTGCAACTGCCGCAGCCGGCGATGCACCAGGGTGTCGATGAAGTTGTACTCGGGCACGTCGGGCCAGGCGGCCAAGACCTGATCGCGCGGAATCAACGCCTGGAACGTGGCCACAGCACCCATGTAACTGGCCATGATGGCGACACTGCCGGGCGTATCCCCGGCGGTGACCAGGCCGGCCTCGTCGACGGTGGCCAGCCCTTCGTGGTTGGACTGGAACTGGGCCAGCTCGGTCACGTCAGCCCGATGGCCGTCGGTGTAGGTCGCCACCACGCGAAGCTGCTGCCGCCCTCCCATCGCCAGCACGCGCTGCGAAGGCGAAATCTCAATCGACGACACGGTCGGAGCATCGGCCGCGCCGCGTGGGCAGCCGGCGGCAATCCACTCCCGCAGCGTACGATAGGCCAGGCTATCGGCGGCAATCCGCGTTCCGCCGCCGTGCGGGGCCAGGCCGGCCGCCTTTTGCAGCAGCAGGCTCCGCTCGGCCGCGGCCGGGAAGATGCGCCGCCCTCGGGCTTCTTTTGTCAGGGCGTCGTAATCGGCCTGCGGATCAAAGCCGAATACCGAGAGCTTGAAACCGTTCTGCCCTTCGGCCTTGCCGTGGCAACCGGAAGTGTTGCAGGCATACCGGGTAAGTAGCGGAAGAATGTCGTTGGTAAAGTGCAGTGGACGCGGCTCGTCGGCCGCGCTCACCGCGACCGGCACCTGGATGGTACGGCCGGCGGCGATCACTTCGACAATGCCTTGTCCGTTACCGACGCTGCTGACCACGCCCCGGGGCGAAACGGCCACCACGTCCGGCGTGAGCGAGCGAAACTCCGCCCGGCTGGTGAGGTCGACCACGGTCACCGCCGCGCCCGGCTGAGCATTGCCGCCGGGCTGATCGGCCAAGTGGCCTTCCACCAGCAGCGACCAGCGGGCCCCGGGCCGATCCAGCACCACCTGTGCCGGGCTGACGGCGACCGAGGCAATGTTGTCGGGCAGCGCGACCTCTGGTGCCGCCGCCACGGCCTGCTTCCCAGTGAACATCAGCCCGGCAAGCAGTGCGGCCCACAGAACGGCCCGCGGCAGATCGTAGCGGCGGCGTGTCATGGCTGGTGGGGAGGCTTTGCAAGTGGGGTGGGGCTGAAACCGTGGCGGGACGATCACGCGGCGCGCCGGCGATGGGCAGCCAGCGCGCAGCGAGTGGCGCGTAAAGCACGTTAAGGCATATTCGCCCCAACGCATCAAATACTTTCGATTAGTCTATCCGCCAGAATGGGGGATGCAAAGAGAAGTTTGGTCCCGAGAGTGCGGTGTTGGGAGTCTGCCAGCTACGGGCCGGCCGCGGTGTCCGGTCAGTCAAAGCACGCAGCCTAAAGCTTCCAAGCGGCTCGGCGGTCAGCACTCGACCGCATTGCGGATGCCCAGGCGGAAGATCACCCACAGCGCCCCCCAGGCTTCGCGCGGGTTGATCTTGGAGCTGCCGTGTACGCGGTCGGCGAAGGTAATCGGCGTTTCGCCGATCCGGGCTCCGGCTCGCTTGGCATGCCAGAGGATCTCTTCCTGGAACGAGTAGCCCTGCGAGGCGATCGAATCCAGGTCCAGCTTCTTAAGCAGTTCGGTGCGGTAACAGCGGAAAGCTCCGCTGCAATCGCGCGGCGAAAGTCCAAGCAGCATCCGGGCATACGCATTGACCGCCCGGCTCATCAGGTGCCGCTTGAGCGGCCAGCCTTCGATCTTGCCGCCGGGCACGTACCGCGAGCCGATCATGATGTCCACCCGCTGGTCGCCCTCGCGTTGCATTCCGGCCAGAATGGCCGGCAGGTAGCGGGGATGGTGACTGAAATCAGCGTCCATGTTGAGCACCAGGTCGTAACCGTGCTCGATGGCCCATTTCATGCCGGCCACGGTGGCCGAGCCTAGTCCCAACTTGCCGCTGCGGTGCAGACAGTGCAGGCGAGGCTCGCGGGCGGCCGTTTCATCGCACCAGCGGCCCGTGCCGTCGGGCGAATTGTCATCGATCACCAGGATGTCCACCTGCGGCGCATAACGAAAGATCTCCTCCACCAGCGCCGGGAGGTTCTCCAGCTCGTTGTAGGTAGCGATCGTGACCAACGTGCGGGCACCGCTCATGGCGGCCGGGTTCCTTGCACTTGCGTCGGCGGGCGTTGCCCGAGGAAGGGCAGGCGTTCACAATCTGTCGCGGCAGGCTTTAGGGGGACGTAGCCGCGAAAAGGCGGGCAGGTTGCAACTTCCCCCAAACGTACCTTATTAGGCCGGCGATTGAACGGCGAGGCTGCCGTCCGCCGGGCCGCTGGTCAGACGGCGCTGTTACAACCGGCACCAGCCGCAATTCCTGTCCGGCGGCGGGGTGCGCAGGCCGGTCGGCCGGGGGGCTGAATTTGCGGTTTTCGGCCCCCGCGGCTGTAAGTGCGGTTGTGGCGGATTATGATGAAACAAAGGTGGCGGCTTGTTTCCGCCCTGCCGGCCGGGTGCCGCCCCGCGGTTTTCTGTGGCACCGGAGGCCGGTTTTTGCTTGTTGGCCTGGTACGTTTCCGGAACGCGTACCGCCCGATCTCATCCAGTGCGTTACCCCCATCGGGTGTTTGTCATGTCGCACCGTTTGCTGTCGATTGCGCTCATTTGGATGTTGGGTTGGTGCGTGAGCACGGCCCAGGCTCAGATCACCCGGTCCGCCGTCGTCCCGCAGGAAGAGGCACGCCGTCACGGGTTGCATCGGGCCTGGATGACCCAGGTGGATATGGACCGCACCAAGGATCGCGTGCGGAGCATCGTGCTGTATCAGCCGCAGCCCGTGCCGTCGGCTCAGCCCGCCGCCCAGGGCAAACCGCTCAAGGTAGGCGGCGAGGACCAGGCGGAGGAGAACACCGAACCGGCCGATAACAACAATCCGTTCGGCAACAACCAGGGCGGCGCGGCCAACGACAACCCGTTTGGTGCCGACCCGGCCGCGGATGAAAACGCCGAAGGCGACAACGACTCCGAATCTGCTGAAGACGATGCCCCCCAGGCTGATGCCGCGCCTGCAAAACCCGCGGTCACGCTACCGGGCGAGCCGGGCATGCTGCTGGTGCAGACCGAGATGGGTCTGCTGCACGCCCTGGATGCGGAAACCGGCCGCACGATCTGGGTGCAGCAGATCGGTAACCGCCTTCAGCCCAGCGAAACTCCGGCGGTCAACGACAAGTACGTGGCCGTCATCAACGGCATGCAGTTGTATCTGCTGGAGCGCAGGAATGGCCGGTTGATCTGGCAGCGCAAGCTGGCCAACGTGGCGATCTGCGGCCCGACGCTCTCCGAGAACTTTGCGTACGCACTGGCGATTGACGGCAAGCTGACGGCCTTCAACGTCGAAGATCCCAGCCGCAACTGGCACTACAGCTCGTTTGGCCGGGTGGAATCGCCGCTGATTGTCGGCCGGCGGTCGATGGCCTGGGCGTCGGACCGCGGCCACGTGTACCTGAGCAAGGTCGATTCGCCCGAGCTGTTGGGCCGGTTCGAGAGCGGCAAGCCCGTCACCGCGCAATTGACCTACTGGCCGCCGCTGATCTATGCCCCGTCGCAGGACGGCTACCTGTACGCCTTGAACGAGAGCGACGGCTCGGCGGTATGGCGGCACTCGCTGGGTGTGGCGCTGCGCCAGGCGGCCACGCCGATCGGCGACACGGTGTACGTCGTGCCTGAAACCGGCGGCCTGCTGGCGCTGTCGAATCAGCACGGCTTGGAGAAATGGTTCGTGCCGCAGATCGAACAATTTGTCGCGGCCAGCCCTTCGCGGCTCTATGCCTACGACAAGGGACGCCGGCTGGTCGTGCTTAACCGCGAGACCGGGGCCCCCATTACGTCGCTGGCTCTGCCGGGCGTCGACGTGGTGTTCTCCAACCGGCAGAGCGACCGGTTGTACGTCGGCACGTCTACGGGGTTGATCCAGTGCCTGCACGAGATCGGCCTGGACAAGCCGATGGTGCATACGTTCCCGCCGGCTCCCAAGGCTCCTACCCGCGGCAACCGCGCTGCCGCCAACCAGGAGCAGGAACAGGATCAGCAGTAACGTAGCGGGAGGCGTTTAGCGCGACCCGACGGCGGGCTGCTGCACCACCCGGGTGTCGTCGGCCGGCAGACTGGCCAGCCAGTGCGAAGCCTCGGCGAAGTCGGGCTGGTGCTTGAGCGCCTGTTCAAAGTGGTGTCGAGCAGCCCCATATTGCTTCCGCTGCATCAGCAGGTAGCCCACGTTGTAGTACGCCACGGCCGGCGAATGCACGTCGGTCAGTTGCAGGTACGCTTCCTCCAACTGATTCATCTCCACCAGCACCATCGCCAGGTTGTTGCGGTAACGCACTTCCGTGGGCTTGAGCTGGCAGGCCGACTGCAACATGCCGGCGGCCTGGTCGAGCTTCGATTGCCGGGCCAGGCACAGGCCGTAGTCGTTGCGAGCGGTGGCGTCGTTGGGATGATACTCGATCGCCTGGCGATACAGCCGGTCGGCCTCGGCGAAGTTGCTTTGCCGATCCTGCATGCGGGCATAAGCCAGCAGGGCATCGAGCGATTTGGGCTCTTTCTCCAGCGCCCGCTTGTACTGTTCTTCGGCCGCGGCCAGATTGCCCGACCGCTCGTGCATCTGAGCCATCACCACGAACAGCTCGACGGTGGGCTCGGTCTTGCTATGGACGGAGAGCGGGTCGCCCTTGCTGCCTTCGGAAGCCGAGCCCGAAGTCTTTACGGCCGACTTCACGCCCGAAACCAGTTTGCCTACGCCCTTGGACTCAGGCTTGGCGACGGGCGCCATGGGCGTATTGAGTCCACGGCCGCTGGAAGCATCCACGTGGCCAAGCATACCGCTATTGGTCTTGCCGGCGCAGCCGGGTGCCATCAATGCGACGATGGCCAACAAGCAATAGCAGGAGACTTTCACGCCGAGCCCTCCCTGGTTCGGTCTGCGGGCCGCCACGGTGCTTGCGGGTAAGGAGCTGGCACAGGACGGCAGACAGAAATGCAGCTTATCTGAGAAGATCGTCCGCGACGGCACAGTCACTTGACGGCAAACTTTGCCGTCTACCCAAGAGAGGGGGGGCGCTTCCGGCGATTGCTGGCACGCTCCTGGAGATGTGTTTCAAGTGCCAGAAGCTGGTTGGGCGGCTATGGATGGAGGTGGCCGCGCCGAGCTGGGAGCAGCACCTACGCGGCTGCCCCTGGTCCCTTCGACGGCGCGCATGGGAAAGCCAGGGGCAGCACGGAGACCGGTGGGCGTTTATTGATTACTGCTCTACCATGGCGGCTTGGTTGATTTCGGCGGCCAGCTGGCTGAGCTTCTCGTCGGTGGCCTTCTCCTCGGCCAGCGTTTCGCCCAGCAGCTTGTGCGCCTGGGTATAGCCCAACTGCTCGGCCCAGGTGCAAAGCGTGCCGTAGGTGGCGATTTCGTAGTGCTCGGCCTTCTGGGCGGAGGCGATCAACATGGCGTCGCGAACGGCAGGCTCGCCGTCTTCTTCCATCACTTCCTTGCCTTCCTCAATCAGCCCGGCCATGGCTTCGCACTTCTTGGCCCGGGGCGCGCGTTCCAGGGTTTGGAACACCTTTTCCAGCCGTTCGATCTGTTTCTTGGTTTCTTCCAGATGCTGCTCAAAGCACTGTTTCAGCGTGTCGCTGGAGGCCTTTTTGGCTAACTTGGGCAAAGCCTGGGCCAGTTGCTTTTCGGCGCTGAGCACGTCGCGCAATTCGTCGTAGAAACAGTCTTCCAGATGCCGCATCGACATGGTTTTTTCTCCTGCGAAGGTGTGAGGGTGATTGCTCCGCTTGGGTGCGGCGGCGTTACCTCGTGAAGTGAAGCAACCACGTTTGCAATTGGCGTGCCAGCACCTTCGCAGCGGCGTATTCCTGCGATGTGTGCCGCACATCAAAGACCACGACGATGCACGCAACCTGCCGCCGGGGGCGGTTTCCGGCTGCTTTGGGGGCGCGGCGAAAGAACATCCCAAGAAAGCTGCCTACGTCCCGCTTGCGGTGCCGACCGCGCGTGCGACAGCCGCCAGACCATAAGCCCATGGCGCGTGGATGGCCGACGTGGCCGCTGCCGTGCCAGCACTGCAGTCACCCCCGGGGGCAGGTCGCGCGTTCTTCGCTCCACAGGGGCTCGTTTCACGCGGCTAGCAATGCCGCCTGCGATGGTCCAGCACGCCCTGCATGACGGCACGTTTTCCCCTGGATTGTGGCCGGGCACACCGTGGCGACTTGGGTTAGGGATGCTGGCATTGCCTGGGCTGCTGCCGCACCACCGCTGCAAACGGAAAAGTTTGACATTTCAGTTAAACCCTCATCACCCTCCCTGCCGATGTTGCGACCGAGGTATTCTCCCAGCCCCCTCGCAATTGAGAGCTAGTCATGCTGCGTCCCATCCTGCTTTCGATGACTGTGGCCGCCTTCGGGGCCACCGTGGTGCATGGACAGGGGCATCACCATCACGCGCAGCAGCAATCGCCCGGTTTGATTGAGCGCGTGCAGAACTTCTTCAGCGGCGGCAGTTCGCAGCCGTCGGCACAGCCGCAGCATGTGTACACCCAGTCGCACGGCCACCGGAAACCGGCCGGTTTCACGGGTCCGCGCGTGCCGCAGGCGCCGCAACCCTCGCCGCAGCATCAGCAATCGATGCCGCAGCCGCGGTACACGGGTCCGACGGCGCCTCCGCAACCGCCGCGGGTCGATTACAGCGCGCCGCGGCCCTCGAGCCAGTACCGCAGCCAGGCCTCGCAGCAGGCCGCGCCGTCCGGCACCGGTTCCAGCAGCTATGCGCAGCAGCCGCCGGTTCCTACCCGCGAGTACGATTACGGCTCCAGCAGTGTCCGCTCGGCGATGCGTTCGCCGGAGGTGAACAGCAGCACGTCGCGTTCGTCGTCGGCTGCGGCATCTTCGCGCAGTTCTTCGGGCTACGCGGCCGAGTCGACGCAGCGGCCCAGCTCGATCACTTACGAAAAATCGCCCAGCCCGCGTGCCACAACCCGCGGCTATTCGTCGCGTCGTGCGACTTCGTCGTCTGAGACGGCCAGCAGTTCGTCGCGTTCGTACGGCAGCACCGCGGCGAGCAGCGACGCCGAGGTGCCTCGTCCGCCGGCGACCGAGGACACGGCGACCACGTCCAGCCGCAGCTTGCGCGGTTGGGCTGCTTCGACGACCACACCGCCGGAGCCCACGGAGGACGAACCGAGCGGCTTCCCCACGCCGGCCGAGACGGCCCAGGGGCCCAAGCCGATCGCTCGCGAAATCGAGGCCGACACCGCCACCAGCGAGAAGGCGGACGAGCAGGCACCGCACGTTGCCAGCAAGTCGAGCCGCGTGCCGGCGACCAGCAGCCCGGCGCTGGCTGAATCCGCCGAACCTACTCCGGCTAAGACCGAGCCCACCAAGCCTGAACAAGCCGAGCCGGCCCCGACGGTGGCCAACAAGTCGCAGCAGTCGGCTCCGGCCGCTTCGAACACGGCGGCTGCCTTGCCCTCGGCTCGTGAAGAAAGCCCCACGCGTGCCGCGGCCAATCGCGGCCTGGGTGCCCAGGGCGTGTTGTTCCGCCGTTCGGGTCCGCAGCTTTCGGTCGAAACCATCGGTCCCAAGCAGATCGTGCTGAACCGCGATGCCAGCTATCAACTGGTGTTGCGCAACTCGGGCGATACGCCTGCCCGCGAAGTTACCGTGAGCATCGACGTGCCTGCCTGGGCCGACGTGGTGGAGCTTTCGCCGTCGACCGGTACGGCTCCGCATCCCAAGGCCAGCGACGGCGGCAAGGTCCGCTGGACGGTGCCCGAGATGGCTGCCCAAAGCGAAGCCACGCTGCTGGTGAAGCTGTTGCCGCGGGAAAGCAAGCCGTTGCAACTGGCCGTGCAGTGGCACTCGGCCCCGATCAGTTCGCACGTGAATGTCGAGGTCAAAGAGCCCAAGCTGTTGCTCACGATCAAAGGCCCCAGCGAAGTGGAGTTCGGCTCCCGGGCCGTGTATGAACTCACCTTTGAAAATCCCGGCACCGCCGACGCCGAACGCGTGATGGTCAAACTGATGCCGATCGATCCGGGCGATACGGCCGATGCCCACGAGATCGGCACCATCGCCGCCGGCTCGCGCAAGGTGGTGGAGATCGAACTGATCGCTCGCCAGGAAGGCAAGCTGCTGATCCAGGCCGAAGCCACGGCCGAGGGTGGGCTGCGTTCCAACATTCATCACGACGTGCTGGTTCGCCGGCCCGGTCTGAAGATCGAAGTCCAAGGCCCCGAGTTCCGCTATGCCCGCACCGAGGGCACGTACCGGATCGTGGTCCATAACCCCGGCACCTCGCCTGCCCGCAACGTCAAGGTGGGCCTGAACGTGCCGCCGGGTACGACGGTGCGCGACATTTCGCACGGCGGCAAGCTGGCCAAAGAGGACGACCAGAATCAGATCCGCTGGAGCCTGGACGTGCTGCCCGAAGGCGAAGCCAAGACGCTGGAAGTGCGCTGCGCCCTGGAGCAGCCGGGCACCTGCCGGTTGCAGGCGGTGGCCGTAGCCGACGGCAATCTGCGTGACACAAACTTCATCTCGACCGAGGTGGAAGCCGTCGCCGAACTGGCCCTCGACGTGCACGACCCGCGCGGTCCGCTGCCGGTGGGCGAGGACGTCACCTATGAGATCATCCTGCGGAACCGCGGCACTAAGGCCGCCGAGAATGTCCACCTGACCGCGGCGTTCTCGCACGGTATTGAGCCACTGGCCGCTTCCGGCGCCACGTTCGAGATCCGCGGCGGCCAGGTGATCCTGGGCCCGGTGCGGCTGCTCAACGCGGGCGAAGAACTGAAGATCCAGGTCAAAGCCCGGGCGGTGACCGCCGGCAATCACGAGTTCCGGGTGGAAGCCGTGTGCCACGACCTGGATGTACGGCTGGCCCAGCAGGGCACGACGCGGTACTACGGCGACGGCGGCCAGATGGCGCCTCGCACGGCGACCGCGCCCTCGCGGCCCGGTAGCTCGCGGCGGTATGAGGCGCTGCCGCAGACTGACCACGAGCCGCTGCGTCCGCTGCCGGACCCGGCCAGCGGTGGCATGGAGCCGACGCCTGCTGGCGAACCGACCCCGGCCGGGGAACCCACGCCGGCCGGTGAGCCGACTCCGGCTGGTGAGCCTACACCCGCTGGTGAGCCGACGCCTGCCGAACCGCTGCCGGATGCCTGATCGGCGCTCCCATTGCTGAAAACGTAAAACGGCCCTGCTTCCCACGGTAACCTAGGAAGCAGGGCCGCTTTTTATTTGGAACGAAGTGAGAACAACTCCGGGTTCGCCGGCACACTCGCCCCCCGCACCGCCGCTGGCGACTACTGGGCTGAAGCCTGCGTCTGGTTCTGGAGCGCGTCGGTGTAAGGCTTGCCGGATTCGTACAGCGCCAACTGCTGCTTGTAGCGCTCCAGGTCCTTCTCGCTTACCGAGTCGTCGGCCAGAGAGATGGCTTTCTTCTGGGCTTCCACCGCCTCCTGATAGTTGCCGCTGCGAGCCAGGGCCGCGGCCAGGATCGACAGGTAGCGAGGATTTTCGCCGCCCAGCTCGATCGCCCGGCGGGCCGAGCGCAGCGCCAGGTCGGTGCGGCGGATGCGCGAGTCGGGGCAGGTCGCCCGCAACCAGGCGGCGCTGGCAAACGCGCGGTGATAGTCGGGATCGACGGCCAGCGCGGCGTTGTAGTCGCGCAGCGCCTGATCGTACTGGCCGGTATCGGCGTAGGCATCGCCGCGGTTGGTCAAAGCTCCCGTGTGGCGACTGTTGATCCGCAGCGCCTGGTTGTAGTCGTTGAAGGCCGAGCGATAATCGCCCTGCAGATAGTTCACAAAGCCGCGGGCGTTGTAAGCGTCGGCGTTACGGGCATCGAGCCGGATGGCCGCCGTGTAATCCTGCTTGGCTTTTTCCAGGTCGTTCAGCAGGAAGTAGGCTTCGCCGCGGTTGAACCGGGCCTTGGTGTGCTCGGGATCAAGTTCCAGCACGGTGGTGAAGTCGGCAATCGCGTTCTCCAAGTCACCCTTGGTGGCGTAGCAGAACGCGCGGTTGTGAACGTACTTGGCCTGCTTGCTGTCGTACTTGATGGCGGCGTTGAAGTCCTCGAGGGCCTTGTCCACGTCGCCGGCATCGAGCCGCTGCTGACCCCGGGCGTTGTAGGCCCAGGCGGCCAGGTTCTTGCCGTAGTCGGCGAACTTGGGATCGTCGGTGTTCTTCAGCCCCTGTTCACACAGTTCGATCACCTTGTCGTAGGTGTCGGCGCTGCGAGGGCCTTGGGTCAGTTTATAGGCTTCGCGAAAGGCATCGGGGCCCGCAGGTTTCTGCGCCCTTTCATCCTGAGCCCACGTGGTGCCGCAACACAAGGTAGCCACCAGCGGCAGCCAGATCATGACTCGGAGCGTGCGCTTCATCCGTCATTTCTCCCTGGAGAGGAACCTGGTAACCGGCTGCGTCCGGTACGCAACCACGAGCGCGCTTGCGGCGCAACCGAACCCATGTCGCATCGTGGAGCGGCATCCATCGCGGCCAGCGCGCCCTGCCTGCTGCGCAAGCCGCACCGCCGCCGTGAATTTGCTTGCAGCATCAAAGAGCCAAAAATCGCGCGGCCGGCAGCAAGAGCTAAAGGACGTGTGGCTTGCAACGGTCATTAGTTTGCCCCGACCGCGGCCCAAACTCAACGGGTGGCTTTCCCGATTTAGGGGGGAGGGTTTTCTGAATCCCGCCCGGTCATAAGCTCGCAGACGCTAGCAAGAACCTTCCGTCGCAGGTACCCCGCCCGCGGTGGCAAACAGGATCATATGCCGCCAGGGGGCGGCATTTACCGGCGCATATCCAGCAGATGCGCCTGCTCCTGCACCCACAATTCCACCCGCTCGCGCCAAGGAAAGCTGGCCGCCATCATGGCGATGGGCAGCGACGACAGTGCCAACAGCCACGGCTGCGACGACAGAAAAAAGAAAACGATGTTGATCAGGGCCGCGGCTTCCAGCAGCACCAGCCCAATCAATTGCCGCTTGAGATAGATCTGGTGCAGGGCACCCTGCCGTTTCTCCTCGATCTCTTGCGGCGTGCCTTCCAGTTGCTGCAACCGCCGCCGGTCGGCGTCGGCCACCAGGTTCGGCACGATCAGCCAAAGGAAGATGTCCAGCACGGTGCCCACCGCGGCAATGTAGCTCCACTGCGGGTCGATCTGCGGCTCCTCGCCCAGCGCCAAAAACACGGCCGCAACGCCGAAGGTGATAGGGCTGGCCGTGAGCACGACCGTCAGCAATTGGGCAGCCTTCAAGCTGTTTTCAGGCGAGATCTTGGCGGGGTCTTGATACATCGACAGCCGATCCAGAAAAGCTAACCCTTAGCTGGGAACGCTCGTTCGTGCGAAACCGCTTCGCCAGCGTAACCGAGAGTCTGACCGCTGTTAAGCCAGCAGGCCCGCGAAGCGAATGCGCGATCATCGCGTTCCGCTGGCGGTCGCGCCACGCGGCCACCGGCAATTTAGGACTCGTTCGATTTGCCCGAATCTTGTTGAATCTCGCCGCTGCTGTCAGTTCTTGGCGGCCACGCTCAGACCGGAATCAACCGCGGCTTGTGCTACGGCGGTCCATCGCAAAAGCGTAACCCGTAAGACATTTCTGCAACCGTCCCATTGACCCGATCAACCGCGGCGGAGAATGATTGGCATGTGCCTGCAACTGTGCGACACGTACTTGCGCGCCCAGTAAGGAGGTTCGCTATGCGCTGGGAGGGAAGGCGTCAAAGCGAAAACATCGAGGATCGCCGTGGCCAAGGCGGAGGACGCCGCATCGCCATGGGCGGTGGGCTGGGAACCGTGGTGTTGATCCTGCTGGCGATGGCCCTGGGCGTGGATCCGCGAGCCCTGTTCCAAGGCGGTGGCCCGGCCGTACCGCAGCAGCAACAAGGTCAGCGCATCGCCGATCCGCAGCAGGAGCGGCTCAAACAGTTCGTGGCCGTAGTCCTGGCCGATACCGAGGAAGTGTGGCACGAGCAGTTCCGCCGGATGGGCAAGACCTATCGCGAGCCCAAGCTGGTGCTGTTCTCCGGCTCGGTCGAATCGGCCTGCGGCTTTGCCAGCTCGGCGGTCGGACCTTTCTACTGCCCGGCCGACGAAAAGCTGTACATCGATCTGAGCTTTTTTGACGAACTGGATCAGCGGCTGGGTGCGCCAGGCGACTTCGCGCAGGCGTATGTGATCGCCCATGAAGTCGGCCACCACGTGCAGAACCTGCTGGGCATCTCCGACTGGGTGCAAAGCCAGCGGCGGCAACTCAGCGAAGCCGAGTACAACCAGCTTTCCGTGCGGTTGGAACTGCAAGCCGATTTCCTGGCCGGCGTCTGGGCGCATTACGCCCAAGCCAAGTTCAAGGTCCTCGAGCCGGGCGACTTGGAAGAAGCCTTCCAGGCGGCACAGGCGATCGGCGACGACCGGCTCCAGCGACGCGCACAAGGCTACGTGGTGCCCGACTCGTTCACCCACGGCACCTCGGAACAGCGTTTGCGCTGGTTCCGCCGCGGTTTTGAAACAGGCGACCTGAACCAGGGCGACACCTTCCGCGCTAAGGAACTGTAAGCCGAGGTCTTACGAACCGCGGCAGGGTACGCTGTGCGGACCAACTTGCCTGATTGTCCTTGCCGGCCGCGTGATCATCGTTGGCAAGAAACAATCTCCTCAGGCGCCGTCGCGCCAAGGTTCATCCATTCATCGGATGCAAACATCTGAATCAACCCAACCATCGAGTCCGGCAAACACCATGGATCTGGTCGACGTTACGGTCTACTACCTGGAGATGCGGCAGCACGTCACGCGCGAGGTGCCGCCGCCGCGGGACGATCTCTTAGTCCTGCACGCCCAGCGGCCCAGCGTGCGATACTACCGCTTTCTGTACAACGGCGTGGGCGAAGAATACCGCTGGCTCAGCCGCCGCAAGCTGGACGATGACAGTCTGGCCGCGATTATTCACGATCCGCGGGTTGAAGTTCACGTGCTGCACGTCGCCGGCTGCCCTGCCGGCATGGCCGAGCTCGACCGCCGCAAAGAAGGCGAGATCCAGCTCACCCAGTTTGGCTTGATGCCGGAGTTCATCGGCCAGGGATTGGGCCGCTGGTTCTTGAAGTGGACCGTTGATCGGGCATGGAGCTATCAGCCGCAGCGGTTCTGGTTGCACACCTGCACGCTCGACCATCCGGCGGCGCTTCCCAACTATCTCAAAGCAGGCTTCGTGGAATACAAGCGCGAGCACCTGCGGCGCGAGTATTGATGGAACATTGATGGCGGGTGTTTGACAGTGCGCGCCGCGGTATCCCAACCGCCGTGTTACTTCACGCCGCGCAGCACCGCCCACATGTCGCGATGCCAGGGAGCATCGACCTGGCGAAAACCTGCCTGGCGAAAATAGTCCAACTGCTCGGCAATGGTCTGGTGGCAATCGTCGCCACTGGTGCGCGGCTCGCCAAAGCCGCCGATATTGCGGGCTTGCCACTGCTGCAGCGCATCGTGGAACGATTCGGCAACCTTGCCGGTGGCGATCATCGCGTCCATGTGCCGGCCCCAGGCTTGCATCTGCTGCAAGTAAACGGCGTCGTCCTCATCGCGGATCTCATCGCCGTTGGCCAGGATGCCGCCTGCGGCCAGGCAGTCGAAGCACCGCTGATAAAGCTGCTGCTTCTCGCCGGCATCCAAATGATGAATGGCCGACATGCTCACAATCGCCGTCGGCCGATCGGCCAGCAGCGTCGTCCAATCGTCCTGCAAGCGCGAGAGTGCCACCTGCCCACGCGCGCCGAATGGTTCCACGCGCCGGGCCGCGATCTCGAGGGCTGCTTCCGATTGGTCGATCACCAACACCCGGGCCGTGGGCGAAGCCGCCAGAATACGCTCCGCCAGCCGGCCGGTTCCGCCGCCCAGGTCGATCACATAGCCGGTGGCGTCGGCCGCCAGCAGCATATCGGTCAGAAACTGCTGAAGCTCCAGGTAATGCGGATGCACGTACTCGGCCGAGGCATCGTAACCGGCCGCCAGTTCCTGTTTGTTCCAGCGGTATTGCGTCATGGCAGGCGGAGCTTGGTGGAACGCCCGTTGGTCGGTCGAATCGAATCCGCGGGGCGCTGAAGAAAAGGAAGGGCCGCGAAACTACAAAACCACCTGCGCATGCGAACGCCGCAGTTGTCCGCACGCGGCATTGATCTTGTCGCCCTTGCGGCGGCGCACCTGCACGCGGACACCGCCGGCTTCGAGCGTGGCCACAAAGCGGTTAACGGTATGCTCATCGGGCGTGCCATAGGGCAGACCGGCCACCGGATTGTACGGGATGACGTTCACCAAGGCCTCACGGCCGCGCAGCCGGGCGGCCAATTCGCGGGCGTGAGCCACCCCGTCGTTCTCGCCGGCCAGCAGCACGTATTCAAAGGTAAGCCGGCGGCCGGTGCGGGCGAAGTAATGATCGGCCGCGTTCAAAATGGCATCGAGGCCGATCCGCGCGTTTACCTTCACCAGCCGGTTGCGCAGCTCGTCGTTGGGCGCATGCAGCGACACGGCCAGGTGGTACGGGATACGGTCTTCGGCCAGGCGGTTGATCGCCGCGGGCAAGCCTACGGTCGAGATGGTGATCCGCCGGGCACTGATGCCCAACTTGTTCGGGTCGCTGGCATCGCCCAGGGCCGGCAGCAGGTTGTCGAGGTTGGCCAGCGGTTCGCCCATGCCCATCACCACGATGTGGCTCAGGCGTTCCTCCGGCCGCAGCAGCCGATTGAGCTGAAGCATCTCCTCGACGATTTCGCCCCGGGTGAGGTTGCGGGCGACGCCTTCCAGGCCGCTGGCGCAGAAGACGCAGCCCATCGCACAGCCGACCTGCGTGCTGATGCAGATGGTGCGTCGCAGCGGCCCCTGGCGCAGGAGCACGCACTCGATGCGGTGACCGTCGGCCAGTTCCAACAGCAGCTTTTCGGTGCCGTCCTCAGCCTTCAGATGCGTGGCGATGCGGCTCGTCCAGAGGGTGAACGAGGCGGCCAGCTCTTCGCGCAATGCCTTGGGCAGGTTCGACATCTCGTCGAAACCGCCAGCCCGTTTCTCAAAGACCCAATTGCGAATCTGCGCAGCGCGATACTTCGGCTGGCCGCGCTCGGCAAGCCAGGTTTCTAACTGCTGCTGGTCGAGTTGAAGCAGGTGCTGCACAGGGATTGGTTGAACCGGGGATCAAGCCGCAGGGAACCGCGACCAGCCGCGTCACGGTACGGCTTTGCGGACCAGGCAGATAAGACAACGGCGGCGCGCATGGCTGCCGCCCGTTGATATTGTCCCGCCCCATGGGCCAGATTCCAAGGGGGCCGCCGGCCTGGTTTATCCCCGGCGTCGCGGCAACGAGCGGCCGTCGTTTAGCTGCCGTTGTGCGATTCCCACCACGATTCGCCGTGCTCGTCCGGCGAAGCGGTTTGCGTGTCGGGCACGAGGCTACGGCGCTGGGCCAGCAGCAGCATGGCGGCTTCAAACCGCGAAACAACACCCGGTTGCGGGAACACCCCCCCGCCCAGGATCAATGCGGCCAGCACCAGCACGGCGAACCGCTCCCGTCCGCGACGGCGGAGCGACACCGTGGCCGGGTGGCGCCGCCCGGTGAACAGCAGGAAGTACGCTCGAACCACGGCGATACCGTTGATGGCCGCGGCAACCACCACGGCCATGCCGATGTAGGCGTACGCCTGCACGGCCCCATCGACCAGCATCTCGGCGCCGATGAAGCCCAGCGTGCCGGGGAAGCCGACACTGGCCAGACCGGTCAGAAGAAAGAATGCCGCCAGCGTGGGGGTGTGGTCGTACAGGCCGTGGTACTCAGTCAGCGACAGGCGGCCGAGCCGGGCTTCAACCGCCCGCAGCGTCAAACCAAAGCCGCCCAGCGACAACACGGCCGAGATCCACACGCACAAGGCCCCGGCGACGCCCACGGCGCTGGCGGTTTCCAGCCCGACCAGCACCAGGGCCGAATTGCTCAGGAACAAGTAGGCGAAGAACCGCCGAGCTTCACGCTGCACCAGCGCCATGCCCGAGGCGTAAACCGCCGTCACCAGCGAAGCACCGCCCAGGATGGCCAGCGCCCAATCGGGCACGTTGGGCAGCAGCAGCCGCGCCGCGGCGTACGCTCCGCCCAGCGACGAGGCGACCAACAGCGAGCCGCCAAACGTGGCATGCTCGAACAGGTCGGTCTTCCAGGTATGCAGCGGCACCAGACCGCCCCGAATCCAGACCGCCAGCACCAGGGCGACCACCGCCCAATCCGGCGGACCGCTTTGGCCCGGCGCGGTGGTCAGCGAGGCCATCAGCGGGCCCGCTGCGGCAAGCTCTGTGGTTGTGCCATCGCTTTCAGTGTGGCTGGCCAGGGCGCCATCCACCGTGCTGCCGGCAGCGGCTCCCAGGCCGTCGCGCACCGGATGGACGCCCACCAGGGCCAGGCTGCCCAAGCCGATCAGCACGGTAAAGGCCACCATGTGCAGCATGTACACCCGGGTGGATTTACCCCGAGCTTTCAGTTCCAGATAGGGCGGCACGGCACTGCCCACCAGCAGCGCCGCTACAGCCAACGGTTCGCGACAACTGAACGTCGCCAGCAACAGCGCCTCGCCGGCCAGCGCCCAGGCAAACGAGAATCGCCGCAGCTTGGTCCGCAGCGTGGTTACGGTGGTGAACAGGTAAACGAGCGCCACCAGCGGCAACAGCGGCGCGCTGAAGCTGTCGATCACCAGGAGGTCGCCGCCGAGAACCTGCCGCGGCAGGTTGTAACCGTCGGACACCACCGGCGCGGAGCCAAGCGAAAAGTCGATCCAGGCCCCCGTCGCCGCGACCAGCACCAGGGCATGGAAGAACGTGGCCCAGCCGCGCGCCACCGGTGCCGTGCGCATTCGGCCGACGATCAGCGCTCCGACCGCCGCCAGGCCAATCGCCAATTGCAGCCAAGGAAGGTTGAGCTCGGTCATGGCAGTTCGTCCAAGGCGGAAGGTCGCAGACGGTCCGACTCACGCGACGGCCCGCCGGAAATGGCGTCGGTCAACTTGCGCTCCAAGCGGTCAAAGAAACGGAAAAGTCGCAGGAACGGTCGGGCAACCACGTCGTTCAAGAAGGCATCCAGGTAACCACGCTCCAGTGCCAAACGGTAGAACCACCGCTGCACGTTGCCAGGCACC
Organism: uncultured Planctomycetales bacterium; assembly: GCA_937927735.1. Lineage (GTDB taxonomy): Bacteria > Planctomycetota > Planctomycetia > Pirellulales > S012-138 > CALBRZ01. The sequence continues at coordinate 26,970 of CALBRZ010000077.1, forward strand.
CAACGCGACCAGAAGCTGGCCCGAACCGAAAGCCGGTCGCCGATGGCGTTCTCCATCAGACGGTAATCTTGCAGCAGCGATGGAGCCCGGAGAAATTGGAGCGTCCGCAAGCAGGCGTGGCCCAAGAGATGCACCAGGGCGATGTACCGCAGCCCCAGCCCGATCTCCACGACGATAATGCCCACCTGCGTGAGCGAAGCAAACGACAGGGCCGACTTGATGTCGGTTTGCACGCGGCCGGCCAGCGAAGCAAAGATCGCCGTGACCGCGCCCACCAGCACCACGGCGGCCGAAAGCAATAGCGAGCACTCCAGCACCGGACCAACCCGCAGCAGCAGATAGGCCCCCAGATGCACCGACAGTGCACCATAGAAGATAGCGCTGGAGGGGGTGGGGCCTTCCATGGCTCGCGGCAACCAGCCTGAGAACGGCACCAAGGCCGACTTGCCGGCGGCCGCCACCAGCAGCAGCAAGCCCACAAACAAGGCCTGGCCGTGCGCCAGCGAAGCCGTGCCAGCAGGCCAGGGGCCGCTGCCCATCAGGCCGTCGAAGTCACCCTGGCCGGTGAAGTGGTGCAGGGCGATTGCCGCCATCAGGAACGCGGCATCGGCAATGCGGTACACGGTCCACACCCGCTGGCCATTACGCACCGGCGCGGTCCGGTCCTGGAAGAAGGCGACCAGCAGCGCCGACGACAGGCCCACCAGTTCCCAGCCGGTGAACAGCGTTTCGATCGTGCCGGCCAGCGCCGAGATCACCATGCCCAGCAGGAACAGGGCGTAGAACATGAAGAACCGCGAGAAACCCTGTTCGCGGTGCAGGTAGGCATCGGCAAAGGCGGCGATCGTGCCGCACAGCACGAACGCCAGAATGACAAACGGCACCGAGAGCCGGTCGAACACAAACTTCACGCTGAAGTGATAATGCAGCGCCTCGTGCTCGATCCGGATCCAGTTGCCCCAATCGACCACTTCGCGGCTGTGACCTTGGACCACCATCACCACCAGCACGCCCACCGCTGCCAGCAGGCCGGCCACCACCGCCCATCGCGTCAGATGACTGACGACGCGTTCCGACAGCCGCAGGTCCAGCAGCGCGCAGCCGCCCAGCACCAGCACCAGCAAGGCGGGGCACGCCACGGCAGCGCTGCCGAGAATCTGGATTAACGTGGAAGGATCCATCGAAAACGGTATGCGTTAAAGGGGAAGCGGGGCGGCAATCGGAAGAACGTTGGTTACGAGGACGCTTCGGCGGGGCTTTTGATCCGGGCAAAACCCAGGTGGTCGCGCCAGCCACGATACCACTGGGCCGAGGTGGCGACCTCGGGCAGCGGCGTTCCCTGGGGCTCGTACGGTTCAAACCGCTCGCCGTTGAACACGTGGATCTCGTCGCTGTCGGGCGATTGGGTGGCCAGTTGCACCCAGCCGTTGCGGCACAGGCGGTTGATCACTTCGTTCTGCTGCATGATCTGGAGCATGGCCTCGGGCGTGGTTTCCACCACGATCAGCAGCCGCAGCGGCTCGTGGATCTCGACCATTTGCCACGGCAGACCGGTCCGCAGGTCGCTGGCGTGACCATCCATCACGCCCAGCAGCGATGCCACGTTGTGCGGCAGCTTGGAGCCGCAGCCGAACCGGGCGTTGTCGACGTACGAGAACAGGTATTCCAGGTTGATGCCGGCGCACACCGGGAACACCGCCGCCAGGATGCGGGCCAGGATCGTGTGGTTCTCGTCGTCCAGCTCCGGATCGTACGAGGTGAGGAACGCTCGACGATCCATGAACAGACCCCGCGTCCGCGAACGGCGGCCCACGTGGCACAGGGCATTGGTGGCGTGGCCCAATTCAGGCCGGGTTTGCGAAAGGTCCTCTGCCCGCTCTTCCACGTGCCGCAGGGCCGCCTCGGGCGTGATGTTGAGCGGCGCCGACTGGAACCGTCGGCAGCGTTCGTGGGCGTTGCGTGCCCGGACCTCGCGGAACAACTCCACGATCTCCTTGAACTCCTCGCTGTGCGAGCGCGGGATGCGGTCGAGATCGTAGAAGGTGATCGAGTCGTCGCACGTGTTGTGCAGGCCGCCCACAAAGACGGTATCGCTCGGGATGACGATGCCGCGGCCGGCGAGCACCTGGCGGACGCGCGGATCGTTCAGAATCTGAGCGATCGCCCGGCCGTTGGGCCCGCCCATGCTGCCGCCGCAGGCGCCGCAGTCGTAGGCCGACTTGTGCGGGTTATTGAGGCTGCGCGAACCGTGGCCGATGGTCAGCACAAATCGGGCGAAGTTGGTCAGCAGGCCCATGTCGCGGAGCACCCGCTCGCCCATGTCGGCCATTTCGTCCACGGTGAAGCCAACATGGCCCGAGATGGGGCCAGGCGAGGCTTCCACGCGCTCCAATTGGAGCCGGGTGATCGGCGGAGGCTGTACGAACTCCGAAAGCATCCGCCGCGTTCTGGCCGCCAGCCGCGGAAACAGCACCCGGCCGACCAGCGGCACCGAGGCCAGCGCGCCCACCGTGGCCGCGATCACGGCGCCGCCCGTCGCGGTACGGCTGCCCAGGTGCCAGCGATGAACCAGCGAACCGAGCAGCTTGCGGATCTTCGCCCGCCGCCGCGCGACGTGCTCCAGCGGCAGCACCACTTCTTCAAACGTCCAGTGCTGAGGACGGATCACCACCGGGCACAGCGGCACAAAGTGGGCGTCGGCCGCGCCGCGGTAATACATCGGTACGTTGTAGAAACCGGCCACGCCGAACGTTTCGGCATCCGGCGCCACTTCTTCGACATGCCGGCGGATCGATTCCTCGCGGTCGTCCAGGCAGAACACCGCCTGGAACCGCGGCCGGCTGCTGCGTTTGGCCGGTGGAGGCCCCATCTGATGCAGCGCATCGAGCGCTTGCAGGCGATACCGCCGCTCGAACGCCTCGTGGTGGATCTGCCGCCGCTGCAAGCTGTCGAACGATTCGATCTCGTTGACCAGCTCGGTCCACTGGGCCTTGGTCAGGTTGTTCAGGTCGCGAAGGTTCCAGCCCAGGAGCTGGGCCAGCTCGAAGACGGTAAACGCCCGCTGGTCGAGGCTCACCGGCTCACGCTTGGGCAGCCGCTGCCGCAAGGCTGCCCGCAGCCCGGCCAGCGGCCCTGCGTAACCAAGCGTTTCGCGGGCCACAAAGGTCAGCGCCAGCCGCTCCAGGATGAGCCGCACCGCCAGCGCTTCGACCAGGCTGCCCTGGGGCACCGCCCGGGCCACACGGTCGGCGCGCTGCTCGGTCTGCCAGATCATGCCGAACCAGCCGCGCAGTGCCAGCATCGTAGCGGTGATGAACTCGGATTCTTCTTCCGGTTCCACGCCCAGCAGTGTGAGCGACTCGCGAATGGACTCCAGCGGCGACAGCTGCTCGGCGCGAACCCGTTTCAGTTCACGCCGCAACCCGGCCAGCCAGGCATCGGGCGGTCCGCCGGGCAGGCTGTACAGGTCGATGAACGCATCGAACAGTCCTTTCTCGCGCGAGGGCAGCGGCCAGGGGGCGATGCCCTGGTCCAAGAAGGCCGCGCAGAACCGGATCAACAGCGGGTGCACCAGTTGATCGGTGTCCTCGCCCGTGGCCAACAACAGCAGGTCGCGGTGCCGGACCGGCGGCGGAGGCGGTGCCGTGCGGCCGGCGACGCCGTGTACGCCGTCGCGGCAGATGCGCCACAGGGCGCGGAGCGTGAACCGCTCCCACTTGGTCTGGCTCCAGCTTTCGATCGATTGCGCGCCGAACTCGGCCATCATGTCCGAGAGCGCCGCTTGAATGTGGCGGTCGCGCTGGTGGGACACTTCGGCGGTTGGATCGCCTTCCGCCGCGTCCTGGCCGCCGGCTGCCTGACCGGAGCCCAGCACGTCGCGCATGATCCAGTGCCGGGTTTCCTGGATGGTGCGGTCGCGGACCGCGGCCGGCACGTCGCTGCGGAAGCGGTGCAACCCCTCGCTGACGGCCACCACCCACCGCAGTTCTTCGTCGGTGCCCAGCCGGAGCGGATGCTCGAGCATGGCCATCCGCAGGTCGAAGCGCGTGCTCAGACCCGCGATCGACTCGTCGCCCGCGGAACCCAAGTGCTCGGCCAGGACGGCGCGGAGGTCGTCCATGGTGAACCGGCCGCGCTCCATGATCTGCCGGTACTGCTGCTTGGTGAGGTATGGCTGGCAGCCCAGCAGCCGTGCGCCGTCGCGCACCGCCTGATGAAACGGCAGGTGCTCGAAGGCGTGCAGCGTGTTGTGGTGGATGAAAACGTTGATTGGCCCCTGGGCGGGCAAGAACTCGGCGGCATGCTCGATCTCGTGCCGCAGCCGATCCAGCGGCGCGCGGCGGCCGGTGCTAACCCGATCTTCGTGGACCAACATGGCAGGCGTTTTCAGGGGTTAAAGGTGGTGGATGGTTACGGCCGGCGCGGCAGGGTGCCGTCCGCGGCGGCGCGTACCGCCACAATCGTGGGATCCTTGCGAGTGTCCCGCGGGCGTGGGCAGCAACCGCGGCGCGTGCCATACGACGCACGCGGTGCCACGCCGCGGAAAGTGTTAACCAGAGGCGGGGGCAGGAGCCTTCTTGCGCGCCGCCAGAGGGTGGGCAGCCAGGGGGCGGTGGTCATCCAGACCCGCGATTTCCAGGCTGAGTCCTTCGCGAGCAAAGTCGTTCTGCAACTCGTGCAGTTTCTCCATCACCGTATGGTCGACCAGCCGCGTCTCCGAGAGGTCGACCACCACGTTGCGGTGCTGGGCCAGCCCCTCGGTCATGATCCGGCGGCGGAACGGTATCCAATTGCTGAATACCAGGGCCCGCGACGCCGCGATGCGGCAGGTGCGATCATCCAGCGGTTCCAGGTCCAGCCGCGGCCGCAACAGCGAGCCCGGCGAGGCACCGTTCACCATGTGAATGATAATCTTGACGGCAATCCCGATACCGATGCCCGCCAGCAGATCGGTCGCCAGCACGCCCACGATCGTGGCCAGATAGATCACAAACTGCTCCGGCCCGATCTTGAACATGTGGACGAACTCGCGCGGGTGGGCCAGGCGGAACCCGGTGTAGATCAGCATGGCGGCCAGCGCGGCCAGCGGGATCAGGTGCAGCACCGCCGGCAACAACGCCACGCACAGCAGCATGAACATGCCGTGGTACAGGTTGGCCATCCGCGTGCGGGCGCCGGCATCGATATTGGCCCGGCTGCGGACAATCTCGGAAATCATCGGCAGCCCACCGATGCACGACGCCGCCAGGTTGCCCACGCCGATGGCCACGATGTCGCGGTTCAAATCGGTTTGCCGGCGGTACGGGTCGAGCAGGTCGATCGCCCGGGCACTCAGCAGCGATTCGAGCGTGCCAATCACGGCATACATGGCCACCCATTTCCAGGCGGCGGGTTGAGACAGTCCGGAGAAGTCGGGCGTGGTGATCACTGCTAGCAGATTGCCGGGCACCGATACCAGGTGCTGTTCCCCGACGACGTATTTGTGGCCGCTGAGCGTATAGGTGTGTTCGTGCGTGAGATCAAACGCCAGGCTCATCGGGATGGCGACCAGCACCACCAGCAGCGGGGCCGGGACCATTTTTATATATCGGTTATTGATCCACGGTTTCCCGAACAAGATGAGCAAACTGACAAACCCGATCAATGCGATCTCGGGGTTCAGGTTACGCAGCATCTCCGGCAAATGCTGCAGTACCTCAAGCGGCTCTCCTGTGGCCTTCAATCCGATCGCCACCGGAATTTGTTTGATGATGATAATGAAGCCGATCGCGGCCAACATACCATGTACGGTAGAAATCGGGAAGAACTCCCCCAAAATGCCTGTTCGCAGCAGCCCGAACGCAATCTGAATGACCGCGGCCGCTACGCCCACGCCCAGCGCCAGCCGGTAGGCGGCCAAATCGGCCTCGGGGTCGCGGCCTCCGGTGAAGCCGAACTCGGTGACGCAGCCCACGGCAATCACGATCAAACCGGCCGCCGGACCCTTAATCGTCAGCTCCGAGTTGCTAATCAGGCAGCCCACAACGCCGCCAATAATCGCCGTGAAAACGCCCGCCACGGCCGGATAGCCCGAAGCCAGCGAAATCGCCAGGCAGAGCGGCAGCGCGATCAAAAAGACTAGAAAGCCTGACAAAAGATCGAATCGCGTACTGGCTATCACACCGCCGGGCAAAGCGGGCAATTCGGGCATTGAAGTTTCTGCCGCGTGGCCGCCGGCAGCAGCAGCCGTGATATCAGTTGATGCGGATGACGCGTTTTTTTGCGGCGACGGATTATGAGAAGGCGTATTCATACGTCAACGACCTTGCACAAGGAGAGCGGGCACCGCCGGCCGGAAAGGGAGCCGTCGGCGCATAGCACGACCGGTGGCGCCGTCGGCGGCAAGCTTTCATGCCGGAGACGCCGTACGTTCGCACGGCGCATACGCTGAGCGCTTGCCGACACAGGGAGCGCCTGAGCCGCTGGTGGGTTCTTGGCTTACGGGGCGTTCACAAAACGCGCCCCGCGGATGGAGAAATCGATACGCCCAAGGGCTATGGGAACCACCATGATTGGGTGGCTTCCGCAGCTCGGCCTCGATAGCAGTCTGGATGGCCGTTCAAGGAAGTTCGTCCCTTTGGCGCCTCCCAAGGGGAAAACGCCCTAGAGGAAGGAAGTAACAGGTAGGGACGTGCGGTGCGAAGCAGCCGCGGGCGTGCGCCCGCAGGCCAACCGTGCTACGCGCGCCATGGGTGGAATGACTGCTGTAGCAGACACTTCCCTTCTATCACCACAAGAGGCCGGGTGCCTATACCCTAGAAGATTACAAGTCGTTCATATTGAGAAGATGCGGGGTTTGCCGTGTTTCCGGGGTATTTGGCCCACGCGACCCGACCTTTGCGGTGGTCACGGCAAAACATTGACAGCCGCCGTCGCGGCTCGAAGATGAACAGTCCGTGCCCCCCCGTCGTCACGGGACTCCTTGGCCAATTCGTCCCTCACAATGCCCGCGACCATGACCGATGCCCCTCAGCCTCGCCGCCAGCTCTCGCTGTTCGACTCGGTCGCGATCATCGTGGGCATCATCATCGGCTCAGGCATCTACGAGACCACGCCGCTGATCGCCTCGAACGTGCCCGGCCCTTTCTGGCTGCTGCTGGTGTGGGTGCTGGGAGCCGTATTGTCGCTGGCCGGGGCCCTGTGCTACGCCGAGTTGATTACCCGCTACCCCATGGAAGGCGGCGACTACGTTTACCTGAACCAGGCGTTTAGCGGCCGCTGGGGTTTTTTGTTCGCCTGGGCGCAGTTTTGGGTCATCCGGCCCGGTTCCATCGGGGCGATGGCCTACGTCTTTGGCAATTACGCCAACCGGCTGTTCTCGCTCGAGGGCGTGGTTCCTTACCCACAAACTGTGTATGCCTGCGCTGCTATCACGGTGCCCACCCTGCTGAACATGGCCGGGGCCAAAGAAGGCAAGTGGACGCAGAACGTCCTCTCGGCCGCCAAGGTGTTGGGGCTGTTGACCCTGTTTGTGGTAGCCGTAATCGGCTCATGGCGTCTGAACCAGCCTGATGCACCAGGTTCCAACGACCCTGTGGCGCCAGCCGCCGCCACTGCCGCGGAAGACGGTGCCGGGGACTCAGCGGACGAGGAAAATGTTCCGGCTCATTCGTTTGGCCTGGCGATGATCCTGGTGCTGTTTGCCTACGGCGGTTGGAACGAGATCGCCTTTGTGGCCGCCGAGGTGCGCGAGCCGCGGCGGAACATCCTGCCGGCCCTGGTGATCGGCCTGACGGTAGTGGCCCTGGTGTACGTGTTGACCGTGTGCGCCTTTCTGGCGGTATTGGGTTTTGAAGGCGTGCGGCAGCCAGGCGTGGCGGCGAACACCTTGGAGCGCGTGATGGGCACCGCCGGGGCCAAGGCCATCAGCCTGCTGGTCTGCATCTCGGCCCTGGGGGCGGTGGCCGGGCAGATCTTTGCCGGGGCGCGGATCTTTTATGCCTTTGGACGCGAGCACCGCGTGTTTGCCCCGCTGGGGGTGTGGAACGCCCGCTTCGATACGCCGCTGCGGTCGCTGGCCGCCCAGGGACTGATCACGCTGGCCCTGGCCGTGCTGTTTGGCACGCCGCTGTGGTCGCGTTTGGTGGGCGCTCCATCAACCGGCGCCGAGGCAGGCCTGGCCGCCTTTGAACCGCTGGTACGATTCACCACGCCGGCCGTGTGGTTCTTCTTTCTGCTGGTTGGGCTGGCGCTGTTCAAGCTGCGCGATGAGCGCCAGGGCGAGCCCGATGCCTTCCGCGTGCCCTGGTATCCGTTCACGCCGTTCATCTTTTGCCTGTCGTGCGTGGCCCTGCTGCAATCGAGCGTGATGTACGCGTACCACAACCGCTCGTACGAAGCGTTCTGGTCGCTGGGCATCCTGGGCGTGGGCCTGGTGTTGGCGCTCTTCAGCCGCCGCCAGGCCGCCGCGTAACCCGGCCGCAGGCCCCTGGACAAAGCCTGCCATGGCGTCGACGATGTTCTGCCCCTAAAGCGTCGACGGAAGGAACGTGGTCGCCCACGGCCCTTCGCCGCACGGTAGGGTCCGGTGGGGGGGCGGCTGTTACCTTGGCTTGTGTGCCGCCAGCATCCATAATTGAGCACAAGGTGCGCCTCTTGGATGGTTTTCTTCTTTCTCCGGACGGCTTTATGGAATCTAACGACCGCCGAGACACCTACGGCGAAACCTTCCGCATCGAAGACGACCAGCCGCCGCGGCCTCTTATGGCCCAGTCGTGGTTTCGGTTTGCCTTGGTGCTGTTGGTGTTGGCGGGCATCGCCGGTGTGGTGGTGTACACCCAGGGCGATACGTTCATGGCCAGTTGGTACGCCAGCCGGGCCGAGGCCAAAGCCAGCCAGGGCGACTACCACGGGGCCATTGCCGACGTCAGCCACGCCATCCAGCAGACGCCGGACAACGTTTTGCTGTACATGCGGCGAGGGCAGTACCGCCTCAACGCCGATCCGCCCGACCTCGATGGCGCCATCGCCGATTTTGACCACGTGCTGTCGGTCGACGAAGGTTACGCCGATGGCTACTTCAGCCGCAGCATGGTCTATCAGCGGATGGCCCTGCTGTTGGACGATGAACAACGGGCGGCCAAACTGCATGCCGCCGCTATCGCCGATCTGGAACGGGCCCGCAAGGAATTGCCGGAGAACGATCCCCGGCTGCTCAACCAGTTGGCCTACACGCGGGCCGTGGCGGGCGTCGATCTGGAACAAGCCCTACAAGAAATCAATACCGTGCTGAGCGGTGTCGATGCGCAGGCTTTGCTGGCCAGCGTTGAAGAAGAACCGATCAACGGAGCCGATCTGCTCCGGGCACGCGAGATCCTGGCCTACCTCGATACGCGGGGCTATATCCAGCACCTGCTGGGCAACCAGGAAGCGGCCCTGAAGGATATGGACCTGTCCATCGATCTGCACCTGGCCACGGATCGAGCCATCTTCAATCGCCTGCCCGACGAGAACGCCCGGGCCGCCTTCCAGCGCGAGCAGGACAAGCTCTACGCGGTGTTGTTGCACCACCGTGGCCTGGTCCACCAGGCGTTGGGGAACGAGCCGCAAGCCCAGGCCGATCTCACCAAGGCCCAGGAGCTGGGCTACAACCCCAAGGCCGGCGTGTACTGATCGCCTGCCTCGGGGGGATCAGTACGACCGCCAGAACTGCGGTACCATCAGCACCAGAATCGGGAAGATCTCCAGCCGCCCCAGCATCATCAGCAGCACGAACAGCAGCTTGGACGGCTGCGAGAAATGGGCGAAGTTCTCCGTGGCGCCGATCGTGCCCAGCCCCGGCCCTACGTTGTTGAGCGTGCTGGCAATGGCCGTGGCGCTATCGATCAGCTTGTTCTCCACCTTGCTGCCCTCGCTGCCGGTCTCCCAGGTGGCATCAGGTTCAACGGTGATCAGGAACACCCAACTAAAGACAAAGATGGTCAGCACCAGGCAGAAGTAGACCAGGATGTTCTTGCGCAGATCGCGGTCCTCGACCGGTTCGCCGCCGATCCGCAGCGGCCGCACCACGTTGGGCCGGTAAGCCTGTTCGACCTCCAGTCTCAGGATCTTCACGAACATCACGTGGCGGATCACCTTGATGCCACCGGCCGTGCTGCCCGCGCAACCGCCGACAAACATCAGCAAAAAGAGCAGTCCTCGGCTGAAATGGTCCCAGCGATTGAAATCGTGGGTGGCGAAGCCCGACGTGGTCAGGATGGATACCACCTGAAACGTGCTGTACCGGGCGGCATTGAAAAGGCGCTCGGAGAGCGGAGCCTGGACAGGGTCCTTGGGTGCCACGGGGCTGCCGCTTGCCACTTCGGCCTGGCTGATCGGGGTAAAGTCATTGTTCAGCAGGCCGAAGGTCATGATCGCCGCCGAGGCCCCGACAATGATCGCCATGTAAGTGCGCCACTCGGTATCGCCCAGCAGCCGTTGGACGCGGCCAATCGCCACGAAGTACAGCAGGGTGAAATTGGTGCCGCCCAGGATCATGAAGATCAGGATCATGGATTCGATCCACAGGGCGTTGTACTGATCGGGGTGCAGCGCAAAGTGCCCGACGCTGTCGTTGTAGGTACTGAAGCCCCCCGTGGCGAGCGTGGTGAACGAGAAGCACAGCGCATCGAACAGCGACAGGCCGCCGGCCAACAAGAGCAGCATCAGTACAGCAATCAACACCACGTAAATGGCGACGAACGCCCAAGCCGTGTGCTGCATGCGGACTTGCGAACCGGCCTTGCTGGGGCCGGGCATCTCGGCCCGCATCAGCGCTTTGCCGGCTGAACCTTGGCCCAGCACGGCCACAAACAGCACGATGATGCCCAACCCGCCCAGGAACTGCGTGCTGCACCGCCAGAACAGGATGCAGCGGGGCACTAACTGCGGGTTCTCGACGTCTTTGAGCACCGTGGCGCCGGTGGTGCTGAAGCCCGACTGCGACTCAAACAGCCAGTCGCTGAAGTTCATCGGCACCGGGTGGCCTTGGCCGTCGAGCCCGCGGGCGGTTCCGCTGATGGCGTAGGGCAGCGCCCCCAGAATCGTCGCCAGCACCCAACTCAGGCCGACCACGGCCATGGCTTCGCGGCGGAACAACTGGTCGCCCTCGCCCCGGCGGCCGATCAGTCGCAGCGCCAGCGCGCACAGCAGCGAAACGCCGATCGAGACAACCAGGCTCATGAAACCGTGCGTCTCGAACTGCGGAGTGCCGCTCAAAGCCGGGAACGCCCAAGGCAGGCTGAACGCCATCGCCGCCGCGATCAGAAAGCAGACCGTGCTGAGGTAGTGAATGACCAGGCGGAGGTTCATGGGGCGTGGCTCAACAGCACCATCAGTGCGGCAGCGGTCCCAATGCGGACGCTCACCATCTTAGACCAAATGGGCAGCACAGGCGGCCAGGAAACCTTGCGGGGCGTGCGGGTACATACAGCGAGCCGTGCTAGTCCTCGATGGAGCCTTCGTCGCCGAACAGGGCCAAGGTGGCGTCCTCCGAGTCGACTTGCACCAGGATCAGCACGGTATCACCGGGCCGCAGTTGATCTTCTGCCCCAGGCACCCGGGCGAAGTTATCGCGCATCAGGGCGACGACCAGGCAACCTTCAGGCAGTTTCAACGTTTTGAGGGGCGCGGTTGTGGCTTCCACGCCCGGCAAGACTTCGACTTCCAGGATGACGACATCGCCCTCGGTGCCCAGCGGCCGCCGCGAGATCAGGGCACCGGTATTCAACAAGCCCATCACTTCCTTGGCCATCACCTGGCGAGGGCTGACCACGTGATCGATGCCCAGCTTGCCGACCACGTTACCGTAGTCCGGCCGGCCGACGATGGCGAGGATGTTGGCGGCCCCCAGTTCGCGGGCTTCGACGCCTGCCATGATGTTGTCTTCGTCGTCGCCCATGCAGGCCACGAAGAAATCGGCCCGGCCCACGCGTTCTTCTTCCAGGTCGTTGCGACGGGTGGCGTTGGCATGAACAACCGTCGTATGCCGCAACTGGTTGGCCAGGTATTCGCAGCGCTCGCGGTCGCGTTCGAGCAGCACCACCGCGAACCGCCGGCCCGCCAGAGCTCGGGCCAGGTGCAGCCCGGTTTCGCCACCGCCGGCAATCACCACGTGTTGCCGCGGCGGCTGTTGCCGCTGGAACCATTCACGCACGCTTTCCAGGTCCTCGCGGCTGCCGATCAGAGCCACCTGGTCGCCCTCCTGCAACTGGTCTGCGGCGCGGGCAAGCTTGATCCGCTTGTCGCGGACGATAGTGCCTACCCGCACGCCGCGTGGCAGCTTCAGTTCGCTCAGCGGCACGGCCGTGGCCCTGGTGCCGCGCTCGACCTGAATTTCCTGCACTTCCAGCTCGCCCCGGGCGAAGTACTCGATGGCGATCGAGCCTGAACGGCGGATCGCCCGGGCCAAATCCATGGCCGACAGGTGCTCCAGGCTGAGCATGCGGTCGATGCGGAAGTGCCGCTGGTAGTCGAAGGTGCTGGCGTCGCGCAGCACCGACGAATAAACGCGGGCGACCGTGCGGCGGGCTCCCATCGCCTTGGCGATGCTGGCGGCGACTAGGTTCACTTCGTCGTTGCGGGTGACAGCCAGACACAGGTCGGCATCGAGCACGTCGGCCTGAAACAGCACGCTCGACTGCGAAGCCGAGCCCACCACCACCTTGGCGTCGAGCGTTTCATTCACCATGTGGGCGTGCTTCGGGTCAGAATCGACCACCGTCACCGTATGCCCATTGGCGCAGAGCATCTGGGCGATCGAGTAGCCCACGGTCCCTGCTCCCAGAACGACAATCCTCATCGCGGTGGGCCTTATTCGAGGGAAGCAGGAGGTAGCCCCGGCTGCCGCTCCCAGGGGATTTTGCCTTTAGTGTTCAGGCATGCTTCGGGGATGCGCAGGTCTTCCAGCACCTGCCCGCCGAGCACGGTTTCACGCACGATCCGCGGTACGTCGGCAAGTTGCACCCGGCCGTACCAGATGCCTTGCGGGTAGATTACCAGTGTGGGGCCGTACTCGCACTGGTCGAGGCAGCCGGCTTGGTTGACGCGCACCAGCAGGTCGGCTCCGGCCTGGCGTTTGACTTCAACCTTGAGCGCATCGCGAATGGCCGAACCTGCCGGCTCGCAGCAGCCACGCGAATGGCCCGGGGCTCGTTGGTTGCAACACACAAACAAATGACACTGAAAACTTGGCATGGAACCCCAGGCGGATGGCGGCGATCGGCATAAAGCAGGGGAGGCAAACATTCGCCGCGGCGGAAAGCACAAAGGCCCCCCCTTGGTGAAATTGTAGGAGCCGGCCGCTAGGGCACAACGGGGGCCGCCATGCCCGTCGCGCCCACGATCCGCAGAAAGTTTGCACACTTCCGGGGGGAAAGGGTAGCATCGCCGGCAGGATGGCGGGGCGCAACCGCCCGCCTGTCGGCTTCGCTGCTTCTGCCCTTGCTTGCGAATGGGGAGTGCCGATGTCCACGCTCAATCGTCGCCAGATGTTGCAGACTACCGCCGCCGGTTGGTTGGCTTCGGCCTTGTGGCCGCTGCGGCCGGCTAAGGCGCAGGACGCCGGACCCTATAGCGATGCCAAGCTCGTGCCGGGCGAACCGCCCCTGCCCAAGCCCGGCTCGTTCACCGTGGCCGTGCTGCCCGACACGCAGAAATACAGCGACCGCTTCCCCGAGCACTTCAAAGTCCAAACGGCCTGGTTGGTCGAGCAGCGGCAGCGGCGGAACATTGCCTGCGTGCTGCACCTGGGCGACATCACCGATCACAACGATCCTCGTGAGTGGGAGGTCGCGAAATCCGCGCTGGGCACGCTCGACGGTCAATTGCCGTACTTCCTGACCCTGGGCAATCACGACTACGGCGAAGGCGGCCGCTGCCAGGATCGCACGACGCATTTCAACGAATACTTCCCGCTGGCGAAGTACCGCGAGCTGGCCACCTTTGGCGGTGTGTTCAGCGATGCGCCGGATCGGTTGGAGAACAGCTACCACCTGTTCTCGGCGGGCGGTCGCGATTTCGTGGTGATCTCGCTGGAGTTTGGCCCGCGTAAGGAAGTCGTGCAGTGGGCCAACAGCATTGCCGCCAAGCACAAGGACCGCGAGGCGATCCTCATCACCCACGCTTACATGTATTCCGATGATCGCCGCTACGACTGGAAGCAGTACGGTCCCGAGCAGAAGTGGAATCCGCACAGTTACCCGGTAGCCAAGGCCACGTCCGACAACGTGAACGACGGCGAGGAACTGTGGTAGAACCTGGTGAGCAAGCACGAGAACTTTGTGCTCACGCTCAACGGCCACGTGCTGAACGACGGCGTGGCGCGGCTGACCTCAAGCACCCCTGGGGGCCGCGACGTGGAACAGGTGCTGGTGAACTTCCAGATGAAGCCCAACGGCGGCGACGGCTGGCTACGGCTGTTGGAGTTCCGGCCCGACGGCCGCACCGTGCAGGTGTACGACTACTCGCCCACGCTCAAGCTGCGTAACGATGCGCCGAGCAACCAGTTTGCGATGAAGCTCTCACCGCCCAAGGTGTAGAGCAGGCGCAAGGGCATGCTTGGACTTCGTACGGTGGGTGCTTGTACCCACCGTTGAACGCACCACGCATGTGCCGCGTGGCGAGCACCCGGCCTACGGCTGACGTTGCATCCGGGCGACGGGATAGCTCACCGCTGGCGGCTGAAGAGGGCGTGCAGCTTGGCGCGGTCCTGGACCTTGGGCTGCGGCTCCACCAGGCCGGAGCCCAAGGCGGCAAAGAAGTGATCGCGGTCGGCCGGGCCAAGCTTGGCCGGGGCATCGTCCGCGGTCCAATCCAGGTCGCCGGGTTTGCCCAGCGGCAATGAAGCCTCGGGCGACACCTCCACCAGCACCGCCGTCTGCTTGAGGACGGCAAAGTCGCGCGTCGTGATCGGAGAAGCCCCCGGCGCGGTGCTGAAACCTACACCCGGCCCGCGTAGCGTCAGAATATCGGCATGGCCTGCGGGAGTATCCGGGTGTGCGGAGAAGATGCCGGGCGGGAGCGTGGCCAGCACGGCCGTGTTGTGGGGACTGTCCCAAGGCTCGTCCAGACGCAGCCGCTCGTAAGCGGTCTGAGCATACGGGACGTTCATGTACGGCAGTAGCCGCACGCGCCAACTGAACAGCGGGCGGCCCTGGTTATCGTAGATGTCGGTCGGGAATGTGTTGCGGTGGTGGCGCAGGTATACCTCCAGAGCCTGGGCCACTTCGGCCATCCGGCGGCGCCGAAACCGGTCGACCGCGCGCTCGCGGAGCCGTGCCAAGGTTTCCGGCGCTTCGTCCAGCAACCGCTGACGAAACGCGGCCGGAGCCGTCCAGCGGGCCACCACCACATCGCTGGGCTCAACGCTGACCTGCACTTCGTTCAGCAGGTTACGCACAAGCTCCCAGAGCAACGGTTCGGTCGGCGTGTCGTGCGTCTGCTCGTAGGTAGCCGGATCAATCGACGACCACTGTTCCCGCGCCGCGTGCAGCAGCGCAAGGAACTCGCGGGCAATGTCGGCTACCTGCTCAGGACGGTCGGGATGCAGCCGCAGCTCGACGCGTAGCTGCGGATGGATATCGGCGACGGTGATCACCGCCAGCAGCCGGGTTTGCAATCGCAGCCAGGCTGCCTCCAGGGGCTGCTTTTGCGCGAGGGTTGGCAGCCGCTGCCGGGCTTCGCTGCGAAAATGCGAGTCGATCAGCACGGCGGCGATCAACGCATGGTCGCCCGCCATGGCGATCTCGGTGTCGATGGGGCCGCGCCAATAGCCCGTGAGGGCCCGGCTGATCGATGGCCCACCCGTCGCAGCCATGCGGCCTTCGACCCAGACCAGCGAAGACAGGTTCGGGTTGGCGCGGCGATTGATCGAGGCTCCCAACTGCTCAAGCTGTTGGGGTGTCGGCGGCTGGGCAAACCGCGCCACGTTGGTATACGGCAGGCGGCCGCCGTCGTCGCTGTACAGGACGAGTGCTTGCAGCTCGCCCAGCAGTGGATACTCGCCAATGACCAGCAGGTAATAGCTGTACGGGATGTACTCCAGTAGTGATGCCAGTTCGCCCCACTGGCGATGGTCCAGCGCGGTGAACTCGATCACCAAGCGCGATTGCAGACTCAGCACCCACTCGCTGAGCGTTTGCACCGTCTGCTGCTGCATGACGCGGAGCGGATCTTCCGAAGGCGCTTCTTCGTCTTCAAGATCCGATTCCTCGCTCTGCTGCAAACCGGTCAAGCCGGTGTGAAGCTTCGGTTGGGTGTCGGGTTCGGCGACCTCGAATGGCCGATCGACCAGCGCCGTCGGCGCAGCGTCGCCGTGGCAGCCCAGCAGGCCAAGCCAACTCGCGCAGAGCAGCCACCGTACGACTCGTGCCATCGAACCCATCCCTATCGCCGCCGGCGCTCTAGCTGGCGCAGCAAATACCACCGGCCGCTGCGCAGGGGAAGCGTGCCGCAGGGCCGAATCGACCTGGAAACGATGCACCACCGGACGCGGTCCGGCCAGAGGGGAGTTGCCAAGAAGCCTGTTGCAGGTGCCGATGGTGATGGGCTCAAGGCGACGAGATCGAATGGCACCCGGCGCTCCCAGGCAAGACTCGTCCCAGGCGCGCATCTAGTCTAGCACTCCCCTGAAAGTGTAGCTGGGAGGTTGCCGGCCGCAAAACCGATTTTGTCGTACCAGACCGGCCGGATTGCAATGGTTGGGAGGGCAGGGCGCGCCGTGCGAGTCGGGACAGACACGGCGCGGGTGTGCGACGCGTGGGCCGTTACCAGCGCAGATTGTCGCGGGGCTGCATCGGGTGCCGCCGATCGAACTCTTGGGCCCAGGCCTGTTCCGATTCGTCGGTGTTCTTGGGCAGCACCACCTGGACCTCGGCCAGCAAGTCGCCGCGGCTGCCGTCTTTGCGCGTCACGCCATGCTCGCGGATGCGGAGCTTGGCCCCGCTGGACGTGCCGGGCGGAATCTTCAAGCTGACCGGGCCGTAGGGCGTAGGTACGTCGACCTTGGCGCCGGCCAGCGCCTCGCCGAGCGTGACCGGCACGCGGACCACCAGGTTTTCGCCCTGCCGCTGGAAGTAGGGATGGCTGCTCACGCGCACCTTGATGAGCAGGTCGCCGGCGGGCGCGCCATGAAAGCCCGGCTGGCCCTGGCCGCGGAGGCGGATCTTCTTGCCGTCCTCGATGCCGGCGGGAATTTTGATGGACAGGCTTTCCACCTGGCCGTTGCGTTGCAGCCGCACCACGGCTTCGCCGCCGGTCACGGCCGTCTGGAAGGGGATTTCCAGTTCGGTTTCGATATCGCTGCCGCGGGCTCCGGGGCGCTCCGTGCGCGCACTGCGGCCCCGGCGCGCGCCAGCCCGGCCCAAC
This sequence comes from uncultured Planctomycetales bacterium, assembly GCA_937927735.1. Taxonomy (GTDB): domain Bacteria; phylum Planctomycetota; class Planctomycetia; order Pirellulales; family S012-138; genus CALBRZ01. Next base: position 44,352 of record CALBRZ010000077.1, read on the forward strand.
TGTTCGAACAGGTCGGCAAAACCGCCCATGCCGCCGAAGCCGCCACCGCCGAAGAGCTGCGAGAAGTCGATATCTTCGCCGCTGGTGGTGTAGGTCCAGCGGGTGCCGCCGGGCCCGCCTGCGCCCATGTGTTCGAAGGCTTCGCCGTAGCGGTCGTAGTTTTCGCGCTTTTGCGGATCGTTGAGAACTTCAAACGCCTTCTGGACCTCCTGGAACTTCTTGGCGGCGGTGGGATCGTCGGGATTGAGGTCCGGATGGTACTTGCGAGCCAGCTTGCGGTACGCCTGCTGAATCTCCTGCTGCGAGGCGCTGCGGCTGACCCCCAGGATCTTGTAGTAGTCCTCAGCCATCGGCAAATAGCGGTTGAAGGAAAATGGCAATGGGTGGGAATTGCGGCGGCGTCTGGCTCCGACCAAACACTGCCAGCGGATGCAAAATTATACCGCCGCCGGCGCGACGTGCAGAAGAGGCCCGTAAACCCTCCGCGTGCGAATGGCCAGTGGACGTGTATAAAGAAGGGGAGGGCAGATGGACGCCCCTCCGCCGGCTACCCGCCGCTGCCTGCCTACCCGCTTACCGTAACGAACGACATGCCGCTTGCCGACGATGCCGCCAGCAACCTGCCTGACCTTCTGGCGGCGCGGCTGAAGCTGCCGCTGCCGGGCGAGGCCAGCCAGGCGGCTTTTCAGCCCGAGCTGAGCCACGGCCGCCACTTTCATACGCCGCCTCCGTGGGCGCGGCCCGCGGCGGTGCTGCTGCTGTTGTATCCGGACCTGGGCGGCTGGCACGTGCCGCTGGTGCTGCGGCCGGGCCACCTGGTGCATCACGCCGGCCAGATCGGGTTTCCCGGCGGCGCGATCGAAGCCGGCGAAAGCCCTCAGGCGGCCGCCCTCCGCGAGCTGGAAGAAGAATTGGGCGTACCGCCCTCGCAGGTGCAACTCTTGGGGCAGCTCTCGCCGCTGAACCTGTACGTGAGCAATTTCATGGTGCAGCCCTGGGTGGGCGTGGCGCGGCAGCGGCCGGACTTCGCCCCCGACCCCGGCGAGGTCGCCCAAGTGATCGAGGCCCCGCTGGCCCGACTGACCGACACTTCCTGCCGCACCCGGCTCCAAGTGCAGCGCGGCTTGCTCCGGTTCTGGGCCCCAGGCATCGCCCTGGGGGAGTACACCGTGTGGGGCGCCACGGCGATGATCCTGGGCGAGTTCCTGGCCGTGCTCGAGGAGATCAACCGCCAAGTGTCCGGGCAGTGAACGCGCCGGTTAGTCGCGGCCAACGTCGGTCGCAGCCATGCCGCCGGAAGCACCGTTAGTCTGGATGATGCTGACCCGGGTGCCGTTGGTGAGATCGGATTCCGGGGCCAGGACGACCGGCGTACCCTCTTCCAGGCCCGCCACGATCTCCACCCGTTCGTCGTTCATCAGGCCCACCTCGACGTCCTGCAGTTGAGCCTTGCCGTTGCGGACGGCGAACACCTGCCAGCGTCCGGCGCTGTTACGGAACAGGGCGCTGCGGGGGATGGTCAACGCCTGCTCTTTCTCCAGCGTGATGATTTTGACCTGCACGCGGTAGCCAACGCCCAGGCCGCGTTCGTTGATCAAACGCTGCAAATCGCTGGGGCTCAGGCCCACGATCACACGCACCCGCTGCTGCTCCACGCCCAAGGAACTGACCTTGGTGAAGCCGGCGGGGTACACCTGGGTGACGGTGCCGCGGATCGGCTGGTTTCCGACGGCCGGGCCAAAGATCTCGACGGTATTGCCCGGCCGTACCTGCACGGCATCCTGGGTGAGCACGTCGGCCTCGATTTCCATCGTCGACAAATCGCCGATCTCCAGCAGCAGTTCGCCGGCCGGCAGGAACCGCTCGTTATCGACGTGCCGCTGGAGCACCTTGCCGGTCACCGGGCTGGTCATCTCACCCCGTTCGACCTTCTGCTGGGCCTGTTCGAGCCGGGCCTGGGCTTCGCTCAGTTCTTCTTCCAGCACTTCGCGTTCGGGGCCGGTCTTGCGGGTGATGTAGTTGGTCACCAGCACATCGGCCATGTCGGTGGCGCGGTACAGGGCCTCGGAAATGGCGACGATGAACTCATCCTGGGCTTGTTCGACGTCGGCCTCAACCCGGGCCAGTTCCGCGTTCTCCAGTTCCTGCTCGGTGATGCCCTGCGGAACGGACTTGAGCCGCTGTTCGCGGCGGGTCACAAAGTCGAGCTTGGCCCGGCTGGCGCGGCGGCGGTCCTTGGCGGCCTCGACGGTTTTCTCCATCGCGGCCTCGTAGCTGAGGGTCTGCTTGTAGAGCGTGTTTTCGACCGAGACGTCTTTCTTTTCGGCAATCGCCGCCTTGAGCCGATCGACCGACCCTTGCGCGATCCGCAGTTCCAGTTCCAGGTCGCGGGGGACGATCCGGGCCACCACCTGCCCGGCCTTCACGTCGTCGCCCTCTTTCAGGTCGATGGCTTCGATCCGTCCGGCGTACGGCATCGTGATCAGGTAAGTCTTGGGCAGCCGGGTTTTGCCGCGTTCGATGACGAACTCGGCGATCGGGGTGATCGTGGCCGGCTGGGCTTCGACGGGCAGCCCCTCGCCGTATTGCGACCAGGCGATGCCGGCCACCGCGATCAACGCTACCGCTGTCAGCAACATGACCCAGGATTTCACGAGTCGCTCCTCACGTCGAACGGTTGGGGGGGCGGCTGCCGCCGGCCCGATGATCCACCCGTTGATGCCAACTTGATCGATTTCTCAATTGTATCTTGGCCAGGCCTGGTGTGTGCTCGCCCGCGTCACTCGCGGACCTTGAGCGCATCGAGCCAGTCCATACGGTGGATGTTCCATTGCACCAGGGCGTGCGCCGCCAGCGTGAACACCATGGAACAGATGATGGTGGAGATCCACACCGGCGGCGTGGTCACCACCGGGATGCGGAACAGTTCGGTGTCGTACAGGATGGTCAGCCACACGCCGAGCCAGTAGCCCATCGGCATGCCAAGCACGGTGCCGACGGCCGTGACCACCAGGCTTTCTTTGAGGAATAGCCGGCCCACTTCCCAGGGCGTGTAACCGAGCACGCGGAACGTGGCCACTTCGCCCTGGCGTTCGGCCAGGCTCACCAGGCTGTTGTTGAGTACGCTGCAGAAGAAGATCACCCCGGCGAAGAACACCAGCACGCCGATGAAGATGCTCTGGGTCTCGATCACCGTGGTGCGCAGGTTGTGGACGATGTCGGCCCGGTAGTGGACCGATTGCAGGGCCGGCAGCTCCTTCAGTTCGCGGTTCAGGGCCAGTTTGACTTCGGGCCGCGGATCGATCTGAAGCTGGATGGCATTGATGGCATCGGCCTCGCCGATCAGCCGATTGAGATAATGCCAGTCGGCGTACACGCCCAGCCCCAGATAGCCATCGGCGATGGAGACCACGCGCACTTCCTGCGGTTGTCGCAATCCTTCGGTGGGCCGGACCACGACGGTATCGTTGGTCTTGACGTGCAGCAGCTCGGCCATCTTGCGGCTCATCACCAGGCCCGAGGTCGGAATGCGAATCGCCCTGGCCTGGTCGTCGCGCGGGATCGTCAGCCGGGCGCCAGGCATGATGCCGGAGATCGTGCCGCGGTATTGATACGGGCCGTGGTAGAACGTACAGCTTACTTCCAACAGCGGCTCAGCGTAATCGACGCCCGGCAACCGGGCGGCTTCCAGCAGGGCGTCGTAGCTTTGTTCGTCCTTGAGATACAGGTCGACGTCGGACCGCTGGACCTTGTCGAACTGGAAATCGACCAGGTAATGGATGGCCTCGCGCATCATGAAGCCGGTCACCAGGATGCATGTGCCCATCGCCGTGGCGAAGATGCCGGCCAGCGTGCGAAAGCGGTTGCGAAAGATGTTGCGCAGCGCCAGCCGCGTGGCGAACGAGAACTGCGACCACAGCCAGGGGATGCGTTCCAGCAGGATGGCGCCGCCTTGCCGGGGCGGCTTGGGGCGCATGGCTTCGGCCGGTTGCAGCTTGAGCACGCTCCGCGCGCCGTGCAGCGCGCCCAGCGACGAGCAGGTCAGGCTGATCAACAGGCCCAGCCCAAACTTGTCCAGATACACTTCGTTGCGCAGGTCGGGGAACTCGTAAAACTGGCCGTACACACCGGTCAGCCAGCCGGCCAGCAGGTATCCGCCAATGCAGCCTGCCACGCCCGCCAACAAACCCACCGACATGCCGAACTTCATGTAGTGAGCGAACACCTGGGCGTTGGTGTAGCCCAGGGCTTTGAGCGTGCCCACGATGGTGCGCTGCTGATCGGTCCAGCGGACCATCAGGATGTTGAGCACCAACGCCGCCACCGCCAGGAAGATGGTCGGCAGGATGCCGGAGAACGTGGCGATGCCTTCCAATTCTTCCGACAGGTATCGGTTCGACGGCTGATGCTTGCGGGGCGTGGTCGAGAACACGCCATAGGGTGCCAGAAAGGCTTCGATCCGGTCGAGCACCGGCTGGGGATGCTCCCGGGCACTGGGGATCATCGTGCCGACCACCTGGTTGCGGGCCCCGTCGAAATCGAACACTTCTTCGGCGAACCGCTGCTTGAGATACAGCACGCCGAAGTTCTCGGGATCGGGCGCCAGCGAACCGGGCCCCACCAGGTACACAAACTCGCTGCTCATCGCCGTGCCGACGATGAACAGCTCCTGCCGGCGATTGTTGAGAATGACGTGAATCCAGTCGCCGGGCTTGAGACCGCGCCGCCGGGCGAAGGTGTCGTGGACGATCACCTCGTTCTCCCGGCGGTCGGTAAAGTAGCTGCCGCTGACCAGCACGATGTCGTTGATCACCGGGCTTTGCCGGTCGGGCAGCGACAAGACCTGCGCGTTGAGCAGCTTCTCGACGCCCGGCAGATCGACCGTGGCCGAGAACTGGATCCGTGGCCGCACTTCCAGAATTTCCGGGAAGTTGGCCAGTTCCAGCAGCACCGAATTGGGAACTTTCTTGAGTTCGACCGAAAAGTCGGCCATGCGGCACTGGGTATAGAACCGGTCCTTGGCGCGCACCAGGTTCTCGTAGACGGAGGCCATTTCCACGTAGCAGGCCACGCCCAACCCCATGATGCCGGTAATGGCCAGGAGCCGACCGATCGCCGTGCGCAAATCGCGGCGGAGCTTTCGATCCAGGACGCGCACGCGAATCATGGCGAAGGTGCCTTTGCCCTTGCGGTTGGGACCCAGGTGCTGGAGGGGAAAACGGATGCCGCGCCTGCGGGCGTTGGTGTCTTGGCTGCCGCCCGCTACCAGGTGATTTCTTCCGGCGAGGCCGGCTGCTCGTTGCGGTGAACTTCGATGATCTCGCCGGACCGCAGCCGTACAACGCGGTCGGCCACGTCGCCGATGGCGCTGTTGTGGGTAATCACCACCACGGTCTTGCCCAGTTCTTCTTTGAGCCGCACCAGCAGCGACAACACCAGCTTGCCGGTGGCAAAGTCCAGGGCACCGGTCGGCTCGTCGCACAGCAGCAGGTCGGGGTTCTTGGCCAGCGCCCGGGCGATGGCCACCCGCTGCTGTTCGCCGCCGGAAAGTTGCGAGGGAAAATGGTCTTCGCGATGGGCCAGGCCCACCATGGCCAACGCTTCGCGCTCATCGAGCGGATTGCGGCTGAGCTCCGAGGCGACCATCACGTTCTCAAGCGCCGTGAGATTGGGAACCAGGTTGTAGAACTGGAACACAAACCCGATCCGCTCGCGGCGGTAACGCGTCAAAGCCCGTGGGCTGAGCTTCGCCAGGTCTTGGCCGGCGTAGAGGGCCCGGCCGCTGGTGGGCTGATCCATGCCGCCGATGATGTTCAGCAGCGTGGTTTTGCCCGACCCGCTGGGGCCGACCATCACCAGGAACTCGCCCCGGTAAATATCGAGGGACACGCTTTTCAGGGCATGGACGGCCACTTCGCCCATCTGGAAGGTGCGGCCGACATTCTCCAGCCGCAGTAGCACTCGGTCGTCGACCTCGTTCATAAATTGCCGGGAGATGTGCCGAAAAAGTGCCAGAGACGAGCCATGCGGCGGCCCGCCAAGGCCGGCCTTTCTTTTAGTGTACTTCGCCGTGGATGCCGCGGACACGCGCCCCTTTTGGGGATGAAGCACCCGCGGCAGGCAGCCAGGGCGTCAATGTGGCCACCGCCGGTGACGTTCGTGTAGCCGCAGGACGCCTACCCTTCAAAACAACGGGGGCCGCGGTATCCTGAGGTGGGGCCGCGGCCGCACGCCGGCCGGCTGGCCCACGCTCAGTAGCAGGATCGCAATCATTCCTCGTGTGTACCGGGTTTCGCGTGACCACTTCCGACGCTTCGCAACAAGACCGGCCGTTACGCCTGGTGGTGATGGGCACGGGCGGCTTCGCCGTTCCCATGCTGCAAGCCGCGGTGGCCTCGCGGCACAACGTGCTGGCCGTGGTCACGCAGCCGCTCAAGCCGGCGCGCAATCAACGCAACGCACCGCCGCCCCCACCGGTTCGCGAGGCCGCTACCCAGTTGGGCTTGCCGATCCTGGATCCGCCCAGCGTCAACTCGCCCGAGGCACACGACCTGCTCCGGCCGCTTCAGGCCGATTTGTTCCTGGTGGCCGATTACGGGCAGATTCTCTCGCCCGAAACGCTTTCGCTGGCGCCGCTGGGCGGCATGAACCTGCACGGCTCGCTGCTGCCGCGGTATCGCGGTGCCGCGCCGATCGCGTGGGCGATCTACGACGGTCAGCAGGAAAGCGGCGTTTCGATCCTGCACATGACGCCCAAGGTCGATGCCGGCCCGGTGCTGGCCCAAGCCAGCGTGACGATCGACCCGGACGAAACGGCCGAGCAGCTTGAAGCCCGACTGGCGGCCCTGGGCGGACCGCTGATGATGGAAACGGTCGATCGCTACCTGCGCGGGGAGATCGAACCGCTGCCGCAAGATCCGGCCCTCGCGACCAAGGCTCCGCGGCTGAAGAAAACCGATGGGCTGTTGAACTTTGCCCGTACGGCCGAAGGCGTGAAGAACCAGTGGCGGGCCATGCAGCCTTGGCCGGGCTGCTACACCTTCTGGCATCGCAGCGGCGGGGAGCCGCTGCGGTTGATCGTAGGGGAAGTGGCACCGCTGCCCGACAAGCGGCACCTGGCCGATGTTGCCGTCGGCACCGTGATTGAAGCGACCGAAGAAGGCATCGCCGTCGCCTGCGGAGAGGGTACCATCGTTACACTGCGGCAACTACAACCTGCCGGCAAACGGATGATGACCGCGGCCGAACTCTTGCGCGGCTACCCGATTCGCCCCGGCGACCGCTTTGGCGATGCGCCATAGCGCGCAACGATCTTAGAGGGTTACGAGCGGCTCTGCGCGTCACACGGAACCGCAATCATTCCGTGCCACAGTTCTGCGCGCCGTGCGCGGCCGATACCCGCGCGTAAGCAACCGCTCCCCGGGCGTACTTCTAGCCGCACACAAGCGTTGTGACGCCCTCACGATCGTTTCAGGCCACGTACCACTGGCGCGCACATTGACCGTCTACGCGCCAGCGGCAATCCGGCAGAAACTGACTAAGCAGCCGGAGCGGCTTGGACCATGCCCTGTTCGTCCCAGCGACGCAGGGCCACGGCCACCAGGTGACCGCCAAAGGCCACCGAGATCTTGAGTGCGTGCTGGTACGGGCCGCGACGGCCAACCAGCGGCACGCAGTCGAGATTGCAGGCCGGGTCCGGGTTGGTGAGGTTCAACGTCGGCGGAGCGTAGCCGTCGCGGAGGGCCAGCGCCGTAATCGCCAGCTCCACGCTGCCGGCGGCGTTGATCAGGTGACCCAGCATCGACTTGGTCGAGCTGACGCACACCTGATCGGCTGCCTCGCCAAAGGCCAGGCGAATGCCGCGGGTTTCCACCACGTCGTTCTGGAGCGTGCCGGTACCGTGCGCGTTGATGTACTGCACGTCGTCCGGCCGCAGGTGCGCTTCGCGGAGCGTCTCCGAGATGAGCCGTCCCAGCACTTCCGATTCCTGGTCGAGCCCGGTCACGTGATGGGCTTCGGCCAGCATCCGCCCTGCGACGATTTCGGCATAGATCTTCGCGCCGCGGGCTTCGGCGTGGCTGAGACGCTCGATCACAAACATGGCCGAGCCTTCGCCCAGCACAAAGCCGTTGCGGTTGATGTCGAACGGCCGGCACGCCTGGGTAGGATCTTCGTGGTGAGCCAGCACCTTCATGCGATCGAAGCCGGCGGCGAACAGCGGCTGAATGGCGTCGCCACTGCCGGCCAGCGCGATATCGCACTGATCATCGCGAATCGTACGAACGGCCGAGAGGATATCGACCAGGCCGCTGGCGCAGGCCACCGAGTGCGTCAGGCGCGGGCCGCGCAAACCGTAATAGTTGGCGATCTGGCTGCACGAAGTGTTCGGCATCCACTGCTGCCACCAGGGCAGCGCGTCGGGCACCAGCAGGTCCTCGCGGTTGGCGTTGCGCAGAATCCAGCCGGTGTCGCCCATATGTCCGGAGATGGCGCAACCGAAACGATCCAGGTCGACCTGGTCCAGATCGACGCCGGCATCTTCCATCGCCTCGCGAGCGGCATGGCGAGCCAGGGCAATGCTCTTGAGTTCGCGGGGAACCGGGATATCGATGTCGACTGGAGCGCCCAGGAGCGTGTTGTCGGGAATGCCGGGAATGCCCGTCAACCAACGCACCCCGCTCTTGCCGCGGCGGACGGCTTGCCACACGCTTTCGCGGTCTGAGCCCAGCGCGGTGATCAGCCCGATGCCCGTGATGACGATTGGTTCGTCATCGTACGCGCGACTTGGGGCTGCTGACGACGGTGAAGCCATCTTCCAGATTCGCATACGATTCGCCGGATATGTTGGAAAGCGAAGCCATTCCCGAAAGGTTGAACGATGGATGGAACCCGGCCGTACGGGTCCATAATCGTTACAATCGGAACCTTTGGGCAGCTAACTTCAATCGGGCTATCCAGCAAAGCCACCTGGGAAGTTGTCAAAATGTAGAGTATAGGTGAGCTGTGACAAACGCATCAAGAATCGCTGGTTAGCCAATTCCGCTAGGCCAAGGTTCGGACGTACGTTCTTTTCGAGCTATGTCAGCCCGTTTGGGTGCCCTGAATTCTCAGCGTTATTGCCTCCTTGCTGATGTCCGCAGCTTATGAAAGCTGCGGTAGCCCATACAATTAACCCATTAAGCATATTCAGTGCCATTGCCCCCAAGGGCCATTGGATAACCCATTATCACCGCCGCCAGTCGCTGCTGATTGCCGGTAGTACTTAGCCACCCTGGAAACTAAGGCGACGGTTGTACATCCCTTATCACAGCGACCTTCATAAGTGATTGAAGGGCGGTTCTTTACATACATCAAAAATCGTCCAAGCGTTCTGTTGCAGTGCGCGTCGACGCCTATCAAACCGCGGCTTGCCGCGCCCTTATCCTCCGGCAGCGGGGTGGAACAACGAAGTTCAGCGGCTTCCTGCGAACCCCTCATACTGGGCAGCGCAGCGAACCTGCGAGTGTTGCACTTTTGACGACAGCGCGTATCGCCATCGCGCGTTGCCGCCAACCCCGCACACCCCCAAGGTTTTGATGCCGGGTAGCCGGCGTGGAACGCTCAGCCAATGGCAATGTCGTTTAAGCCGACTTGCGCTGGATGCGCTGTACGAACAGTTCGTAATCCGCAGGGGTATCGATTCCCACCGAGGATTCGTGGACCACGCCCACGGCAATCTTCACGCCTGCGGCTAACGCACGAAGTTGCTCCAGCCGCTCGATTTGTTCCAGCGGAGCAGGCGGCATCGCAGCCATCCGCAGCAGGAACTCGCGGCGGTAGGCGTAAATGCCCAGGTGCTGATGGTAAACGGCTGGTTCCGCCGTCAGCAGCGCATCGTTCCATTCGCGCGCGTAGGGAATGGGGCTGCGGCTGAAGTACAGGGCGCGGCCCGCGTCGTCGCAGACCACCTTCACGCAAGCTGGGTCGTTCAAACGCGTGAGGCAGCGGATCGGCGTGGCCAGCGTGGCCATTTCGGCCTGCGGGTCGTCCAGCAGCAGACGGATGCAGTGGTCGATGGTTTCGCCGGAGAGTTCCGGTTCATCCCCCTGAACATTGACAAAGATGTCGATGTCTGGGCGAGTGGCGGCGACTTCGGCTACGCGATCGGTGCCGCTTTGCAGATCGGGACTGGTAAGTTGGGCAACGCCGCCAAATGCGAGAACTTCGGCGGCGATCTCTTGGGCATCGGTAGCGACGATCACGCCCTGGGCGAGCTTGGACCGGCAAGCGGCCTCGTACGTGTGCTGGATCACCGTTTTACCGCCGGCCCGCAACAGAAGTTTCCGCGGCAACCGCGTAGAATGAAGCCGAGCCGGTATCACAATCAGGCTGGACAAATGGCCCACTGGCCGAGCAATCGCTGCCATAGTCGTTCTCCACTCCCAATGTCGGCGTGTGTATTAACCGATTCCGCCGGACGAGGATAGATCGGCTTATGAGCCGCCTGCTGGCAGCGCTGGCTGGGGAAGTTCCCCCTGCGAACCGTTCGTAATGACGAAGGAACCCGATGAGGATTTTGCTGACCAACGATGACGGCGTGGATGGGCCGGGGCTGGCCGCCCTGGCCGACGCAGCCCGCTCCTTCGGCGAATGCGTGATCCTGGCCCCGCGCGACCACCACTCCGGTTGCAGTCACAAGGCCACCACGCACGAGCCGTTGCAACTGACCAAGCTGGGCGAAGGACGTTACATGGTCGACGGCACCCCGGTCGATTGCGTCCGCATCGCCCTGGCGCACTGGACCGAGGGCTTCGACCTGGTGTTGTCGGGCATCAACGAAGGCGGCAACCTGGGCTGCGACGTGTTTCACTCGGGCACGGTGGCGGCCGTGCGCGAGGCGGCCTTTCTGGGCACGCCCGGCGTGGCGCTCAGCCAGTTCCGCCGCTATGGAACCAACAATTGGGATCTTGCCCGGAAATGGGCTGTCGCCGTCTTAAGCGACATCCTGGAGCTGCCGTTACAGCCCGGTGTCATCTGGAATGTGAACTTTCCCGATGCCAGCGACGTGCGTGGTGAAGAGCCGGACCTGGTGCATTGCGAGGTGGACGATCACCCGCTACCGGTGCTGTACCGCGAGGAAAACGGAAAGCTGCACTACGCGGGCCGGTACACCGAGCGCATGCGCACGCCCGGGCGCGATGTCGATATCTGCTTCTCCGGCCGCATCACGCTGAGCCGGCTGCACGTGCGAAACCTGGGTGTGTAGCTTGCCCCCGGCCGGTCAACGACCAGTAAAGGAGGCCGTGCCAGGCGGTTCACTGGCCTGAGGAATTGGCCGGATCGTCGTCGCGGACGATTGGCAGCTTCTTGGCGAAGTCGATCCGATCGACCGGCTGCACCACGCTGGTCAGCACGTTAAAGACGTGCGAGGCCACCCGCTTGAGATACCGGTAGGCCAGCACATAGGCCGCGGCCTTGGGTGGTTCTTCGGTGAGGAGCCGTTGGATCTGGTCGTCGCAGCGATCCTCAATCTTTTCGGCCCGGCTGATCAGAGCCAGCGCCTGGTCGCGATCGCTGGTGGAGAAGGTATCGCGGCAATCGCTGAGCAGCTTGGAGATCAGTTCCTTGAGCTGCATGATGTCGGCGCGCCATTCGGTATCTTGCACGAGGGGCGCGGTGGTGGCCAGGTCGAACAGGTTCTTGCCGTAGTCGCCGATCCGCTCGGCGTCTTTTACCACGCTCATCAACACCAGGCAGGTGGGAAACGTGTTGGGGCCGTGCACGGTGGAGTGAACAACGATCTCGCGCCGCAGATGGCGGACCGACTTGTTGATGCTCTTCTCGGTCTTGAACAGTTGTTCGCGGATGGCCTCGGGGTCAATCTTGCCCAGCATGGCATCGGTGGCCGCGTCGAAGACCTGGCGTCCGGCATCGAGCATCTGGCAGAACTCGGCGCGCATCCGGTCCAAGCCCGCCGCGCCGGAAGAACCACTGGAAAACCATTCAAACATTTTGCCACTCCGCACACGCGGCCGCCTGCACGCCGGGCAGCCGCAACCATTGCATCAACGCTTCCAGATCAGGATGCCCAACAGAGGAATCGCCACAAATACGGTACCCAGGTAGATGAGTACCCACATGCGGTTTTGAGTCGCAGCATTGGCCAGCCAGCGGGAACACCGCAACGGGATGCGACGCAAGAAAGGAATCGGCAAGAACAGTGCCGCGCCGCTGGCGTTGAACAAGAAATGCACAAAGGCGATGGTCATACCGGCCTGGTTGGTCACGGTGGCCGCCAGAAGCGCGGTGATGGTGGTGCCGATGTTCGCGCCCACCACCATCGGAAAGCCGGCTTCCAGCGAGAGCACGCCCGCGGCAAACATCGGGATCAATAAACTGGTGGTGATGCTGGAAGACTGCACGGCCATGGTGGTGGCCATGCCGATCACCAGTCCGATCATCCCTTTTTGCTCCAGCACGCGGTTGAGCCACTGTTCGATCCGGTCGGCCAGCAGCGCTTTCATCAGGTTGGTGATGAAGTACAGCGTGCACACGATCTGAATCAGGGCCACCAACAGCATCACGGTGGCCAGCCAGCCGCCCGACAGCCCCAGGGCGGCCAGGCCGTGCTGAATGCCTTCGGCCGTGGCTTTCACGGCGGCCGTGGCCGGGTTGCTGAAGCCGGTATCGGTACCGGTAAGTCCCAGGCTTACCAGCCACGAGGCCGTGTATTCCATGTAGCCGGTGGCCAGCTCCAGCGGCAGGAATATGGCGACGGCCAGCAAGTTGAAGAAGTCGTGCACGGTGGCGCCGGCGAATGCGCGGCGGAACTCGTCGGACCGTGTCACGTGCCCCAACGACAATAACGTATTGGTGACCGACGTGCCGACGTTGGCACCCATCACAATCGGGATGGCGTTGGCCACGCTAAGCTGCCCGGCCCCCACCAAGGCCACCACGGTCGAGGTTGAAACCGACGAACTTTGCACCAGGACCGTGGCCAGGATTCCAGCCGCCAGACCGGCAAAGGGGTTATTCAGTCCTTGGAGCATCGACCGGGCCGTATCGCTGCCTGCCACCTTCATCGAGCCGGAGAGCAGCTCGATGGCCACCAGGAAAATAAACAACAGGCCCAAGAACAGTAGAATCCGTCCCACGACCGGCAATCGGGACTTCAGCGAATCAATGGGCATGGAATCGCAGAGAAGGTGAGTGGGGGAGGGTGAGGACGCGCCGGCGGCGGGCTTAGTTCCTCGAATGATGAGGGCCCCCGGTAGAGTTGTCAATGAGAACGGTGCCGTCAGGGGGCGTGCACTGGCGGTCAGCAGTGCACGTAAATTCTCGGCAAAATCGTCGCAGCCGGTGCGATTGGGGAGATCGCCCCCGATCGGTGCGGGCAGCGCCCCGCCTGGTCACTGCCTAGTCACTTCTTGCGGGGGCTTCTTACCGCAAACGCGCAACTTTGCCCAATCTGAAGCCAAGTGGCTTGAAACCGCTGCCAATTGGGGGGTAAGCTGGCATTGATAGCCTAACCCCCAAGACTGCCCTAACTGCGCGATTTCGCGCACCGCGCACGGTTGCCCCGGCTGCGGGGCATTCTTGGGAAGAATCTTTCAATTTTCTTCAAGTGAACTATTCTTCGTAAGTGGGCTAGATTGCCTGGTCTATCGAAATAGCGCAGGTAGTTGTCCGTTCGCGGTGAAACGGCAACGGTTTCTAAGGGGAGCATTTTGCGTATGGTCAAGAAGTATCTCTTTGGTGCGGCCGTGCTGGCCGCCACGGTCTTGATGACCGCGCCGGTCGACGCCGGTCACCGTCATCATTCCTCCGGTAGCCATGGAAGCTCCGGCAGCTGGGGTAGCTCCGGCAGTTCCGGGAGCTTCGGCAGCTCGGGCCACTGGGGACGTCACCGCTGGGGTAGCCACGGCTCCTCCGGCAGCCACGGCTACTACTATTACTCCAGCCACAGCTCCGGTTCGTCCGGTAGCTGGGGTAGCTCGGGCAGCTCGGGTAGCTCTGGAAGTTCGGGCAGCTACGGCAGCTACGGCGGTGGCGTGATCGTCACCCCGGGTGCCACCGTGCCGGCCTACTCGCCTCCGGCCGAAGCTCCCAAGGCTGAATCGGGTGCTGAGCCGGTCGCTCCGCCGATGACCCGTCGTTCTGGCGACACCTTCCTGACGGTCAAGGTTCCGGCCTCGGCCAAGGTGTACGTCAACGATGCGGCCACCAAGACCCCCGGCGAGGTTCGCACGTTTGTCTCCAAGGGTCTGCAGGCTGATCGCGTCTACAACTTCACCGTTCGCGCCGAGATGATCGTCGATGGCGAGCTGGTCACCGAGACCAAGACCATCGAGCTGCGCGGCGGCGAAGCCGGCAACCTTGAGTTCAACCTCGATGGCGAGCAGCAGGTGGCCACCGCCCCGGTGAAGACGGCTCTGATCCTCCGCGTCCCCGCCGACGCCAAGGTCACGCTGGCCGGCCAGCCGACCCGCTCGACCGGTGAGATCCGTGAGTTTGCCACCACCCGTCTGCCCGCCGGCAGCGAGTGGGTGCAGTACCCGGTCCGCGTGGAAGTGGAACGCGATGGTCAGGTGCTGACCCAGGAGCGGATGGTCGCCATCAAGGGCGGCGAGATCCGCGAAGTGTCGTTCGACTTCGACACCGCCAGCCTGGCCAGCAAGTAAGCGTTGAAACCTTGCCGCACGCTTGAGGCGGCGGCGAAGCCACAACGCCTGACGACGATATTTTCGTCCCCCCGGCGGGCACGTTCCTGCCGGGGGTTTTTTTTATGCGCTGGAGGTACCTCTCCGCGCAGCGCCTGGCCTTGCGCCTGGCGCGGCCCAACAAAAACGCCTCGGGGAGCCGCAGTCGGGCCCCCCGAGGGCGTTGGCGGTGTCACGGTTGAACGCGGACTACGGACCAGGGCGCTTTAGCTGCCGAACTCCGGCCGGCGACGATTGAGCTGGCTCTGGAGCCGCTGCACGATGCTGCTGTGCATCTGGCTGACGCGGCTTTCCGAGAGATCAAGCGTGGCGCCGATCTCCTTCATCGTCAGCTCCTCGTAGTAGTAGAGGATGATGATCAGCCGCTCGTTGCGGTTGAGGCCCTTGGTCACCAGCCGCATCAGGTCGTTCTTCTGGATGCGGCGGGTCGGATCTTCACCTTTTTTGTCCTCAAGGATGTCGATTTCGCGAACATCCTTGTAGCTGTCCGTTTCGTACCACTTCTTGTTGAGGCTGATGAGGTTAACGGCGTTGGCCTCGGTGATCATCTTTTCCAGCTCGGGAACCGATATCTCCAGGTGTTCCGCGAGCTCGTTCTCGGTGGGCTGGCGGCCGAGCTTGGCCTCCAGCGTCTTCATCGCCTCGTTGAGCTTGCTGGCCTTGCTGCGCACCAGGCGGGGTACCCAGTCCATGGTCCGCAGTTCGTCCAGCATGGCGCCGCGAATGCGCGGGACGCAGTAGGTTTCGAACTTGACGCCCCGGCTGAGGTCAAACGCCTCAATGGCATCCATCAGCCCGAACACACCGGCGGAAATCAGGTCGTCCAGCTCCACGCCTTCGGGCAGCCGCGACCAGATGCGTTCGCCGTTGTATCGCACCAGCGGCAGGTAGTTTTCGACGAGTCGGTTGCGGTATTCCTTGTTGCTGGGATCGCGCTTGTAGTCGATCCAAAGCTGGGTGATTTCGTCGGGAGCGACAGCCGTGGTCTGCATGCATTCCTCCGTGAACACCTAGCCAGCCATCTTGGCCGGCGATTGCCGTTTTTCGTGTGCAGTCGATCCTGCCGAATGACCGAAGCTTATGGACGAACCAGTTACAAACTCGCCGCCCGCGGCAGTCGAGGCAGGCACTGCTTCATGCTTGACTTGAGCAGCGCGGGTTTCGCTCGCGGCCTGCGCCCCGCAGCGCTTCAAAGCGCTAGGGGGAGGTGAGCCGCTTAAGCTGCCCGACGCTGGTTGTTGCCGGGTTGGGGCTCGTTCTGCTCGGCGGCCGCCAGGTATTCCTGCCAGGCGGCGGCAAAGCGTTCCCGAACCGCTTCCGACACGAAGGTGTCGGCCAGGGTGCCTGCCAGCCAACCCACGGCAGCCATCACGAACATGGCAGCCATGGCCGGCCACAGCACATCTGGCTCAAGGCGTCCTGCGATCAGGTTTCGCGCCACAACCAGCGCGAAGGCCAGCGATCCCAGGATGCCAGCGTACTTCCGTCCCACCATGAAGGCCCTCTTGCCTGCCTGGTCCGCCAAGTTTCGCTAACCGGCAGAGTTGTTTGCGCCGGAGCGTTCGGACGGATGTTGGCTTTATCGGCCCAGGGCACTTCAAGGTTGAATTGTTTCTGTTGTTTTCTGGTCTGATCCTCCGCCTGGGGGCCAGCTACAGTCGCTGACTTTGCAGGCGAAAAGCGATTTTGTGCAGCGCGGCGCTGCTCAGCGTATCTGTTATCCGTCGCGCGCTCCGCGGCCCGACGAAAGCAGGGGCACCGGCCTGCGCAGCGGCGATGGCACGCTCCGCGCTTGCGGGGGCTGACGGTTCGCGGCAACGCGGCTTTCGCAATCGTGCCGCAGCTTGACAGCCAGCCGCATCAGCGTATGCGCGGCCACCGGGTCGCGATCGGCCGCCAGCAGCACGTGGCCCGCGCTGGCCGTCAGCGATTCCACCACGGGCAGCGCGCCGCCCAGTTGAATGGTCAGGCCCAGGAAACGCTGGCAGGCCATCGACAGCCGGGCAAAGGCATCGTCGGCCGCGGTTTCCGACTCCACGAGGTTGAACAGCGACCACACGGACGCCGTGGCGCCTTCACCGCGGCAGACCTTGATCGCCGCGTAGGTATCCATCACGGCCACCACGTCCGACGTGCTCACCATCACCGCCGTATCGGCTGCTTGCCACAGCACTCGCGAAGCCGGGTGAGGGCTGCGGCCAACATCGAGCACCACGTAATCGGTTTGCCCGGCCAGCGAATACAACTCGTCGATCAGCCGCTGCTGGCCGGAGGGCGACCAGGCTTCGCGTTGTTCTTCGGCCCAGCCGCCGGGCACCACGCGCACGCCGCTGGGGCCTTCCAGCCAGGTTTCACGCACGGTCCGCCAGCCGGAAAGCACTTGTGCGATGCCATGGTCGGGCAGCAGACCCAGCCGGGCGGTGATGTCGGCGGCAGCCGGATCGGCATCGACCAGCACCACGCGCTGCCCGACTTGCGCCAGTGTGACCGCCAGGTTGAGCGCGATGGTGGACGTACCGACGCCCCCTTTACCTCCAGCGACCAGGATCAACCGCGGCGGCGGCAGTTGCGGATCGAGCCGCGCGCCGTCGATGCGGACGAGCTGTCGCAGTTCCTTGGCTTGATCGTCGAACATGGCAGCAATGGTCTGAATGCAGATGGCAACGGTTCGCGGCAGCGGGACGCAATATCCAAGGGGCCGGTGGGCTCGCGCCGCGGCAGTTGTCTTGGCCTGTTAGCCTGCGTGAATACCGAGCATGGCTTCGGCCAGCGCGGTAGGATGCGCGGCCTGAATATCATCGGGCACGTTCTGACCGTCGGTGAGGTAGCTCAGCGGCAGGCGGCTGCTGCGCATCAGCGGCAGCAGGTTGCCCAGCCCCGTGGCTTCATCAATCTTGGTCAGGATCAGGGCCGTGGTGCCGACGGTGGCGAACCGCTCCGCGGTGCGCGAAAGGGTAGAAGCCCCCGCCACGCTCGACAGCACCAGGTGCACCTCGTCGGCCTGGGCCTCGGTGAGAAACGCTTTCAACTCGTGAATCTTGACTTCATCGCGCGGGCTGCGGCCGGCGGTATCCATCAGGATCAGGTCGAGGTCGGCCATTTGCGCGATGGCTTCGCGCATCTCGCGCGGCGTCGACACAACCTTCATGGGCAGGTTGATGATGTCGGCGTATGTCCGCAGTTGTTCCACCGCCGCGATGCGGTACGTGTCGACGGTGATCAACCCCACCTTGCGCCGCTCCCGCAGCCGGAAGTTGGCCGCCAGCTTGGCGATGGTGGTGGTCTTGCCCACGCCCGTCGGGCCCACCAGGGCCACCACGCGGCGCTGGCCCGGCGTCAGTTGGATCGGGCCGGCCACGGCGATCTCGGATTCGATCAGCCGAGCGGCGTAGGCCTTGGCCACGGCCGGATCGCACAGTTCTTCAGGGGGACAGTCCTGCCGAACACGCTGCACGAGTTCGCGGGCGATCTCCTCGGGAATCTCGGCGTCGATCAGGTCGGTGAACAGGTGGAACAGTTCCTGGGGGACGTCGGACCGGCCGGCCACCTGCGATTGCCGACACAAGTCGGCCAGCATGGCCTGGAGGTCGTCGAGCTGCGACTTCAACTCGCTGCCCAGGTCGCGCGAGGGAGCTGCTTGCGGCCGGGGGATGGCCGGGCCGGCAGTCGTTGCCCGGGCGACCGGAGCCGCGCTGGCCGGCGCCGCGGGAGCAGGTTGTTGTTCGCGGCGCGGCAAACGGCTGGGGACATTCACATCCAGCGATGCTGCCACCTCGAACTTGCGCACGCCCGGGATCCACCGCAGCAGCCGGTGACCGCGGATTTCGCGGGTATGCAGCACGGCCGCATCGGGGCCGAGGTCTGCACGAACCATCGCCAGGGCTTCTTGCAAACTGGGCGCGCGATAAGTTTTGATTTCCATCGCTACTTGTGCGTATGAATGAGAAATGACCGGTGGGCCGCCTGCCGCTGCTCGTTGGCACCGTGGGTGTCAGGCGAGCGTCAGCAGTTCCCTTGCAAGTGCCTTTTCCGTGTTGTCCATCAAACAGGTTGCTTGTCGTTTCATGGTGGACGTGCCGCGGACGCGACCGGAAGGTTACGCCCTGGCGGCCATGGCCGGGGCCGCGTCGCTGGCTACGCCGACGCTTTCCACCACGGTGTCGCGGGTGACTTCGTTGTAGGACAGGACCGCCAACCGAGGCAGGTGCCGCTGCGTGATCCGCTTGAGAGCCGAACGGATCACCGGGTTGACCAGCACCACCGGCGGCCGTTGTTCTTGTTCCAGCTTCTGCACCTCGCGGCGAATCGCTTCGCAGGTGGCCTCGATCGCTTGGGGCGACATGCGGATGTTCACGCCGGTGCCGTCGATGCTGGCCGCGATGCGGTCCTCCATATCCGGTGCCAGCGTCACCACCTTCAGGCGGCGATGCTCGTCGGAGTACTTGGTGCAGATCGTGCGGGCCAACCGGGCACGGACCAGTTCGGTGAGCCGGATCGGGTCCTTGTCGGGCCGGCCGGCGTGGTCGCCCAGGGCTTCGAGGATCGCGCCCAGTTGCCGGATGCTGACCTGTTCGCGGAGCAGCATCTGCAACACCTGCTGCACCTCGGCCAGGCTCATCACCTTGGGAATCAGTTCCTCGACGACGGCCGGCGAGGTGGTCTTCAGTTCTTCGATCAGGTGCTTGGTGGCGTCGCGCGTCAGGATTTCGTCGGCATGGTCGGCCACCACCTTGGTGAGGTGCGTCGCCAGCACGCTGGTCGGTTCGACTACGGTGTAGCCCGACATGGCCGCGCGGTCGCGCAGCGCCGGATCGATCCACACGGCCGGCATGTCGTACACCGGGTCGCGGACGGGGATGCCGTCGACTCGCGACGTGGTCATGCCCGACTCCAGCGCCAAGAGCAGCTTGGGCTGCACGGTGCCTTCGGCCACCGGGGCGCCGGCGATCTTGATCACGTAAGCGTTCTGGTCGATGCGCTGATTGTCGCGGATGCGGACCCGCGGCATCAGCAGGCCCATATCGGCGGCAACCTTCTTTTTGACGCCCTGAATCCGCTCCAGCAGATCGCCGCCGCGAGCCGGATCGGCCAGGCGGATCAGGCCCACGCCGATCTCCATCTCCATGGGATCGACGGTCAGGCAGTCCTCGATCCGTTCCTCTTTCTTGGCCTTGGATTCGGACTCGGCCGCTTGGGCTTTGACCTCGCGGGCCTGGGCTTCCTCGCGTTTGCGCGTGAGCAGCAGGGCCAGCCCGATACAGCTCCCGCCCAAGGTCAGCAACGGCAGCGTGGGCAGGCTGGTAAAGATCAGCACGCACAGAAACGCGCCCGAGACCATCAAGGCCTGCGGCCGCATGAACAACTGCGACAGGAAATCACTGGGCAGATTGCTGGCTTCGCTGCTGCGGGTGACCAGCAAGCCGGCCGCCACCGACACCAGGAACGCCGGCACCTGGCTCACCAGGCCGTCGCCGATGGTCAGCCGGGTAAACAGGTCGGCCGCCTCGCGGATGCTCATGCCGTTCTCGAGCACGCCGACGATCAGGCCGCCCACGATATTCACCAGCGTGATCACGATGCCGGCGATCGCGTCGCCGCGGACGAATTTACTGGCACCGTCCATCGACCCGTAAAAGTCGGCCTGGCGGGCCAGTTCCTCGCGGCGGCGCTTGGCTTCGTTCTCGTCGATGATGCGGGCTTGCAGGTCGGCGTCGATCGCCATCTGCCGGCCCGGCATCCCGTCCAAGGCAAAACGGGCGGCCACTTCGCTGATGCGGGTGGCACCCTTGGTGATGACCACAAACTGGATCACCACGATGATCACAAAGATGATCAGGCCGACCACGATCCGGTCGCCGGCCACAAATTCGCTGAAGGTGCGCACCACCTCGCCGGCGGCATCCAGGCCGTCGCGGTCGCTGTTGGTGAGGATCAAACGCGTGGTGGCCACGTTCAGCACCAGCCGACCCAGCGTGCTGGCCAGCAGCAGCGACGGGAAGATGCTGAACTCCAGCGGCCTGGTCACGTAAATGGTCGTGAGCAGCATGATGACCGCCAGCGTGATGTTGGCGGACAGCATGATGTCCATCAATACCGGCGGCAGCGGCATCATGATCACCAGCACGCTGGCGATGATGCCGACCGGCAAGATCAAATCGAGCGGACGGTCGAACATCCGCTTGAGTATTGCCGTATCCCTGCCAGGCATCCGACCCTCGCAAACTGTGCGAGCCGCGAACGAGTAATGAGGTGCGTGAAACCAACCAAGCCACCCGCAACCGCAGCACCAACGCGGCCTGTTCGGCCGCAGGGCTGGCGGGGGTGGGCAAAGGCGGGCGGACGTTAATCAAACCCTCGCGCAATGTCCAGCCCAACCGCCGCATACGCCGTGCTGGCAGCGGTTGCAGATGGCCCGGCGGTCCCGCGTTGCATCAGATGCGGCCTGCCGCTAGAATCCC
The DNA here is from genome assembly GCA_937927735.1 of uncultured Planctomycetales bacterium. Lineage (GTDB taxonomy): Bacteria > Planctomycetota > Planctomycetia > Pirellulales > S012-138 > CALBRZ01. The sequence goes on from CALBRZ010000077.1 coordinate 65,512, forward strand.
CCGCCGCCTCGTGCTGCGCCGCGGTGTCTGCCATCGTTGCCAGCACACTTTGAAGGCGGGGGTGCGATGGGGTCCGGTAAGGATTGCCGGGACGCCATCGCGTCAGCTACCAAGCACGCCAGCCTAATCGCCCCGGCCGCCGGCAGGCTCCTGCCGTCGGGCCGACCACCAGCGAGGATGCGGAATGGATGCCCAACCTTTGGCCGAACCGGCCCTGACGCCCCTGGAACAGGTGCAGTTCGGACGGCAGGTCGTGGCCGCGTATGCCGAAGCCCTGGAAACCATGGCCGGCCAGTTGGATGCCTCGTTCTGCCAGGCCGCTCAACTGCTGTATGAATGCACCGGCAGCGTGATCGTGTCGGGCATCGGTAAGGCGGGGCTGATCGGCCAGAAGATCGCGGCCACGCTATCGTCCATTGGCACGCGGAGCCACTTTCTGCATCCGGCCGAGGCCATGCACGGTGACCTTGGCCGCATCCACCGCGACGACGTGGTGATGATGTTCTCGCAAAGCGGCGAAACCGAGGAAATCGTCCGCCTGCTGCCCTCGATCAACGAGTTCGGCGTGCCGCTGCTGGCTGTTACCTGTCGGCCGCAAAGCACGTTGGGCCGGGCTGCCCAGGTGGTTTTGAACCTGGGGCCCATTGAAGAGGCCTGTCCCCTGGGCCTGGCGCCGACGACCAGCGCCGCGGCCATGCTGGCCATGGGCGATGCCTTGGCCTTGGTGGTAAGCCGGATGCGGCGGTTCCAGGCCGCCGACTTTGCCCGGTTCCACCCCGGCGGCAGCTTGGGCTTCCGTCTCAGCCGGGTGGAAGATCACATGCGGCCGCTGGCCGAATGCCGTCTGGCTCGCGATTCCCAAACGGTTCGCCAAGTCTTCTCGCAGTGGAGCCGGCCGGGTCGCCGCACGGGCGCGGTGATGGTGGTGGACCAGGCAAACCGCCTGGTGGGCCTGTTCACCGATAGCGACCTGGCGCGGTTGTTCGAACGCCGCAACGAGCAGGCAATCGACGGCCCGATGCGTGCCGTGATGACGCCGCGGCCATTCTGCGTCAAAGTCGGCACCCGGATGAGCGAAGCCATCGAACTGCTGGGCGAACGGCGGATCAGCGAGTTGCCGGTCATCGACGAAGCCGGCTGCCCCCTGGGCCTGATCGACGTGACCGACATCATGGCTCGCCTTCCCAAGCAGCAGGTCGCGCCGAGCGCCGAGCAAGAAGGCGGCAAACGTGCCGCCGGCGACGTGCCGCCGCTGGCCAAGACCGCATAAGGCCGCGAAACGCACCTGGTTGGCCGTCATGCTAGCACCGTCCCGACGGTATGGATGCCAGCATGCTATGCGGCAATCCGGCGGCACCTTCATAATGAAATAAATACTGACAAACGACGTGCGTTGCCCCCCGTTCGATCCACGGGCTGGTGAGGACTCACGACCCAGAACAACGCATTATCCCGCAGCGTTTGCTGGCAGTACTTTATGAATCTAGCCCAGAAGTGTCAGGCGATTGAGCTGATCCTTAGCGATGTCGACGGCGTACTGACCGACGGCGGCCTGATCTACGACAACCAAGGCATCGAAACCAAGCGATTCCACGTTCGCGACGGCTTCGGTGTGCGACTCTGGCAGCGGGCCGGCGGCCGTTTCGGACTGGTAACCAGCCGCAGTTCGCACCTGGTGAAGATGCGGGCGGCCGAGCTGGACATTACCGTCATTCGCCAGGGCAGCCAGGACAAGCTGGCAGCGGTCAAAGAGCTGTTGCAGGAGCTCCAGGTTGCGCCGGAACGGGTTTGCTACATCGGCGACGATCTGCCGGACCTGGCTGCGGTGCAATATGTCGGTGTGGGTGTGGCCGTGGCCGATGCATGCCCTGAACTGCAAGCAGCCGCGGACTACGTGACGCAGCGGCCGGGCGGACACGGGGCGGCGCGCGAAACCGTGGAGATGATTCTCAAAGCGCAGCGGCGCTGGGACGATTTGATACAAACCTATTCCTTGTCGGAATAGGCCATCGGCATCGCTTTCGGTGCCAGCAAACATGCGCCGTCCATCATGCAGCGGCCAGGTGCGCTGGCATGAAAGCGGACATCCCGTTATATGCATAACGACGGATCGGTTTGCAGCCGGGCTGCCTGCGGCAGCATGGATAGCAGGATACCCATCACAGCTTAAGCGGCGTCGGCCTTAGCACAGCCGCAGGATGTGGCAGCGTGGCAGTTCTCATCTGCCGCACTGGCCAAACAAGGGAAACGGATTTCAACCGGGGATGGCCGTGGGCTCACACGTGCTAAGAGTCGCCGTTAGTGCCGCGATCACATTCGTGGCGTACTCGGCGTACGTCTGGTGCGTGGTGCCGATGATCGAGCCCGAGGCAGCCTGGGCCGAGGTCGACCCTGCCGGCACGCTCACCGATATTCCCGACCGCGGCGAGCGCCCGACGATCCCGCCCGATGATGCCATGCTGGCCTGGTTTGGTCACCAGCCGGGTGCTTGGGAACTGGATAGCCCCAAGCGGTTGGAGAACGACCAGGGCATTCTGCTCTTGCGCGAATACACGAACCTGGGCAACGGCAAGCTGAAGATCAAGCCGTGCACCATCGTTTTCATGTCCGACGATGAGTCCAAGCCGCGCGAGGAACGTATCCGCGCGGCCATCATCCTGCAAGCGCCCGAAGGGGCCATCCTCAAGTTCGATCGCGACATCGATCTCCGCCGCGGCGACATCGGCCGCGTGGAAAGCGGCCTGCTGCTGGGCAAAGTGACCATTCGCAGCGATCAAAAGTTGCCCGGCCCCGACGACGACCTGGCCATCTCCACCTTCGACGTGGCCCTGACGCCCGAGGCCATTCAAACGCCGCACACCGTGCAGTTCCGCTGGGGCCCCAACCATGGTTCGGGCCGCGGCATGCAGATCGACCTGCTGGACGAAAAGACGGCCAAGAAGAAGGGCGTGGAGCGCAAGTTTGGCCGCGTCAAACTGCTCACGCTCTCGCACGACGTGCAGATGAACTTCCAGTTCAAGGGCAAGGCCGCGCCAGGCGATATCGCCGCGGCCGCCCAGTCAGAGCCGCAGCAGGAAGCGTCCGAGGGCACGACCACGCCGGTCACGGTGACCTGCCGCGGACCGTTCCGCTTCGACTTCCACCAATACCTGGCCACGTTCGAAGAACAGGTCGACGTGCTGCGGATCAACTCGCCCGGTCCCAGCGACCGCCTGGCGTGCGAAGTGCTCGAACTGTTCCTCAAGCCTGAGACACCACCCGAAGGCCAGGCGGCCGAAAAAGACCGTGTTCCCAAGCTGGAGCCCGAGCGGCTGGTGGCCAAGGGCAACCCGGTGGTGCTCAGTGCGCCTTCGTCGGCGGTGTATGCCCGGGGCGAAAAGCTCACGTACGAAGTGCCCACGCGGCGGATCAGCCTGGAATCCAATCGCGAGGTTGTGTTCCGCGAACAGACCAACGAGATCCACGCCCAGCAATTGCACTATCAGCCGGGGCCCGATGGCCGGATCGGTCAGTTCCTGGCCGTGGGCCAAGGCTGGCTGAACTGGATCGTGCCCGAGAACAACCGCGACGCCCGTGCCCCGGCCGCGCAGTCGGAAACGCAGCGGCGGTTTGAAGCCCGCTGGACCAAGCAGCTTCACTCCCGGCCTCACGAAGGCCAGCAGGTCATTTCGATCGAAGGCCAGACCGTGAGCCAGATGACCGGCATGGGCAAGCTGGCCGCCGAAGAAGTGCACGTCTGGATGCGCGAAGACATGGTGCCCCGTACGCCGGCGGATCCAGGCGGACCGCCTGCGGCCGGCCTCATGGCCAATAACGCGAATCAATCGAAACTGCGGCCCAAGCTCTCGCCGCAGCGGATGATGGCCCGCGGTAGCGTCGATATCCGTTCGCCGCAACTCACCGGCCGGACCGAAAAGCTCGAAGCCTGGTTCGTGGAGGCTCCGCCGCGCGTGCCCATGCAGCAGGGCGGGGGTGCCCAGATGGTGCATCCGGCGGCCGCGCACATGCAGCCGGTTCAACCGATGGGCGGGGTGGCTGGCATGCAACAAGTTGGTGCCGTGCAAGGTTACGCGGCCTACCCGGGTTCGGCGCCCGCCGCGCCGCGGCAGGCGGCCTTGCCGTATCCGACGACCGGCACGCCCGCCGGCATTGCAGCCAGTGCCATACAGCCCGGGGCGATTCCTTCCCGAGCCGTTCAGCCGCAGCCCCCGTATCAGCAGCTCCGGCCCGACGTGCCCGGCCAGCAACTGCCGCAGCCTCAGCCGCAACCACAACAGCCGCAGCAACAGTTTGATGTGCGGGGCGACCTGGTGCGGGTGGAGATGCGCGTGATCGGCGAGGAGATGGAGCTCTCCGAAGTGGTCATCGACGGCAACGCGCGGCTCCACGAAACCCAAACGCCCAAGCCGGGCGAGCGGCCCATGCTCATCACGGGTGATCGCATTCATGCCGTGCAACAACAGCCCGACGCCGCCGTGGTCACGGTGGTCGGCAAGCCGGGCCATGTTGAGGGTCGCGGTTTGGCGCTGGATGGCGCGGCGGTGAACCTCGACCAGGCGACCAACAAGGTCTGGATCGACGGCCCTGGGCAGATGACCCTCTTGATCGAACGCGGCCTGCAAGGCGAAACGCTTGCGCAGCCGGTGCCGCTGGTGGTCGATTGGCAAGGCGGCATGCAGTTCGATGGCCAGCAGGCCACCTTCGAACGCGAGGTCGTCGCCCGGCATCAGCAGGAACAATTGCAGACGCAAACCCTGGAGGTGATGTTCACCGAGCGGGTTTCGTTCGTCCGGCAGGAGCGGCCCGCCAATCGTCCGGAAGTGGCCGTGATTCGTTGCCGCAACGGCGTGTACATGCAGCGGCGGGCGCTCGATGAGCGCGGACAGCTCGACTCGTACGAACAAATGCAAACCGCCGATCTCACCATCGACCAGCGCACCGGCGGCGTGTTCGGCAGTGGGCCGGGCTGGATCACGCGGGTTGGTTATAACCAGCGCGGCGAAAGCTCGCCGCTGGCCTCGGGCCGCGGAGCGTTGGCCGGTGCCGCGGCCAGCGCACCCAAGGAAAAGCAGCTCACCTATCTGCGTGTGGATTTCAATCGCAGTCTGACCGGCAACATCCGGCGGCGGCAAATGATCTTCGGTGACAACGTCCAAACGGTGTACGCGCCGGTGCCCGCCTGGGATGCGACCGTCAATCCCAACCGGGTGGAGCAGCTAGGCCCCGAAGGCGTGGTCCTTACCTGCCGGCAGTTGACCGTAACGCAGATGCAAGCCGGCCAGGACCAGAAATGGTTTGAAATGGTGGCCGACGGCAACACCGTGGTCGAAGGTCAAACCTTCACCGCCAATGCGCAGCGCATGACCTACACCGAGGACAAGGGCCTGCTGGTGCTGGAAGGCACGCCGCGCACCGCCGCCGAACTGTGGCGGCAAGAGAAGGTCGGCAGCAAGGTTTCGCGCGCCGCCGCCCGCAAGATCATGTTCTGGGTGGATACCAACCGGATCGAGGTCGACGGGGCCGAGTTCCTGGACCTCAGCCAGATGCCGCGCGGCCCTCAGAACCAGGGCCAGCCGCAGCAACCGCAACAGCCCGCCCCGCCTGCCACCGGCCAGGCACCCCGCGTGCTGCCGCCCCGGTAACGGCCCCATCTGCGCTACGATCGGCCTTGGCTGGAACGGGACGCTATACCCAAGTCAAACAAGCGTTTAGTGCCATGTCTGGTGAGTGTCCTGCAAGGCGCAGCTAGCGTTGGCAGCATCGTTTGGGGCGTTCCCGCGGAGGGCAGGGCGCCGTGCCGCCCCTTTGCCGGTCACGCCTCGCCATCGTGGGGCGCGCGTGGTCAATCGACAGCGGCACGCTCGGCTCGAAACTATGCCCCCGAGCGATCCTAGGGGGCAGAAGGCAGCCCGGCGTGGGGGCGTACGTCCCTCGCCGGTCGGGAAGCAACGGTGGGGACGGACCAGCCATGCGTCAGCCCTGTGGTCGCCGTCTCGGGACGAAGCGCCCGGACGTTTCAACGGCCGGCGCGATTTCTGCTATGGGCCAGGGTTGACCGCACCCGTGACGCGTCCTAAGAATTGCGCCAGTCAGGTGCTGCCGCTAAGCTGGTCAGCATCAGGTCGCCATGGTGCCGTTTGTGGCGGCGCCCCATCCATTCCCAGCATCCCTATTGCCCCGTCCTATTTCCTTACGTGATGGTCGGACGGGCACGACGAATACTGGCGGCTTCGTATGGCGTCTCTGCCGCGACTCGCAATCGGAAGTCTACAAGCCCAGGCCGATCTCCGGCCAATTACCTGGGGCTTGTTGACGCTGTTGCGGCAAGCCGGTTTGCAGGTGCAGCACTACTTCTCGCGGGCATGCTTTTGTCCGTACGGCGGAGCTCAGACAGCTACCGGCATTGCCTCACGGCACCTGGATAGCTGGTTGATGAACCAGCAGACGTGTCGCGAGATCTTCCTGCACACGCCGGCCAAGTGCGATCTGCGCGTAGTCGAAGGTTCGCTGGCCGCCGATAGTCCTGCCCGCGGCGGACGCCTCGATGTGCTGTGCGACTGGCTCGATTTGCCTCGGCTGGGCGTGATCTGCGTTTCTGGCTGCCGTGGTTGTCAGTTGCCCGCCCGCCCGGCATATGCCGATGCCTTGTTGCTCGACGGCGTGCGCGACCGGGCCGACTTCTGCTACTGGCAAACCCTGCTCGAACCGTTGTGGGGTAAGCCGGTGCTGGGAGCGCTCCCGGCCGTACCTGCCCTCAAGGCCGAGGTCGCCGCGCTGCGGCCCGGCATGACTCCGCCTGCTGAACTGTGCGACGCGTTGGCCCGCGAGCTGAGCACCATGTTCTGCACGCAGCGGCTGTTGCAGTTTGCCAATCGCGAGAGCTTCGAGCCGCCCGAGCAACTGCTTTACCGCCCGCTGCCGGGCAGCGATCGCGTGCGTGTGGCCGTGGCGTACGACGAGGCCTTCAACTGTTACTTCGCCGAAACGCTCGATCTCTTGGAGCTGCGTGGGGCCGAGGTGGTGGAGTTCTCGCCCCTGGCCGATGAATCGCTGCCGCCAGGGACCGATATTGTTTACCTGGGCTGCGGCCGGGCCGGCATCTACGCCCGCGAGCTGGCCGCCAACCATTGCATGCTGTCGGCCTTGCGGAATCATGTGTGCCAAGGCCGCCGGATTTATGCCGAAGGCGGTGGGCTGGCCTACCTGTGCCAGCGGCTCGAAACGCCGGAGGGCCGGCTGCAGACCATGGTCGGCGTGTTCCCGGCAACCGCGCGATTGGCTTCGCCGTTGGTTCCGGTCGAACCGATCGAAGTGCAGCTTGGCCGCCACACCTGGCTGGCCGAAGCCGGCGAAAGCCTCCGCGGCTATCTCAACGCCAACTGGCAGGTGGATGCCTCGGCCAATCTCTGCTCGTGTACGGCGCGGCAGTACGGCCCGGCCGATGCGCTCGTGGCCGCGCCCATCGACAGCCTGCCGGAGCTTGAGTCCCTCGATATGCAAAGCTGCGCGGTGTTCAACCGCCGCCGCGCGGTTGGCAGCCGCGTGCATTTCAACTTTGCGTTGCTGCCCGGCGTGCTGTCGCACTTCTTACAGGCCGATTCCAACCCGATCGGCGCTTAACCGCGCCCACCGGCCAATGGCCATCTGCGCGCATGCCTGAACTCTTTGTGTCCAAGCCGCACCGCGTGCTAGCGGGATGAAAGCGGCGAAGGTGGTGAAGACGCTGCGTTAGGGCCGCTTACCCGGCGGTGAGGTATTGATAGTTCCAGAATGGGTTGCCGCAGTCGGCGCACGAGTCGCCAATCTCCAGCACCTGCCCGCGGCAGGCAGGGCAAGACTCGATGGACGATAGCGCCGACATCTGCCGCCGCCGCAGATCGTACGCCATCTGCTGATCGCCAAACGCCAGCGACGTGGCCAGGCGAATCGCCAGCGGCAACAGGTGATAGGCCACCAGCGGGACGCGGCGGGCTTCGGCCAGGGCCGTCTCCAGCCGGTTGCTGAACTGCCGTCGCCGCTCGACCAGCGACGGGTTCGCCAGGTAGCCCTCGATCGCCTGGGTGACGTCGGGCGTTTCGTGGGCCGGAGCCAACAGCAGGCCGGCCAGCCAGTGTGCGTACCAGTCGGGGTTGGCGGGCAGGTACTTGCGTTCGGCGGCATGCATGGCTGATTCGACCGCTTGATAGGCCCCGATCTCGCGTCGGGCGAGCTGTTCGCTTTTCACTTCCGAGAGCGGCATCAACATCGAATCCACGCCGAACACGCGTTCGACGTCGGCATGGATGCGCGTGAACATCGCGTCGGCCAAGGCGCCCAAGCCGGTCGCTAATTGCTGGGTCACTTGCAAGCCGCGGCCGCCAGGCAGGTGAGCATCGAGGGCCGCGGCCGCTTCGGCAATTCGCTCGTTTCGCTTGTTGGCCAACATGGCAGTTCCTCATCGAGATGCACGAAAGACCGATGGCAGCCAATCCTCGTGGGCAGGTAGCCGGACCAGGCGGCACGTTGCGGCAGCCGCCAAGGCGAGCGGCGTCACGGAGCCGGGGCGGCCAGCAGCAAACACAACACTCCGGCCAGCACCAGCAGTACGATCCACCACACGAACTCTTGCCCGACAGTGCGTCGAGTGTGCATGGTCGGACCTCCTTCCTGGCCAACAGCGGCTAAATGCCTGCCTGCCAAGGCTCAGCCATCAACGTACCGCGGCCGGCGTAGCACAAGCCGAACTTGCGCGAGGGAACCGGCAAACCTGCGGCCACGCAGCCTGCGGGCCGCACGAACCCTTCAGAGTTTCCAACAACAACCGATGAACGGACACGCGACGTGAAAGGACGCCTGGTTTACCCGGGCAACCGGGGCGAATCGCAGGCAAGGCCCGCCAGACGTGCGAAGCAGGGCAACGCGGGCCTCTGTCCGTTATGGTACCCCGCCGCCGCGTAGCGGCCAAATTCCATTTGCCGTGCGTGGCACCTGGCAAGCGACGGGAATGGGGCGGAACGCTTTAGCCACGGCCCAGTTCTTGAGCGCGGCGCGTGGCCGCTTCAACGGCAGCAATGAAAGCGGCCCGGGCTCCATGGTTCTCCAGGGCTTGCAGGCCGCGGATCGTGGTGCCCCCGGGGCTGGTGACGGCGTCCTTCAACTCGCCGGGATGCTGACCGGTTTGCAGCACCATCTGCGCGGCACCGGCCACGGTTTGGGCGGCCAGCGAGGTCGCCAACGCCCGGGGAAGCCCCATGTTCACGCCGCCGTCGCTTAGAGCTTCGATCATCAGGTACACGAACGCCGGGCCGGAGCCGGAGAGCCCGGTCACGGCATCGAGCAGCTTCTCGTCCACCTGGTGAGCGACGCCCACGGCCGACAGCAGCCGCTGCACCAACTGGGCGTCGTCCGCCGTGGCCCCCGCGCCCAGCGCAAAGCCGCTGGCTCCCTGCCCGATCAGGCTGGGCGTGTTGGGCATCACGCGGACCAGCCGCGGCTGGCTTTGGCGGCCATCGACATACAGCCCTTGCTGCAGCGTGGCCAGCGTGGCCCCGGCCACGATCGAAACCACCAAGTGCTGCGAGCCGATCGCCGGGGCAAGCTGATCGAGCACCGGCGGCAAATGCTGCGGCTTGACGGCCAGAAACAGCACGTCGCTGCCGCTGGCTACGGACAGGTTGTCCTGGCGGACGCGCCCGCCCGTCTCGCGGGCAAACGCTGCCGCGGCGGCTTCTACCGGGTCGGAGGCTTGCAAATGCTCGGGCTTCACCAGGCCGGCGCGCACAAACCCTCGCCCCAAGGCCGTGGCCATCCGGCCGGCACCGATAAAGCCGATGCGGAGCGAATCGGTGGGCAACGTGGGCGAAGTCTGGTTCACGGCGGCCGCCTCCCCGGAGAACGTGTCATAGGTTCGCTGACAGACGCAGCACGCTGCATCGCGCTGCCGAAACGGTGAGGATACGCCGCACGGCATCGTTGCGAAAGGGGCCCGTTCGCCGCACGGCTCGCCGAGCCAGGCGGCAAAAACTGGCGAGTGCTCCGCCGCGGGGGTACCTTGCATACGACGCGGGCCGGCGGCAGCGACGCGAGCGCCACCCATCTGTCCGAACGCCGCTTCACCACCCGCTTTGTCGCAGCGAGAACCGCCATGAAGATCACCGCCGTAGAGGTCACCGTGGTCGAGGTGCCGCAGGTGCCGCCCATCGCGCCGTACCGGTCGCACATCCGCACGTCGTCGACTTCGACCAGCGCGATCGTACGCGTGGATACCGACGAAGGGCTCACCGGCTGGGGCGAGCACAACGTGAACTTTCTGCCTGGCGTGAGCGGCCCGGCCATGACCGCCAAGGCTGCCGCCTGGCTGATCGGCCGCGACCCGCTCAACATCGAGCGGTACCACGCCGAGTGCCCTTTTGAGCCGCGGCTGCGTTCCGGCATTGAAATGGCCCTGTGGGACATTGCCGGTAAGGCGGCCGGCTTGCCGCTGGCGGTGCTGCTGGGCGGCATCATCCGCGAGCGCGTGGAGCTGGCAGCGTGCATGGGCATCCAGAGTTACAAGCGGGCAGGGGAGATCGCGGCCTATTATGTGGAGCAGGGGTTCACCACGCTCAAGACCAAAGCCGGCAGCGATCCCGAGGAAGATCTGGCCATGGTGCGCGGCGTACGCGACGCCGTGGGCGACAAACTCAAGCTGAGGATCGACCCCAACTGCGCGTACACACCGCAGCAGGCGGCCCAGCTTGCCCGGCGTTTGGAGGAATACGACCTCGAATACCTGGAGCAGCCGATTGCGGCCGACCCTTTAAGCGACGCTACCTGGCTGCGGCAGCAGACGACTACGCCGATCGCGCTCAACGAAAGCGTGACCGACCCGGCCAGCGTGTGGGCAATCCTCAAAGCCGAGGCCGCCGCGTTCATCCTGCCCGATACGCATATCGCCGGCGGGATCTGGCCGTGTGTAAAGATCGGCCACGTGTGCGAAGCGGCGGGCGTGCCCTGCATCATGCACTGTGGGCACGACATGGGACCCAAGACGGCGGCCATGGTGGCGGTGGCGGCGAGTTGCCCCGCCTATTCGCTGGCCAATGACAGCACCTATTACGGGTTGGTGGAAGACATCACGCTGGAGCCGCTACCGATCGAACGCGGCCACATTCGCGTGCCGGCCAAACCGGGCCTGGGCGTGGAAGTGGATGAGGAGAAGCTGCGCAAGTACCGGCGCGAGTAGGGTCCGCTGTGCGGTCCATGAAACAAGCCGGGGCTGAAACTTGCCGCCGAATGTTGCCTCTTGCCAGGTGCTTGCACCCGGCCTTCGAGTTCTGCACGGCTGACACCGCCGTGACACGCGCGCAAAGATACCGCCAATGCTAACTGCTGGGGACGCTTACTTCGGCTTGCGGCGAGGCGGCTCAAAGTCGACCACGGCGCCGATCTCGCTGGCGTCCACCCGCGAAACCACCACGGCCCCGGCCCGGCCGTCTTCCAGCTCCAGGCGGTACTGGCGGTTCAGCTCCAGGCATTCGACCTGGCGGCGGGTGAGTTCCAACTGGCCGGCAAGCTGCCAGTCGGACGAATCGGGCGAGGGCTCTTCGTACTTCAACTGTCCGTGCAATCGCCGGAACGTTGCCCCGCCGATCAGCAGATCACCATGGAAAAATTGCATTTTCCAATCCTCGTTACATTCAGTGGCGACCGTACTGTCGTTCATTACAGGCTACTCGACTTCGTCCAGGTCGTTCCGGCCACTGCTGCGGGCGTGCGAGACATGAGGCGGGAAACTACCGGGAAACAGGCAGGAAGGTTGGGCGAGGTTCTTTGGGTTTGGTCAGGGCCGGGGCGTCCGGCACAGCGGCGGAGCCGTGCGGCAGGGGGCTTGTCGTGTGTGCCCCGTCTGCCCCGCGCTGCGGACGCGATAGAGGGCTGAGGTAATCTTATCACCGGCGGCAACCCGCACGGTGGCTCCCTCGCCACATCCCCTCACGTTATCCCCTCACATCCCCCAAGGACCTGGTCCATGGAGCGGACCCTAAGGGCGAACCGCGTGCCGCGGCCGTTACCACTTAGAGGCGCTGTCGGCCAAAAGGTTCGCCAGAGGCCGCTACAAACGCTCGATCAGGCCCTCGCGGAGAGCTGCCGTGAGCACCGCGGCCGTGGTGTGGATCTCGCTGCCATCTTCCAGGATCACCACCGCCGGATTCAGCGAATGCACCACGCCAGCAATCCAGTGCTCTCCTTCCTTATAGCGAAAACGCGTTCCTTCACCAAAGCAGTCTGACGGCGCTGGGCGGCTCGCATGCCCATTGGTTGACACTTTGCGTGGGGAAGTTACGGGTTGGGTAGATTGCTCCGGGGTGGTCGCGTCGGCCGAGGTAGACTGCTTGGACTGCGACTTTTTGCCGCGGAGCCCTGCCAACTCCTGCAGAATTTGCCAGTTTTCCAGCCGATCCTGCCGCGCGCGCAGCAGCGTGGGGCTGGGGTTCCCCTCGGCGTCGAAGTGCTTGGAAAACCGGCCTTCGCTCCGGGCAAAGTCGATGAAATCGACCACCTGGCCGGTTTTGGGGTTAGTGTACCAGTCCTCGGTCACCGCCGGATTGCCTTGCAGCGACAGCCGCTCGGCGATGGTGTCGCCCCGGCGTGGATCGTAGATCAGCAGCGGAAACGCCCGGGTGTCGACCGCCAGCCGGGCCTGATCGGTGGCCATGTTATCGCCCACGCCGTGCTCGGGCTGGCACGTGGTGTAGCAGCACACCAGGGCCGGCCCGGGGAAGTCCAAGGCGTCGAGCACTGCCCGGTAGAAGTGGTTCGTGTGCGCGCAAGTCGTCTGGGCCACGAACGTGTACGGGTGCATCATGGCGATCTGGGCAATTTCCTTGCGGCGCTCCTGCTTGCCCGGCACCACCTTGCCGTGAACGGACATTTTGGTGTTCTGGCCGGTGTAGCTGCTGGTGGACGCCTGGCCTCCGGTGTTGGAATACACCTGGGTATCGAGCACGAACAGCTTGATATTGGCGCCGCTGGCCAGCAGCCGCGAGAGCGACTGAAAGCCGATATCGAACATGGCCCCATCGCCGCCGATGCACCACAGCGGCTTGTTCTGCCAGCCCAACTGATCCCAGCGTGCCCGCACGCCCAGCGCCATGGCCGGGGCGTTCTCAAACAGCGAGTTGATCCAGGGCACCAGGTACGGGTTGTAGGGATAGGTTGAGGTATACACCGTGTTGCAGCCGGTGGCAGCGATGATGCCCCAGTCGTTGCCGTACTTGGCGCCGGTGGCCGCGCACAGCATCCGCAGGGCGGTGCCTTCGCCGCAGCCGGCGCAGCTCCCGGCCCCGCCGGTGTACACGTGCGACTGCTCCTTGAGCATCATGTCGATCAGCAGGTTGTCGTTGACGAACCGCTCATCGGATGGCCCCACCTGCTTGAAGTGACGATGGAACTTGCGGACGCGGGTCATCACGTCCTCGTTCTTGGGGATCATCGCCAGGGCGTTGTCGTCGCACACGGTGACGCACTCGGCGCAGCCCTTGCACTTGCTGGGGTCGATGATGATGGTGAACAGGCCGCCTTCGCCGCTACGTTTGGCGGGGCCTTCGTAGTACTTGCGGGTCTTGGCCCACTGCTGGCGGAAGGCTTCGCGGTCGGCCGGATCGGTTATGGCCGCGAGCCGCTGTTCGAACTGGCTTTCGCCGATCACCTTGCCCAGGATCGCCGTGTCGGGGCACAGCGTCACGCAATCCATGCAGCCGGTGCAGTTGGATGGGTGGTACTCCGGAATATCGGGCGCGATGTAGCTGAAGTCGCGCAGCGTGGCCGTGCCGGCGGGAATCAGCGAACGGGCCACCGACAGATCGGCCGGCAATCCCTTCTCACCGCGGCCCTCTTCATACGCGCGGATGATGCGGTCGTTGAAGTCGTCGACATCCAGAACAGGCAGGCTCACGCGGCGGTAATCGGTATCGACCAGCGTGCCGTAGCTGTTGTTGTTGAAAGGATCGCGGTCCGTGGCGGCGTTCATCGAAGCGGCGGGAGTCTCGGTGGCCATGTCCAACCTCCCAAGGGAGCGCTGCGGCTGGTGACGCCATGCGCTCGGGCGAGGAAAAGCGTGCGATACGTGACGGTTCTTGCTGAACGGATTGGAAGACGTGAGAAGCCTGCGGCGCTAAACCATCAACTCCTGCGGCACTTCGCGCAGCTCGCTGTAGCCGCGTTTGACGCAGGTGAGGTTGTCGTGCACCACGCGTTCGCCGCGTTTGCCGAAGTACTTGCGCAGGGCGCCTTCCACACCGGCGTATACCTGCTCCTCGGTCATGCCGCGCTCGGCGGCGTACGGCGTCAGCCGCAGGAAGGCCCCCAACAGTACGATGCCCTGCATCCGCATCTGCAGGTCGGCAATGGAAGCGACCTCGCGGGCGATTTGCACCATGTCCAGGTAGTACACCCGCACGCGAATGCGGCGGATGAACTGCCGATGATGGGCAGGGATGCGGTTCCACACCTCGGTCGCGTCGGCATGCGGCGATTGCATGACGATGGCCCCGCCTTCGACGAGCCCCTTGAGCGGATTGCCGGAGAACAGGGCCGTGGTGTCGTTAAGCACCACCAGGTCGACCTGCTCCAGTTCGCTGTGCAGGCGGATGTGATGGTCGGAGATGGTCAGGTAATAGGTGGTGGGCAGGCCTTTCTTCTCCGAGCCGTACTTGGGGTACGCCTGCACGTCCTTGCCGAACACGTCGCCGGCGATGGTGGCGATCACCTTGTTGGTGGTCACCGAGCCGAAGCCGCCCACGCTATGGCCGCGCATCGAGAAGCTGCCCGGCTCCCGCAGATCGGGATCCTCGTTCACCTTGAGGGCCAACGGGTGATCGATGCCCAGGCAGAAATACTGCCGGCCACCCTCGATCATATTTTCGACGGCGGCGATCAAGTCGCCCGGCCGCACATCGCGGCTGCCCAGGCCCGCCGAGCCGCTGTAAATCGTCGGGATCCGCAGCAGGGCGTCGGAGCCTGTGGCCGCGTCACAGAACGCGGCTTTGATCTCGCGGGTGAGATGGTTGCCGGTGGTCGAAAGCGGATCGTCCATCCGCTCCAGTACGGTGAACGCCAGGCAGTGCTTCAGGGCGTCGACAATCTGCCGCGCCGGGAACGGCCGGAAGCAGCACACGGTGAGGGCCCCGACGGGCAGGCCGCGCTGGTTGCGGAGGTAATCGACCGTGGCTTCGGCCGTTTCCATGTAACAGCCCATGCCGACGATGACATACTCCGCATCGTCGCAGCGGTAGGGCATCACAAAGTCGTATTGCCTGCCCGTCTGCTCGGCAAACAGGTCGAACGCCTGCCGCAGCGCCGGCTCGATACGGTCGTAATACCACCGCTGGGCAATTTTGCCCTTCATGTAGGAGTCCTGGTTCTGCACCACGCCCGACATCATCGGGTTGGCCGGATCCATCAGGTTGATGAGTTTGTCGCTCGGCGGCCCGATGAAAGTTTTCATGAAGTCAGGCTCGGGCAGCCGCACCTTTTCGACCGTGTGCGTGGTGAGAAAGCCATCCTGCACATTGAAGAACGGCGTGCAGGTATCCTCGGCCACGCGGCGGGCGATCAGGCACAAGTCGCCGGCTTCCTGGGCGTTGCGGCCAAAGAGCATCCCCCAGCCGCAATCGGCCACGCTCATCACGTCGTCGTGCCCGGCGTGCACGTTGAGCGAGTGGCTGGTGAGTGCCCGAGCGCCGATATTCATCACCACTGGCAGCCGTTTGCCGCTGATGGTGTAGAGCACTTCTTTCATCAGCACGAGGCCCTGGCCGCTGGTGAAATTCGTCACGCGCCCACCGGCGGCGGCAAAGCCTTCGCAGAAGCTGGCAGCCGAGTGCTCGCTCTCAGGCTCAAAGAACAGCAGGGGGTCGCCCCACAGGTTCGTGCGGCCGTTACTGGCAGCGGCGTTGAAGCCGCCGCCCATGGTGGTCGAACTGGTGATGGGGTACGCGCCGGCCGCCTGGCTGACATGGGTTTCGACATGCACCACGGCTTCGGCGCCGTCGCACGTGGTGGGGATGCCGGGGTACTGATACTTGGACGCAGGCTCCTGGGGTTGCGGCGTGCGCCCTCCCTGACCGATGGTGCCACGATCAACCGAATCCGCGATGTGCGCATCGCGCAGTGCCGAGGCCGATGAGGTACTCGATGCCGTACTCATGGGGCAACTCTCGCTTCGGAACGGGGAGAAACCATCCGCAGCGTCCGTGCCATCCGAGAACCGGCAGCGGTGAGCATCGATCGCTTGATGCGGCAATGCTTCGCCGTGCGTACGGTTATTTGCACGTAGCGCGCCGTCAGCCTGATCGCGCAGTCAAGCTCGCTGGAGCGATTAAGAACACATCGGGCCGCTTCGGTCAGGCGGCTGAGTCGTCGTCTGCCAAAGCCAGCAGCGCGCGGACCAAGTCAAAGAGCTGTTTGCCGCGAATCGCGGAATCTTGATGAGACCAACGCCGTTGGCGTCATGGGTGTGAACGGCCTCGCTGGGCCCGTTCACCGCGAATTACCTACTCGACCTAAGCTGCCGACGCACGAACGACAAGAGATGCCCATCAGTGGATAGTGTGCGCCGGTCGGCGATAGAGGGGGCACCGTTCACCATACCCAAGCGGGTTGGACGTGTCAAAAAAGTACCCCAGCGCGCGATCAATCAGGCATGCGTTATGAAAAAACGTTCCCATGCCGATGATCGAATGTTCTTGCGCAAGGCCAGTGGCTGCGCGGGCCGTTTAGTTCAGTTCCACCGCTTCTTCCCAGTGCTCGTATAACTGGGCCAAGAGTTGCTGGGTTTCGGCGATCTGGGCCTGAATTTCTTTGATCCGGCTGCCTTCGCGGAAGATGTCGGGCGAGGCCAAACGCTCCTGGAGTGCTTGCAGTTGCTGCTCGCGCTCCTGAATCTCGGCCTCCAGGTCGGCCACCTTGCGATAGGGGAAGCGGCGTTTGCGCCGGGCAGGTTTTTCCGGCGCCGCGTTGGCCGATGATTTGCCGTCGGACGCGGCCGCCTTCTTGCCGCCGCTGTCATTGGCCTTGGCGGCGGGCATTTCACCCCGCTGGCCTTCCGCCAGACCCTGGGCGACAAAGTGCAGGTAGGTGTCGTAATTGCCGTGGATGACGCGGAACCGGTCGCCCTCGACCACCAGCAGGTGATCGGCCACCTGGTTGAGGAAGTAGCGGTCGTGGCTGACAAACAGCAGCGTGCCGTCGTACTTGTTGAGGCCGCGTTCCAGGGCATCGCGGGCCCAGATGTCCAGGTGGTTCGTCGGTTCGTCGAGAATCAGAAAGTTGGAATCGCGCGCGGCCAGCCGTGCCAAGCCCGCCCGGCTGCGCTCACCACCGCTGAGGCTGCCCACTTTCTTGAACACGGCGTCGCCGGTGATGCCGAAGCGGGCCAGCAGGTCGCGCCGCTGCGGTTCGTTGAACTCCTTGTGATCGGGCCGGATGGCGTCGACCACCGGCTGCTCGAAATCGAGCCCAGCCGTCAACTGGTCCAGGTAACCGATCCGCACGCCGGAGCCCAGCCGGATCTCGCCGGCCTCGGGCTGCACCAGGCCCAGAATGCAACGGAGCAGGGTGGTCTTTCCGGTGCCGTTGGGGCCCAGAATGCCCCAGCGTTCGCCGCGTTGGATCGAAAACGACAGGTCCTTGAACAGCGGCCGGTCGTAGCTCTTGGCCAGGCCTTCGACGGTCAGCACGATATCGCCGGTGCGGCTGGCGGGCGGAAAGCCAATCGGCGGCGCATGGATCTCGCGGGGCGGCGGCACCCGTTCGATCCGTTCCAGCTTCTTGCGGCGGTCTTCCGCCTGGGCGTGCTTCTGGCCGTAGTGGTTACGGCGAATGAACTCTTCGGCCTTGGCGATCTCTTGCTGCTGCTTTTCGTAAGTGCGGCGCTGCACCTCCAGTCGTTCGGCCTTTTGCCGCCAGTAGGCCGAGAAGTTGCCGGGATACGATTCGACCGTGCCCTGGTACAGCTCCAGCGTGCGGTTGGTCACCTTGTCGAGGAAGTAACGGTCGTGGCTAACCACGATCACGGCTTTTTCGGTGTTGGCCAGGAACTCTTCCAGCCAGCGCGTCGATTCCAGGTCGAGGTGGTTGGAAGGTTCGTCCAGCAGCATCAGGTCGGGCAGGGCCAGCAGCAGCCGGGCGAGCATCAACCGGTTCTGCTGGCCGCCGCTTAGCTGCGTGCACAACTGGCTGTGGCTTTCGCGGCTGAAGCCCAGGCCGTCAAGCACTCGCTGCACCTGGTGATCAATCTGGTAGCCGCCGCGCTGGGTGAGCTCGTGTTGCAGGCGATCGAAACGCCGGGCGAGCCGGTCGTGTTCGGGACCGTCGGGGGCCTTGGCCATCGCCTCGGCCGTGGCTTCCAACTCCTGCTGCATGGCGACGATGTCGGCCATGCCTTCCAGGGCGGCTTCCCACAGTGTCTGGCCGGGCGGAAACTCCGGGTGCTGCTCCAGGTAGCCGATCGTGGACGAGGGATGCCGCTCGACGAGGCCCGAGTCGGGCTCCTCGCGGCCCACCAGGATCTTCATCAGCGTCGATTTGCCGCAGCCGTTGGGGCCGACCAGCCCGATCCGCTCGCCGGGCCGGACTTCGAACGTCACGCCGTCGAGAACCGGCTGAGAGCCAAAACGCTTGGTGACATGGGCGACGTTCAGCAGGATCATGGCTGGCGAAAGCGGCCGAGGTTTTTGAAATGGATTGGATGGTCGTGGGTAGTGCAGTGGCACACAGGCGGACCAACGTGCCGCTGTCCGCGCCGCGGGTGGACGAACCCAGGCGGGGAGTCAGACCTTCATTCTACGCCACACGAGCCGGGTGTCGGCCCCCTCTAGGAGCGTAGGACGCG